>NZ_JAFWOM010000078.1 GCF_017545445.1 Fibrobacter sp.
GGAAGTAGGCGGTAGGAAGTAGACAGTAGGAAGAGAGCGTCATCCTGAACGACAGTGAAGGATCCAGTGAATTCTAGAGGTTTGTAGGCTGTAGGCAGAAAGCGTCATCCTGGAGGGAGCTTCGCGACCGATAGGATCCAAAAGACGATTCTTCCTCTTTTTTGGACTCTATCGCCTTCGGCTCCAGAGTGACAGAACTAGTATCCAGTGAAGATTTGGGGTATGGGCTATTGCTCAAAGCGAAGCGTGCTCAAAGCGAGTTTACGAGCGGCCCCATAGCTCATACCTAAATACCTCTCTAGTCTCTCGTCTGTAGCCCACGCAGTGGGCGTTCTTTCGTCTAGAATAAGCTATAGTCGCCGATTCGAATAAAGTATCTATAATCCTTGAATCGTTTCAAATCGCCGAAGGTGTCCAAATCGACAATACGGTTCACGCCCAAATAAACGGTAAACGAGCGATATTTATAACGGATTGCAGGTTCAAAGACAAATTTATCGGCACCTAGCTTCGCGGTCTTTTTATTTTCATAATCATGCACATACGCAAACGAAAGCCATGCTTCAAAGCCACGGTGTTGAATGGTTCCGTTTACACGAAGCATCGCATATCCATGCGTCGAAAGTTCAGGATCCAAATAATCCTCCAACCACGGCGTAGCCGCCACATGCATGCGGAAACGGTCTTCCATTGCAACATTGTCAAACGTTTTGGGAAACTTGAAACGGCCATCATCGCGGTACGAATCAACCCCCATTGAAGCCCCTACAGTCAATGCAGCCTTGCGAACCGGAGAAACAGAATAACGGCCATCCAACGCGAAAATTCCATAAATCGGGCCTCTCTGGTGGTATCCGCTCCCAATCAAGTTCATGCCGATACTTGCATTTGCAGCATAGCCATTCAAGGCAAACCAAGGATTTTCATCTCCATTCAACAAAGAATAACGGACGATTTGCGTCATGGGAGTCGTCTCATAATGGTCATCCGTATTTATATTTTCGTCAAAGAGGTCCGCTCTAGGAATTGCACTCGGCGACAATTCAAATTCGCGATTGCCAAATAAAAATTTGACTTCGATAGACTGCATCTTATCAAGCGCATATTTTGCAGACAAGAAAAAGTCATTCCGTTGTTCAAACTCGAAGCGATTTTCTTCTGGAACATAATCCTTCTCGAACGATTTCAAATAACGAAGTTTCATCAAATCATACCCAAAACTGAATATCCAGCGACGACTGATCAAGTTCGTAATTTCAAGACGAGGGCGGAAACCGAAAGAAGACGAGCCATAAAAACCGGCAAGTTTCAAATAAATTTCCATCTGGTTCACATAATACAGCGAGGCTTCGCCGTATGCATTCGCACCAATCACATTCGAGCCAAACCCGCCCGCAGCAACATCAACCGTCGGATGCACACCCACACCAATAAGCAAATCGCCATCGGGCTGCATGTTAAAAGAAACCGTATCGTACGGAGCTTTAGCCGTAATCGAATAAGCAAAATGCGACGGAGCGGCAAAGCCCGAATCTTCCCGATTCCAATACGAAGCCACGGCAGCATGATGTTCAGCAGAAACGCTATCGAAAACAGGATTAAAAGTCAGCCAAGGTTTTGACTTTTGCTTTTCAGAGTAGTCTGTACGACGTTCTAGCAGCGGAACTATTTTACGCAAGCTTTGCTCCACGGCAGAAAATCCCGCCTGAATAGCAGCATTGCGAGACGAATCGCGGAGGGAATGCGTCCTGATAAACACTCCCGCGACATCGCCAAGACTTGACAAAACCTTATTCTTGATTGTACGGATTTCGGCGCTCCCTTCCGCCACATAGCGAACAGGATCTGCGACAACAATCAACGGATTTTCGTTTACATCATTCGAATCCCTAGACTGCGGCAACGCCAAGTACGGACAAAGTTCTCCGGACATTTCATTTCCCGGAAGCGGAAGCGATGCTATAATATCCGCATATGTCGGATTGACATTGACGCTATCGCAAGTGACAAGCGTAAAAGGAATCTGATAGGCCCCCCGCTCACGGTAAAGGGATTCTTCGAACCGAAGACGCGAAAGCGAACGTTCTATGGACAACGTATCAGGAACAATCGCATGCATGCTGCGATAAACGTTCCCTGCCGTATCTGCATAAAACGAGAACCTCTGGCGAAACGACGGAATACCGTTCACAGAAATCGGTAAAGCAAACGCATCGTGTTCCGTTTTTGCATGAATCGAATTGGTCCCCACAAAATCAATAATTGCAGGGTCCATCATCAGCCGCTGGATATCGTCAATAGACACGCCAAGCGCCCACAAAGCCCCCATCCAAGCGCCCCACGACGTCGCCACAATAGAATCGACAGGAACCTTGTATTCTTCCAATGCATACAACGCTCCCAAATGGAACCACGGAGAACGTTCTCCACCACCAAGGTAAAGCACGGATTTGACGTTCTTTTTCTGTACGGAATCCGGTTCCAGCTGCATCGCCCCCAAAAGGGACTCATCAACGGACAATGCCGCCCGCACAGGCGCCACATACAAGGAGGCCGATACCGCCACCGTCAAAAGAAACGTTCTTTTAAGCCAGCCGAGCGGGATTGGAAACATACCTACCAGCCTCTTCGGCAGTCACATAGCCAGCACGAACAAGTTCTGCAATACTGTTATCCATCAACAGCATGCCTTCCGAAGCAGAAGCGGCCATAATGGACGGAAGCTTGAAATGATCGCCACTACGAATATGAGCAGCCACATTTTGCGAATTATAAAGGATTTCCCAAGCCGGAACGGCACCGCCGCCTTCTGTAGCCGCAGGCAGCAACCTCTGGACAACCACCGCCTTGAGAGCCGCAGCAAGCATCGTCCGTGCAAGGTCGCGATTTTCCGAAGACGAAGCCGATAGAAGCGTATCAATCACACCTACCGCATTACCTGCCGTCACGTTCACGACGACCAAAGCGCCCGCTTCGGCGGCTCGCAATAAAGGAATCAATGTAGAAGGGTCAAAACCACCGACCCAGAACAAATCCGTACCACTACGAAGCCCCTGCTCCAGTTTTTCGGAAGTCGAGCCCACGGTATTGACAAGCACAAGGCTTTCCCCAGTATTCACGGGCAACTCGTGCCTAGCGTCCAAATTGCAGAATCGCAAAAGGCGAGACGAACACATCGCCGATACATAAGACGTCGCCGAGACCGTCTTTCCAGAACAGACGGGTCCCGCGAAAACGACTAGTCCGGAATTCAGCCCCAGCAAGTTATCACACGAGGGAGGCATCCCCAAAGACCCGATATCCGGACATTCCGGCATGAGCGGGCGGAAAATCGCCGCATTACCTAAAGCCTCGCGGAAGTACTTCACACGCCATTTCGTATTGAGCCACGGACCGCCGATAAACGTACCCGCTTCGCCATCGAGCGAACCCAAAAATTCAAGCAAAGAGCCGAATGGAAGCGCAGACGATTCGGGAATAGCGCAAACATGCCCCGCAAAGCGAACCGACGACGGAGCCCCTTCGGTCACAATCAAGTCACTCGCCCCGATGTTCAGAGCATATTCCAAAAGAGATTCAATTTCTGAAGCCATGACGATCCCCGCTATTTAGCCTTGCGATAAGAAGCAAAGCGCCTACTATCGTTTGCACGCTTCCACGCTTCGATACCTTCAATGTAACCCGAATCCACGCACATTTGCAAAGATTCATCCAATGTAATGCCCTGATCTTTTTGACCGGTAATCGCAGAAACAATCTGCGAAACATCGCCTTTGCGGATCATCCCTGCAATCGTAGATGTCACCTTCATCGCCTCCGTCGCAAGCACAAGGCCCTGGTTATCGACCACGGGAATCAAATGCTGCACAATAACGCCCTTGAGCTGGTCCGCAAGCGAGCACGCAAAAGCATTTCGATTATCGCTTGGCACAGACATGAGGAGACGAGACAGCAAGGCATGGATATTGGTTCCACTCGCCACGGCAAACACCAATGCACCAGCGTTCGAAGCCTGCATCAAAAGCGAAAGCTCATCCATCGTTTCCAAATGGTCAAAGAGAATCACGTCGGCACCCGTGCGAATTGCAAGTTCGATTCCTGCGATACCGGAATGGACATGCAAACCGACTTCGCGTTGGGCGATAGAGCCGTTCGGGTTCACAAGCAACCGTTCAATCGGCTTTTCGACCGTCTGGATAAACACTTGCCTATTGGCGGCAATGCACTCGGCAAAAGCAGTCATCGTCGTAGAGCGTCCACTCTCCGAAGGGCCTGCAATCAAAACAAGACCGTTATTCAGCGATGCAAACTGGTTGCAGAATTCAGGCAAGTAAAGGCTCTCCAGAGCAATAGATTCCATCGGAATAATGCGGATGGAAATGCTTGGCGTGACATCGTTCCATGTTACGGAAACGCGCGCACGGCCAACACCGGGAAGCCCTATCGTCCTACTAAAATTGCGACCGACGACCATCTTGTAACCGTCCGTAATACCGCTTGCTATTTCGGACAAGCGGTCCATCAAATGCGTCTTTTCAAGAACTTTTTCAGATGCGACAAACAGATTGCCCGACTGACGCATGACAATCTGACGACCCGCATATAAATAAATATCCGTAACGTTGAATTTGCGGGCGTAGGCGATGATTTTTGCAAGCGACATAATCGGATGCAAAACATCGGGCGCCTCAACGGCTTCACCATCACCGGTAGCGACCGCGAATTGCGACGGCAACTCGCCCTCTTCAGTTTCCTTATCATCAACTTCGCTTTCAACGGGTACCTGGACATTCGCCATGCTTGTCATTTCAAGCCCAGCGACCTTCTCCGTCACAACAACCGAGCTGGAAGCCTCACCATAAAGGCTGCTATTGCCTTCAATTCGAATCGCAGGTTCCTCTTCAGGAGGCGGAGCCGCAGGAGCTGTTTTCGCCACAGGAGCGGGAATAGGCGCAGGTTTCGCTGCCGTAGCCGAGACTGCCGGAGTCGATGCGGGTTTCGATGCAGACGATGCGCTCGTGGAGGCCGTGGAACTCGCAGGAGCACCCGCAGATGCAGAAGCTGCCGAACCACCCGCCGGCTTCGCGTTTTTCGCTTCAAGGTTCTGCACAAACGCGAGCACCTTCGCATACATGGATTCTTTCAGTATTCCCGCTTTAACGAGAACCTGCCCGATATCCATCGAATCGGTAATTTTGCCCCAATGAGCCTTGATTACATCTTCCGTCACAACTTTATTGTGAACGAGAACCTTTGCAATATACTGGTTTCTCATAAGAAATCCCTCCTACTGAACCACCAGCTTGCAACGCCCAAAAATACACCGATGTAACCCAGTGCATAAATAGAATTCCAGAACAAATACATATCTGGGAGAGCAACGCCATGGACAACATAGTTCGTCACGTTATACCGATAAAGTCCAGGAAACACAGCATGGATCACGACCGCCGCCTTTTCAAGAATTGCAGACGATGTGCTGTGCAGTTCGCCCATGCGGCTAGCAAAGCGGACCTGTTCCAAAAGCTGGTCACTCAAGTGCCCTGCAAAATAAACGCCCAGCGTAAAGAGTGCCGAAAGGATAGTGCTGCTAAAACTGCTGAACAAAAGAGCCACCGCAATGATGACCGCCATTTCGCAGAATATCAAGTAAATAGCGGTCAAAAGGCTAAGCGTCGGGCCTGAATTCGTCACCCACAAAATGCAATAGTAAATCGCCGTGAGCAAGCACAAATGAACGATGACCACCGCCAAAAGTCCAAAGTACTTGCCGACGATAAACGCCACGCGGCTAATGGGTTTCGACAAAAGCGTAAGCACCGTGCGCCGCTGGATTTCTTTTTGCACAAGGCTAATGCCCACGAAAATCGAAATCAGGAGCCCCGAAAGGCTCATCACCGAAAGCGTAGTCGATTTGATGACGTAAGACCGGTCAAACACCGACCATTCGCCAAGCACAATGCTGAAAAGCGTAAGCGCAATCGCCAAAAAGCCAATGTTATACAAAATCTTATCGCGAATGGATTCGCGGAACGTATTGAGAGCAATAATGCCGATATGATTAAGCGTCTGCACGGGCAATTTCCTCCGTCAAAATATCTTCAAGACTCGGACGCTTGTGGTCCATCTTTTCTACAGCGATTCCATTCGAAAGGCAGAAACCCAGCAAGCGATCACGAGCCGCATCGTCAGAACAGATAAATTCCTGCGGATGCCCCGTGAGAGCGACACCTTGCGGCAAGTCCGCTGCAAGAATCGCCTGACGTGTCCGCACGTGGTACTCGACTCCGCACGATTCCGTGATTTCATCGACGGTTCCTTCACGTACGATTTTTCCATCGACAATCATCGCGACTTTATGGCTGATCGATTCCACATCAGAGAGCAAGTGGCTCGAATAGAAAATCGTCACGCCGTCGCGGTTGAGCTGCTGGATAGCCTCGCGCACGTCACGGCGGCCCATCGGGTCAAGACCGCTCATCGGTTCGTCGAGAATCAAAAGTTTCGGCTTTCCAAGTATTGCCTGGGCGATGCCCACGCGCTGCATCATGCCCTTGGAGTACGAACGCAAGCGGCGGTCGATCCAGTCCTTGTTCGCATGCAAAAGTTCAAGCGCCCAGCCAATGCGGGATTCAAGTTCCACACCCTTGAGTCCTACGAGCTTGCCGTAAAAACGCAGAAGCTCACGCCCCGAAAGGTAATCGTAAAAATACGGCTGCTCCGGCGAGTAACCGATATACTCGCGACTCTTTACATCGCGCGGGCTAATCCCGTTCACGAGCACCTTGCCCGATTCGAACGTCAAAAGCCCCGTCAAGACCTTGATCGTGGTCGATTTGCCAGCCCCGTTAGGCCCAATAAAACCATACACTTGACCTGGTTCCACCTTGAAGCTCACATCCTAGAGCGCAAGCTTCGGCTTCATGGTAAAGCCGCTGCGGTAAGTCTTGTGCAAATGCTCAATTTCTATCATCAAATCACTCATACACACATCACTTTTCGTTTGAATTTTCACCTACAGATTCTACATCGGATTCGTCGCCGCTCTCGTCGTCAGAATCATCAAACCCAGCCGCCTTGTAAGATTCCTCTATTTCGCGACGGCGACGTTCTGCTTTTTCTTTCTTGTTGACAAAAAAGTAAATAACAGCACCGGCTGCATAAAATACAATCCCCGCGTAGAAAAACGGATTGATGGACATTCCTTCAAGACCGGGAAACAAATTCAAGACGATTTCGTGCCCGAAAAGCATCAAAAGTACAAGTACAATACCTAGCGCTTTGAGCACCCAAGAGACAATCACAAGTTTTTTCATCCAAAATCCTCAAAATGGTGCCGCACAACACGCACGGCACTCGCATTTTTGAAAATATATATTTATAAAAAAAAAAGACGGGCCGCCGCTAGAATATCACCCTTTTTTCGCCTCAAACGCCGCTGAATCGCATAAAAAAATGATATTTATAGAAAATTAAGGAAAAAAGTCTAAAATACAGCAAAAAACCTACCCCTCGCGAGGTAGGTTGCTTAGAGATAGTTGGCAAGAACAAGTTTAGAATTTGAGTCAACTCTTTTTCAATATTTTTCAGCCCGTTTCGACTACTTTTTTATTTTTTCTCGCGCTGTTATAAAAACTTTTTATAGCACCATTCAACTCTAATCTATCGCAATCCTATGAAAATCAAATTTTTTGATTTTTGCCCCGCGTTCCACATTGCATTTACCTATTACGCTTTTTAAATTTTGCCCGTACTTCTTCGACAGAGAAGTAAAAGAACTAAACACACTACAGAACGCTAGGTAACCGTTCAATTTTTCAAATAAACTAGACCGGCACGCCGGAAGTTTAGCCACGCAGGAATTCTCCTTCGCGGTCTATCGATTCTATTGCCTTGTGAGGTTTTATGGCTATTGATCAAGAAAATGTTTTTAGAGAGCATCCCTGTTTCGGTGCGTGTAAGAATCGTAAAGGACGCATCCATTTGCCCGTCGCTCCGGGTTGCAACATCGAGTGCCGTTTTTGCGACCGCCGCATTAACGAAGACGCACAAGTTCCGGGGAATACAAGTAAAGTCATCAAGCCCGAAGAAGCATGCGGATACATTCGCAAGGCATTGGAATTTGTGCCGGAACTTACTACGGTGGGGATTGCAGGGCCAGGCGATACGCTCGCGACGCCTTTTGCACTAGACACTTTCCGCTTGGTGAAAAAAGAATTTCCGCAGTTGATTCGTTGCATGAGTACAAATGGGCTTTTGCTAAATGACAAGGCTGATGAAGTCATTGACGTGGGCATTGATACGCTAACGGTTACAGTGAATGCCGTTGACCCTGAAATCGAGGCAATGATCAATGCGAGAATTTTTTACCACGGCAAGACCTATACAGGCGTCGAAGCCGCTGAAATCTTGATTCACAACCAGCTCGAAGGCATCCGCAAAGTTGCCAAGAGCGGAACGCTTATCAAGGTGAATACGGTTCTCTGCCCCGGTATCAATGACAAGCATATCGAAGATGTTGCCGCGACGGTGCGTGAAGCGGGCGCGATTATATACAACATCATTCCGTTGATTCCGCAGAACGGATTCAAGGATATTCCGGCCCCGAGTCCGAAGGCTCTTGCAATTGCCCAGGAACAGGCGGGCGTTTTCATCAACGTTTTCAAACATTGTGCCCATTGCCGTGCCGACGCTGTTGGCGTCCCCGGTGTTTATGATGTCGGTGCACAAATCTACATGGATCGCATCCGTGTAAAGGAGACTTTCTCTCATGGCTAAATACAAAGTAGCAGTTGCCACGAATGATGGCGTGAATGTCAATGTCCATTTTGGACATGCGGCAGCTTTTGACATTTACGAAGTCGATGATGTGAGCGGAAAATTCGAAAAGGTTGAAGTCCGCGTGAAGCCGGAGCATTGCGATGGCTCGTGCGGAGATGGAGCATGCGGGCGGCAAGAGGTAGAACATTCGTCGATGTTTGCCGCTGCAAAAAATCTTGCAGATTTGGATTATGTACTTTGTCAACAGCTAGGCCCACAGGCGATTCAATCATTGGCACGCTTTAACGTACGTGCTTTTGATATCGCGCTCCCCATCGCAGAAGCTATAGGCAAAATAAATATATACCGTAAAAAAATTGCCGAGCGCCTTTCGAAAATTAAGGGGGCGCAGAATTCTAGCGTTTAAATATTTATCATTAACGATTAGATATTTAAATTACATAATAGACTGTCATTGCGTTTACGCATGACTTGTTCGCCTTGGATATAGAAACATGCAAGCATGTTTCTGCATCACTCGGCTCTGCTGTCATTCTCGACCGAAGGGAGGGAATCCATACTGATCTAATTGCGTTTATAAACTGTATGGATTCTCCTACGGAGAATGACTAATTACAATGATATCGGAAAGCGTTTAATTACAGTCTAAAAATTTAAAAAAACAACTTGACGAAAAATAATTTTGGTTTTATATTTATACCTACTAATTCAATAGGAAATTAAATGAGTATTCAATTTGCCAGATTTTGTTGTTCGAGCGACCGATGTTGACGGGCGCTTATTGCGGTATTGAATAATTTTCTCGCCCGTGTAAGGATATCCTGCACGGGCTTTTTTATGGGCTTTTTGCCCGCAACTCAAAAATTTTTAGGAAATAAAATAATGGAAAGTTTAACGGCAAAATTGTGCGCATTCGCTCGTGCCTGGCATTCATCACAACCAAACCATACCGTTTTCAATGACTTTTTGGCGTTGGACTTTATGGGGCGAGAAGAGTACGATAAAGTCTCAAACTTTATCTTAAAACGCTTTCCGCAGGAATCGGAAAATTCGGTGGAGTTTTTCAATCGAAAATATTTCCTCCCAATTGTACTTTCGCGAAGCCGCTTTGCGGAAGACCGCGTGAAACTTCAAGCGCAATCGGGTAAAATTCAATACGTGATTTGCGGAGCGGGTGTCGATACGTTCTCATTCCGCAATAAAAATCCGAATGTCGAAGTTTTCGAATTGGATTTGTTGCCGACGCAAAGCTACAAGAAAAAACGCATTCGTGAACTCCAATGGAATGTTTCGAAGAATGTCCATTTTGTCGCGGTGGATTTCAGCAAGGATCGCATTGTAGATAAGCTTGTTGAAAATGGTTTTGACCGTAAAAAGCCTACAGTTGTCAGCATATTGGGCGTCTCATATTATTTGCCGTTGCCGGTATTTGCCGAGACGATTCGTCAGTTCTCGGAAATTGCATCGACGGGAATTTCGATTGTCTTTGATTACCTGCAAAAAGAGGCGTTTTCGGATTCTGTTTTACAGTTGAAAAAAATCGTTGCCGATTGCGGCGAGACGATGGCGGATGGCTATCGCGACCGTGAAGTCTTCGATGTACTTGAACGTAACGGTTTCAAGGTTGATGAATTTCTCGGTGAAAAAGCGTTGCAGCAGCGTTATTTTATGAAGGGCCACCTCAACGCTTTTGATTCTGTGCGATTGGTCGCAGCGGTAAGGTGATTATAGAAAATCTTTATTGCCAGCTTTAGAAAAATAGTATAAACAAATCTCTTGCCAAAGCGAATGTTTTTACCTAAATTAACCCTACGAAAACAATAGGAAATAAAAAATGAATTTTCTTTTCAATAGCTTGAATCTTGTGTGTTGTTGTCGATGTCGAACGGGCATCTAGTTTTTAGGCTATTCTTTTAAACAGATTCCCGCTCGGTTTTACGTTCCGTAGCGGGATTTTTTATTCAAACAAATTTTAAACTACAAAGGCGCTAGCTCTTAATAGCGTCATAGGAGATTTTTATCTTATGTCAAATTCCAATTATATCGAAACAAAACTCATTCACGGCGGCATTGATGGTGACAAGGTAACAGGAGCTGTAAATGTCCCTATCTATCAGACTTCCACCTACAAGCAATCCGGTCTTGGCGAAAACTCGGGCTGGGAATATTCCCGCACAGGGAACCCGACTCGTGCGGCGCTTGAATCGCTGATTGCAGAACTCGAAGGCGGCGTTGCAGGTTTTGCGTTTGCAAGCGGCATGGCCGCGACATCGACGGTTCTTTCGCTTTTTAAGCAGGGTGACCGCATCATCATTTCGAGTAACGTCTATGGCGGCACGTTCCGCGTTCTTGACAAAGTATTCAAGAATCTCGGCATTTCTTATTCCATCGAGGATACCACCAATTTAAAAACGCTCGAATCGAAAATTACGCCCGATGTGAAAGCGTTCTTTGTCGAAAGCCCGGCGAACCCGCTCCTTACGGTGACGGATTTGGCGGGGGTTGCAGCAATCGCAAAGAAGCATAATATCTTGACAATTGTCGATAACACGTTCATGACGCCTTATTTGCAGCGTCCGCTGGAACTTGGCGCCGACATCGTGGTGCACAGCGCGACAAAGTATCTTGGTGGTCATAGCGATGTAGTGGCAGGCCTTGCAGTGACCAACAACAAGAAAATTGCAGAACGCCTCGCATTCAATCAGAATGCGGTGGGAGCTGTGCTTGGACCGTTTGATTCTTTCCTCTTGATTCGTGGCATCAAGACGCTCGGCGTTCGTTTGGACCGTCATACTGAAAATGCCGAAACCATCGCACGCTATCTCGAAAAGCACGAAGCGGTAAAGCACGTTTATTATCCGGGACTCCCGACCGCACAAGGTTATGAAATCAACAAGAAGCAAGCTAAAAATGGCGGCGCGATGATTTCGTTTGAACTCCGCGAAAATTACGACATCAAGAAATTTTTCAAGGCATTGACGCTTGTGTCGCTTGCTGAAAGTTTGGGTGGTGTCGAAAGCCTTGTATGCCACCCGGCCACAATGACGCACGCATCTATTCCAAAGGATATTCGCGAAAAAGTGGGCATTACCGACGGACTGATTCGCTTGTCTGTAGGCATCGAAAAAGTGGAAGACATCATCGCAGATGTAAACAACGCCATTAACGCGGCCAAGGAGGCTTAATATGCATTACTACGAATCGATGCAATCTTTGATTGGAAAAACTCCGCTTGTTAAGCTTACTCATGTCGGAGTGCCCGAAGGTGTAAATTTGTTTGTAAAGCTTGAACTATGGAACCCATCGGGAAGCGTCAAGGACCGCGCAGGGCTTTACATGGTCGAAGACGCGTTCGCCAAAGGGACGCTCAAACCCGGTGGAACGATTATCGAAGCGACCGCAGGCAACACTGGACTTGGAATTGCATTTGCAGCACTCAACCGTGGCGTGCGTGTGATTTTCGTGGTGCCAACCAAATTCTCGCAAGAAAAGCAAACGCTTCTGCGCGCCCTTGGCGCAGAACTCATCAACACACCGCGTGAAGAAGGGATGCTTGGCGCCGAAAAGAAAGCGGAGGAGTTGCTCAAGCAGATTCCGAATTCCATATCGCTTAGGCAATTCCATAACATGGCGAATCCGCGTGCCCATTACGAAACAACGGGACCGGAAATTTATGACGATCTCGATGGTCATGTAGATTACGTTGTGGCAGGCGCAGGGAGCGGCGGCACATACAGCGGCATTCTCAAGGCTCTCAAGGACCGCAATCCGAAAATCCGGGGCATACTCGCCGACCCTGTAGGCTCTACAATGGGTGGCGGCGAACATGGCGATTACAATATCGAAGGAATCGGGAATGATTTTATCGCAGATACCATGGACATGTCGCTTGTTGATAGCGTTATCAAAATTAACGACGATGACGCCTTTGGCGGCTCCCGTGAACTTGCTCAAAAAGAGGGAATTTTTGCAGGCTCTTCGACGGGAGCAGCATTCGCGGCGGCCAAGAAGCTGATTGCTTCGGGTGCACGCGGAAACATTGTCTTTGTAGCGCCTGACCGCGGCGACCGATATTTCAGCAAGGGATTGTATGAGTAGATAAAAGTTTGTTTAACAGATAGTTCGAGAAAAAGCCCCTGATGTTTAATGCATCAGGGGATTTTTTTGGGGCGAAAATTCAACAAAAGAATCGCATTTGATGGTCGGCTTGACTCTATATCGGCTTTTATTTATATTATCTATATCATGTCAATGCCTGTAGATATAGAAACGCTTCTGAACAAGCAAAAAATTGAAAGCGAACGAATCGAGTTCAAGAAAGGTTGGAACCCGACTTCTATTTATCATTCTATTTGTGCGTTCGCTAACGATTTCGACAACCTTGGCGGAGGCTATATTCTCGTCGGTGTGGAACAAGACGAAAAAGGATTGGCAAAACGACCTATCGTGGGCATTGAAGTCGAAAAAATCGATGGAATATTGAAAGACATGGTTGGCTTCAACAACAAGATTGACCCCTACTACTTGCCGCGAACATCCGTCGAATCTATTGATGGAAAAAGCGTCATTGCTATTTGGGTGCCCAGTGGCGTAAATAGGCCTTACGCGGTTTCTACCGATGTTACGCTCAAAGGCAAATGCGATAAGGCTTACTATATCCGCTCAGGTACGAGTTCGATCGTAGCAAAAGGCGAATCGCTCGATCAGTTGCGAGATATGGCAAACCGCGTTCCTTTTGACGAACGTCCTAATCCGAACATTACTTTGGCAGACATTTCAATGGTGTTGCTTCGCGATTACCTAGCAAAGGTCAAAAGCAGATTGGAACAAGACCTTTTTACGCAGCCGCTCGAACGGACCCTTGAGCAGATGGACTTGATGACAGGACCGACCGAAAACAGGATGCTCAAGAATGTAGCCGCAATGATGTTCTGCGAACACCCTGAAAAATTTTTCAAGTACGCACAGACCGACATTGTTATTTTCCCAGAAGGGCGCATCAACGGGCCAGACAATTTCAGCGAAACAACCATTTACGGAAGCGTACCACAGCAGGTAAACGGAGCCTTGACCTATCTGAAGAACACGCTCATCCGCGAATATGTCATAAAGCAGAAAGATGTCCCCGAAAGCCTGCGTTTTTTCAACTATCCCATTCGAGCTTTGGAAGAAGCTGTCGTAAACGCACTTTACCACCGCGATTACCAGCAGTACGAACCGGTAGAAATTTCAATCGAACCCGAAGGAATTCACATCCTTAATTTCCCGGGACCAAACAGCACCATTCCCAAAGATGCCATTACTGCGGGCGACAGGCTTATTTCCAGACGTTACCGCAACCGTCGTCTTGGCGATTTCTTGAAGGAACTGGAATTGACCGAAGGGCGCTCGACCGGTATCCCGACCATCCAGCGCGAATTAAAAAAGAACGGCTCGCCACGAGCAATCATCGAGACTAATGACGAACGCGACTATATCAACCTGTTCATCCCTGTCCACGAAGGCTGCGGTGACACCGTGGTGCTGAATATGTCCGAAAGTTCACCAAAAAGTTCACCAAAAAGTTCACCAAAGAAACGCTCTAAAACATCGCTTGAAATAGAAAAAATTTTGAGGAAGAATCCTGAGTTGACAACAGAACAGATTGCGAGGTTACTAGGAATTACCAAAAGAGCTGTGTTGAAAAATTTAGCGAATATGAAAAATATCGTAGTTCACCAAGGACCATCCAATGGAGGCTTCTGGGAATTTCTGGATGAAAGATGAATTGTGCGAAAAATAGGATTTCTAGGAGTTCGCTTCCAACATTTGCCGTTTTTCCTCAGATTTTTTTAACACTTCGTCTAATGTGAAATCTTCTTTGCTGAAGAAAAATGTGTTTGTGCCTAAATCTTTCAGAGATGCGCCAAAATGGTAAGCTATATTGTCTATGAATAGGAACCGGTCGTGCATGCCGTAACTTGGTAGTATTTTTATAGGACAATCGGTGTATTGCGCATTATAAGTCGCCAAACAATATGCAGATGCAGACACTCATTCCTTCATAAAAGAAATGCGAATATACCATGTCAATGGTTTCATCGGCCCTCTTGAGAAAATTCCTTTTGGTGCTGTAGAGAATGGTATGTATCAAGAAATTGCGAAGGGTATGGAAACGGTCTGGGAAAAGCGTTTGAATCGCGATGAATCTGAAAAAGAAAAGTATCAAGAATTCTTGAAAAAAGCACAGAGAGTTTATTTCTTGGGTTTCTCTTATATTCCGGATAATCTTGATTCTATAGGGATTAATCGTGGTGCCGGAATCATTCAAGACGCAAAAGTCTATGCTACGGCCATGGGTTTGTCGTCTCAAAATCGCCTAAGGATTTCGTCGTATCTGGATCTCAAGGACTTTGAAAAAAGAAACGAACCAGAGCCAATGCCCGAAATAGAAGTTCACCGCACGCCTTTAATGACGGATGCTTGGTATCGACAGAAATATGAAGAAAAAGAAAGAATAGCGAAGGTGCAAGCGCAAATAAGTCGAAAGCACTACGAAAACAGAATCCTCAAGGATGCAAGTGCGGTTGACCTGATTCTTGATTATTATACAATTCCATAAAAGTGCAAATCAAAAAAGAAAACCTCGGTTCATTATCGAGGTTCTTCATTTTATCAATTAATTCGCCTTCGTCCAGAATAACACTTTGCGTTTTACAAATTCAAAAAGTTCCATTATAGCGAGGACAACGATGCCTGTCCATAAAATTCCGGCGACCATGTTGGGGTAATCGGAATAGTCCGCGTAAAATTGTACGAAATGCCCGAGTCCCGTATTTTCGCCGAAGAGTTCTGCTACGGTGAGCATGATGAACGAAAGCCCCATGCCTACGGAAAGCCCAGAAAATATGGACGGAAGGCTTGCGACAAACGCAATTCGCCACAAGTATTCAAACTTGCCAATGCCGATAATGGCGGCATTCCGCTTGTACTTTTCGGGAACGTCTGCGGCTCCTGCGGCGGTATTCAAGTAAATTGGCCAAAAGGCGGCAATGAAAATGATGAAAGTAGAGGACAAGTAAAATGTCGGCAAAATTGCAATCGCATAGGGAATATAGACGTTCGGTGGAATGGGTGCTGCGAACCGCGAAATGGGTTTGAGCATATTGCTAACCCACGGAACCGATCCTGAAACAATCCCGATGGAAATGCCAGCAACCGCAGCCGCGAAATAAGCAGGGACGAGCTTCAAAAGCGACGACCACGCACTGCGCAAAAGTTCCTCGCGAGAATTGAAAAGTGCCGTTGCAATCGCCTTGGGTGACGGGAACAAGTATTGGCTACTCCATTCCGGGCCGCA
This sequence comes from Fibrobacter sp., assembly GCF_017545445.1. Lineage (GTDB taxonomy): Bacteria > Fibrobacterota > Fibrobacteria > Fibrobacterales > Fibrobacteraceae > Fibrobacter. Next base: position 16,121 of record NZ_JAFWOM010000078.1, read on the forward strand.
ACTGATGAGAGTCCAGATTCCAAGCAAAAGCAGAAGAAAGAGTACTCCCGAAAATTTAGACAGATACTTTATAAAAATTCTCATATGCTTGCACCTCCCTGCACAACATGACCAAGTTTTTCAAGAATATCTTTGTGATAAGCCTCTTCGATGGCGGCAATCGTTTGTTGAACTTTTTCGTTGCGGAACCATTCGCTACGACTTTTCTTCACCGGAAAATCCAACGGAATATCAGCAATAATGCGGCCAGGAGTAGAACCCAGCACAATAATTCTGCTGCCAAGATAAACCGCTTCGCGGATGTCATGAGTTACGAATAAAGTTGTGATTGCGCGATCTTTGGAGCCGCGGCAAAGTTCAAGGACCAAATCCTGGAGACTTGCACGATTTATGGGGTCAAGAGCTCCGAAGGGTTCATCCAAAAGAAGGGCGTCTGCACCGACGCTCAACGCTCTAGCAATAGCACCGCGTTGACGCATGCCGCCCGAAAGTTCAAAGGGATATTTGTAAAGGCTCCCCGAAAGCCCCACCAAATTCAAATACTCTTCGGCCAAATGTTTTGCATAGTTGCTTTTTACTTTTTTCGTTTTTTTAATAGCAAGAGAAACATTCTTGAGAAGAGTAAGCCAAGGGAAAAGAGTATAGTCCTGAAAGACTACGCTCCTTTCCGAGGAAGGCTTTTCAATTTCTTTCCCATTCCAATATACATGCCCTTCACTTGGCTTCGTGAGGCCAGCGAGAAGGTTGAGCAAAGTGGTCTTGCCACTACCGCTTTCACCCAAAAGACAAACAAACTCTCCCTGATTTATTTTTAGATTGATGTCTTTTAAAATGGGTTTACCATCGTATGAAAATCCAAGATTAGTCGCTTCAAAACCACTTTGCTTTTGTTTCATGTTAATTTACCTTTAATTTCTGGACCTGAATATTTTTTCGGCTTGTGCGTAGAATTCAGATTTGGGATTTTGCTTACGCAGTTCTGCGAGGGCGTCACGGTAGTAGTTCGTGAGAACGTATTGAGAGACCTTCTTATCGGATTTGATGAATTCAGCATCCTTCAAGAAATCCCAGAAGAATTCGACACCTTTTACATTGGGGTCGGTATCCTGCGTGACGTATCCGCTGTAAAACGCCTTGTTCACGAGAGCCGTATCAAGCTTGATCCACTTGGCGATAATTTCCACGCTCTTTTGGTGGTCATTTGCAACAAGTTCTTCGGCTTCAATAAGCGACTTGACTAAACGTTTGTAAATGTCATCGCGACCTTCGAGTTTGCGGAGCGAGGCAATTAGACGGCAGCAGATGTGGCCGGGATTGATGTCCTTGCTGCGGAGCACTACGGAGAGGCCTGCTTCTTCGGCACGGAGGTCGTGCGGGCCCCAAGTAACGCCAGCATAAACGCTTCCGTTCTTTACGGCCTCGATAACTGCAGGCGGGTTCTTGAGTTCTACAATGGTGACATCCTTACGCCAATCGATACCTTCTTTCTTGAGACCTCCGCGGACAATGGCGTCAGCTGTTCCCAAGCGGATTGTAGCGATTTTCTTTCCCTTGAGGTCGCTCAACTTTTTGACAGAACCGGCATTTTCCTTGCGGGTAATTACAGCCTGGTCGCCACCCATGAGGCCGCCAATAACGCGAATATCAGCACCCTGCGAAACATGGATGAGCGGAGCGAGAGAACCAAATGCACCAGCGTCAAGCTTTCCCGCACGAACGGCAGCTATGCCATCGCCAGAATTCGAGAATTCCACCAATTCCACGTCAAGGCCATTTTTCTTGAAAATGCCCGCATCTTTTGCGATGAAGAATTTTCCCTGGCCCGTAGAAGAAAGGTAGCCGATGGATATTTTGTCAGCGGCCACGGCAGAGGTGACGCAGGCAAAAGCAAATAGAATCGCTGTAGCAATTCGAATGTGCAATTTATTAGCAATTTGAGTCTGAATCATTGTGAATTACTCCTTTATTAGAAACCGTAAGTTGCAGAAAGTTGGTAACGGTTCAAGTATGCTTCTTTTACCGTATTAGCAGTTCGGTAATCCGTCTGAACGTGAAGATATTCGAATCCAAGCGAGAATGCGCTTGTCAAGTTGTAGGTGGTATTTGCGAAAATGGAAAGGTTTTGTTCGCGTCCGCCTACTTTCTTGATGTCATCGCGATCCAATTTGTCAAACCCGGCACCTACATTAAATGCTAGTTCTTGAATAAACTTCGTCTGCAATGCGACCCAACCACCAACAGCTCCAATGCTTTTCACGCTTTTGGGATTTTCTTTATCGGAAACAAATCCGCGTCCAATGCCGGCGGCGTACGTATCAAGGTTTGCACCGATGAACCATTCGCCAAGAAGCGTGACGGCAGAAACGATGGGGAGCGTCAAATCGACATTGACAGACCATGTGGGAATATCCTTGGTGCGACCAGTATCGTCAAGGTCAATTTCTTCTTGACCGTAGTGACCGGAAACTCCCAAGCCGAACTTTTTGTTTTCTACCCACAGAGGAACCGAAATGCCGATGCGTCCCTGGAACGTGGGAATATTTGCATCGACACCGGTCTCTGAGGCAGAAGAGGTGTTGTAAGGTTGATTTTCGCCGATAGTGCGAACAACAGCTGCCGCAATATCCAAGGAGCCTCCAGCAACAGGGATTTTTTCGGTGAGCCTCAGCTGAGCCCTGCGAAGGCCCGCGTCGCCCGAGTTGTTGAGAACGCCTGCGTTAAGCGTCGGAGTCACGAGCGGAGAAATCAAATCCCAAGTCTGGCCGCCCAAAATGGAGAAGCCGGAGTTGCCAAAAGAAATTTCGCCGTAGCCATGACGGAGGCGTGGGACAGGTGCGTTGCCGGAGCCGCCACCGTAGAAATCGACTTCGATTTTACCGTTTGCCTTGAAGAACGTAGAATCGCTACCGCTTGAAAGGTTGAGGCCGATTCGCGTCAAGTTCGGCGTGAAATGCCAGCCGCCATCATTTTTGTTGGTGAGGTCAGAGACGGCGACGAAGTTCGCAAAATTGCCGTTGTTGCTTTTGGAATCTTCGTAGGCGGCATTGAGAGATGCAAAACCGTAAAGGGTTGCAGTCACTCCAGATTTTGTCGTAACAGAAATGGGTTCTGCAGAAAAAGCCGAAATTGAAGATAAAAGAATAGCAGTTGCAGCTAATTTTTTCGTTGTGAAATTCATGGATAATCTCCTAATTTTTTGATATGAGTTTGGTAACCGCGCAGAGATTTATTCTGCGTGCTAATGGAATTGTGCGAGAGCCTTTCCAAAAAGGCTTCGGCTTAGTTATTGGAGAGATTGATGTTACAACACATATAGGTATCCTCGTGTTGATTTGTTAAAGGTTCGGAACACAATGTTCTCGATTTCGCTGCATAAATTAGAAAAGAAAAATCGATTTGTAAAATACTTTATTTTTATCACAAGATATAAGAAAATTGTTTACATATAAAGTATAGCTATACAAAACAAGCTCAAATAGCAGTAGCCTATACATGTACAATAGATTCCCGCCGGAGTTTATCATACGAGCATTATAAAAAAGGAGATACCCGATCAAGTCGGGCATGACATGCAAGGTGTTACAATGAAATTGATTGCATTTCCATGATTCCAAATAAGAAATGCCGGCTGAATAATTTTCAGTCGGCACTTTTGTTAATGTTGGTGAAGAAACTTTGAAATTACTTTCCGCCAACAGATGCGCTATAGATTTTTTCAAGCAAATTAAGCGCACCCTTATACCCAACAAAACTACGATTGATAATCAAAGTTTCGCTAGACGGAGGTGTAATTTCAAAGAACAAAGCGCCCTTATCGTTAGCAAGATTGATTTCCCAAGAAGAAGCAAGAATTAACGGCTTACCAGAAGAGAAATCAACTTCCTTAATTGCTTTTTCAATCAAGTAGCCATCTTCTTCGAATTCCACTTCAACATCGACACCTTCGCTGATGTTATGGAACGCCTCTTCAATTCCCTTGCGGAATTTCTGCGGAGGATCGTCCGTGATAATCGCCTTGCGCGGAATAAGGCCGATTTGGTCGGCAAGGAACTTGGTGTAGGCAAGCGTGTAAGCGGAATCAGCGGTAATTGCAAATTCGCTCGGCATACCATACCAGTATTCAGCGAAGAATTCGGAGAAATGTTCCAGGTAATAGTAATAGATACCGTTTTCTTGTTCAATGAACTTTTCGCTCTGTTCCTTATCGATTCCGGCAAAATCAACGACCTTGCGGATAAATGCAGCAGTCGCTTCGGCACCGATAGGAATTTCAGGAATATGGAGGAACGGCTGGCCGTATTTTTTCTCAAGGTGTTCAGCGTTTCTCACGCCAACCCACGGAGAAACCACCAAGTTGAACTGGGCTTCCGGAATGCGTAACCAGTCCTTGACACCATTATTTTCAGGTCCAAAGAGCACATTCACTTCAAAGCCTGCGCCACGGAGAATACGGGCAAGTTCCTGATAATCGCCACGCCAGTTCTGGTTGTAATACGGAACTTCAAACCAAAGGTTGACAAGGCCCTTCTTGCGTTCGCCCTTATAATCACCCACGAACTGATCGACAATGGCGTTCACCACTTCTTCGTGACCGAAAAGGTTATTGCCCTTGAAGCCTGCGGTATCCACAGCCACAATCGGGTAACCCAAATCACGATATTCATTCACCAAGCTCGGGACGTCATCACCAATGAGGCCGCCCACGCAACCCGTGAGAACAACATAGAGGTCGCCATCGAAAACTTTGAGCGTTGACTTAATCAACTGATCCAAAGTCTTGATGCCGCCGAACACGATGTCGTTTTCGGTAGAGTTTGCGCTCGGCATGTTACCGGCACCAGCAAAAATGCTGCCCTGGAAGCCGTTTTCAAAAGTGAGGAATGCGGTTTGCTTTAGCTGGCAACCCGGAGAGCAGTTGGCTATAGGAACTGCGCCCTTGATGCCGACAACCGTATTGGACGCACCAACTGCGCAAGAATAGCGGGGGTCCGAAATAGAATTGCTCTTTTTCTTTGTTTTAAGTGCTTCTGACATTTTCGAAATCTCCCTTATTATGCGTTTTCTGAATTAGATTCTTTGCCTTTGCTGAACTTGAGATTTCTCGGTTCAGGAAGGTCGTTAAGTGCTTCTGGGTGATGCGTCAAATAGAACGGATCGTCCTGAGCAAGCCACCAATCAGAATACGGGAGTTTTACATTACGCTTGAGAACTTGGTTAAACTTTGTACGTGAAAGAACGCCCTTGAGCATTTCACCAATGCGGAGAATACCTTGATAGCCCACCGGAATATGTTCGTCGCCCATGGTGAGGGTCGGGAATCCGAGGTGGCCAGCGACAGAAGCAAGGCCCGGATGGCGAATAAGCAAGAAGTCCGTCTTGGCACGCTTCAAAAGCTGCGGAAGCTGGAAGGCGCGAGTCTTACTTACAGTATAGTGCGGAATATCGCCGTAAGTTTCCACAAGTTCCTTCAAGGTGTCCTGATGCTTTCCAGCACCATCGTAAATGGGATCGTGATGGAAAACGAGAGCTGCATCATGGCCAATTCCAAGTTCCGAAAGAACGCTGATGAGGCCGTGTGCGTAAGCAGAACCCGTCATCACGATGCCGTTTTTGCCCTTGAAAAATTCGCGAAGTTCAGCAAGCTTCGGAGCGATACGCTTATGTTCGCTTTCGATGTATTCTTCGGCTTCTTTTTCCTTGCCCACCACTTTTGCAATGGCGCGGAGCCATTCGTCAGTACCCTTGATGCCGTAAGGCTGCGGAGCGTCGATTTGCGGAACACCGAAGGATTCTTCAAGTGCGGTGGCCATGTAGCCACCCAAAGTATCGCAGAAAGTAGCGGTTGCAACAGCTTCAGAAGCTTGGCGGATTTCATCGAAAGAAGCTGTATCCAAGAGGTAGTTGACGCGGAGCCCAAGCGGAGCAAGCATTTCAGAGAAATAGTCCGTTCCCCAAAGAGCAACAATATTGAGCAAGTCATTTTGCTTTTTGGTCGGATGGCGATTCACGATTTGACGGAGAACGCCATGGAATGCAATGTCGAAGCCCGTGGACCAATGCTTGGAACGGAAACCTTCGCAGTGGAGCGGAATTATAGGCACGCCAACTTCAGGTTCCATTTCTTCGGCGATGGAGTCGATGTCTTCGCCGATAATAGCGGTAGCACAAGCCATGCCAATGAAAATAGCCTTGGGATTGTAGCGTTCCTTTGCATCACGAATCGTTTGGCGAAGTTTTTCAGAAGCACCGAACACCATGTCCTGTTCTTTAAGGTTGGTGCTGATATTCAATGTGTTCTGCAACGGCTTTCCGCGACGCTTGAGGCCCACATGCATAGAAAGGTTGAATTTGGAGTTTTCGCCGCTGCAGCCGATCGGAGAATGGTCAATCAAAGCGCAGTCCGTGAGGTTGCCCACCTGGCACTGGACAATAGCGTTGGAGCACATGGTTTCTTGGTTGAGAGGAGATTGCAATTCGCAAAGCTTACAGCCGGCCCCCTTGCTTGCGCAGCCACCATGCTTTTTCGCACTGCGTTCGTCGTAGGCAGATTCCTTGATCAAGTCGCTCGCCTTGCCGTCCCAACCGATAATTGTACCCAGTCGATATTCGCGGTTTTCGACCGAGGTCATATTTAAATTGATATTAGTTGATGCCATAGAATTTTTACCTCCAGCCGGTTCGTGCTAAATGGAGTAGTCTTTTTCCATCATGCCGTAGTCAATGAGAATTTGTTCCAAACGGTCTTGCGTCATCGGAGTCGGGATGGTGAAGAGTTCGTTATTGTCGATGTTCTTCGTGAGTTCACGATAGACGTTAGCTTGGCTGCAATTCGGTTCGAAGTCAATCACGGTTTTCTTGCGGATTTCGGCCTGCTGCACGATGTTGTTGCGCGGCACATACTGGATGAGCTGCGTGTTGAGTTCCTTGGTGAATGCACGGAGCAAATCAAGTTCGTTATCGACGTTACGGCTGTTGCAGATGATACCGCCGAGGCGCACTTCGCCGCGTTCGGCATATTTTGCGATACCCTTACAAATGTTGTTTGCTGCGTAGAGTGCCATCATTTCGCCAGAAGCGACGATGTAGATTTCCTTGGCCTTGCCTTCACGAATCGGCATAGCGAAGCCACCGCACACCACGTCGCCCAACACATCATAGAACACGTAATCAAGATCTTCGGTATAAGCGCCGAGCTGTTCGAGCATGCTGATGGATGTAATGATGCCGCGGCCTGCACAACCCACACCCGGTTCCGGGCCACCGGATTCCACACAGCGAACGCCCTTGAAGCCGACCTTTTCAAGGTCAGAGAGTTGAATTTCGGTTTTGTTGTCGCGAATGGTATCGAGTACGGTTTTCTGATGGAGGCCGCCGAGCAGGAGTCGCGTAGAATCCGCTTTGGGGTCGCAACCAACGACGAGAACGTGTTTACCTTGTTCTACAAGTCCTGCGGTCAAGTTCTGTGTTGTAGTGGATTTGCCGATGCCGCCTTTTCCATAAATAGCGATTTGACGTAATTTTTTTGCCATAGAAGTGAGCCTCCTTAGATTTAAATAGTCTACAAAAATACTAGGGTTTGACCAATTTTAGAATACGCGTCAACTCTTTCCAATACTTTTTAAGCCCATTTCGTCTTAAAAATTCTTTTTTTTGACGTTGTTATAGATGCTTTTTATAATAGTATTCAGTGAAAACCTATTGCAGAGGTGAAAACGATGTTTTCACATAAATTAATTAAAGAGATTATGAGTCCTATCGCCTTTAGCTCTAGGATAACTGGTTCTAGGATGATGGTTTCTATGATGGAATCTATTTAAACGCCGGAGTATAATAGGGAAGATGATTATAGACAAAAACTATAAAACGTGCTAGAAATAATGTATTGGACAAAACTATAGCGGTCTTCTATATTTGATCGCGATGCTTAATATTCATACGGAAGAAAGAAATTTAGATTTTGACATCGTCAATGAGCGACGCCACACCCACTCGCTCAAATACGATTTTGCCGTAGAGTGCCGTGCTGTAAAAGCAGGCGAAGATCCATACGGCTTGCTCCCGCTATGGGTTGCCGACATGGATTTCAAGACATCTTCATTTATTCAAGACGCACTGATCGAAGTCGCGCAACATGGCATTTTTGGATATAGCGAACCCAAGAGCGACTATTTCGAGGCGATTCAAGATTTTTACCGCCGTCGCCATAATTACAACATTGAAGACTCCAAGTGGATTGTCAAAATACCCGGAGTCATGTTCGGTGTCGCTACAGCTATAAAGACTTTCTCGAACGAAAGCGATGCCGTGCTCATTCAAGAGCCCGTCTATATGCACTTCGCCGATGTCATCCGCAATAACAATCGAGTCGTCGTCAGCAATGATCTCGTCTATGGCGATGACGGTCGTTATCATATCGACTTCGAAGATTTCGAAAAAAAAATTTTAGAGAATAACATAAAACTATTCTTACTTTGTAGCCCGCATAATCCCGTTTGCCGCGTATGGACTCGCGAAGAACTTTCACGAATCGGAGAGATTTGTCTCAAGCACAATGTCATTGTCGTAAGCGATGAAATTCACAGTGATTTTATCTTTGAAGGGACGCACACCGTATTCGGTTCGATAAGCGAAGCTTTCGTCGACAATTCCATCATCGTCACTGCGCCAACAAAAACGTTCAACTTGGCAGGAGTTCAAATCGCAAACGCCATCATCAAAAACCAAAAGCTACGTCGTGCATTTCGCAAGCAAATCATCGCTACAGGTTACACCGACGTCAGCATACAAGGAATTGTATCCGCTCAGGCCGCATACAGCAAGGGCGAAGTTTGGCTAGATGCGCTCCTCAAATACATCAAAGGCAACATCGAATTTACAGATAAATTTATTAAAGAAAATTTAAAAGGAATCAAGCTTGTCCCCATGGAAGCAACCTACCTCGCATGGCTAGACTTTAACGGCACCGGACTTTCATCAGACGAAATCCAAGAACGCATCCGAAACAAGGCTCGACTGTGGCTCAACAACGGAATTCTTTTCGGCAAGACCGGAGAAGGGTTCCAGCGGCTCAACCTCGCTTGTCCCCGAAGTATTCTGGCAGAGGCTCTCAACAGATTAAAAACTGCGTTCGATTCATAATCAACGCACAACGAGAAGCCCTCAGGAAGCCTAGAATCCACCTGAGGGTTTCTTCTAATTTTAATATTCCTATAACACATATAGGATTTGACCGGAAAAATTTTTATATTTTCACAAAGTCGCAAAGTTCACATTAATTTTAGGGATTAAACAACCATGACATTACAACAATTACGCTACGCCATCGGAATCTCTAAAGTCGGTTCCTTCAACAAGGCCGCCGAATCTTTATTCATTTCCCAGCCTTCTTTGACGACAGCCATCCACGATCTCGAAGACGAAATCGGTATCACGATTTTCAACCGCACGAGTCGCGGAGTAACACTCACGCCGAAGGCGAAGAATTCATCGCACGTGCGAACGAACTCTATAACCATTACGAGTCCGTTTTGGAACGCTACAGCAAGGAAGAACAGAAGAAGAAGCGTTTCGCAGTTTCGACACAGCACTATTCTTTTGCCGTCAAATCCTTTGTGAACATGGCCAAAAAATTCAACATCGACGATTATGAATTCGCGATTCGCGAAACAAAGACAAAAGAAGTTATTGACGATGTGACAAGCCTCCGCAGTGAAATCGGCATTATCTACTTGAGCGACTTCAACCGCAAATACATTACGTATTTGCTCAAGGAACACGATCTCGTTTTCCAGAAATTAATTGATTGCAAAGCTTACGCCTACATGTGGAAAAACAATCCGCTTGCCAACAAGCCGTTTGTCAACCTCGAAGATCTTTCGCAATACCCGTGCCTTTCTTTTGAACAGGGTGAAAGCGGCAACTACTACTTCGCCGAAGAAATTTTAAGTACAAATGAGTATCACAAGACCATCAAAGCGAACGACCGCGCAACAATGCTGAATTTGATGGTAGGCCTCAACGGCTACACGCTTTGCTCCGGCATCATTAGCGAAGAAATCAACGGTTCCGATTACGTTGCCGTACCGTTCAAGGACGCGAAAGGCGAAGACGACCGTTCAATGGAAATCGGTTACATCGTGAAGAAAAACTTTATGCTCAGCACCATTTGCCGCATTTACATCCGCGAGATGGAAGAATATTTGAAGGAATATACCGCTCAGCATAATCCGAACACATAACCATTACGCATAATTCTGTTGTCACCACGCCCATCATCGATGGGCGTTTTTTATATAGAAATTTTCTATAACAACCCTTAAAAATAAAGTATTGGACAAACTCATAAACGCCTTCTATATTTGGCATCGAACAATGACAAGGAGGTATTTATGATAAACGGATTATTTTTTGGATCTATAACAGTTGTACTCGGCACCACCGTTTCGTTACTTTCATTTGTTTTGCTTCCTTTTTGCAAGCATATGGAAGGCGTCTTTATGCGATGCCATTACACCTCCATCGTTGACGGCTTTGTAGGTATTACAATTGCACTTGTCGGCATCGCTTATCTGTTGTGGCCAAAGGCTCATAAAGCTTTAACCTACGCCGTAATTGTTCTTGGAGTCATTACATCCCTAGTTCCTACAGTCATCGTGGGAGTTTGTTCGCATCCGCACATGCACTGTCATTCAATATCATCCCCAGTTCTTCAGCTGGTTGGAATCGTTATCGCACTCTTTAGCGTTGCAAACATTGCATTCTTGGCAAGTCGCAACTTTGATTCGGAGGATTTTACTAATGAAACATACAACGCTTAAAATTATATACACCAACTTTTGGAGCCACCCCGTTCGAAGCCTTGGCCTTGTAATTTTGACAGCCATCGCTTCGGCAACGCTTCTTTCCAGCGTCATTTTTTCAAAAAGCCTTGACGCCGGATTAGAACAGTTATCCTCACGCATGGGGGCAGACGTACTCATCGTTCCATACGGCGGCGAAGTCGAAGACCAGTCCATTCTTTTGCAAGGCGAATTGAGCCACCGCACGCTTCCTCGCGAAGTTTTAGAATTTACCCGAAAACAGCCGGGAGTGAGCGTTGCATCACCACAATTTTTCTTCACGACGCTGAGCGCAAGCTGCTGCGATAAAAAAGTCAACATCATCGGATTCGATTCCAAAACAGATTTTACCATCAAGCCATGGATTCGCAAAACATACAAGAACGAATTCAAGCCAGGTTACGTCATCGCCGGGAGCGATATTGAAGTCGAAAAAAGTGGAAAAATTAAGTTCTTCGACAAAGAATTTACAGTTGTCGGAACGCTTGAACCGCTCGGCAACAAGCTAGACCAAGCGATATTCGCGGACATCGAAACAATCGAATTGCTCCGCCTAGCCGCCGCTAGCAAGGGTTACAATTTTTCTTCCGAAGGGGAACCTTCCACAATTCTTGCAAACCTCGAAAAAGGAGCCGACTTCGAAAAAATTTCGCAAGCTATTCACGAACAATTCAGCGACTTGCAAGTCATTTCACGCAGGAACATATTCGATAGCTTTATCACGACGGCAAAATCCTTTAAAATCGCAGTCTGGATTATCGCTGGATTTTTCTTGATTGTCGTGATCGCCGCAGTCTCTATCGCATTCTCGGTTTCAACAAACGAACGCAAGCGCGAATTTGCGACACTTCTCATCATCGGGGCGACACGTAAAAAGCTTACGGGCATTGTCCTTGGAGAATCGCTAATCGCAAGCGGTAGCGGAGCTTTTGCGGGAACGCTTTTCGGTGCTGTCGCCATCGTCTCGTTCCGCTTTTTAATACAAGAGAACTTGCAAATTCCCTTCACGCTCCCCAACACATCTGCCATACTCTTAACGATTATCGGAGCATTGTTCATCCCCGCCATTGCAGGCATAGGAGCATCATACCGTATCGCCAAAAAAGTCGAAAGAATTGATGTCTATACGGCATTAAAGGAGGACGCCTAATGATACTTAACGGAAACAACATAACAAAAGAATACACACGACGCGGACTAAAATTCAATGCAGTAAGCAATGCAGAATTCTTCGCATGGTCCGGCGATTTCACGGTCATCTTCGGAGAATCGGGAAGCGGCAAAAGTACACTATTGAACGCACTTGCTGGCGTTACTGCCCCCACATCCGGGACTGTCGAAATTGACGGGCAACTGATTTTTTCACTCAGCGACGAAGAACTCGCCCAACTGCGAAACGAGCGCATAGGTTACATTCCGCAAAATACAGCAAGCCTTTCCGCATTCACAGTCGCCGAAAACATTACCTTATCTTCAACTTTATACAACAAGAAAATTGATAAGGGCCACATCGGCGCACTACTGAACAAGCTTGGCATTGCACACTTGGCAAACGAATACCCGCAAAATTTGTCTGGCGGCGAATTGCGTCGTGTCGCCATCGCAAGGGCACTCGCCAACAAGCCTGACCTAATTATCGCAGATGAGCCGACCAGCAATCTCGACGAAGAAAACAGCCGCAAAGTCTATAGCCTTTTTGCAAGGCTTGCACGGACAGGAGTCTCAGTTGTCGTCGCTACGCACGACAAAAACGCTTTCGGCTACAGCAACCGCGTCTATCACATGAAAGCGGGAACGCTCGTGCCAGAAATCGGCGAATACGGCAATCTGTAAAATTTCTAACTTTTAAATTGTAAAAACAAGTATGCCATGCCCGACTAAGGTTGGAGAGTCGATATTTGAGCAATTATGAAACTTCTCATCATTTACTTTCTCGTCCTTGGATTCATTTGCGTCCGCGACTTATTCAAGGTCAAGAACTTTGACGATTACGTTGTTGCAGGCCGTAAGCAAAGTTCACCGTTCGTTTTCATGAGCCTCATGGCAACTGTCCTTGGAGCATCCGCAACGGTGGGCATTGCAGCACGTGCCGAAAGCATTGGTTTTGCCGCATTCTGGTGGCTCGGTGTTGGCGCTATTGGGTTCTGGTTTCAAGCCGCGTTCTTAAGCAAACCGGTTCACGACCTTGACGTACGAACTCTCCCCGAAATTGCAGAAAAGACCGTCGGGAAAACAGGAAGAAAGTTAGTCGCGTTCATCATCGCAGTCTCATGGATTGGAATTATCGCTGCACAATTCGCCGCAGTTGCCGGATTCATCGGGCTGGTATTAGGCCACGATGCAGGCACACAATCCGTTCTGATCACAGCAATCATCGTCATCGTCTATACGCTTTTAGGCGGGCAACTTTCAGTTGTTCGCACCGATGCACTGCAATTTGGAATTTTGACACTTGGATTTTTCGCTGCCGCAATTTACTTGTTCGGCGGATTTTCTGGGATCGAAAACGCGGCAGACAATCTCGCCGTCAACAGTTCGTCAGCAGGCAACGCAGGCCTCGCGACTTTCGGCAATTTCTCGCTATTAAACGAAAAATTCGGCTTCGCCGATTTAGCCATGATGCTATTCACCGTTGGTGGAGCGTACTTCCTCGGCCCCGACGTAATTTCAAGAAACCTCGTCGCCAAAGATTCTTCATCCGCACGAAAAGCCGTTATCGTCGGGAGTTTCGCCATCCTTGTCTTTAGCGTGGTTATCGTTCTGCTCGGCATGTGGGCTGCGACTTACTCGCCGGATGCCGCCTCCGGCTCTACCATGAATCCTTTGTTCCGCCTCGCCTCCGGCGTGCTCCCGCTTCCGCTTGCAGCGCTCCTATCCGTCGGACTTTTGTCTGCACTGCTTTCGTCAGCAGACACATGTCTCATCAACTCCGCAGCCATTTTCGGGAGCGACATTCTGAATACGCGCCGCATTTCCGTAGTCCGCCTGCTCGTTGTCGCCATCGGCATCATCGCGACCTACCTTGCGCTCCAGGGCAAAGATATCATCGGGCTTTTGACGATGGCCTATTCTGTCTATACGCCGGGAATTGTCGCCCCACTCGCCGTTGCGATTATCACCCATAAAAAGTTCAACATCAAGAAAAATCTTTGGTATGCAGGCGTTATCGTTGGCGGGCTCTTCGGGCTCATCCCCGCAATTCTTGCCTCCACCGCCAAAATTCAAAGCTCGGCCTATCTCCCCCACATTGGAATTGCAGTCTCGCTTGTGTTCGCGATTGCAAGTTTGAGAAAGAAATAACTGGATTCCGTCGATAATGCAGATACAAGAAATAATGGATTCCCTCCCTTCGGTCGAGAATGACAGCAGAGCCGAGTGATGCAGAAACATGCTTGCATGTTTCTATATCCAAGGCGAACAAGTCATGCGTAAACGCAATGACAGCTCCAGGATGACGAGCGTGCATAACACAAAAAAAGTCGCGAGGCATTAAACCTGCGACTTTTTAAATTTTAAATCAGACAAACAGAAACTATTCTTTCGTCTCCACAAAGTGGATAACATCCACTAAGGGGCAAAGCCCCCAAGTGTTGTATATCTCGTCTGTAGGAGCGCAGCACCGTTCTTTCGTCTAATATATAAATGTGCATATAGGCTTCCCACCTTCGACGGGAAGCCATGCTTTTCATCAATAGATGAAAAGCATCTCGCGATACTTCGGCAGGGGCCAGAGTTCGTCGGAGACAAGCTTTTCGAGGCCATCGACTTCCTTACGGAGGGCGGCAATCGCATCGACAATGCCTTCGTGGAGTCCATCTAGCGATTTTTCCATCACGCCAATCGCAGCAATCAAGCGGTTCATGCCTTCGCCAAGCGATTTCGCGTAACCGTCAAGTCCCGGGAATCCTTGATTCAAAGCCATTTCGTTTGTCTTGAGCGCATTGGAATAAGCTTCGACGACTTTCGGCAAGATAATGTTCTTTGCCATGTCGCGCGCGATTTCGCCTTCGATATGAATACGCTTGTGGTAATCTTCGCTGTTCACTTCGTAACGGGAAATCATTTCGGCACGGTTCATCACGCCATACTTTTCGAAGAGAGCGATGTTTTCTTCTTTCGTCAAAGCCTTGAGCGCTTCCATGGATGTGCGGATGTTCGGGAGGCCGCGCTTTTCCGCTTCCTTCACCCAGTCTTCGGTGTAGCCGTTTCCGTTGTACAAAATGCGCTTGTGTTCCTTCACAATCTTTTGCAAAATCTTTTGCAAGCCTGTGTGGAAATTCTTGTCGTCAAGCTTTTCGAGCTGTTCCGCAATCATGTCAAACGCTTCTGCGACAATCGTATTCAGAACAACGTTTGGTTCAGAGCAGCTTTGGCTAGAGCCTGGTGCGCGGAATTCAAACTTGTTCCCTGTAAACGCAAACGGAGATGTTCTGTTGCGGTCCGTAGCGTCACGCGGGAGCGGCGGCAACATATCGGAACCGAGCTTCATCGCGCCCGCTTGCTTGCTGGATTTCGGCACGCCTTGTTCGAGCTGTTCAATCACGTCTGTGAGCTGGTCGCCCAAGTAAATGGAGATAATCGCCGGAGGGGCTTCGTGAGCGCCGAGACGGTGGTCGTTACCGGCACCTGCACAAGTCATGCGGAGCAAATCAGCATGCGTATCGACGGCATACATGATGGCGCAAATCGCAGTGAGGAACACGGCATTCTGATGCGGGTCCTTACCCGGATTGAGCAAGTTGCCCTTACCGTAAGAAAGGCTCCAGTTGTTGTGCTTGCCAGAACCGTTCACGCCAGCAAACGGCTTTTCGTGCAACAAGCAAACGAGACCGTAGCGGTCCGCCACGTTGCGGAGCGTTTCCATCACGAGCATGTTATGGTCGCAAGCGAGGTTCACTTCTTCAAAGAGCGGAGCAAGCTCGAACTGAGCCGGAGCCACTTCGTTGTGGCGCGTCTTTGCCGGAATACCAAGCTTCCACAGTTCCTTTTCCACATCGTTCATAAAATTCAAGATGCGGCTCGGAATGCTGCCAAAGTAATGGTCATTCATTTGTTGGTGCTTTGCAGGAGTTGCACCGAAAATCGTGCGACCGGATTGATACAAGTCCGGGCGTTGCAGATAAAATCTTTTGTCGATGAGGAAGTATTCCTGTTCAGCGCCAAGCGTAACCGTCGTCTTTTTCGGGCCGGCCTTGAAGCAGGTCATGAGGCGGCGAGTCGATTTCGAAAGCGCTTGCAAACTACGGAGAAGCGGCGTTTTCTTGTCAAGAGCTTCACCCGTGTAGCTGCAGAAAGCGGTCGGGATGCAAAGAGTAGCCCCGTTGCCATGACGCTTGATAAACGCTGGAGAAGTCGGGTCCCAAGCGGTATAGCCGCGAGCCTCGAACGTAGAACGGAGTCCGCCGCTCGGGAAACTCGAGGCGTCCGGTTCACCGACAATCAAGTTCTTTCCGCTAAACGTCATAATGGCCTTGCCGCCAGACGGTTCAATAAAGCTGTCGTGCTTTTCGGCAGTAGAGCCGGTCAAAGGCTGGAACCAATGCGTAAAGTGTGTTGCTCCGCGATCCATAGCCCAGCGCTTCATAGCGTGCGCGACATCGCCAGCAATACTTGCATCCAGCGCGACACCTTCGTCAATCGTTGCAAGCAATTTCTCGCAGATATCCTTCGGGAGGTACGTGCGCATTGCATCGGCATTGAAAACATCTTCGCCATAAAAATCGACGTTCGCAGGAGCGGCAGGCATTACCGCGCTCACCGGCGCCGTTGCGATATCGTAAATGGCCTTGTTACGACTATTGTTCATTTTTTACCCTATAATGTCATCCCGGACTTGTTCCGGGATCGGTTGTAAAATTCGTTAACTGACCACGGAATTAATCCGGGGAGACAATGCGGCTAAAGGTTCGTCACAGTAGCAAAACACTGTCTTTTTGTTTTACGAACTACAAGTTAGCAATGGTTTTAGAGCGTTGCACTGTACAAAAGCGGTTTTTTTTCGTGCGTTTTATTACATTTTTGTAAAATTACACCATTATATTACATTTTTGTAAAACAAGAGCGCAATTTATTACTATATTAAACACGTTCATCTCTCCTAGAGCTGCGTTGGGTCGCCCCAAAACGGCCTGACGCAGCAATAGAGTTTTCCCCGATGTTGCAAAAACAAAATGGATATAGAAGCCCTTGAAAGCACGACTTTCGAAGCCATAGTCGAGAAAATTCAAAAAGTTCGCAAGCGAGGCGAACTTCTCGAAAGCATTCAAGGCATTTTAAAGCAGAATTTCAAATCCATCGAAATCGAGCACCAAATCGAGTGCAAAAAAATCCGCAACATCATCGAAGGCATCCCGGGCGAGCTCATCGGAAACACGCGTGAAATGCGCGACGTGAGCAAGCTCGTACGCCAAATCGCCCCGACTTCGGCGACGGTGCTTATCCGCGGCAAGGCTGGCACCGGCAAGGAATACGTCGCAAGGAGCATCCACGAACTGTCGGACCGTAAAGATTCTCCGTTTATAGCCCTCAACTGCGACGCCCTCACAGAAGGGACAAATTCGTTCGAAAGCGAACTTTTCGGTTTTGAACGCGGTGCGTTTACCGGAGCCATCAACCGCCACATCGGCAAGGCTGAACAAGCGAACGGCGGTACGCTGTTTCTAGACGAAATAGCGGACTTGTCCCTCACATCGCAAGTCAAGCTTTTGCAGTTTATTCAAGACCAACGTTTTAACCGCTTAGGAAGTAACATCGTCCAACACAGCAATGTACGCCTGATCGCAAGCACGGGCAAGAATCTCGAAGCCATGATGCAAAACGGAAAATTCCGCGAAGACCTTTACTACCGATTGAACATTTTCCAGATTTCGCTCCCCGAGCTTATACAACGTAAAACAGATATTCTGCTTTTGGCGGACCACTTCATCGAAAAGATGAACTTGAAATACGGCAAGAAAATTTTGCGGTTAAGCACGCCCGCTATCGACATGCTCATGAGTTACCATTGGCCAGGCAACGTACGAGAACTTGAAAACTGCATCGAGCACGCGTGCCTTGCGACAACAGACGTTTGCATCAACGCTTACGACTTGCCACCCACGCTGCAAACCGACGTAACATCAGGAACATCCGTGCTCCCCGAAGGCAACAGTCCGCTTGCAACACTGATGGACAGCTACGAACGCGAAATCCTAAGCGAAGCGCTCCGCCGCCACGACGGCAACATGAGTGCCGCAGGCCGCGACCTCTCCGTGAGTCCGCGCATGATGCTGTACAAAATAAGGCGGCTAGGAATAGCCGCCTCGAATTAGTCCAAAATTCAGTTAAAAACACATAGTAGATTTTAAAAAAAAAACACCAATAATTTAGGCATCATTCAAGTTTACGAACCATGCGCATGCCTTGGAAAGCCGGCTGTTTAAACGTTGCGTTAGTAATTATTGTATTGCGAGGAAGGCACATGTATTTAATCAAGTCTCGGCACGCTTTACCGGGATTATAAAAATTCAATACACTACAAGGAATCAACGCGACATACTCATTATCAAATTCTTCGTAATACTTTTCTTCTGCATTTCCATAAATGTCATACAAGCCATACTGATTAGGGGCATATTGTTTTACTGGATAAAGACCAGATTTTTTTTCGAAACAATGGATATCCGCATATTTTTTTAACGAATCCTCAATAAATTCGTTTCCCCAGGAAAAGACTTTTGATTGCCCAGCATTTTGAAGAATATACCATTCGTCATAGAAAGGAAGCCTATAGCCATTGGCCGATTTGTTATAGGAGCATTGAGTCAGTTTAGGACAATTCAGAATACTTTCAAGCCCGTCCTTTTTTGAGCGAAAACTCAAATAATAACGATAATAACGAGAAGGATAATCCAACACCTCTAATGAATCCGATGATGGATAATAATCCTCATTGAAACATAAAACAGATTCTTTTTCGTTAATTTTTTCTCCTTCTCGCAACCAAAGCGCATCTCGGACACGCAACTCAGTTTTATCTACAATTAAGTCGTAATTCATTTGAACCACGTATGAAGTATCTTTTAGATTTCTATCATAAGTATGTCCAACACCTTTATAAACGATGAATTTTTTTCCTTTGAGATTTACAATAGTCTGGTTTACAAGAATCCAGCTAGAGTCTGCATCAGTTAAATCGTTCAGATTTCGTGCATAAAGAACAAGAATACTCCTTGTATAAGGAGAGCCATCTACATAAAGACAATTCTTGGAATCCATTCGTGCAGAGCCGTTTACAATCCACATTCCATCACCCGTATTAAATTCTTTTTCAGGACAAAGTATCATTCCTTGATTCCAATCTACTTCGTACCATCTCTTATGGCCGCTAGATTTCGTTGGTTTTACAGATTTATAGGAACGCAACCCTGCAACAGGTTTCGCCTTCGAGGCTATATAATGCTTTTTAAAGCTTTTTTCTTTAAATACATTCTGCGCTTCACGCATATCGTGCAGATTGGATACACAATTGCCATTTGCATCAAAAACGCAAAAGTCATTACCAAAAGAAAAGGAAAGACAAACAGCAAATAGCAAAAATATTTTCTTCATAATCATCTCCAATCTAATTAGCAATGCGAACTAAGTAAACATGATGTTGATGCATTAATATTATTTTAATATACAAAATAAGGCGGCTAGGAATAGCCGCCTCGAATTAAAGCATTGTCACCCCACCCCGTTATCCTTGAATCGGTCATCCTCGAACGGAGTGAGGGGATCCAGTAAATTATCTCACAATAGCAATGCCGTAAACCGGAAGCATTTTCTTCGGAGCATCGATCTTGCTAGCCTTGCCACTTTCATACTTATAGAGGCCACCCTTAGAACCACGGTCGCCAATATAAAGCACGCCGTCAACGTCGTCAAACAAGAGAGAGCCTTCGACATCGCTCACGCCAGAAACCTTTTCAGCAGTCTTCTTAGAGAAATCCACCTTCATCAGGGGAACATCGCCCCAAGCCTTATAAACAGCAGCATAGCCAACGCCTTCCGGGTCAACAGCAAATGCATAGACACCACCGCCAAGCTTCTTGCCGTCAACGACCATCGAAGTCTTCTTCTTAGCAAAGTCAACAACTTCAATACCACGGTTAGCATCAGCATCCGTTCCGTAGTCTGCATTGTATTCGCCCTGAGAAGCAATATAGAGCTTGCCATTAGCAAAGCCCATAGCCATCGGGTTTTTCTTGGCAAGCTTAATCGTGTCGAGGAGATCGCCGTTGCTAAGCTTGTACATAGCGAGAAGGCCCGGAACCGGATAAGCGTAGTTTTCAGAACGCTGGAAGAGAGCGAACAAAGTATCGCCACTGACTTCGAAATCAACGAGATTCGGAGTCGTTGCCTTGCCATGAGAGAACTTATTTGTTTTAACGGTCTTTGTGATCTTGCCATCCTTGACAGCGACCTTCACAAACTTGGCAGCACCTTCCAAAGCCACCCAAACTTCGTCCTTATTGGCCTTTACGACATCACTCGGATTCGAAGCATCGTCCAATTCAATCTGCCACTTCACCTTATCTTCCGAAACATCGACAAGAGCAAGGTTGTCTGCATTGAGTCTTTCAAGAACAAAAAGGTTGCCATCAATACCGACCACCTTGGAGTCCTGATTGAACTGGATCGACTTGTCAGAAATGCCATCATCAAGCACCCAACGGAGTTCGCCAGACGTATAGTCCGAACCGAATACATAAACCGAACCCGGCTTCAGCAAATCATCTTCGGCAGAAGTGGAGCTGTCCGAGCATGCCTGCATATAGAATGCAAGCGATGTTCCTGCGAGGAGTGTGAGGATTTTTTTCATAGTGGTTCCTTTTTATGTTTTTCGCAGACGATGTGAATTACAAGTTTTGCAAGTCCCATTCTGCGCGGGGTTTAAAACCCCTGGGTTAATGTTAATTTGTATTCTCGCCCCGGAGTTGGGAATGGAATATAGGGATTTCTATACGTTTCATCCGTCAAGTTCCGTAGCGCAAAAACAAGTCGTGTTTTTTCAAAAGGTGTGTAGCCAAGCGAAAAATGGTGCAAATCTACAGCAGGCTGCTTGATGCGATTCGCTCGGTCATCATAAATCTTGGTGCGGTATTCCGAAGTCCATGTAAAATCAAGATGATATGGCAAATCAAAACGAGCTTCGGCATAAAACGAACGCATCGGTTCATTCGGGAGTTGGTTGCCGTTGTAATAAGCATCATCGCTCCGGTCTTCTGCATTTTGGAATGTCGCACGCAAAACCACGGACAACCATTTTTTCGGTTTGCTTTCGAGTTCCGCTTCAAGCCCGCGCACATGCGATTCACCGATATTGACCGGTTTCGAAAAACCTCCACTCACAAGCCAATAAATTCCATTATCCACATGCGTTTCAAAATATGTTGCACGAATTGCGGAATTGCTTTTCGGAATCATGTAATAGCCACCGACCTCAAAACGCAACGCCGATTCATCTTTCAAATCCGGATTCGACAGCATTCCAGGATAAACGCCATAAAGTTCCATCAGCTGCGGCATGCGAGCAAAGCGGCCAAAACTCAAACTGCCACCATACCGAGAATTCGACGCATCATAACGCACAAATCCACGTCCCGTCCAAGAAACACTTCGCGTATTTTCTGTTTTCAATGTTTTTGCCGTTGTCGGCTGTACAAACTTGCCTCCATGAACATCGTCCTTGACAATTGATGCCGACGCTTCACCACCAACAGAAAAGTTTTTAACAACATCATAGGACACATCGCCAGAGACATTCGTCGCCACGCGCATCAAGTTCCATTTACTCGACGAAGTCCCTCGTTTTTCATAATAGGCGGCGTCCATAGACAAACGCACATTGGCATCAAATCGTTCACCCGAATAATTCGCAACAACTTCTGGTACAAGGCTATAACCCGCAGTGCCATATTCCTGCATTCCCGGCAAATCATAGCCCAAATGATCCAGCGGATAATAAGAATGCGACACCGCTTTTTCGAACTTGCCCGTCAGCGAAAATTCCAGCCAAAGCCAGCCCAGCAACTGCGGCAATTCCGCGCGATAAGTCGCTTGTGCAAATTCGCCTTTGTAGCCCGCCACCGCCGTCTGAGCGTCATCGCGTCCAGGATTTCCGCCTTCGGAGCGGCTAAAGTTAAAATTCAACGTCGAAAATACGCCATTTTCATGCAGAACGCGAGCTTTCACAAGGCCGGAATATTCCGTAAATTCTGCATTTTTACGTTTATCCGTGAAATCGTCATCGGGATTGTAAGGCGTTCCGTTTTGACTGCTGAATTCGTAATCGTTGTCGCTATGGCGAGCCGACAATGACGCACTTACCGAGACGCTGTCCGTTAAACGAGAAAGCATCTGAGCCGCAGCTTCCCACGTGTTGTGGCTTCCATAGCTTAAAAGGATGCGGCCAGACTTTTTTTCGTCCGGATTGAGCACCGCTTCGGCAGGCTTTGAACCTTTGGTGATAAAATTAATCGCACCGCCGATTCCGCGACCGCCAAATTTTGCAGGCACGCGGTCTTTATAAACTTCAATCTTTTCAATTTGATTCAAGTCAATCGAACCGAAATCGACAGCACCGCCCGAAGCATCGTTCAGCGGAATTCCGTCCATGCAAACGACAATGTTCTTTGCAGAGACACCGCGAATGCTCACGGTCTGAAAACTCCCGACTCCGCCCTGACGCGTATATTGCACGCCCGGAAGCGACGCCAGAACCTCTGCCGCCGAAAGCGAGCGGCCTTCCCATGCTTCGGGTAAAACTTCGGCATAACTCGAAGACGCTTGCAACGGCTTTTCAGCACCGCTCGTTTCGTAAACCGACGATTCACCCAAGTCTTGAATAAATTCTTCGGACGAAGCAAAAACGCTTGCAAGCAGTACGACCGCGCACACGCGAACGCCTAAAGGACCGTAAATGCGACTGCACACAGTCAAACACCCACGCAACCGCGTGGCTATGCAAAGCGATGTCTTTCGCACCGTTTAACAACCTATGACGCAAAGCGTCTTTTATGCCTTACAGTTCTTCTGGCTCGGGGATCGCTCTACTTCCAGCCCCTTCACACCCGCCTTTGTGGCAAGCATTGGTTTATGCTGGTTTCGTCCTCCCTTACAGCGGCGAGACCGTTCCCGGCTTTCACGGGATTCTCTTATATCGCATCTTTGGCGAAACGATACAGCGTTTTACCGCATAAGGCAAATTCAACGAAAAATATAGCAATCTTCTAGGAATTTCGTTAATCCAGTCCAGAAAGCATCGACCGCCGATAAACCCCATTGCGGAAGGTTTCTTCTTTTTTGCTGATATAGTCGGCGCGTTCCGTAGCATCCATTTCGCGGGATTCAAACCCAGCCATATCTTCTTGAATCCGCAAGCCGCTCGTCTGCGAAACAGGCAGATACTCATCCCAATGCACATCAACATTGTAACTACGGCCATCACCTCCGCGTACACGAACGCTCTCGACACGGTCTTCTGTCCTATAGCCGTAAGCAGTCACTTCAATTTGAGAGGTCGCATCGCTGTTTCGGCTTTCCGTTGTCTTTAATATCGAGTGCGTGACGCAATCAGGATGTTTAAACTTTTCATCGCCATAAAAATTCGCAATAGCCTCATGTTCCCAGAAACAAGAACGATAATTTTCTTTTATACCGTAAATATTTTCGTGCGTACGGGTTTGCTGATAAAGCGGAATTGCAAGGAGCGGAGCAAAAGCAAAATAAAGTGCCCTGAAATATTCCTGATTATACATCATGAATTTTTGACGGGATTGTTCAACGCTGTAGCTTTTGTAACGTTCTGGATTGTTATCCAGTTCAAGATTATCCAAATGTATGGCCTTAACGCAATTCACTTTATTCAATTTATCAAAACTAAAATCATCACCATAGCCTTCCGTTTTATTCCGCATGATTTCTAGCATTTGCGTTTGCGCGATAGGGGTAAACAGCAAGCGGTATTCCACTTCGTTATTACGGTCCATGGTATTGAACAAAGTTTCAAAATCGCGATTCGGCATCATGGTGTATTGCGATTCATCTTCGAGATTACGAGAGAACTTTTCTAGTTTTTTGCGTTCCGCGTTCTTGCTCAATTTACCCCAAAAAGTATTTTCTTTATTTGCAAGCCCAGAGCAGTTCCGATGGAAAACGAGATTGGGAGCCGCATCGCATCCATAAATGAGGAATGTTTCAACAAAATATTCAGGATAAGGTTTTACAACTTCGGCATCAAGCGTTTCGGTTTTTCTATATGAATTCTTTCCGTCCCTCACCCAATAAGAAATTTTTCTGGAGCCATGATATGTCATTTCGCCCCATTGCATGCTCATCGTACGGCCAAGAATGAACGGATTACCATTGATTTCACCGCTATGCGTAAACAGAACAGATTTATCCTGATTAAACAAGTCATCCCAGCCAAATTGGGCGTAAAGATCACTCAATCGACCCTTGGTAAAAAACGGGTCAAAATGTATGCGAGGGACAGTCTTTGAAATCATGCGCACCGTAATATCCCAATCGAACAATCTGTTCAATGGACGCATTTGTTCCCACGCAATTTCCTTGTTTTTCTCGACGGACGCTTGTTCTTCTTGAAGTTCTTTTTTTGCGGAATTTTTTCTAGGCTTTATCACGCGGAAAAGAACAACGAGTGAAATCACAACTCCTGCAACAAGAGCCAAAATATAGCGGTAGAGGGCTTCGCCATAACAGTAGATTCCTGCTACAACGCAGCCAATAACAATAAGCCAAAGAACGACTTGCCAAAAGCTCAGCTTTGCAATGCGTTTTTCCAACGCATCAATAATCTGCTCCAAAGAATTTATTTTATTTACAATTTCTTTGTTAGCTTCGACATCAAGCCCTGAATGCTTTAGCAAATCTTCAAAAGTTTGTTCCGCGACTTCTTTAAACTTGTCGCGGAACTCCGAACGGAACTTTTGTACTGGATTATAGACGTCTTCAATCAATGGACAAACCCGAATCTAACATGCGATTAGAAAAATGTTTCTCTTGCACGAGCCTTGATGGCTGCAGATGCTGTAAACGGGATTCTCGTGGTGTAATGAGCACGGGCGGCGACAATCTGCTTGGTCGGCCAAGAGAACACATCGGTATTCCACTGAAGCACGGTATCGTTGTAAAGGGCACGGGCCGCCGTGATTTCTTTTTGCAAATAGCTGTTCTGCTGCATGGCATCGGCGATGGCGCTGTGAGCCTTAAGATCCGGGTAATTTTCGACCTGCGGGAACAAACGCGCAAAGGAAGCGTCAAGTTGATTAGCAACTTGGTTACGGGCCGCATCGGGCATCACGCCACCACGGTATGCGGCGACCGTTTTCATCACGTCCTTGTCAAGATCGATAGCCTTATTGACAAGCCCGGCCACGTTTTGCAAAATCTGCACGCGCTGTTCCAAATAGTTGTCTATCTGCGAAGCTTCGCTCTGTAATTTCTGCTGCAACTGCTGGAAGTAGTTTTTTGCGCCAATCTTCATGAACAAGAAGATAACGCCAGGTATAATTCCGCACACCCAAAGAAGGATTTCGAATATGAGCGAACCCACACCGACTTTCACAGGAAGTTGTTTTTCGATGACGTTGATGTCGCGACCTTCCGTATTCACTGGGCCTGTCAACTCGTCTAATTCATTTGCCATGCTTTTCTCCTTGATGAATTCTAAAATGGGGATAAATTCTACTCGTTAATATAGATAAAACAAAAATATTTTCCGCAAGGTTCCCTCCCTGCGAGGACAATTTACTTGTGTTTCCATTCTGCAAGCACCATGCCGGCAACAATGGCGACCGCACCCGCAATGGCAACCGACGTAATGTGTTCCCCAAGCGCGATAACGGCGGTAATAATCGTCACCATCGGAATCGCATAAATGTAATTGCTTGCGAGGACGGTCCCGATTTTTTCAAGAACCTTGTTCCACACGAGATATCCACACAGCGACGAGAACACCGTAAGGCAAAGGAAATTGAATGCGACGACAGGTTCTGCAAAATTCTGCCATGGTACAGACTTTTCCGTCTCCGTAAGCATTACAAGAATCGACGAAAGCGCCCCGTAAAAGAACATCTTGCGAGACATGAACAACGTAGAATATATTCCATTGAGTTTGCGAAGAATCAACGAATAAACAGTCCACATGCACGCAGAGCCAAAAGCAAGCAAATCACCCACGGGCGAAAGTTTTAGAATAAACTTTCCGTTCAGCACCACAAGCACCATGCCAATAAACGTAATCACGCACCCGAGAATCTGCCGTTTGCAAAGGCGTTCGCTCTTGTAAATAAGACCACCAAAAATCATAATCAACAACGGATTCGTGCAGACAATGAGCGACACGTTGCTCGACGGCGAAATCGAGAGCGCCGTATTTTCCGCCCAAAAATAAAGTGTGCACCCCGTCAGTCCGCAAATAAACAAAATCAATTCGTGCTTCCAATTCTCGCAGCGGAAACGCTTGTGCGAAATCGCGAGGAGCAAAAAATACGTCACCACAAAACGCAGCGTGAAAATCTGCACCGCCGAAAAATCGTGGTTCAAAAGCACCTTCGTGCTCACGAAACTCGTGCCCCAAAAGGCGACAGTCACAATCGCGAGCAAATGCCAAAAGGCTAAACCGTGAGAAGGTGTTGCAGAAATCGATTTCATCAACCGCAAAGATAGAAAAACTTTCTATTCCAAATGCAAAAGGCCAGCCCACAGACGAGCCAGCCTTCTTTTTAAAACCGCGATATCTTATTTAGTCTTCGAGGCTTTTTTCTTTGTCTTCTTGGCCGATTTCTTGGCAGCAGCATTTGCCTTGATAGCCTTTTGGACATCCTTCTGCATTGCAATCGAAACCTTGTTCAGATTGGTGCTGAAGGTCTTCAACATGTTAAACATCCACTTTTCGTGAATAAGTCCGTTCCTGCCATCACCTATCTTACCCTTTATTTTGGGCATTTCCGCGAGTTTGACGACCACCGGCTTGAAATTGTAAGCTTCCTTGACTGATTCGCCCAGCGCGTTCATCGATTCAGCAATAATCTGCATATGTTTGAAAACTTCCCCTTCAAACGGCAATCCTATTGTAGGATTCGGGAACGGGAACGGAATTGGAGTCGGATCTACCGGTGGCAAATTCGGAACCGGCTTTATAGGATCAGTCGGTCTCGGCCTATCCGGTATAGGCTTAACTGGACGTATTTTAGATGCAGAGACTTTTTTTTCTGCTTTTTTTGAAGTAGTTTTTTTCGCCATTTTTCCTTCCTTGTTGATTGTTAAAAAAGCTCTCCTAAAGACTGACGTTTCGCCAAGACTTCATCACAAATGGAAGTCAGCATGCGTTCATGGGCGCACACTTCTGGAGAGATTCCATAAATTGAACCTGTCGTATAATACGAGGTACAGCCACACTCATGGCCAGAGCAACGATATCGAATTGAACATCCTTTGCATTCCGGCTTTTCATACTTTAAAAAATGGCAAATATCTTTCGCGACCGCCCCTGTAAAGATGCGATTTTTCTTGTCGAGGACATTGCCCAGCACATACTTAGCGTCTTTTTTACTTGTGATGAATCGACTGCAAGGGAATACATTGCCATTCGCGGCCACGCCAATAGCCCCCTTGAATATAGAACAGCCGTTTTCTCTCTGCCGCGCATTAAGCAGCCGATACGAGATTTTATCTTGAATAGCCCCTAAATAAACATCCTTGCCCTGCTTTCTAAATTTGAGCCAAAGTAAGGCCATTTTTTGGTATTCAAGCGATAAGGCGGCCATATCTACGTCAGTCCATTGACCGTCGAAATCTGGAGCTGCCACTAAATTGGTAAAACCTTGATCGAGAATCCACTTGACCGAATTGAACAAGCCCCGCACATGCTTTCGTGTAATCACCGAAAGAACGGTCGCGTTCATCTCTACAAATGTCGGGATATTACTGGCAATGTCGCCAAAGCTCCCCTTGCCATTCACTTTTTTGCGGGATATATTGTGCTTTCTTTCTGGGCCATCTAACGAAAGGAAAATCTGAATTTTTTCTTTTTTCAAAAAATCAAAAATTTCTTCTGTCGCAAGCGTTCCATTCGTATTCACAAAAAAACTCAACTGAAAATCTTTTGGCAACTCGCTACGGTGATTCTTGACCATTGATTTTGCTAGCTTTACACCTTTTTTTATAGCATCCATTCGTAAAAGTGGTTCACCGCCAAAAAATGTTATATTTAAAAAGTTTTGCTTAAGTTCAATAGTCCGCTCGAAAGCCACGCGCAGTGCTGCTTCTAGCACTTCATCACTCATATCCATTATTCGGTCTATTTGGCTTTCTCTATAATAACAATAGCTACAGCGAAGATTGCACCGTTCTGTTAAACTCAGTAATAAATTCATCACTCCCCATATAAATGTTTACATACAATAATATAATACATTTAATATTACATGATATGTAAAATTTTATTCATTCATATAAACGTTAAAAAAATCACATAAAACATTTTTTCAATCATCTAAACGACACCAAATACTTTCACACTCATTATCAAAAAAAACACAGATTCTACATAAATTAATTTTTTAAATAAAAAACTCGCTTCCATTCCAAAAAGCAACCTATTCTATCCATTGTTTATCTTTTCAAATCCAGCATAAAAAAAATTAAAGAGCCAAATTCCATTATTGTTATAGATTTTTTCTATCGCCAACTATAATTTTTAGCTAATAATGAACTTATTTTTCGTAAAAGTTCCATTTTCAAAATACATTTCCATAGACCATGCTATAGAATCTAACTATATTACACAACATAAAAATTTTATAAAGGATCCCACAAAATGTCCAAAATCGAAACTCTTTGCATTCAGGGCGGTTGGCAGCCGAAAAACGGCGAACCGCGCGTTCTCCCCATCTACCAGAGCACCACTTTCAAGTACGAAACGACCAATGACATGGCCGACTTGTTCGACCTGAAGGCTTCCGGCTACTTCTACACCCGTCTGCAGAACCCGACCAACGACGCTGTCGCTAACAAGATCGCCGCTCTCGAAGGTGGTGTTGCAGCCATGCTCACGAGTTCCGGTCAGGCCGCAAACTTCTACGCTGTTTTCAACATCTGCGAAGCTGGCGACCACTTCATCAGCACATCCGCCATTTACGGCGGTACGAGCAACCTCTTCTCCGTCACGATGAAGAAGCTCGGCATCGAATGCACGTTTGTCGATCAGGATGCCTCTGACGAAGAAATTGAAAAGGCTTTCCGCCCGAACACCAAGTGCCTCTTCGGCGAAACAGTCGCCAACCCAGCTGGCAAGGTCTTGGACCTCAAGCGCTTTGCTGATCTCGCCCACAAGCACGGCGTTCCGATGATTGTCGACAACACCTTCCCGACCCCGATTCTCTGCCGTCCGATCGAATTCGGCGTTGACATCGTGACCCACTCCACAACCAAGTACATGGACGGCCACGCCATGGCAGTCGGTGGCTGCATCGTCGATAGCGGCAACTTCGATTGGGAAGCAAACCATGACCGTTTCAAGGGCCTCACCGAACCGGATCCGAGCTACCACGGCCTCGCCTACACGAAGGCTTTCGGCAAGGGTGCTTACATCACGAAGGCCACCGCACAGCTCATGCGCGATTTCGGTTCTATCCAGTCTCCGCAGAACGCATTCCTCCTGAACGTCGGTCTCGAAACCTTGCACCTCCGCATGCCGCGTCACTGCGAAAATGCTCTCGCCTGTGCCAAGTTCCTCAAGAACCACCCGAAGGTGGCTTGGGTCAACTATGCCGGCCTCGAAGGCGACAAGTACTATGAACTCGCACAGAAGCAGTTCAAGGGTGGCCTCCCGTGCGGCGTTCTCACCTTCGGCATCAAGGGCGGCCGTGAAAAGTCCATCCAGTTCATGGACAGCCTCAAGATGATTTGCATCGTGACCCACGTGGCCGACGCCCGCAGCTGCGTGCTGCACCCGGCAAGCCACACGCACCGCCAGCTCAGCGACGAACAGCTCATCGAAGCAGGCGTTGCACCGGACTTGATCCGCTTCAGCGTCGGTATCGAAAATGTCGAAGACATCATTGCCGACTTGACGCAAGCTTTGGACAAAGTCTAAACCTTTGCATTTCTATATACCAAAAACGGCACCGATCAACCGGTGTCGTTTTCTTATCTTGTCCTCGTACAACTAAAAAAGCCACGATTTCTCGTGGCTTCCTTCCTCCTCTTCCATATTAACAATTCATATTATCACTTACCGCATTGATCGTAAGAGCCAAACTTATCAACAACAGTTTCCCCTTCATCGAACTGAAGTTGAACTGCGGTCACTTTTCCCAGAACATCTTCAATTTTTTCACTGGACCCCTTTTCAATATTCTTGAACGCGTTCCAGGAAACTTTGCCCCAAGTCATATCATTCGAATAATCAACGTCAGCATACCAGTATTTATTTGCAGAAGCATCGGTGACGATAGCTATCCTAAGAGAATTATATGTACTATAATGTACGCAAAAACCACCCCAGGCGCTGATATCTGCCGGCTCCTGATTTGAGCTGACCGTGTTAAAGCCGATATACGCAAGGTTACCTAAGGTCGCATCATCCAAACCGTTCACGAAAACAATGGAGTCGCCAACGAGGATTATACCACCCGAAAACTTCACGTAAGCCTTGAACTTATGATACTTGTTCACCAAGGATGGAATGACATTTCCGCTAGAGTCTGCAACCACATCGTTGGGGAAATTGAAATCATACGCCCCCGTTTCTTCGGGAGAATTAGTCCAAATTCCACCAGATGTCGCATTAGCAATGCCGAGATTCACACGGTCCCCATCAACAGCGCCATTCCACAAGAAACTTTTCCCGGACTTATAAGTAGATGACACCGTAGGAACGATTTCTTTGTATTCGCCCACGTCCCGAACAGAAAGATTTTCCGGTAACAAGTAACTTATTCGTTTAATATAAAACCTCGTGCCAGAATTATTTTCCTTGACAAATTTCAAACGGACGGTAGTTAAGTTATTTAAAACTCTATTTGCATTTGGCACATCCGCGAATTCGTAACATACAGTTTCCATGTTGCTAACTCCCTCCCCCCCATCAGAAGCGCCAACGGATGCATTATCATTTTTGGCGAAGGTCAACTTGAGAATGTTATCTACACCAGCATTCTCGGGAACAAGCTGCATTTCGATATCCATCTGGGATTCATACTCCAGACAAATCCCCTTCCATTTGGTGGTCACGTCCGCCGAATGAATCACTTCCGAGCCATTTTCAGTCGTTTTCCCAGCAACAAGAAACTGAATACCCACATCGGGATTTGATTTGGAATCATCAAAAACAACATTACCTTTAAGACCTCTGTCAGTATAAACAACATCATCTTCAGCAAGACTTCCGAAAAGAGTCAATTTACCAGAAGTACCCGCGTCACCTTCTTCAAAACCTGTATTTACGCGATCTCCATGAGTCTTGCTCCACCACATTTCCCAACGGACATAGGGAGCCAATCGCTGGATGTCGAATATACCCGACGCCCCCGGCTCGCCAACAAAGACAATCTGCACAGAACGAACCTTCTTAGCAAAGGATTCATCATCCTTATCAGATTTTTTCTTCTCAAAATTTTCCCAGGAAACACAATGAGTTCCATCCCCATCATCCTTCATAGCGAAGCTTGCATAGGGCAAATCTTTATCTACAGACGAACTTGCATAATCACCGTCATCCAGACGAACTTCCACATCAAAGTCAGACTGGTAAGTAACGCACAAGCCACCGCTGTTTTCCGAAAGGTCAACAGGAGAGCCATCCGGATTAGAAACATCAAAAACTATACCGGCACGGCTTAAGCCATCTCCACCCGCTTTCGCAAGAGATACGCGACCCGCCAAAGTTTTCTTGCTAGCATCCAGTTCAATCCCAGACCCTTCCATGACATTCCACGCCTTAAGATTGGAATCATCATTCCAAAATGCGTTTTTCTCTTCGGTAGTACCGAAATTTTGAGATGATGCGGTATCTTCCGAACACGCAGTCAGCGAAAGAACGCATAACAAACCCAAGCGAAATATATTTGTGTTTATATACGTATTCATATCATTCCTCTCCTTTTTGTTTTGTATTTTTAGACAATGGGAACATCTGCAAATTCAAACGATAAACTTGAGACGGTTCCTTACTCATATTGGCAATAGCCACAATTTTTCTACGGCAAGAATCCAGTTCTCGCACAATTTGTTCATAGGCTTCGCGATCAATTCCCATGGTCACACCAGAAATATCGCGCTCCTGAGGTTCAAACGCGTCTATAGACTTCTGTGCAAAACCGGCCATTTCGCGATGCATAGAACGCAGCACCAAAGGCATCACATCGGAATTGCCTATCAAGGCCTTTTCCGTCTGCACATAAACATTCTTGGACTTGCGTTGCAAAATACCAACGCTCACCATAAAGTCAAGCGACTTGCGAACATCATCTGCAGTGACGGGCTGCCAGCACATTTCGGCAACAGCCTCGGGAGTGGCCCCCGGCATCATGGCGACAAGTTCGCGTAAAACAGGATTTTTCCAAGATTCAAAATAGGTAAAGGCATCACCATCCACGACACGAATCTTATTCGCATCGGCAATGTCCTTCATGCTGGCGAAAGCATTCTTTTTCGCCTCGTCATCTTTTGCCTGATTGTACCGCACCAAATGGCGGAAATAGGCACTTTCGAAGCCGCCCAAATTCATGGCGGACGCGACTCTTTCTATTCCCAATTCGCTGAGGCTACTTTTCCCTTCGCACACAAGCTTTAAGTACGTTGGCGACGTGAAGCCCGCAAGCCGAGCAAACTCACGCCATGTGAACGAACACGTCCTCTTACGTTCATCGTAAAAGTCCTGCATGCAGCGACGATAATCTCTATATTCAGTTAACGGTTTCATAACACAACCAAATCGAAGAGTTTGAACATCATTCCATTCACTCAATTTTAATATACTATTTTTTGTATCATAAGTCAAGAAATTTATGATACAAAATTTATTTTTTTCACATTACACGATTTTTCTCATTGGATTGCACAACACCGCCCTTCCTTCTTCGCTGCCCCAGCTATCCCGATTTTATTTCGAAACGGGGCTGTTTATTACTAAATTAAACCGCATGAAACTGGTCCGCTTGATCTTGCCGCTATTGCTTTTGCCGCTCGTTCTGTGCAGTTGCGTAAATCGCCAAAACCTCATTATCAATATCGAAGCACCCAATGATGTCCATGCCGCAGTCTATGCGGATTCGCGCTACCTCGGCATGACTCCGTACAAGCTAAACCAGCAAACAGTTCACCTCGATGATACTTCAAAAATCACCGTTCGATTTTTAGGCGACACGATTTACAGCGATTACATAAAACAACAAGTTCCCCAAAACTTCTTTTCGGATAACGAAAAAATCGCTTTGGGCGCAGGCCTTGTCGCCATGGGAGCCGGATTTGTATTCATACCATTCCCCTTCGCGCTATTCACGCCCACCCTCGCCATCCTTGCACCACTCATGACACCCGCTAACACAGATTCTTTAGACCGTTACGTCGATAGCCTCCAAACAAAACGCATTCACGAGATTCAAGAAACTTGGTTCACAACAAATAAATCATACAAAGACGAGATTCCTTCAAGCACAACAACTATGGACAGCGCCATCGCTTTTTATTCAAACGGCCTTTGCTACGACGAAAAAGACGACATGGTTTGGCTATACGAAAACGACTCTAAAGAAATATTCCCCATCCCTGCAACACGCATGAACTACTGTAGAGAATTCAGGCCCATTTCCAAAGGAAAAGCCGTTCTTTGGGGAATTTTCCCCTCCGCAATCATTGGAGCTGGGCTTGTGCTTTACAACCCTATAGCGTCATTCGCTTTAACGCCCACCATTTTAGGTTTGAATCTAGGGATTTCTTTGAGCGCTCATACAGACAAACCCTCTCTAGAAGAATGCAAGCCATTCACGCCAAAAGAAAAGCACAAATGGCTTATGCAATATTCTTGCAAGGCAACGCCGCAGAACTAAAAGAGCCACGACGCAGACGCAGAACCGTAATACGCCCCATCCGCCAGCTGTTTTCCGTTGACAATCGAAACGCCCACTCTAAACTGGGCCACTTTATTAAGCGTATATGTCACGCCGAAATAATTTGTAATAAACCATGGGAACGCAAACGAAATATCGTAATCAGCCATCGGTTCAACGCCTTGAAAAGCCTTCCCTTCCAAATCATCACGCCACAACCACGGTTTCGTTAGCGACGGAACATAGACCAACGCTACCGGGCCTAAGAACAAACTTGCATAAGCTCCGATTCCGCCTCGGAAGTGCAAATAACTGTCGCTATTTTCTCCAGTTGTATATTCCGGTTCCGGAGACACGCACATAATGCACCCTCCGCTCACAAAAACACCTTCGTATTTATACGTCGCTTTACCGTAATCTAGCCCCCAAAAAGTGCTAACCCCAATTTCGCCATAACGAAAATTAGCCCCGAACGACGCTTTCGCATAAGGCAGCGGATCCAAGCCAAATCCGTAAGCCGTATATACTGTTTCGAATTTATTCATCCACTCCAAGTCAATGGAAATCGGAAAACTTTTCAGGATATAGTCAATATCTGCCTTACGCTCATCAAGTTTCAAGTCATAATCATCTGTAGCTTCGCATTCTCCATCCAAATCGCAAACATAAACTTCTTTGTTCCATACGTTTACAAGATCGACGGACTTATCCTTCATCGGATGCACAGAAACACTCAAGCGGCGAATCGTCGAACCGGAATCCATCGCAAATTCAGCACCTCGCATTGCGGGAGCAACTCGTGCGTCAAAGTCACCCTCAAGAACGCTCATTTTATAGGTATGACAACCGTCAAGAGCAAGCAACGCGGCTATCAAAAAAGCCAAATGGAGGTATTTGCGAATCATACCGACAATATAGATAAATTACTGCCTAGCCACACCCCGCATATATGCCTATATTTAAATCACTCAAAGAAGGATATTACAATGCTTAATTTAATAAGGGCTGTTAGCCGCTTTTTATCGACATACACATCGCTTTTCGTCATCGCATGTGCAGTCATCGCATTTTTCATCCCCACGCTTTTTGGCTGGGTTCACGGCAACACAAGCTCGATTATTCTCGGCATCATCATGCTCAGCATGGGCCTTACCATTACCATGGACGATGTCCGCAACTTGATGAAACGTCCTGGCGACATTTTTCTCGGCGCCGTCGCGCAATACACCATCATGCCACTCGTCGCATTCACGCTCACGAAGCTCTTTGGACTTGACCCGTATTTGGCCATCGGCATCATTCTCGTCGGTTGCTGCCCGGGCGGCGTTTCAAGCAACGTCATGAGCTTCTTGGCAAAAGGTGATGTGACCTACTCCGTGAGCATGACCATGGCAAGCACACTTCTCGCTCCGCTCATGACCCCGCTTTTGGTCCTTTGGCTTGCTGACACGAGCATCGAAGTGAACGCCGTCGGCATGTTCCTCAACATCCTTTACGTGACCGTTTTCCCGATTGCAATCGGCTTCACCTGCAACTACTTCTTCGGCAAGCGCGCAGGCTTCAAGGAATTCCAGGCAAACATGCCCGCCGTGAGCGTTATCGGCCTTGCGTTAATCGTCGGTGGCGTTATCGTGACCGTTCGCCCGCAGCTTTTCGCGAACGGCTTTGGCCTTATCGCACTCATCCTCGCTGTGGTGTTTTTGCATAACGGCCTCGGCTACGTACTCGGCTACAATGTCGGTCGTTTGTTCAAATTCAACACAGCCAAGAAGCGCACCATTTCCATTGAAGTCGGCGTGCAGAATGCAGGCATGGCAACAGTCCTCGCCGGCGCATTCTTCGCCAACCCGGAGAATCTCGCCCTCCACCCGGAAGCGGCCCTCTGCGTTGTGCCATGCGCCATCAGCTGCGCCTACCATTCCATCAGCGGAACAATCCTCGCCGGAATTTTCGCACACATGGACAAGAAGAAAGCAGAATAAAAAAAGCACTTAAAAAGGCCCCCATACAGGGAGGCCTTTTTGCATTATCATTTTACAAACAAGCTATTTTTAGTAAGACGCTAATTTCGCGTATTTCGCTTCAAATTCAGACAATTTAGCTTCATACATTTTCTTAACCATCGCCTTTCCGTTATCATCGAGGAAACTGTAAGCAATGCTATTGCTTACAAGTTTCTTTATATCATCATAAGTCAGATCATATCTGTATGCAGCAAGAGCATATTCTTCCGTAATAGAAGTACGAAGAATTCCCGGGTCATCCGTAGAAATTACCATCGGCACACCACTGTCCTTATAAATAGAGAACGGATGAGAATCGCCTTTCACGCCGAGAATAAACTCGTTACTGGTAAGATTAATCTCTATCGCAATATTGTTCTGTTTCATGTATTCAAGAAGTTCAGCGCTGTTATGTTCGAAAACAATATCGACGCCATGACCAATTCTTTTTGCTTGAGCAATTTTTACAGCATCGGTAATGTGATAAGTAAGCTGTTCTGGCGGAACAAGACCCATTGTCATTTCGCCCGCATGGAGTGCGAGATTGGGATAGCCTAACGCTGTTTTGTTCTTAAATTCTTCTCTCAATATTGCAAGCATAATCATATGTGCTTTGTAATACAGCATGGAATTTTCGGAGTTTTCAGCAGCAACAAGGTTACAACCGACAATCAAATCCGGCGCAAGCGCCATTGCCTTATGGACAATATACAACTGCGCCAATACATCAACTGGTTTGCCTCCGCGAGATGCATAGCCCTGCAATCTCATCACAACATCAGAATCAGATACCGATGTGGTATCAAATTTGCCAGCAATGGCATCCTGCTTATTATCGTCAGGTTTATCAACGCTAAGTATATTTTGGTTATCAAGAACATACTGCTTAACAGCATTGTAAATAAGCGATGTATCAAATTTATATTGTTTTTCATAGACTTTGAGAATTTTACGAACAAGATTGCAGATTACATTTTTACAATTTTCTGGGTTTTTATAAAAATTCATGCATGCAGCTTTAAATTCTTCGTTATACCCATCATAATCGACTTGTTCCAAAAAAGCATTTTTAGGAATGGAAGGGGCAATACCGATGGTTTCGATATACTGTAGATTTTCTTCCTTGGCCCGAACTTTCAACCGATGAACAATTGTAGGTAAATACTTATTACCTGCGGCGGCAATAAAATTCCCAAAAAGCGAAAAGAAATATTCATCAGGGCCAAGAGGATATTTGTAAGGTTGGTAATCCCTTACGCTCCACTTATCTATCAGGGATATTCGCGTAAAATGGAAATCGTATTTTTTATATCCATTTTCATCCGGTTCGAAAGTTTTTGCGGTCAGCTGAATGTATTTGTCTGCATCAGGGTACTTCTTGGGATCAGGTGCACCTACGCTCAACCTTCCCGTATCAAGATTAACGTAAAGTTCTTGATTATAAGCAATCGCAAAAAGCGTTTCTGCGTAAACAGCGCCAGTAAGATGATGATGCAGTTCACCGCCCTTAGGCATATCTGCAACAAACTGTCGTAATTTTGCTTTATTATGTTTGATAGATTCAAAATATTCATTTATAGTCATTATTATTTTCTCCTTGGTTATTCAATAACCTGATGTATATTTAATAACATTTTTCTACTTTTTTACTTTGTAATATTCTTTTTACAACACAAACTATATGGAAAAGAGCGGCCCTTTCGAGCCGCCCTTTGTTATGACCAGGAAAACGAACGAGTATAAAACCATCAAGAAATCAAGAGATTGCCGCGCTTCGCTCGCAATGACAAGGTTTGCACATTTCGACAAACACCTTGCCACGCACTTCAACGCGAATTCCACAAAGCTCTAAGAGATTAGCAGTATCGCAAGCACCTGACCGCTCAAGATTCTCAGCAACATCGTAAGCGGATAAACAGATGCGTAACCAACGTTCGTCGCTTCAGAATTGCTGAGACCGTTTGCGAACGCGAGCGCCGGAGGGTCTGTCGTTGCACCCGCAAGCACACCGCAAAGCGAGAGGTAATTGACCTTGAACACAGCCTTGCCAACAATCGCCACAATCATCAGTGGGAAGAACGTGATAATTGCCGAGAGAGCCATGTAGTAAAATCCGTCGCCATTCAAGAGCACATCGAAGAACTTGATACCGGCATTGAGGCCCACACAGCTTAAGAAAATCGTGATGCCAAGTTCACGTAGCATGAGGTTTGCGCTGTTCGCCATAAAGAAGTTGAGCGGACCCATTTTGCGTTTGCGGCTGAGGATAATCGCGACAATGAGCGGACCGCCAGCAAGACCGAGCTTGAGCGGAGTCGGCATTCCAGGAATCGCAAGCGGGATGCTTCCGACAATCACGCCAAGGAAAATGCCAAGGAATGCAGGGAGAATTTCCGGATGGTCAAGCGCAGTGAGCGAGTCACCAAGTTCCTTTGCGGCAGCGGCAATGCTTTCCGGCGTACCGACAACGAGCAATTTATCTGCAAATTTCACGCGAATATCGAGGCGCCCGGTGAACTTGAATCCGCCACGCGTCACACGGCTCACGGTCACGCCAAAGCGGTCGTTGAGCGCAAGCTGCTGAATGCTCTTGCCAAGAATTTTCTTGTTCGTCACGAGAATCGTCTTGACCGCCAAATTCGACTTTTGGAGCGTAATTGGGGTCGCCTGCTTTTCGCCAATAATCTTCTGCAAGCTTTCAATCGCATCCGGCATCCCGACGACATGTACCAAGTCATGGAGTTCAAGCGTCATATCGCCCTTCGGCATGTTAATCACCTGGTCGCGGGCATGGCGCGTCACCACGGCACCCGAAGAGATGAGGCCCGGAATGTCCTTGATCTTGCAGCCCACAAGATTTACGTTATCCACACGGAGCGTGCAAGAGACGATTTCCTTGGACTGTTCTGCAATTTCTTTCTGGTATTCCGCAGCAGCGACTTCCGGTTTTTGCCTAAAGAATACGCGCACAAGGATCATCACGAGGATAATGCCTATCACGCCAAACGGGTAAGCCACCGCATAGCCAACGCCCGTCAAGGAAGCGTCCACGCCAGCCGCCGTAAGCGCCGAATTCGCAGCACCGAGCGACGGAGTGTTCGTCACGGCACCGCAAAGCATGCCAATCAGCACCGGCACGTTATCGTGCATGCTCGTCGTGAAGTAAATAAGAACGGTAGCAAGTACACCCAAGAGGACGATGCTCACCGCAAGAATATTGAGCACTAGACCGTGCCGCTTTATGGAGTCGATAAAGCCCGGGCCTACTTGCATACCGATAGTATAAACAAATAAAATAAGACCGAACTCCTGCATAAAATGGAGAACGCTGGGCTCGATCCGCATTCCGATATGACCCAGAAGGATCCCTACGAAAAGAGCGCCAGCTCCCCCAAGGCTAATACCTTTCACCTTGACTTTGCCGAGCATAATGCCCACGGCTGCCGTAAGCGAAAGCGCCAAAACCTGTTGCCCTACGGAGGGCTTTGCAAATAAATCAATTAACCAATCCATCTTGTAATATTAATTTTTTACGCAGCGAACAGACGCGGCGATGTTCTTGTTAAAATGCTCATAAGTAATCGTCGAATCCGTCACACGAACAAGGAAAGCTCTAGAATCATCATAGCTATCGCGAGTCCAAAAACTCGCACTTGCATTTTTGTCCGCAAATTTTCCATCGAAATAGCGGAACCCGGCGAACAATAAACCAAACGGACGATCTTTTTTCAGATCTGCAGGAACCGCGCTGCCAAAAGCATTCTTGAAATCCTGCTGCGAGGGAAGCTCCCAGCCTTTTGGGCAAAGTCCGTTTGTCGCGGCACCCCAAGTATAGAGGCGGCCCAGAGTATCGCAGTTTGCATGGTCATTGCCGTAGCAAACACTGGAATCGGGGATGTATGCAGACAAATTCTCAGCCATCCAGATTTGGCCTTTGATATTTATCGTTGAGTACGTTTTTTCAGAACAGAAAAGCTTATGGGTGGATTCGTCGTAAGTGCATGTATTCGATGCATCGCAAGCAGTAAATGCAGACATTGTTGCAGCAGCTGTAACAGCCATGCAGAGTATTTTAAAAACCTTTTTCATAAAACATCCTCTTTTTTGCACGCAAATTTAGCATAGAAAATTGATAATGACCAATAGATTATTTATATTAGATTAATAACAAAAATTGATAGATTATGCACGCACAGCACACGCTCCCCTTGCAGTCCCCACTATTAATATAATTCCGTCCGCCGAAATCGGCAAATTTCATACGCTTTACCTTTAGCAATTTGCCCAAAGCAAAGCGGAACCACGCCACAAACATAAAAAATCCAAGCCATCGCCCACCTTCTACAAAAAGTGTATTTTATTTTCGTTAGCTTTCATCCTGCCAAATTGGCATCCGTTCCGGTCAGGTTGTCCCACTATCTGCTTGACGCCAACCTCCCCTTGAAACGCTAGACAAGAAAAGCGTTGTTTCGCTGTTTAAAGCACAGCTTTCATGCAAAAAAAATCGGTCCCGGAAGGAACCGATTTTTATTTCAGAATTCTTTGCGTTATCGAACAGTCACCCTTTGCGTTCTATTGCCGATTTTCAGCAAATAGTTGCCAGACCTTGGAACTGCCACATTGAAATTCGCTGACGCGACTCGGTCTTGCATCAAGACTTTACCCTGCATGTCGAAGAGTGCATAAGAGGCTCCGACCTTGGCATTTGCTACCTGCAAATTGCGACCAAGAACAACCACAGAGAACTTCGGAACGGCCGTCACGATAAGAGCATCAGACTTTTTACTTGACGAAGACTTGACCGAGCTAGATGAACTCTTAGCCTTGGAACTTGAAGAAGCCTTTGTAGAGCTACTACTCTTTGCCGCCGAGCTAGAAGAAGCAGGTTTGCTACTAGAACTAGACTTGATTACACTGGAACTAGAGTTCACAACGCTAGAGCTTGATTTTGCAACCGAGCTGCTACTTGTAACTACGGAACTAGAACTCTTTGCAGAACTCGAACTGGACTTGACAACAGAGCTGCTTGACCGTTTTACGGAGCTGGAAGAAGCAACGGAACTAGACGAAGCCACACTAGAACTAGAGCTATTTGCCGAACTACTGCTTGCAATCACAGAACTAGAGGAAACGATAACAGAGCTAGACGAAATTGACTTAGTGCTGGAACTAGACTCTAAAGAACTACTATATGGCATTTCAGACGAGCTACTTGATACAGCCTCGGAGCTACCAGAAATAACCTCAGACGAACTGCTGGATGTGATTAGTGCGTACAAAGCAGAAACAGTCATATCCTCTGAAACAATTTGTTTTCCGTCAAAAACATCCCCATTTTCTTTAACCCAGGAAACAAATTGATAGCCATCGGCAGGGTCTTGATTTTTGGGTATCGAAACTCGACCTTTGTTATTGGAATATTCGTAAGCATATCTATAAAAATTTGTAGCACCGTCATCATCAAAGGTTACTTTATATATGGGTAAATTTTCATCATCTGCAAAAATAGGATAGCCATCCTTACGGCTCCACATTTTTGAATGTTCCTGTGTTCCCGCAGCAGTGTTCAAAATCCACGCGAATCGGTCACTTTGCATATCGGCAGTAGAAAGTCCACCCACATTTATTGTATCAGCCGAATCAATCGTAGCAATAGGGACACTGAGATTTTTGATTTTTGAATCATAATAGACATTATTGATTTGAACAATTTTATTTTTACCTTTATCAGCTTGACCAAACAATGCACCATAATATGTGTAAATTTTTTTTCCTCCCGATGCATAACCAGTAACAGAATCTGCTATACTATAAACGTTTCGTATGAAAGTTGTGCTGTCGCCCTTAACGAGTCCAGCAACGCCTCCTAACCAAATTCCGTTATTGCAACTTTGGGGATTTATTGTTAAATGGTTTGTTGCGTATACATCAGCTAAACTATAATTATCTATAATTTTAATATTTCCAGAGGCATACCCAACTATACCTCCAGCATAAATATAGCTAGCACAATTCATATCAGAATAAGCTTTTTTTGCTTTTTGGAGCATTTCGGAATATGCGTTCACATGCCCCTTATTGATACTTTTACTGATGTTACTGTTTGAAGCAGATGCAGAGATTCCCCCGGCATAAACATTAATTTTGTCGTCGCAAATATGTGCAACAGTTTTAAGCTCAAGGGGGGTGTATTGCACATACGCAGTGACATTTCCATTATTGGTACAATTTTTTATACTAGTGCCACTACCAATTCCTGAAGCCTTATTAGAGATATTTATATCAGAACAATAGCATTCACTACTACCACAATGATTATAATTCGTCCCAGTGTGTTTATTTTTACAAATTACATTCCCGTTATTTGTACAATTTTCAATAAGCTCGGCAGAACCTATTCCCATTGCGATCGATCCAGCAGAAATCGCCCCATTGTTTATGCAGTTTTCGATAACTCTCGCACTACCAATTCCGTAAGCAGAAGAGCCGATTATTGAATCATTATTTATACTGTTTTTTATCAATCCTTTGCCTCCAGCAATGCCTCCTGCCCAAGTTCCACTTACTACTATTCTCGTTCTAGTTGGGTTAACAACACCATTATTAATGCAATTATCTATGATTGAGTTGGAATCAAGAGTTCCAGCAATTCCGGCACTCCCAGAAATAAAAGCATTGTTCACACTATTCAAGATTTGTACAGATTCCCCTAAACGGATGATTCCGCTACCACCATCAACAACTCCTTCATTTTTGCAATTGTCAATTATTGTAAAACTCGCAAAGTAGGCTATACCTCCTGCTGTCAGACCAACCGAACGAAGAGTACCTTTATTTGTACAATTGATGATAGATGTTGAAGCTTTTACATAGCCGGCGATTCCACCAATATAGTTACTACCATACAATTGATAGCCACCGCGTTTCAAATCATAGGTGTAACTCGTATCTGTAATATCGACATTGTTTTCGCAATTTTCTATAACCAATCCATTTTCGACATACCCCACAATTCCACCAATGTAACTTTTATAAGAGGAAATCGACGATATTTTTGGTTCTATTTTACCTGATGAAAAAACTTTTTTTATGGAACCCGAATTAAAACCCACGATTCCTCCGATTTTTCCGAAACCAAAGCCAACACAACCTTCAAATGAAGCATCTTCAATATAACCTTTATTACGTCCAACCAATCCGCCTAAGTTTCCTGCAGCATTAAAAGTTCCCTTGAATGAAACGTTTTCAACGAGCCCTGTGCTGACTCCGATTACACCGCCAATATTTGTGCTGTT
The DNA here is from genome assembly GCF_017545445.1 of Fibrobacter sp. Lineage (GTDB taxonomy): Bacteria > Fibrobacterota > Fibrobacteria > Fibrobacterales > Fibrobacteraceae > Fibrobacter. The sequence continues at coordinate 59,356 of NZ_JAFWOM010000078.1, forward strand.
TTTTGACAACAATTCATTATTTGATGTATTGTATGTAGTAAAGCCTATGTTTAAATAAGCATTCTCAATATTCAAATTTTTTACAACACCATTATCGCCCAAGTTTCCAAACAATCCTATACAAATTGAATCCGATTGTCTTACGGAAATAATCTTATGTTCTTCGTGGATATATAGTCCCCGAATCTTATGATTTTTTCCATCAAAAATGCCGTTATAAGCTTTTGTTAAGCTATCACCGATAGGCTTCCAACTTGTTGCTTTGCTAGTCGAAGTCAGAGAATCTTCCCATAACACAATATCGTTGGACAATTGTGCGTTGATTTCTGTTTTTCCAGAATTAACTTGTTCAGCAAACCAAGCAAGTTCTTCAGGTGTTGAAAGCAGGTAGAATGTTTTGCCGTCAATCTTCGTCCTTAATTCAGGTTCCTTAATTTCTCCAGTCCAGTTGGCAAAGGCACATGTTGTTACAAACAACAATAACGCAATGACCGTCGTATGCTTACACATGGGCAAGCTCCTCTAAATTAAAGACATTTTTGTCAAAGTAAGGGAATCATTTTCTGACGGCTTGTTAAAAACAAGTTTGACTTTCGAATGATTTGTTTTGGCAGAAATCAGCAAAAGCAATCCGTTCTGCACATTGTCTTTCGACTGACTGAAAATTTTATCCGATAAAAGGCTCACTACAGGTGCATTCGACGAATCTTCCTGCCATAAAATATTATAAGTTTTGCCGCCCTTTTCAAGGCAATACCCTTCTGTTCCGTGAACGGAAAAACTTCCATCCGAATTGATTGTTTCTATGTAACATTCTATTTCGTATTTCATACGACCTCCAAAAAATCTTTTGAATCCAAAAATTGACGAGACCCCTTCCAATCCGGGTAAACAATGTCAATCGTGAGTCCAAGCATTTTAAGTTCTTTCAGTAAATTCTTTTTGGCTTTAGCAGGAATAAACATTTTCCGCCGAATCATTCCGTCAGTTTCATCCTTCCATTGGGCTAGGTGAAGCTTATCTCCATCTATTCCGTAAATTAGAAACGCACCCTGTTGTGCTCTGATTCTTGGGTTACTGAGTAACGGATGCACACAGAAAATGCTTTCCATGTCCTTCTTTTTTATCCATTCCATAAAATAGGGTTTTTCGGATCTTATTTCATGAATCAGATGCTTAATCTTCCAATTGGAGTTGAACAACTTCCGATCATGTTCTTCGTCAGCGGGAATTCCTCTGATGTCCAAGTTGCCACTATCACAAACTGCAATATTCGCAAGAATACTCACTCTATCAGCGTGGTAATTCAAAATCATTTTTTCAGGAACTTCATAGACATAAACAACTCCATCCTTACGACCTTGTTTTTCTTCGCTCATGCCGTAATCAGGATCATTATAACAGGCAAAGAAAACCGCTTGCAAGGCACTTGTCGTAATATCCATAATCCGAGTAGGAATTTGATAATGTTGCATCAACACCAATTTTTCGAACGTGGATTTACAACTCGCAAATTCATCAGGAAGGCGTCGTTCTGTTTCTCGGAATAATTGAGTTTCTCTTTTTAGGCGACCACCTCTTCCAATGCTTGGCGTTGCACCTGTAATTCCATAATCTTCCGGTTCGCCACGATAATAGTAGCGGACGTTTGATCTATGACCATCCAACCCTCCACTTTCTATGCACTTGAGGTTTTCAACTAAATCAGCTATTGTGTTAATAGGATTCATAAAAAAGGGACTCGTTCTCATTATCGTAAAGAAATGGAAAATTTCTTATAAGCGCTCACTAAATGTAAAAAACTCAAAAACATTGTCAAGTATTTTTATAAGTTCGTTCTTTTGAACGCATAAAAATGTCGATTTCAGGTCAAATTCTGCATATTTATAGAAAAAGACGTAATTCCGAGTCCCAAAAGTGAAAACTTTTGCTAAAATCATAAAAAGTTTTCACTATACTGAAAACTTTTGTTATTTTTATAAAAAGTGTTCAGTAGAAGGCTTATCCATGATTCAACGAGAGCAGTACATCGCCCCAATCCGAGATTTTTACGACAGCGATCTCATTAAAATCATCACCGGCATACGTCGATGCGGCAAATCCGTTGTCTTGGAGCAAATCTCCAAGGAAATTCGCAAAAAAAGCGAAAACATCATCTATCTCAATTTTGAAAATCGGGAAGTATCTTCAAAAATATCGACTTGCGACGAATTGCTTAGCCACGTGTCGCAAAAAAGAGGTTCGGGCTTATGCTACTTGTTCCTTGACGAAATCCAAAACGTAAAGGACTGGCCCGATGCCTGCAAAACTCTCCGCCTGCAAGACTGTTCCGTTTTTATAACAGGCTCCAATTCCAAACTTCTTTCTAAAGAATTCACTAAAGAACTGAGCGGCCGTTACGTTTCTTTCAGAATAAGACCGTTCGTATTCAAAGAAATCAAAGAGTACCTCACGCAATTGGGTAAAACTGCATCCATCACCGACTACTTGATTTATGGAGGTTTTCCCAAACGCTTCGAATGCAATTCCGAAGCTGCAACTCGCAACTACCTAAATGACCTTGATCAGACAATAGTCATTAACGACATCATTAACCGATACAAGATTCGCAAGCAAGAACTATTTACAAAACTAGCTAATTACGTTCTCATTTCGAACTCACGAATACATTCCGCGAAGTCCATATACAATTACATTAAGGGACAATTCAACGAATGTTCTGTCAACACCGTAACCAAATATTTAAACTACCTTAAAGAAGCATACGCAATCAGCACCGTCAAGCAGTATTCCTCAAAAGCTAAGAGAGAGCTTAACTTTTTCGAAAAAATCTATGACGAAGACGTAGCATTCAATTCCATTCGCGTGTCAGATGGCATATATGACTTGACCCACAACTTGGAAAATATCATCTATAACGAACTTTTATATAGAGGGTATTCATTAAGCGTATTTTCGGGAAAACAAGAAATAGACTTTTGTGCACAAAAAAACTTGAAGAAATACTTTATACAAGCCGCCTATTCTGTTGCAGAACGCTCCACATACGATCGCGAAATGGGTGCATTTGCAGATCTCGATAACGCACACGCAAAAATTCTTATTACCAACGATGACATTGATTACTCAACAAGTACCGTTAGACACATTAAGTTGAAAGACTTTTTAGAAATGGACGATTTATAAGGAGGGCACAAATGCCAGAAGAAATGATAGACATTTTGAATAGCGACGGGACTCCGGCAGGGTATTCCCGAGGCAGAAACGAAGTCCACGCGAAAGGTCTTTGGCACCGTACCGTCCACATCTGGGCGTTCGACACCAAGGGCAGAATTCTATTCCAGCTTAGGAGCCACCTCAAGGAAAACAACCCCAACCTGCTTGACACCAGCTGCGCGGGGCACATCAGTGCAGGCGACGAAAGCCGCAACGCCGCCATCCGTGAGCTCCGCGAAGAGATGGGAGTCAAAAAACGCATCGAAGACCTCGAATACCTTTTTGAAGCAACTCACGAGAACGTCCTGAACGACGGAACATACTTCGACAATGAATATTACGACACGTACAAGATAACCCTTAACGACGAGGAATCGGAACATCTTGTTCCGCAGCCGGGCGAAGTTGATGACTTTGTTTGGATGACACGCGAAGAATTTCTTGAAAAACACGCAAAAAATCCTGAAAAGTTCGTAGATCACCCCAAAGATTATGGATGGATACAGTCAATACAACATACATAAAAATAAGTTTAAAATAGTTTAGCAATTCCAATATTTTATATAAATTGTTTAAGGGTGTGTGGATTTTTAATTCGGGAGTACACTCGGAGGGATGGAATCATGAAGTACAAAAACACAGCCTTAGTTGTAGAAGGCGGCGGTTTACGCGGGTCTTATTCCGGCGGCATTCTCGACATCCTCGCCGACAAGGAAATCAAGTTTGGCGGCGCCGCAGGCACTTCCGCGGGCGCAACACATTTGTGCAGTTTTCTTTCTGGGCAAATCGGGCGCAATTTCCGCATAGACACAATCCATTCTAAAAGTTCACGCTACATGAGCTTCAAGAACCTGCTTTTTACAGGCGACTATTTCGCATTCGACTATTGCTACAAACAGGTTCCATATAAAATTGACCCCTTCGAATTTGACAAGTTCACCGAGCAATGCCAAGAAACCGAATTTCGCGTTTGCATGACAGATATCGAAACTGGCCGTGCCGTATATCCGCGAATTACGGATTACCGCAACGAAGATGAGATGAACTATATCCGAGCCTCGGCAAGCCTCCCGCTTTTGAGTAAAATCGTCGAAATACACGACAAAAAATACCTCGATGGAGGAGTTGCCGATAGCATTCCTTTCGAACCAATGTTCAAGAACGGCTTTGAACGTGCCGTTGTCATCCTTACGCGTCCACTCGGCTATCGCAAAAAACTGTGCAAAGCACTCCCGCTCATCAAGTTCGCGTTCCGCAATCATCCAAAATTTGTCGAAGCCGTCGCCACGCGTCATATCCGTTACAACCGAGCGCTAGACAATCTTGCAAAACTAGAATCCGAAGGCAAAGTGTTCATTTTCCGCCCAAGCCAGCTCATCAAAATTTCCGATATCGAGAGAAATAAGAAGAAAATCGCCCAGCTTTACGAACTCGGCAAAGAAGACGCACTCGCCCAAATGCCTGCACTGCTCAAATTTTTGGAAGGCGGAACCCGAAGAAATAAAGAACCTTCGTTTCTACAGACGAGAGAAACGGTCGTAATGAGAAGAATACCATAAGCAACGCATAATTCCCTGTTGTTGAACATTTTGCAACGAAAAACAACGGTTTCTCAACGCGGTTTCGCAACATTTTAGCCAAACAATGGTAAATTTAATGGTATGCCCGAAGTATTAGACTATTTGGAATACCGCGAGTACTTGAAGGATTGGTTTGTCGAGACCAAAAAAGACAACCCGTTCACTTCGTACCGCTATCTTGGCCAGAAAACCGGCGTTGATCCGGCCTGGCTCGTCCGCGTATTTCAGAAAGAAGGCCACCTGAACGAGAGCACGCTCCCCGTGTTCATCAGGATTTGCGGCCTAGACGACCGACGGGCAGAGTATTTTAAAACCCTTTACAGGTTCAACAAGACTAAAGCAAAGCAGACGCTCTCTGAGCTCTACTACAAGCTTTTGGAACTCCGCTCGCTCGAAACGCGAGTGCTTTCGGAGCCGGAACTCGCCTACTTTGGAAGCTGGGCTTGTGCCGCACTCCGAGCCCTCATCGGCATCACGAAGGACACAAGCGACATTGCAGGTCTTGGCAAGCATTTGAACCCGCCCATTTCGCAGGATGACGCCCGCAACGCGCTTGGTATCTTGAAGCAACTTGGGCTTGTCGTCCCGGACGGCACTGGCGGTTGGAACATCACCGACCAGATTATCAGTACCGGCGGCGAAGTCAAGAGTTACGCGGTCCGCAGTTTCCACAGGCATACGATGGAACTTGCGCAAGAATCGCTGGACCGCCACAAGCCGGACGAACGTGATATTTCGAGCGTCGTGTTCACCGCAGACGAAACCGATTTGCCCGAAATCAAGCATAAAATTGAAGAATTCCGTCGCGGACTCCTGCAATTTGCAAGAAAAAGCGAACGCGCCGACCGTGTATATGCATTGAACATATCCATGTTCCCCCTCTCCGACAAGGTGGCCGACCCGGCAACGGGGCCTACCTCGCCAGAAAATAAAGGAGGTGGAAAATGATTTTCAAAAAGAAATTATATATTAAAGGTATGGACGTGAAGCAGAACAAAAACAGACGCATACTCGCACTGGTTGCTCCAATCGCAATCGGTGTTACGCTGTGTGCCTGCGGTTCTGAAAACGTAGCAGGCGGTGGCCCGAGCGGCACAGAAGCCGGCAATGCCATCACGGCTCAAATCTTTATTGCAGATGCCCCGGCAGCAAACGCACGAGTGAAACTCGTCGAACAGACAAGCCTCGATGGTCAAGGCTATATCGCGACCGCCAACGAAAACGGCGTTGTGATGATCAAGGACGTTCCTATAGGCAATTACACGATGGAAGCCATCCTCAACAAATCGTCGATCCAGTTGCCTGTATCCGTACAGAATCTAGACGATACCGTTGAACTCGGCAAGCAAACACTGCAAAAATCCGTCTATATCGGCGGCAGCGTCTCTGATTTCATCACGGATTCCACTAGCGAGAATTTCAAGAACGCGACAGGCGTTGTCAAGTTCCGTGGTCTCGACCATTCTGCCATCATAAGCAACGGTAAGTTCGAAGCGATTGGACTCCCGGCAGGCAAGCTCTCCATGGTGATTTTACCGAGCGGAACCAAGCATGATACGTTAAATGTACCGATCAAGGTCTCTGCGGGTGATTCGCTCACGACGCTCAAGCCGAAAACGCAGCCCACACCGCAAGATACTGCGAAAAAAGACACCGTTCAGAAAAACAACTCCATCATGATTGATGATTTTGAAGACGGGGACAATTACCATCTTTTCGTAGATTATACGAATAAAGGTTTTTTTGATGCAGGTTGGTCTCTGACTACAGCTACCACGATGGTTCAAATGTACCATCTATTTGGTAAAATACCGGAGAACGAGCAGATTTATGTTTATCCGGAATATAAACCGGAGGAATTCTCTGGGCACCCATTCCTAGTAGTTATTCAGGACTCCGAGAACGACGGCAAAGAGGTTCATTTAACTTTTGATTTCCCGGATACGGCAAGTTATCAGCTTTGGGCCCTGTTCACCTTTAACATCGGTAACGTGGGCAACAGTTACGATCTCAGTTCCGTTGATTCCATCGCTTTTGACGCTTGGGGTAGTGGAGAAGGAGAAATCCAGCTTACAGATGAAACCCGGAAAGATTTTACAGGTGCTTCATACACATTTGGGAAATATCCATTTACGATTCCTAGCAAAAAGACAAAACTCAAATTCGCCTGGGCCGATATAGTAACTAACGAAGAAGACCGCAAAAAAGTTTCTTCTGTCTCCTTCGTATTCCATGGAGACACGGAATTGCATTTCGACAACTTAGAATTCATCGGTAAAAATTTGCAAAACATCTGGACGTCAAAGCAATAATGCCAGGCGCAAAATCAGTAACATCGAATCAAGAGACGATTTACAAAGATCTTGAAGAAGTTGTCCGCAAATATGCGCGGACAACTTTTTTGCGTCCTATCGCAGACCACACGCGAGAGGCTTTCGCCAAAGCAGAAGAATTCGTAAGGACATTTTACGAGAACGCAACATGTTCCGTGAAAGCAGACACCGCAACAGAGTGCGGGGTGACACATGAAAACGCACAGAAAACTGACCCCGGCATAAAGACCGGGGTGACATTAAAGCAAAAAGGGAATGCGCCACGAGCGGTAATCCTCGACTCCGGCTGCGGTACAGGCGAAAGCACCATCCACATTGCGCGCCGCTTCCCGAATATTCCCGTCATCGGTATCGACAAGTCATGCGACCGCTTGAACAAAGCGGGGAATCCGGTGCAAACCGCAGGCGATGCCATTCCGCCAAACGCGTTCTGGATTCGGGCAGAACTGCTTGATTTTTGGCGACTTGCATTAGACCACGTCAAGGCAGACAAGTGGACAATTCCGTATCACGCCGTGTATTACCCGAATCCATGGCCGAAGCAGAGCGAAGCTACGAGACGTTTCCACATGCACCCGATTTTCCCGACGCTCCTCGCATTAAGCGGAGTGACAGAACTCCGCACGAACTGGGAAATCTACGCACGCGAATTCGCAGAAGCCACAAAGATTGTGTTTGACGAATGCGCAAGGATTGCCGCGAAAGAACTTTATGGATCCCCGCCCTCGCTTCGCTCAGTCGAGGATGACGAAAGAGGAAACCGCTCGGTAGAGGGAGACCATTCAAATCCGAGAATTATTTGCGAATACTTCGACCCCACCGCCCCTGAAACCGCTTTTGAACGCAAGTACAAAGAAGCCGGTCAAACATTGTGGCGGGTGATCGTTGGCAGAACTTAAAGCGGCAAAGCCGCATCTCTCGTCTGTAGCGAGCAACGCGAGCGTTCTCTCGTCTTTCGTCTACTTCCTGTCCTTCAGCCAGTTGGCGACGAACTTGAAGTTACGCGTATAGCGAACGACCATGTTCGCACCCGGCACTACGATAAATTCCGAAAGACCATACTTGTCGGCGTTGCTGCCCCAGTCGTACGTATAACCTAAGCGCGTCCAAGGGCGAGCGTCCGGGCCGCTGTAACTCTTTGCGGCACGATCATCAAACCAGTTCTTGAACCACATCATGCGATCAGAATTTCCGGCATCGTTGTTGAACTCGCCTTCGAATGAAGTGTGCATGTCGTAAGCTTTCACATCGGGCACATATGCAGGGCGCATCAAATCTTCCGGGCTCACCCACAAGAACGCCATGTGCGTTGCCGCAGAGGTTCTCGGCTCGCCAAACAGCTGCTTGAATCTCAAATCCCAATTGCGGACGCCATCTTTATGGTCCTGGAACCAATTCCAAAGTTCCTTGTCATTCACGACCCAGACGACATCGTCAAACTTGACCGTTTCATCTTCCTTATACAATTCCGGATTCGACGTGAGCGCCACAACAAGAAGCTTTGTCTTGTCTGCATTCCACGTCACCTTATCACTATACTCATCAAGCGTCACGACCGTGTATTTTTCTTCTTCGAGAGCTTCGGAAGCATCTTTCACGGCATCAGCGAATTTTGCGTCTAAAATAGAATCGCGGTCCGCCATTGAAACGACATCGCCTTTATTGTCGCGGACTTCGCAATACGGGATGCTGTCGGTATTCACGGCGACCTCGGCTTTTGCAAACTGTTCGTTCAAGAGGTCTCCGTTATACGAAAAGAGCTTGTCGCCTTCCATAAACGAAATGACCACCTTGCAAAATCCCTTTTCGGGAATCACGACCGACGTGGGGAAACGTTCGTTGCCTGCCCCCGCTGTATCGAGCGCCATCTTTTTTTCGTCTTCGCCACAAGTGTAATTGTATTCCGTAAGCATGGCGACACCCGGCTTCATTTCGCTGAAGAACACGTTATCTTGCTCACTGCTAAAGGCCGGTTTTACGATAATAGACTTTCCGCCAAGCATCATCGTATGCGGAATGCCCTCGCCGCAATAATAGGCCGGTTGACGGAACACGCCGATAATCCCTGTTTTGCCTTGGAAGTTTTCGGCTTTCGAGACGTTATCGCCTCTCGTAAAAGCGCACCCAAACAACGTAAGAGCGGCAGCACAGCCCAACAAATAAAAGTTCTTCATCCGATTCCTCATTTTGCAGTTACAGCGCGATGGCAACGCCTTGCAATCCATCCATTAGAAATATAATTAACTCCGTGTTATAGCGGACACCCCTTAACGAAACTTTACTTGTTTAGCAAGCAACCGCTTTCCGCCCACATCAAGCATCACAAAGGCGGAACGATTTTGCCCAGAAATATCAATCGAAACAAACTGTTTTTCAAACGAAACGGCACGAATAACATTCCCAAGAACATCGTAAAAGCGAAGCGTCTTTTCACCGGCAACCGGAACATGGACTTCCAGCATTCCGTGAGACGAACGCATCTGTACTTTAGGAACAGAATTCTGCACAAGCGACAGCGAACCGCTAGAGGAACTTGAAGACTTCGGAAATTCCACAGATGAACTCGAAACGGTAGCGCTTGATTGAGCAAAGGAACTTGACGAATGAGGCTCGACTGCAGACGAACTTGACTCGGCCTCATTTTCGGGGCATTTGTCAAGCGACTTGGAACGGTTTACCGTAAAACACACTCGATCATTTCCATCGAAGACCAAGTTAAAAATACCGTTAATCGAAGATTTGTCCACATTATTAACAAATTCAAAATCAGTAAAAGATTCCTGATTTTTAGTCAATACCGTCCTCACCTCAACACGCTGGTGACTCTGATTTCTATTAGGATCATTGCTTGCAAATGCACGAGCATCGTAATCAATGTACCAAATCAAAACACCATTTTTCCCTTGCTTTCCGCTATAAGAAGAACTCCCGATTTTAGAATCAAAACCGACCGCAGGGCGGTATTCAATGATAAAGTATTCATTCCTGTTATTCGGATTCGAAACGGCGTACGCCTGCATTTTAGAGAGATTTTTCAATTCATAGACGCTATCGTTATTCGCAATTTCTGTCGGCTTGAGCCAGCCCATCGCTTCGCGTTCAAAAGCAGAAAACGTAGGCGGATAGCCGCCGTTCCCGTTGCGAAGTCCAAGGGCCATCACGTCATACGGCAAAGGGCCAATCGTCGCATAGCCATTCGCATCCGCACTGTATAAATCCGAAAGGCCTATAACGTGGCTAAACTCATGAATGAAGGCTCCAAGCATGGCAACATCTTTTGTACTTGTCGCGTTCGGTTTATTTTCGGCTTTCTGAGAGACAAATGCATAATTATTAAAACTATAACCATTTTTCGAATAAACCTTACCTGCACTATTTTTTAAATTAAACATGTGGTTAAAAAAATTACTATTAAATTTGCTCGCCTGTTCCTTGGAAGTAGGATGCAATATGACAAACGGGATTACCTTTTCGTACTTGTTCGCCCGGGCTTTAAAGTCGCTGCGTTCGACCATTAGGTCTATGGATGGCAAAATAAATTTGCTATCGCTATTGTATTCGCTAAAATTTTTAGGAAGTTTTATCGGATAAATGTCAAACGTCGGTTTGAATTTTCCGCCGGAGCTTTCTATAAAGTAATCGCGAATGCTGCCATAGACACCGTTTTCCTTGAAGCCTTCTTCGTTGAACATCCTTGCAATAAAAGCAGAATCCAACGCCTTGAAATCAGCGGTTTCCACAAGCATCACCGGGAAATAGCGTTCGCCGGCGGAATAAACTTCGGCATCGTTGTTGGAACGGATTTTCGATACACCATCAAGAGTTGTCGCATGGAGAGCTTTATCCGTGTAAATGATTTTCTCCATCTTGTAGTTTTTCGAAGAACCAGATGATTCTTGTTTCGCAGCAACAGCAGGATTAGCCCACGCCAAAGACGCAGAGAGCACGCAAGCCACGAACAGGCCCGTCAAAGGAACATGCGAAAACTTAAAGCAACTCATAATAACGAATATACATTTTATTTTCGCATTGTTATCCCATTTTGCAGAAGATTGCCCCCCCCCAAAAAAAAAACGGCAAAATGCTTTTTGCATTTGCCGTCATATTTTATAATGCAATTATTTATTTAACTAAAGATACATCCGCTCCAGACGCAATCAAAATATCAGAGAATTTCTTTTGTAATGCCGTCTGCGTATCCTTACCATAATTACAAGCAGCCAATGCTGTTTCATCAGAGTGCTCGCGTTGTTTATTTACGGAATACCCTCTCCTTATCAAATCTTGGAAAATATAGAGTTGATCGTTTTCATCAAGTTGGCCGACCATCGTTGTTGCAAAGAGGCCCTTCCCAAAACAAAAATCCTCTAGAACAGATGGAGAGTCATGATTTGCACCCGACATACGAACGTCGTTAATGTTTTCCACTTGTTTTACTAAAGTTTCATACCAATAACGACTATGGTTTCCATCTTTTCCTGCAGATTCTATAGCAAGGAATACAGTTTCACCATTAACCGGATATCCATGTTCTAATGTATATCGAACAATAACAGTGTCATCAGCCAACATAGCCAATTCCATCAAATCACTTTCTCGTGCAATAGAATCCAGTCCATTTTCAACTAAATAAATAATCACAGAATCCGCATTACCCGTATTAAGCAAGTAATCGAACATGTTCACGCGATTTACTCGAGTCAACCATTCCTGAGACATTGAATTTCCATAAGATTGGCTATATTTGGGAATTGCATTCAAGCCCAAATCATAAGCCCACATGTCAAGAGAAACACAACCGGTGTGACTATTTTTTAGCAATTCCAAACCGCTTTTTTGCAAAATTGCGGATAAGATAGAATCCATTTGAAATTCGCTACAATCTTCATGCAGGCGAAGAGCCATTTCAGACGGATGTTCATTCAATCCAGGAACTTTTCCCGTTGAATATACGGCACTAGATGAATTGTCTTCGCTACAAGAGCATAAGAGGGAAAATAATACTAGAGCGATTGAGAGCCGTTTCATTTGCATTCTCCATTTTTAGTAAATTCAACATAGTTAATTTTAGAATCTTGATGAATAGTGATTCCTTTACCCAAATAAGAGCCAGTGAATGTCTTATAATGGTATTGTCCTATTACAATAGGAGCATTAGGAGCCCAAACAGATCCTGTAAATGCATTTTCAACAAATACCGTAGAACTCCCAGTTACGCCAACAAGAAGTTTTGACGCATTAGCACCTTGTTGTTGACCACGGAATGTAAAAGAATTTGTATAAATTTCTTTCACGCCAGAGCCTTTAATTTTCAACACACTGCCATATTCAAACATAAGGGAACGGAAAAAATACACACCGTCAGAACTCAGTTCCAAAACACCATCTTTGCGAATTGCCACATCTCCATAGGTTCCAGGTTCAAAGGATTTCGTTTTTTTCGCTTCAATAACTACGGATCCATTCGCATAAGAGACTGATTTTACAGAAGTTTTTGCATCAAATGTAGTTGTCGTTCCTTTTTTAGTGTAAGACGCACCATCCTGTTGTTCAATCGTTTTCGCCCATAAACCAGAATGTATGACAGATCTATTTCTCAGAGTCGCTTTCCCATTTACATGAACTTCATCAGTCTGCCCCGATACTCCAATTGTAAAATTCTTTTCAACACCAATCTTACACAGTGATTTGCTTGCGTCCTTTTTCGTACAAGTCACTCGGTCGTTCAAAGAAAGATTTGCCGTTGAAAAAAGAGAGTACGTTTTAGGAATAGCACAATAATCTATAGGCACACTTGGGGTTGGGGGGACACTACTCTGGATTCTCGTGCTATACGTGGTAACATGGGTCGTCAACGTAGAATGTTGTGCATTAGAGCATTGATTTACACTGAAATCATTACCTTTTTGCATCATCGTTAAACTTATCGTTATCGTGTAATCACCAGGTTTAGCATAAGTATGCGAAGCTGAAATTCGCGTCATTGAAGACATGTTATTTCTACGCCAATCTTCTGGTTTAGGGCTACAATTCTTACCTTTATTAAGAGTATAGCACCTATAATAAACATCATCATATCCAGCATGTGTTTTATCTTTTTCGTCGTGACTATCACCCCAGTCAATAGTATATCCACCAAAAGACCAAAATAAAGTATTATTCGGGCACTGAAGCGTCGCGACAAGATTCACGGATTGATTATTCTTGCTCAACGCCGATGGGGTTAATTGAACCGACATCGCACTTGAGACACTGCAATCTGGACACAGTGAAGCTGCTTGAACAAAGCCCCACATAGCTAAAGCATAAAAGACAAATTTTTTTACCATACAAATTTCCCCTTATAAAAGAAGTTGTCGTATAAAAAGATAATTAAAAAAACGACAAAATAAGTACTTTTCAAATAAATTATAGAAAAATTTATTTTACAATAAAATCATTTTACAACAAATGCAACAATCATATCACAAAAATACAGATAATTTCATAAAATGCATTATAACCACCAAAAGCGAAGTTCATTTCAAGTTACATCGACAAAGCAAGCCTAAAAATTTTCAATTACAGAAAAAAAGATCGGATGAAGCATCGCAGACCACAACTAACGCACGGCACCTCTTTTTCTTGATTCTGACCGTCCAAACGCAATATCAAAGCGAAAACCGTCATGACAAGCCCCATCGCAAATTTCTATCTTTGCCATGTAAAACTAAAGAGGTCAAAAATGACGTTTGAAGAAATGTACGCACTGGCTTGCCAGCGCAAGAAAGAAATGCCAGAAGGCAAGGGCACCACGGAACTTTTCAAGAAGGGTCCGCACGGCATCGGCAAGAAACTCGTCGAAGAAGCCGCCGAAAGCTGGATGGCCGCCCGCTTTGAATCGCGTGACGCCCAGTGCCTGGAACTTTCTCAAGTGCTCTACTATGTTGCCGTCATGATGGCAGAAAAAGGTCTCACCCTCGAAGAAGTGTATAAGAAACTATGATTAAGGTAGCTCTCCCAAACAAGGGCATGCTCTTTGAGCCGACACAAGAACTGTTGAAAGCTTGCGGCTACAAGGCATCCAAGCCCTACAAGACTTTGACCCAAATCGACTCCAAGAACGGCATCGAGTTCTTCTTTTTGCGTCCGAGCGACATCCCGATGTACGTGGGTCGCGGCATCATCGACGCTGGCATTACGGGCATCGACTTCAACGCCGAAGCCAAAAGCCCTGCCGTAAAGGTGCTCGACCTCCCCTTCGGAGCCTCCAAGCTTTGTGCAGCCGTCCCGAACGAAAGCCCCATCCAGAGCCTTGCAGAACTGAAGGACTCCACCATCGCGACGAGCTTCCCGAACATCGTGGAAAGCTACTACAAGAAGAAGATGGACTTCGTAGTGCTCGAAGGCGCTGTCGAAATTTCCGTGAGCCTCGGTGTCGCAAACGCAATTGTCGATGTGGTCGAAACAGGCACAACGCTCAAGCAGGCAGGGCTTCGCATCATTGGCGAACCGCTGTTCCGCTCTAACGCCGCCATTTTCTGCAACCCACAGAAGACCGAACTCGAAGAAGTCAACACGCTCATCCGCCGCATCCAAGGCAAGCTCGTCGCGCAGACGTACATGATGATCGAGTACGACTGCCCCTCCGAACTTCTCTCGAAGGCTTGCGAAATGACTCCGGGTCTCGATGCCCCGACGGTGACAAAGCTCCACGGTCGCGAATGGTACTCCGTGAAGGCCATGGTGCCACGTGAAGAAGCCAACGCCATCATGGACAAGCTCTGGGACACAGGCGCAAGGAGCATCCTCCTGTTCGGCATCGAAAGCGCAAGAATTTAACGCTCCGCGTTAAATTCAGTAGGCAGTGGTTAGTAGTCAGTAGACAGGATTGCAAAGAAAATTGCATTTGCAATTGAAATTGTGTATGCCTATCGCGACACATGACTGATAAATCAGCAACTAACCACTCGCCTCAAACAAACCACACTGCCTACTGTCTACTTCCTACCGTCTACAGCCCATGCAATCTCTAGCTTACTTGGCACGACAACCGATTCTTGACCGCGAGGGTAAAATCTTCGCGTACGAATTGCTATTCCGCGATTCGCCTAAAAGCGATACCGCCATCATTTCAAGCGATGTGCAAGCGACGGCCCAAGTGCTAGAGAACGTCCTCAACAGCATCGGCATCGAACGCATTGTCGGCGGCAACAAGGCTTTTGTCAATTGCAGCCGAGAAATGCTCCTCGACAATTTGTTCGGACTTTTGAATCCAAACTGCTACGTTCTCGAAATTCTCGAAGACGTTAAAGTCGATAAGATGCTCGTCCGCGCGATAGAGCATTACAAGTCTTGCGGTTTTGAAATAGCCCTTGACGACTTTATCATGAACGACGAATTCATCAGCCGATTCGAGCCTCTGTTCAAGTACGTCTCGTACGTGAAGATAGACCTCGCAGACAACACGTCCGAAGCGACAATGCAAGCTGCAATGTACTTCAAGGAAAAGAACATCAAGATTCTTGCCGAAAAAGTCGAAGACGAAGAGACGTTCAACCGCTGCAAAGAAGCCGGTTACGACTACTTCCAAGGTTTTCTCTTTGCAAAACCGGAACTCGTGACGGGGCAGAAAATCGACCCGGAATCGGCAGCCATCTTGCAAATCATCCAGCTGTTGCTCACGCGCCCGCCCCTTGAAAAGCTCTGTGAAGAGCTGGACAAGTTCCCTGACCTTTGTACAAATCTTTTGCAATTCGTGAATTCGGACATGCGAGGCAAGCCCGCCATCGAAACGGCAAAAGAAGCCATCGTCTGGATTGGCATGAAAAAGATTCAGGAATGGCTGATGCTCATGCTTTACGCACGCCTCGGCACACTCTTTGAACACGATTTCAAGAGTACACAAATAAACGCACGCTTAAGCGATGAATAGGGCATAGTCCATGAACGTCGAACCGCAAAGCTTGGAAAATCTGATTTCCGAATTCGCCTCCCTTCCAGGAATCGGCTTGAAGACGGCTCGCCGCCTCGCCTACCACATGCTATCACGCAAGAAAGGCGACGTGGAACGATTTGCCGACAGTTTGATGCAGGCCGCCGAGAAAGTCCACCCGTGCCCGCGTTGCCACGCCTTCACGGACGAAGAAATCTGCCCCACTTGCAGGGCACGCGAAGGCGCCAAATCCATTTGCGTCGTCGAAAAAAATTCCGACATTTTACCATTCGAGCGTTCGTCCGTCCATAAAGGACTTTACTTTGTCCTTGGCGGCGTAATCTCCCCACTTGACGGAATCGGCCCCGAAGCACTCCACCTGCCCCAGCTCGTGGAACGCATCAAAGCGGAAAACATAGAAGAGCTTGTCCTTGCGTTAGGCTCTAGCCCCGAAGCTGACAGCACCGCCCTCATGATCGACCGCATGCTTGATGGCGTGAACGTCAAACGCACCCGCCTCGCCCGTGGCATCCCCATGGGAAGCGACCTGGAATTCATCGACGAAGTCACCATGCTTCGCGCATTCGAAGGGAGAGTTTCCTTATGAGTACAAAAGACAAGAACATTCATCAGGCTCCTATCGAAGTGGGCGGCTACACCATCCGCTCGGCAAAATTCGTCAAGGCAGCAGTGAGCCTCAAAGGGCTCCCCGAAGAACGTCTCCCGCAAATTGCGTTCCTCGGACGCTCCAACGTGGGCAAGTCCTCCCTCATGAACGCGCTCATGGGCCAGAAAAAACTCGTAAAAGTCAGTTCTACCCCCGGAAAAACGCGTGAAATTAATTTTTTCAAAGTCAATGATGAATTTTTTCTTGTAGATTTACCAGGTGTAGGGTTCGCCAAAGTCAATAATGCGAAACGCGACCAGATGTCCGACTTTATTCGAGAATACGTCGAAAGGTGTCAAGACCTCAAAGGGCTCATCTACCTCGTAGATATCCGCCACGGAGGAACGCCCATCGACATCGAAACAGTCGAAAACATCCGTGCAACGGGTTGCCCCGTTTTGATCGTCGCCAGCAAACGTGACAAGGTGAACCAGTCCGAACTCGCCAAAGGGCTGAAAGACATTCAGCAACGGCTGGATTTGGACCATAAGCCGCTTTGCGTAAGCGCGCTCAAAAAATTTGGACTCGATGAACTTTGGACTGAAATTTTGGAAGCGATAAACAGGGATGCAAGATCAGCAACTTAAAAACTGGCAAAAGATGACTCCGATTGGGCGGGTATTCCATTCCATCGGCTTATTTATCTTAAAGCGAAGAATAGGGCAGCTTATCACCTTATTCTTGCGCTCAATAGCCTCCATTTTTGCAAGCAACCACAATTTCAAAACCGATTCCAGAAACATCATTCTGCAAACGTTCTTTACGGGTATCGAAATATTCCCTCCCTTGTTCACTGTTGCAACGTTGTTCGGAACGGTTACCATTATCGAAGTCATCTCCCTCATGGGCAAGATGGGCATGTCAGACTTTGTCGGTAACCTCTTAGTAGTGACCATCATTCGCGAACTGGGGCCGATTATCACGGCGTTCCTCATCGCAGGTCGAACCGGTTCCTCGCTCACCACCTACATCGGCGGCATGGTCATCAATTCCGAAGTGGATGCACTTGCAACCATGGGCATCAATCCGATCCGTTATCTTGTCATGCCAAGCGTCATCGGCGGCTCCATCGCAACAGTCATCATGTATATCATCTTCAGTTCAAGCGCAATCGGATTTGGTTTCCTCGTCACTAAAGGAATCATATTCATCACAGGAAACGCGCCCAACGTGCAAATCACTTGGCACTACCTCTCCACTGAAATTTTAAAAGCGCTCACCGTCCCGGATTTTATTTTTGCCATCATAAAGCCGCTTATTTTCGGCATCATCATTACGACAAACGCCTGCTATCAAGCATTGAATATCCAAAGGGATATCCGCCAAGTGCCCAAGGCGACATCGCGTTCCGTCATCTCGTCCTTTCTCTACGTTGTTTTGGCCGATGTTGCACTCTCGGCATTCTACTTTATCGGTTACATGCAAAACCTTTCAACGATGATTTAAGGTAGAACCATGTTAGACGAAGCGCTGAGACTTGAAGATATTTATCTTTCTACAAACGAACTTTCCGGAACTCCATTTTCGGTTCCCAGATCCGTCAGTTATTTCGAAAATATAAAAGCAAACATCAACAACAATGACAAGTCGCTCATCGCAGGAGCGAACCTCACATTAAAGCTGGGCGAAACGATTTGCATCGGCGGACCATCCGGCAAAGGGAAAAGTGCCATTCTCCGCATGATCGCAGGGCTTGCACGCCCGCACAGGGGCCACATCTATTACTTTGGCGAATACATCCCCGCAGAACGCCTCACCGCGCTTGAAGTCGCCAAGCGTCAAGTCGGCTACGTTCTCCAGAACGCGGCCCTCATCTCGAACTTGAGAGTTATTGACAACATTGCGCTGCCGCTCCGCTACCACAGAATGGGTTCCAACGACGAGATTATGAAAAAGGTCACCATGGCCATGGACTTGATGCGCGTCCGCAATTTTGCGACGATGTTTCCACACCAGCTGAGCGTGGGCATGCAAAAACGCGTCGCCATCGCACGTTCCTGGGCCATGGACCCGAAGCTATTGTTGATGGACGAACCGACCGCAGGCCTTGACAATTACAACCGCCGTAACCTGCTGCCGTTGATTGACAACATGCGAACCATGTTCAAGACTTCTATCATCATCGTCACGCACGACCTTTTGATTGCCAAAGAACTGGACTGCAATCTCGTATTCCTTGACAACAAAAAACTGACCGATCCGCATTCCTTTGACTACTGGCTCCATTCGGACAACGAAATTTCAAAGGAACAGTTCCGCGATTTACAAACTACACCAAGTTTCTTCTAGGATTTTTGTACAAACTATGTTCTTACCGTTACCCGACGATTTTCATGCCCATTTGCGCCAAGGCGAACTCATGCCAGGCTACGTCCGCGATCTCGTAGCCCAATTTGGCCGCGCCATCATCATGCCGAACACCGTCCCCGCCATGACGAGCGCGAAAGCGATTGCAGAATACAAGAAGCAGATTCTCGAAGCCGCCGCCCCTGTGCGCCCGGATTTTGAGCCGCTCATGACGTTCAAGCTGAACCCGAATTACACGGAACAGGACTTGAAGGACATGATGGCCGTAGGAGTCGTCGCCGGAAAGTACTACCCAGCAGGCGTCACGACAAACAGCGCGGACGGCATCAGCGATTTCGAAGCGGTATTCCCCGTTGTCGCAATGATGGAAAAGTTGGGACTCGTACTGTGCGTCCACGGCGAAGAACCCGGCGAATTCTGCCTCGACCGCGAACCAGCGTTCATCAAGCGAGTCGAGACGCTCGCCGAAAAGTTCCCGAAGCTCCGCATCGTCTTTGAGCATTTGAGCAGCGCCAAGTCCGTCGAAGCGGTAAAACGACTCCCCGCAAACGTCGCCGCCACATTCACGGTACACCACCTGATGATGACGTTGGACGATATCGTTGGCGATGCTCTCCGTCCGCACCATTTCTGCAAGCCGCTCCCCAAGCGCCCCGAAGACCGCAAGGCCATCCGCGAAGCCGCATTCAGCGGAAACCCGAAGTTCTTCCTCGGCACCGATTCCGCACCGCACCAGCAAGGCAAAAAGGAATGCCCCTGCGGAGCCGCCGGAGTCTATAGCGCCCCTGTCGCCATCCCGCTTTTGGTGCAGGAATTTGAACGCGCAGGTGCTCTCGACAAGCTCTCCGACTTTATCGCAGGCTTCGGCGCCGATTTTTACCATCTCCCGCGAACCGCTAAGCAAATCGAAGTCGTCCGTGAAAAGTGGACCGTGCCCACTATAGTAAACGGAGTTGTGCCGCTTGCCGCAGGGCAAACGCTCGATTGGAAGGTGAAATAAAGCTTTTTTGCCTTATTTTGCCACGTTTTGCCGGTTTGAAAAACTTTTTTGCAGATAAAAAACAGATTTTTTTCCCTTATTTGTTTTTTTTACTTATATTAAAAAAGCAATTCAACAGATTTGCGTTAAACGCATATACCAATTTTTTCCAATCGGAGGTTTTATAATGAGTTTGGTAAAAACAGTTGGCCGTTTTCTTCCGGTAGCTCTCAGCCTTGCAGTTCTCGTTGCCTGCGGTGACAAAAAAGAAGAAAAACCCGTTCCAGTCAAGCAGCCTGAACCCGTAAAAGTCGAAGCCCCGGCACCTGCACCGGAACCGGAAAAGCCAGCTCCGTTTGACTTCTCCAAGTTCGCGGCAATCAAGAACAACTCCAACGTTTACTTGACCACCCGTGCCGAAGTCGATGCATACCTCAAGGACGCATTTGACAAGGTCGAAAAAGGCCAGGCAAGCTCGATTATGTTCCCGAACGTGAGCAGCCTCTTCGAACTCGCCAGCGCCGAACTCAGCAGCGAAGGCCGTGCCATCATCGCATCGCTCGCCTCCAAGTATGGCCAGACCAACCAGGAAGCAACTCTCCTCGTCGAAGGCTACACCTGCGACCTCGGCTCTGTACCGTTCAACGACGAACTCTCCCAGCGCCGCGCCGAAAACGTCAAGGCCGAAATCGCGAAGTACATCCCGGCTTCGAAGATTACCGCCAAGTGGTACGGCAAGCGCATGTTCAAGAAGTTCAAGTTCGACACCAAGGACGAATACCGCCGCGTGAACATCCGCATCCAGTAATTCGGATAAACGCGTAAGTGCTTGAAACGCCCCGCTCTCGAAGCGGGGCATTTTTTTGTTTGGTAATCCGCCGCAACTTGCCCTCTTGCACCACCGTTTGGATAGTGGTATATTATTCCCGTAGATTGCATTAATCCTGCCGACACCGAGAAAATGACGCCGTTGGCGTCCGTATCATAGTCTCGGTCATAGTTTCAAGCAAGCTTGAAACTGCGACTCTCGACTCAGTACTATTCAGGGCAGGAAGTTCCACTATCTGCTTGAGGTCGTTTCCCTTTGCTGTGCCGACAACACATCGAATCGAGACAGTTGCCCTGCGGGGAACCGGCTCCGTGGCTATCAACGTAGAGCACCGTCTGCCATAGAATTGGCGGACGTTAAAACCGAGTCATTGAAAAATTTGCAAGCGATTGCCTGACGGCGACCGAGGTTTTACATTACAACTTAAAATCGGAGATTCAAATGAATCGTGCACAACATTATTCCTTGCTCAGGGCAATGGAAATCGATAAGAAGAACCTTCTCAAGTACCAGGAAATTTACAACTACGCCTACATCCTCAGCGACGGCATTTTTATGCTTCGACAAGCTCAGCAACCGATTTCTTTAGGTCCCTGAGCCTGTCGAAGGGTCAACGCGATGCTCGACCTCCACGATGGCGATGCGATTAAGGAAATCTCGCTTGAAATGCAGGAGTTCCCCGGAGTTTTCTGCAAGAAGGACTGCATCGTGGATATTATCGGCACGACCAACGCTGGCGAAAAGGTATTGGTTGAGGTTCAGCAGCAGGGCGACGACTTCTACCGCGACCGCGTGGAATACTATACGTCCCGTGTCATTGAAAATCAGGTGCATACAAGCGAAAAGTACGAATTGCCGCGCATCTACTTCCTCGGACTTTTGGATTTTACGCTTTTCCCGGAAGAACCGCAGAAGTACATCCATCACGTCGATGAAATGTGCAACGGAAGGAAGTTCTTCCCGAAAATTCAGAAGATTTTTGTCGAAATCGAGAAGTTTTTCAGGCTCGAAGAAAAAGGGATCTCCACGAACGACTGCTCCGAAGCCGCACAGTGGCTCCGTGCCATCAAGGTAACAATCAACGAAGAACCCGTTCCCGAAAAGATTATGCAGAATGAAACGTTCAAGAGGTTGCTTGACTCGGTAAAATTGATTAATTTTGCAGAGGAAAGCCTTTTAAGGCGAGCGTCGCGAGAACTGCTTGCAGATTCTCATGACCGAGCCGCCATAGGATTGCACAAAGTGCAACTTTTCAACTGCGAGGTTAAAAACGTGACGGACTTGATGGCTGAACATGAAATCGGATTTGCCGAAGGCGAATTGAAGAAAGCCCGTGAAATGGCGAAAGGACTGCGCGACGACGGAGTCCCGATGGAAATCATTATCCGCAGATCAGGACTCTCTGAAGAAGAAATCCGCAAGCTGTAAAGAATGCATTTGAATAAAAGCATACACGCCAAATTATGCAAGAGATTTATACAGAAAGAGCGGAGTTTAAAACTCCGCCCTTTCTTTCCTAAGAAAAAGACTACTATCTTATCGTCACTTTTCGCAAATCATTCCCGATACACACTAAGTATATACCCGACTGAGGCATTGTAATATTGAAATTAGCAGTCTCCACTCGGCCTTTCTTCAATACACGGCCTTGCAAATCAGAGATAACATACCTTGAGCCAATCGGTGCAGCAAAAATTTGAATGGAACGAGCCAGCGTTCTAACAGACAAACCCGAACTTGCAAAATGGCTTTCAAAAATTCCCGTAAGCTTTGTGCTATCAAAAACCGCCGTATAAGTAGCAGTTTTTGTTACCGTCACAATTTTTGGCGACCATTCCTTAAACTTGTATGAATATGTTTTTGAGGATTTTTTTGTAGGTGTTTTTCCTTTATATTTCGGGGTAACCCCATAAGAAAGCGTATCTTTCTGCAACACAGTCGTACCATTAAAGAATGTTACAACATACGATTGAAGAACGCTATCATAAACAGCCTGATACTGCGTATTACCTGTAATAGCAGCAACCTTGGGATTCCACCCAACAAAATTATATCTGTATTTTTCGGTACTCTTCTTAGTCGGTTTCCCTGTATATTCAGGGACCTTTCCATATTCAACGGTCATCGTTGATAAAGTCGATTCTCCATTCATAAATGTTACCGTATAACTACGAATAGTGCTATCATATACAGCTTTGTATTCAGCATCTTCGGTTACAGTTGCAATTTGAGGAGACCACCCTTTGAATTTATATGAATAACCTTCGCTCATTTTTTTCTTCGGATTAGAAGACTTTAATGAAGGGGTATCTCCATATCCATATTTCGAAGATTGAAGAAGGCTATCATCACTAAAGAAACTAATAGTGTATTTTTGAAGCGTGCTATCGAAAATAGCTACATAAGAATCGCTCCCCGTTGCACCAACAATTTTAGGAGACCAGGCTTTAAAAGTATAAATATATTGAGCAGTCGCTTTTCTTGATATTTCTCCGTCAAATTGAGGAATTTCACCATACATCAAGGAATCCACTTGCAACGTATCTTTACCATAAGTAAATACAACAACGCATTTCTTTACAGTCAAATGAATTGTATCTTTAACAACCAAGTAATTATTCATATCTGATGGCGTAAACATGATTTCATAGCCCTTATTTTCTGGTTCGGGAATAACATCTGATTTGGACCAAGCAAATGAACCATCTACGCTAGCAACGCCTTCTTTAAGTATTGATTTTTTAAGAGTTTGACCATAATAAATATCCTGAGCCGTTGGCAGTGTTTTAATAATAGGCTTAGCTTTTTCTATAACAAAATTCGCCTTTGCAGAACCAGAAAAATTTCCTGTAAGAGTTACTTGGACAGAAGCCTTACCAGCATTGACATTATTGGAGAATGTCAGGCGATAACTCGACAAACTAACCACAGTATCCGCCACTAGCACAGAAATAGTTGGCCTTATGGAATCGCCACTATAGATTTGGTTATCAATTGCAGCAATGGAAAGCTTAACTGCAACCGGAGAAATCTTGAACGGAACAACCTTGCAACCAGAGTATTCGCCATTTCCACACACATTGATTGAAGCAGTTCCTGCATTGACATTGCCTTGATAAAAAATTGTATAATCCGTTTCAGCATCCAAAACAGAGCCATACAATTTTACCGATTTTACGGCAGGAGTCTTTTCTTTGCCATCATAGACAAAACCACTAAGCAAAGCTGTTTCTATAACAGCTTCAGCAAGTGAACTAGAATACCACTGTAATTTCGGATAAGATTCATCAATAATTTTCCATGTGTCTATAAAATCCCAATTTTTGTATGTCGAAACAGTCTGCATTGCTGCTGACGCTTGAGCCGGAGTATTGGAAATCGCAGCTATTCCTGTTTTACCTTCAAAAGGAAGATTGCATTTTCCACTATCAAAATAAGAATCCGTTATTTCCATAGAACCATTTACATAGCCTACAATACATCCCGTATAAACGGGACCTTCTTCAATACCCTTAACCGAACCGCTTACGTATGTTTCAGAAATAGAGCCCTTTCCATAACCAATTAAGCCTCCGATATAGAAGTTTCCCACTTCATCGATAGGGTCACCATAAAATGAACCCATAACATTACCTTGAGCATAACTCTGAGAAATTCCTATTCCATCAAATCGTCCAACAAGTCCTCCCAATTTTGTCGTTCCACTAACATCGCCCGTAGCCAAAGACTTTGAAATAGAGCCTTTATAAACGTAACCAACAAGACCTCCTAAGTTGTCGTTACCAGCACTAGAATTATTTACATCACCAATCACATCACCCGCTGCATAGGAATAAGAGATATTTCCATAAGAACTTCCTATTAAACCGCCAACATTATCGTCGCCTTTGACATTTGCAATCGAAAAAGAAGAATCTACATTACCATTAGCGACACCGACAAGGCCTCCCACTTGATAGACACCTGTAACAGAATCGCCGACAAAATAGGAGCTTGTTATAGAATTAACATAACCAGCCAAACCACCGACAATATTAACGCCTTTGACAATACCGTTTGAATACGCATTTACAATATTTCTACGACAAAAACCTGCGATACCTCCTATGGTATCCTTACCTATCACTACATTAGACAATGTATACGAATCAAAAATCAATCCAAAAGTGTAACCGACAATACCGCCAACATAATTAGAATCTCCATAAATTTCGCCATTTGTATGATATACGGATCTCATATAGAAATTAATACCTGAACCAGAAGCATTTCCTGAAAAGCCTCCATTTATTTTTCCTGCAATTCCACCGACGTAATTATGTCCTTTTACCGATCCATCAAAGAACGATCGCAAAATAGGTTTTGATATCTGCAAATCTGGCGACATTCCATTGATTGAATCGAATCCAACTAGTCCACCAACATAATTAGCTCCGCTTACATTTCCATTTACATATGAATCCTCCGCAGTGGATATGGTCACCTGGCCCGATCCACTATAAAGAGAATAACCGACTAATCCTCCAACATAATTTTTATTACCGACAATATTTCCTAAAACATGAGTCCTAACTACATTTCCTTCAGAAAAGCCAACAAGCCCTCCGACGTAAGATTCGCCGATTACATTTCCTTCTGAAAAAGAATCAAAAACATTATACGCTTGTCCAATCAATCCTCCTGTGTTATTTTTCCCTTGCACAGATCCTTTATGAAAAGATTTTTCAACACGATATCCATAACCAGCCAATCCGCCTACATTATTGTTACCAACAATATTACCCTTATGATAAGATTCTTTAATTAACGAGATTGAATAACCTACAAGACCCCCAGTAAAATCATCCCCATATACATCCCCATTAGCAAAACTATTACTTATAGAATCTCTTGGCGCATAATGAAATCCAATCAGCCCACCAACATATTTTGATCCTTTCACTAGGCCAATTTCATGGCTGGAATTTTTTATAAGCATGTCTGCATTAGATGCATAGCCCAATAACCCACCTACATATATTGAATCAGCAATAACATTACCTTTATTGTGACTACAAGAGTCAATTGTTACATATGAAATATAATTGCCAGCACTAATAATTGACCCGATAAAGCCACCAACATTACTCTTTCCGTTTACCAAGCCTTCAGAATATGATTTGAAAATAATCTTTTTATTACTGGATCCATTTCCGCTTGAAATATCTGCCCCAATTAGCCCTCCAACAAAAGAATAACCTTCTACGGAACCAATAGAATAAGAGTTTTCTATATACAATACATCTATAGAACTCGGTGTTGCATAATTAGAAAGTCCTATCAACCCACCAACATAATTACCACCTTTTACATTTCCTTCAGAATGGCTCGAATTTTTCACAGTCTTGCTTGAATAACCAGCAAGTCCACCAATTGTATCTTGTCCAACAACAGAAGCCTTTACTACACAGTCCGTAATTGAACTCGTTGACCACCCAATGAGGCCACCAACCCAATTTTTTCCAGATACATCTAATTCACTATGCACATTTTCTACAGAACCATTACTTGCATTACCCACCAACGCCCCAACGGTATTTCCACCCACTATTTTTCCAACCAACAAATCTAAATTACTGATTTTTACGCCCTCTGTATATCCAAACAGCCCTATGCGAGTTTTGGTAGTATCATTTATATAAAGCCCATAAATCTTGCGATTCTTTTTTCCTGCAAGTCCATCAAATTCACCTTTAAACGGATTTGATTGCGTTCCAATCGGAGTCCACACAAATTTTTCTTTTGCATTCCAAGTTTCATTTCCAGCACCCGTTGTATCGTTGAGGAAAATATCAGCACCCAAGGTAATCGTTTTTCCTTGAAAGGTTTTTCCATTATTGACTAAATATGCAAGTCCTGCTAATTCTTCGGCTGTTGTCAAGTTAAATGCCTGAGCACTTTCTACATACCAAGTCGTATCCTTGTCTCCCTTCCAAATCGAAGGAGCTGCAGCTGACAACGACGCCAACACAGCTACGAAGAGAACAAGCACAGAAATTGAAATTCCGTACATTTTTTTATTTAGAGATTCTTTTTTCATATAGTACCTCTCTTATTAAGCATCCCCATAATTTAAATTTCATTAACGACATAATATGTCATTTTAAAGATTCTTTAAGATTTTTCAACAACGATTCAATTTCAGCAATTTGCTTCAACGGTTTCTTTTGTGAAGTCATTCTCTCTGAATACGCATCACTTACAAAATTGACAGCTATTCCAACAACAATATTCAGCATCAAAATCGCACTTAAAATAACAAAAGAGACAAAATAAATCCAGCAACATGGATGTAGTTCCATCATCGGTCGCATCAAATCCGTTGCCCAACCGTCAAAAGTCATCAACTGAAACAGAGTAAGCATAGTCAAAGGCAAACTTCCAAATTCTTCAGGATGCGTTTCACAAAACAGACTTACTCCGATTACAGCATAGACATAATACAACACAAGCATCAGACAAGTTGTATAAGCAAGACTTGGAATAGATTTCAAAATAGCGTTCACAATAATCTGCATTGTTTTGAGGCTGCTAATAAGCCGAACCGCCTGAAGTTCCCTGAATAAACGTACCACTCGCATACTCGATACAGCATCAATTGTCGTAATCAAAGAACATACAATTATTGCAAAATCAAAAATATTCCAACCAGATTTGAAAAAACTTGTCCTATAGGCAATCAATCTGCAAATCAGTTCGATAACAAAAAATCCAAGACAAAATTTGTCAAGAACATCAAGAACTCTTCCTACACGTAACATGATTTGAGGAGAAGTTTCCAAACCCAAGATAACTGCATTAAAAAGAATTACTCCAAAAACAGCTCTGCGAAAAATTCTTGACTCGACTATGTTTTGCATAATTTAATTAGTTTCCGTTGCCGATTCTGGTTCTGAAGAAACAGAATTTGATTCCGTTATCTTCGCATTCTTAAATCGAGGCCCAACAAAACTGATTCTCGCTTCTTCACGAATTTTATTTCTCAAATTAAGAATGTCAGTAGGATTTAACAAAGGAATCAATTCACCTTGCCTTCCATTCGGTAACGGAAAACAGACTCCGTCAAAACGATATTTGTTATTGACAATTTTACCACTGATCCAAAGAATCGGTTGTCCAGAGTTTGGTCCATTAAAATGAATTTTGGCAAGTATGCCAGAATCAAAATCGCTCATCTTGATAAGCGAAGTATCATACTCATCTGCAAGCAATCCGAGCACCATGTTAAAAATTGCCAACTCTTCTGTTTCAATTCTATTCACATAACGAGACATTTCCTCTTCAACTTCTTTGCGATATTTGTTTTTTTCTCGTTCAGCGATACCCATCAAAGCAGCACCAAAGAAATTTTCATAATAAGCCAACTTCTGAGCACTGACCTGTGTACAATCTGGTTCGACAATTTTGATAATTTCTTTTTTCGCTTCAATCGAAATAGTCTTGCGTTTTTCAATAATGATATTTTCAATTTTTTCAAGAAGTTCCTGTTCTTTTGCTTTTTTGCGACCTTCTTCGTATTCAGCACGGATTTTTTCAAGATCATTGCCAGGTCTTTTAAGAATCAAGAAAAACTTCTTTTCGTCATCCGTGATTTTATCAAATTCAATTCGCTTGAACGGAGTCTTTTCCATGACATTCTTGTCATCCGCCAAAAAGAAACACCACACTTTTCCATTGGTAAGAATTCCTATTTCGGCATGGAGATTCAATACATAAGATGCTGTTTCCGCAATATGTTTAGGATCATCAACAGACTCACCAGCAGCCTTCGCTTCAATAACAACATCAAAACTTGCTGTTTTGAGTAAGAAATCACAACGCGAATGATTGACTTTGGAACCGATTTGCGGCAATTCAACTTCAGTTTTGTAATGTACTGCACCAGCCCCCCAATCATAGCCCCACACTTTTTCGATCATAGGGCGAATAAGATACATCTTTACTGATTCCTCATCACGAATTTCCTTCGCAATGGAAAGAGTCTTGTATTGTTCTAGCAGTGCGTTCAGATTTTTCATGTTATCTCCTTGCTCAAAATTTTAAGCATTTCTTACAATGCCCTTGACAAGAAGAACTCCATAAAAAAAGACGTGGGTTCTGTCTATGTTTACCCAAATCGAGGTTCAGCATACCTATACCCGATAAACACAAACAACCCACGCCCATTACTGGACGTGAGCGTTCGCATCCTTCTCTCGGGTTTTTGAAATTTGCTGATTTCGATTTGGAGAACAAGGAGCAAAGCTCAAGAAATGTCTAAAAATTGGTTACCTTATAAAAGCCTCTTTTTATACAAAAATTTTTAGTCAGCAATCGCAGACCATTTCAACATAAAAATAGCACAAAAAAGGGTTATGTGAGCAAAAAAGTTGCAAAAGAAAGCAATTTTCGGGAGAAACGCACATACTGAACGCAATCAAAAGGGCGATTCCCGACAAAAAGTTGTCAAAAGTGTAAGATATCAAACACCAAAATTTTGCCAAAAGCGTAAAATATGAATTATTAGAGATTGCCGCGTCCCCTTACAGGAGCCTCGCAATGACAAAGAATGTGTGTGAAAAGCCGGAAAAGGCAAACTCACTAACACGGGTGAGAATCAAGCTAAAAAAGGGCCGTGCAAGCCGTTATATTGGCAGCATTAAAACTTTAATATACATTTGAAAACATGCTTTCGGCGTATTTCAGCAAAGGTTGCGACAGTCGCGAACTGTTCAAAGACTTGAAAATTGCAAAAGATCCGAGCTTCGAAAAAAATCTCAACAAATTTAACGTAATAAAGCTGGATGTAAATGCCGTATTCTCTGCAAACCCGCCTGATACCGACATTGTTCCCGTTTTTACAGCCAAGATTCGAAAAGAATTGCAACAGCAGTTCCCAAATGTCGGCATAGAAGATGGCGATATAATGCCAGATTGCATCGAGAAAGTCTATGCTGCTACTGGCGAACAATTCATCATCATCATGGATGAATACGATGTTCTCGTTCGCGAAAAAGTGAAGGAACCAATTTTCAAATCGTACCTTGCGTTCCTAAACGCCATGTTCAAAAACGCAGACCTCGCACCGGCAATTGCTCTTGCCTACCTCACGGGAATTTTGCCCATTGTGCGTGACAAAGAGCAATCTAAGTTGAATGTATTCAAGGAATACACCATGGCTGGTTCCGGGCGTTTGGCAGAATTTGTCGGGTTTACAGCGGACGAAGTGCAAGCTTTGTGCAGAGAACACAACGTAAATTTCGAAGAATGTAAACGCTGGTACGACGGTTACAACATCAATGGTATTGAAATATACAATCCGAAGTCCATCGTGGAGGCTGTCGATAGCAGTGAAATTGAAAGTTATTGGACGCAGACAGGTTCTTACGAGGCTCTCAAAAATTACATCTTGATGGATTTTGAAGGAATCTTGCAAGACGTAAAGTTTATGATCGGTGGTGGACGTGTAGATGTTGATGTAGATTTTTATCTGAACACCATGGTCGATTTTCATTCTAAAGACGATGTTTTTGCATACCTTATACATTTAGGTTATTTGGCATACGACAGAACAGAAAAACAGTGTTACATTCCCAATCGCGAAGTACGAGAGCAATGGATTGCCTCTATTCGTAACGCTCCTGATTACAAAGGCGTAATGGAACTGGTGAATGCTTCAAAACAGCTTATACAAAGTACAGTCGAAATGGAATCCGAAGCAGTCGCTGCTGCACTAGACAAGGCTCATGAACAAATTTGCAACAACCTCAACTACAATAACGAAGGAACGTTCCAAGCAGTCATTTGCCTTGCATATTTCTACGCCAACTTGAAATACACAATAATTAAAGAATGTCCTGCAGGCAAGGGCATTGCCGACGTGATCCTAATCCCTTACGTGCCGAATGTGCCGGCATTGATTATTGAACTCAAGCGGAACAAATGCGAGCAGACAGCCTTGACGCAAATTCGTGAAAAGAATTACGGTGCAGCTCTTGAAAAGTTCGTGAAATAGGAATCGCCTGCCTCGCTCCAAATAGGATGACACCCACCCTACCCGTTCATGATGTAGTCCGCGTTTTCGAGGACGTATGAATCTTTGCTTTTCAATTCTTCGGGGAGGCGGTCGAAGGGGACGATGTCTTGGTGCGTGAAGGTTCTTGCATCGGTGGGGCCGGAGCGGTAGCCCATCAGGAGCATGGACATCATCCAGCGGCGGTGTTCGGCTTCGCGGAACAGGTAATCGTCGTCGGTCACGTCGAAACAGCGTTTGCGGAGGGGCAATGCGTTTGCGCAGTAGATGGCGGCGGTTTTGTCAGCTTCGCTCAGGCGGTACCACATTTTTTCTTCGGTTTCGCGAGTCGCCGGGTGCGTGTTGCGTTCGTGGACGTAGTTTGCACGCTGGCCGCGTTCCACGCGTTTGGAATGCACGAATTCTTTCATTTCGTCGATGTCGCCCATGATGCGGACGTAGCCGTACATTCCGCTTTCGTTGATGTGCTTGATGATTTCATCGTTCGATTCACGCCAATAGACGGCAATATCCGCTTTGTCATAAACGGCACGCGGCAAATGCACCAGCGTCGAAATCGCCTTGGATGTATCTTCCTTACAAATGCACACGACGAGGCGTTCTTTGGGGTTTGCGGCAAGGCCTGCGATATAGTTTCGTGCGAGGTCCGCTTCGCAATAGGCATCGACAAAGTTCCATTCAACATCGAGATAGTCGCCACGGGCGGTTTCCGGTTCATGCGTGACTTTGTTCCCATTCGTATCGACGTAGGTGTATTTCGAGAGCCTGAAGAGTCCCATGCGAGAAACAACCAGACGATCGACCCACTTTTCGCAATCTTCATCGACAAACGTGATGCACGTTTTTAGATTCGTTCGTTTGTAATTCGGATAATGGCAGATGTTCACGACGGAAAAAGCAACGGCTTGGGCAATCGGGCCCGTGCCAATCAGCACGACATGCAATCGTTCGTTATCGGCTTCGCGAATCGCAGGCAGAAAGTCCGTGCCCACAAGCAACTGTTCCGACATGAACTCGTATTCGTTAAAAACATCGACCAGCAAATGCCCCTTGTCCTGTTCAACGGATTTCAGATACCATAGCACTTCGGATGTCGAGGGTTCCGTCAGCAACAAATGGCAATG
This sequence comes from Fibrobacter sp., assembly GCF_017545445.1. Classification (GTDB taxonomy): domain Bacteria; phylum Fibrobacterota; class Fibrobacteria; order Fibrobacterales; family Fibrobacteraceae; genus Fibrobacter. Next base: position 91,356 of record NZ_JAFWOM010000078.1, read on the forward strand.
GATGTCGCGAGGGGCTTTTTCGCAAACGCTTTGCAGCACCTCGACGCAATGCAAGTTACGCGAATCGCGTTCCGGGCCGTCTTCGCCAATCACAAGAATCTGGCTTGCCAAAAGCACCCCGGCAAACAGCAAATCCTCTTCGCTTTCGTAATCTTTTTTGTAATGGATAAAACGCCCGTCAATATCGCGACGGCTCACGACAACAATCGTGCGGCTATCGCCCTTGAGTGCACGCAAGATGCTCTTGAGCTGATGACCTGCGCCAAGCACAAGCACGTGGCCGTGAACGTCGCAATGCTTTTCGCCTTTACGCATCGATTCCGCCGTACTCTTGAATACGTTAATCATGACGCTGATAAACAGCACCGCAAAAACGACGTAGCCCGACAAAAAGCCTTTCCAACCGAGCGTCTTTTCGCCAAGCACCCAAGATCCAAGGAAAACACCAATGACAAAAATTATCAGGGATACGCCCAGCAGGATCAAGAGTTTTTTAGCAAGTCCGTTCGACCAAGCACTTTTAACAACGCGTTTAAAATCCATAATATGCCCCTGAAATGTCTGACAATATTATAGTTAATTTTAAAGCGTGCAAGGCCAGCTACTTGCAAACGCCGGCACCGCTGAGGACGCTGCGGCCACCGCAAGGCGTAACTTCGATACGAGTTCCGTTCAGTTCGCTCTTGACCAAATCCACGTGCGTAATGACTCCCAGAAGTTTGCCTTTTTCTTGCTGCATTTTCTGGAGCACGACGACAGTTTCCTGGAGTATCTTGGAATCGAGCGTTCCGAATCCTTCGTCAAGGAACATAGAATCAATGCGAACATTGCGGCTCGCAAGCGTCGAGATGCCAAGAGCCAAAGAGAGACTCACGAGGAAGCCTTCGCCGCCGGAGATGTTATCAATCGGACGCACGGCATCGCTGTTATCGTGATCGACAAGTTGGATGTTGAGCGTATTGGTTTCAGCCACCATTTCGTATCGCGGGAACATGTCGTGCAAATAGCCGTTCGCAATTTTCAACAAATTACGCAATGTAATCGTCTGGATGAACTTGACGAAAACGTCGCCATTGCCCGTTTCAAGCCTGTTGCCGTTAAACCAGCGTTGCATTTGTTCCCAGTCGCCGCGTTTCGCCTTGAGCGTTTCAAGTTCGGCCTGCATGTCGCTGAACTTTTGACGGAGCAAATCATCGTTCTTCTTTTGCTCTGTCCAAGTGGCGAGATTCACGGTGCATTCGTTCAGTTTCGCTTTCGCGGTGTCGCGATTCTGCTTAGCCACGTCTTCGGACTCTTCGAAATTACGCTTTTGCTGATGATCCGCCAACTGGTCGCTGCAACTCTTGATGGCCGCTTGAGCAGAAGTCAAAGCGTCATCGACCTTCTTTTGCAATTGCTGGAGCGATTTGCGTTCGGTTTCCGGGAGTTTCGCCGCCGCGAATTCTTGTTCGTTCGCAAAATTTTTCGACGCAAGATTTTCGAGGAACAGCGACTGCGATTGGGCAAGTTTCGGCTCCGTTTCTGCGATATGGCTTTCCAAATCCGCAATGGATTTATCGAGAGCCACTTTCGCTTCGCGCATTTGCTGTTCCTTGCGTTGTGCTTTATTCATTTCGCTTTCGGCAGCATCACGAAGCGTTCGTGCCTTGTTGCGTTCTTCATCGACAGACTTTTCGCCAAAGATTTTTTTACGGTTTGCATCAAGCGAGGTTAAGCAGCCTCGCATTTCATCGCATTTGCTCTTCGTTTCGTTCAATCGAGACTGCGTCTGCGTGAATGTTTCCTGCAATTGGACTTTATTCGAACGGAACGTTTCCAGATTATTCTCGACTTTATTCTTCTTTTCTTGAGCCTTTTTCCAATAATCGTTTTTCTTTTCCAATTCGAGAAGCAAAGCATCTGCATTTTCCATGCGGACATTCGAGAACCACTTCGCAAAAACAACTTCAATTTTTTCCGAAAGCTGTTGCAGTCTATCTTGCGATTTTTTCAACGAATCTTCAGCAATATTCACATCACTTTCAAGCTTCGCACGTTTTACGGAAGCCTGATTCACTTCGCCTTGCAAAGCGTCTGCATTTTCTTTTTTCTGCAAATATGTTGTTTTAAACGTTTGCAATTCATCCAAAATCGAACGGATAGATTCTACTGTCGCAAGCTTACCCCACGGCACAAGTTTTTCGTTCAGAAGTTTCAACGATTCCTGTTCGGATTCAGTCTCGCTTTGCTGTTTTTGAGTAAATTCACAAATTACATCTTCGTAATTTTGCAACTGCGTCGAGAAAGCATCCATCGTGCGTTGGACTTTTTCCATTTCACTGTTGATTTTACGCAACTTGGCTGCAAAATCATTCAAGCGGTCTGCGCCGTTTTCAATTTTCGCAGATTCTTTGCAAGAGACGTGTTCCAACGAGCCGCAAACAGGGCAAGGTTCACCAGCTTTCAAATTGCGACGCAGTTCCTCGACGACCACAGGAATATCTTCTTGAATAATCGATTCCTTGTCATTTTGAAGTGTTGCCAACTCGGCTAATGCGGCTTCGCGTTCTTTTTGAATGTTTTCGAGCAGTTCCTTTTTGGATTCGATTTCTTTTTGCAGGCGAACCGATTCTTTATGATGGTTAGCGGCCTCGACGGCATAGCCATTCATTTCAGGCAAAATATTTACGAGATTTGCATCAGCCTTATGTTCAACCAAGTAATCCTGCAACAGTTGCAAATCCTGCTTTTGGCGTTCGCATGCACCATCAAATTCTTGCAAGGATTTCTTCAGCGTTTCCAGCTTTTTCGATTCCGTTGAAACATTTGCATTTTCAGTATTCCATTCAGTAACTTGAGATTTCAAAAGCGGAAGTGCGCCGTCAATAGTCTCGTCTTTTGCGTTATCGGCAATGTATTTTTCGACTTTTTCTAAAGCCTGTTTGTTTTCAGAAATACGCTTGTCCTTATCATCAATATTGGACTGGAGCGTGTTCATTTCTGTCGCAATTTTCGAGACATCGGCTTCCATGCCTTTCAGCTGCACACTAGCATTTCGAATATCGCCATCAAGAGCAGAAACTTGTTCCCAAACCGTTTCGTTCGCGGCATAATCCGCCTTGCATTTTTCAAAAGCGGTCTGCTTTTCAGCATTTTCCTTTGAAGCATTTTCAAGATTCGATTCCGTTTCGGGAAGCTTCGCCTTGCAAGTTTCTAGCTGCGATTTCATGCGGTCAAAATTCTCGCGATTAGATTTGTATTCCGCATACGAAGTTTCCACTTCTTGCGCACGCAACGCACGTTCCAGCTTTTCGCGGTTCGGCTCGAAATTCGCCTTTTCACGTTCAGCCTCTTCCAGCTGTTTTTTTGCCGTTTGCAAATGCGATTCTAGACCATGCAGATTTTCAAACCATGTGCAAATATAGAGGAACCGCTCCACGTCGTCGTTCAGCTTTTTCTTTTGCGTCGTGGCGTTATCAATATTCGTACGGAGTTCCGCAATTTCTTCTTCGCTAAGCAAAGTCACGCCGCTCATTTTATTTTTCAGATTTTCGACGGCCTTGTCGACATCCGCAAACAAATCATGAACCGCAACGGCTATTTTTCTATAAATGATATCGCCCGTCAATTTTTCAAGAATAGCGGCACGTTCATTTTCTTTGCATTTCAAGAACTTGTTGAATTCACCTTGAGCAAGCATCATCGATTTGGTGAACTGGTCAAAGTCAAGTCCGATCACGCTAGTCATCGTCGCTTCGATTTCGGACTGTTTCGAGAACGACGCTTCTGTCGAACCCGTTGTTTCATTGACCAATACCCACGTATATTTTTGGAGTTTATTCGTTTTCGGTGCACGGTGTTGCTTCCAGCAAGCGGAATACACGCTGCCACGGCATTCAAAAGTCACCTTCGCACAACAGTTCTTGGTGCCGTAAGTCATCACTTCATTGGAATCGCCAACAATGGCATCCAGTCGCGGAGTCTTGCCGTAAAGCCCAAGGCAAATCGCATCAAGGATAGACGTTTTGCCAGAACCCGTCGGGCCCGAAATGCAGAACATGCCGCTCTTCGCAAATTCAGGACTTTCAAAGTCAATGGTCCATTCGCCCGCAAGGGAATTGATATTGCAAAATTCAATCTTTTTAATCTTCATAATCCCACCCCTTAAACGTTTTCGTGAGCCTTGTTGACGGCTTCGTTAAACAAACCAATAAACTTATCGTATAGCGATTTCACTTGTTCCGAATCTTCACTTTGTTCAACATTCGACGCAATGAGCATTCTAAAGTAGTCTTCTTGCGAGTATTGCTTGGTCGATTCAACGCCATCGTCAAAACCCGAGACACCTTTCCGCATGACATCACGAGAAATGCGATGGCGTTTGACAACAAAATGCTTGCCAGTTTCTTCGGATTCGAGAGCGTCATTCAAGCTCACAAAATCGCCAGAGGTCAAAAGCAAATCGACATACGTTTCCATCGGATTTGCGAGCAGTTCTTTTTCAAGATTCCGCAATTTTTTCCGGAGCGTTTCCAAGTCGCCCTTGAACTGTTCAAAACGCATCGTTTTCGGGACTTCAACTTTTTCTACAGTCGGCATCGCATTCGCTAAAGCATCAACGACAAGCACATTACGTTTACAATTCGCTTCGTCAAAGCCCATCACGAACGGAGAACCGGAATAAAATACCTTCGGATTTTTATCAACCATGGACGTATAATGGATGTGTCCAAGCGCCACGTAATCCAGTTCGCTCGGGAACGTCGAAACATCCACATTGCCAAGCGTTCCGATGACTTCGCGAACACCATCGTCTATGGAAGTTTCGGGAACAGCATCATAAACACTTCCAGAAGAAGCACCATTCTCGCGATTCTCTGTAGATTCTTCGCTTTCGCGGCCCGAAAGGTTCGATGCGTACAAATGCCCCGTCGCGATAATGGGGATGTTGCGGTCGCCACGCAGTTCAACGGCCCGATGATACACGTCTGCATAAAGGCGTTTCAGCAAATCTTCGTCCGAAACGGAATCCCCTGCATCAACGCCGTCTGAACTTTCCGCAGCATCACCAGAGCGGTCCGAAGAACTATCGCTAGACTTGCTCATTTCGTCACGCAACTTATAAAACTGTTCCAATTCCAAGTTCCGCATGAACGGCACGGCACAGCAAATGCCAATTGCATCCCCTTGTGTGTTTTTCAGCTCAACCACCAGATCATCGACATTGCGGTTATTGATCGACCCCACCACCTTGATGTTCAACGCCTCAAGGATTTCGCAAGGAGCATCGAGAAGCGTTCCCGAATCATGATTGCCGCCCACAACAACCACATTGCTGCATTTTGTCGCAAGGAGCGACGCCAAGAATTTATAATACTGTTTTTTTGCCGCATTCGACGGGTTCACCACATCGAAAATGTCTCCAGCCACAATAAGCGCCTCGACACCAATCGTTGCGATTTCCGTTTTCAGCCATTCGAGAAACGCTTCCGTTTCGCGAGTGCGGTCAATGTCGTGCATCATATTGCCAAGATGCCAGTCTGCGGTATGTATAAATTTCATTTAAACGCCTTTGTATTTGTTTCTGCTATGTCTATTTATTTATCGTTTTAAATATAAAAAATGTAAATGACGAATTATGACAGAGAGAAAATAGTGGTTAGTAAGCAGTGGTTAGTGGTTGGCTGTGAAGCACGCCCTTCGAGGTCGTCCCTCCGCTTCGTGGATGACTTATTAGGTTTCGCGTAAGGAGATCCCCGACTAAATCGGGGATGACAACGTGAGAGGGAATTGTCATGCCAGACTTGTTTCGGCATCGGTTTTTATCAAACTGACTACAAAGCTTCACTGGATCCTGCTCCTTCGAACCTAATTCAACTAAGGCACTGAAGTGCCAAGTTTCATATATCACTGCGTTCAGGATGACGCCCCTACAACTAACTTACCACCGTCCACGGCCTACCGCTAATCCCCTAAAACCTAACACCTAAAACCTATAACCTTTCCCCTAATAACTATATTACAATTAATGGATTACGAATACAGTGTCATAGGCTCAGTTTTTTGCGATGCGGAAACACTCTCCGCATATTCCGCAATATCGAATTCCCTGTTCACCTACAAAGACTATTCCTTCGCACTCCGTAAATTCGGCGACCGCCTGAGTGTAAGTCTTTGCGACGAAAGCGACAACGGCCAAGAGTACTGCAAAAAAATCCCCGAGGCCTACGTCGCCGAGGTTTGCAAACAGCTTTCCGAGAAATTCGCCTGCACAGTTTCAATGCGCAAAGGCTACGAAGTCTATGGCAACGCAAACGTTTTCAACGGTGGCTCCGACTACGAAGTCATCGAAGAAAAATGGTACGACGTCGAATTCGACAACGGCGTTCAAAAACGGTAAGAACCGCTAACGGAAAAATTTCGCGAGAGTCGCACAAAGCACATCGACATCCACAGGCTTTGCCACGTGACCGTTCATGCCGGCCTCAATCGCTGCATGCTTGTCTTCTTCGAACGCGTTTGCCGTCATTGCGATAATCGGGACATTTGCAATTTCCTTATTCTCCATCGCACGAATCCGGCGGGTCGCTTCGTAGCCGTCAATGCCCGGCATCTGGACATCCATCAAAATCAAGTCCAGCTTCGCCGAAGAATACCGCAGTTTTTCCACGGCAAGAGTTCCAGATTCCATCGACACCACTTCAACTCCAAGATCTTCCAAAATCTCGGTCGAAATTTCGCGGTTCAACTCGTTATCTTCGACAAGCATCACTCTTCGACCCGTAAAGTCATACGATTTCGGCTGTTTCGATAGCAAGCCTACTTCAGAATCGTTGTCAGACGAACTCCCGTAGAACTTGAGAAGAATGCGATGCAAATCCGACGGGAACAAAGGCTTTGCAAAGAACGATGTTACACCCGCTTCAAGCGCTTCCTTTTCAATTTCAATCCAATCGTAAGAAGTTAAAATGGCTATCGGCACATTTTCTCCGACGATTTTTCGAACTTCACGCGAAAGCTGGATACCGTTCATTTCAGGCATGTTCCAGTCAAAAATGAACAAATCATATTCATCGTGTTTCGCCATCGCATCCGCGATATAAGGAATAGCTTCAGCACCCGACAAACACCAGTCGGCACGCATCTCCTCTTTTTCGAACAAGTTCGCCACCGATTTGCAGGACTCGATTTTATCGTCAACAATCAAAACACGCAAGCCCTTGGCCTTTGTCACAGCCTTATATTCAGCAGCCTTCGGCAAAATTTCAAACTTGAATTGCATGAGAACTTCCGTTCCCACATTTTCCGAACTTGTTATCTTGATGGATCCACCCATCATATCGACAATGTTCTTCGTGATGGACATTCCAAGGCCAGTTCCCTGAATTCCGCTCACCGTCGAAGAATTCATGCGAGTAAACGGATCAAAAATTTGTCCCAAGAACTCTTCGCTCATGCCAATTCCGTTATCCTTTACCCGAAATTCGTAAATGGCATGCCCCGCTTCCGCAGGCTTTTCGGCAATATTCATCAAGATAGAGCCGTTACGCATCGTGTATTTAATAGCATTGGAGACAACATTCAACAGCACTTGATTCAAGCGCAGCTTGTCGCACATAATCATTTCATCGTGAATATTTTCAAGCTCAATCAAAAGTGTCTGTTCACGAGAACGCACATCTGCAAGGACAAGCCCTCTCAACGTATGAATGATATCAGAAAGATTTTCCGGACGGTTGCAAATGCTCATCTTGCCCGATTCAATACGACTCATATCGAGAACATCATTGATAAGCGAAAGCAAATGCTCCGACGACTGCTTAATTTTTGAAAGGTAATCCGTAACTTGGTCTTTGTTGTTGATGTGGCTTGCCGCAAGGCCCGTAAAACCAATAATCGCGTTCATCGGCGTACGAATATCGTGACTCATGTTGTTGAGGAACGTCGTCTTGGCACGGCTTGCCGAATTCGCCATCTGGAGCGCTTTTTCCAGAGATTCCTTGTCCTTCTTCTGCTTGCGCGTTTCTTCGTCAACGCTATGGAACCCGGCCACAATTTGCACTGGATCCGTTGCAGTCAAGATAAACTTAATTTGCCAGTACTCTATATGTCCAAAAACATCCGCCCTAAAGTTCACGTAATACGCATTTTTAATTCTCAGATTTTCATGAATAACGTCTGTACGAGTCCGCTTGAAGAAACTTTCACGGTCTTCTTCATAGACAAACTTGTTCATAATTACATCCAAACGTTCCGTAAATCCGTGAATCTGCGACCAATTCGGGAACATTCGCATGAACACGTCCGTACAGCGGTAAACGTTTTCGCGCATCGACACAACATCAATGTAACAGACCAAGTCAAAGTCTTCGGCAAGGCCCTGAATCACAGCCTGTTGCTGCAATTCCTTGCGGAGCACGCCATCCTTATCGGCAAAACCCAAAGCGACAAATTTAGGCTTGTCGGAATCGCCCACCTTCACGAACTTCATTTCGCAATAGCGGTTGAGGAAGTTCACGTACATGGTATTGAAACTCTTGCGGGTCGAAAGCTGCTCGCGAATATTCTTGATGGAGCCCGCCTTGATCATGCGATTTTTGTAAATGCCACTGACAAACTTATCAACATACACAGAATACGCTACAGAATACTTGATATTGCGTTTGAACGTTTCGCCAAACGAATTCGCCGTTGTCCTATTCATGGAATAAGACGTAATTTCTTCGGTATCGAGGTTGATGTAATACACCGACGTGTATTCTGCAGAAAGAGCTTCAATAATCGAAAGGTTTCGTTCTAGTTCTTGTTTCTGTTCAGCAATCTTTTGGTTCAGCTGCATTCGTTCGGAACGAGCCTTGTCAACAGCTACAACAGTCATGATGACAAGAGTCGCAACACCATCTCGCCGCTCCGCAACCTGCATCATAAAGCTAAGCCATGGCGTTTTGAACGAAGAAACTTTAAATACAAATTCCCTACGGTCTTCGTTAGACAGCAGCTTTTGTATGTACTCCGGGTTCGAAAGGCGAATCCATTCATCCTTGTATTCGGAATCGACAAGTGTTGCCATTTTGAGAGCGCGGTACGAGCAACTATAACGCTCTACGTCGCTGTTGAAACGCAGCGATTGCGACGGCACAATTTCTCGGACGGAATCATTCGACAAATCGCAAAGCAAAACCGAATCGTATTCCGCCATAATTTTTTCATGTACGAAACGCGTTCCCACCTCTTCGTCACGGTTTGCAAAAGCAACAACAATTGCAGTCGGTTCTTCGTTTTCGTCGTCAACCTTCACATACTTCATTTCGCTGTAACACAACTTGCCAGTAACTTTCGAACGGAAAAGCGTCACAGATGTTTTGTTGTTCCTAAGCACAGTCTTGATATTTTCAGGACTGCCCGCTTTAAGCATTTTAGGCTTGTCCGCATCATAGACCATGTCATTTACAAACTTGAGGTACGCCTCCCAATACGAGGTCTTTTCGCTCACCATTGTATCGTAATAATGCCGGACTTGAGGATTCATGGTATAAGGAATCGCATCCAATGTCAAAAGATTAACGTACATGACCGACGAATATTCAGACGCGAGCACATCAATAATCGAAAGGTTACGTTCCAACTCCTTTGTCTGAACCGCAAGTTTTTCGCTCATGCTGAGTCTTTCGGACTGGTCTCTATCCACCAAAGAACACGTCAACACAAGTGTCACAGGGACTTCATCGACCCTATCTAAAACTCGAAATACATTACGACACCAAAAACATGAATTATCATAGCCAATATTCTTGCAAATAAACTCGTATTTATCTTCTTTTGCAAAGAAGCTCTTCAATTGTTCAATATCTCGAAATCTTTCCCACAGATACCGATGATCTTGATGGACATAAGTTATCGCCTTTTCAAGTCCTTCATTAAATTCAAAAATATCCTTATCGTCTTCTACATAGAATGGCGAACGTCGAACAACATGAATGATTTTCTCTTCCAGATTGATAAGGTAAATACTTACAAACTCGTCACGAACTTTTTCATTAATCTTTTTATTGATGACATCTTCGTTCTTGTTGATAAATCCGACCAAAAATTCATCATCATCACCGATATCGAACCGCATCACGCGAGCTTCGAACCAACGAGCATACCCAAGCGCAATATCACGGAATAAAATGCGAAAGCTGTTCACGTGCTTTAGGTGTTCAACAACGTTATCTACATTAAGACCTTCAAGCATTTTCAAACGATCCGCCGGATAGATCATTTCCCTAGCCACAAATCCACGCGAACGTACAAGCGGGCCTTCCGCAGGAAAAACACCCTTGAGCGATTCCTTGCAGTAAAGCGTCCTAAACGTATTCTTCGTCGGGTTGAACACAAACACAGATTCCACCTGCTCGCCGAATTTCATAACAATGCTTTCGTTCAAGTGGCGATCGAGTTCGTACCGTTGCTTCAAGCGAATGTCGCGATCGACATTGCGCAACCTCATGACAAAGCCCTTCAATCCAGCGGATTCGTCCCGGTCGGCAAAGAAGCCCATTTGAAAATAAACTTCCGCTCCTTTTATTTCGCAGCGGAACGGCACAATGTATTGCGGAGTTTTTTCAAAATTTTGAAGAATAGTTTCGCGACGAGTACTTTTAGTGAAAAATTCTCGATCTTCGGCACAAACAAAATTCTTGCAGATAAGATTTAAACGTTTTTCGAGGTTACGCACTTCACGAAGCGCCGGTACACTCGTTACCAGAAATTGACTCGTATGAAAAATTTCAACATCATCCTCGTCGGACTTTTTCGTCAAATCTACATAGCAAACACAATCAAATTCATCAGCGATGGATTCGATAATTGCATTGCTCTTTTCTATCCAAGATTGTTGGTTCGCTTTTTTACTTATCATTCTTGCCCCGTCCTATTTAAATATATGAAAAAACGCCAAAATGCAACATTCTTTCCAAAAAACATGCGATAAACGTCACCAAAAAAAGCGATTCCATTGTTCACATGGTCGTTTTTCTGTGTATATTTAAATAAGAAAAAAGTAAAAAAGGATAACGAATGGCAACAATCAAAGAACTCAAGGCAAGCAACGCCCCCCGTTTTAAAGTACCGGGCAAAGAAGCAATCTACGATGCATTCGACCAATTCCTCGCTGAGAATTTCCTCGGCGAAACCGTCGAGGCAATCCCAGCCGCCCCCGCTAACGGCTCCGAATTTGCGCCGCAAGCAACCGCACTTTACGAAATCGCGAACACGTCCAAAGGCAACGCAGGCCTCTGGAAAGCAGGTACGGGAACCTCGTCCAAAAACTGGGATCTGAGCTTTTTGCAAGGCATCTTGAACCAGTTCTCCACGCTCCCGGCTGCAACTCGCGGAAAGACGATTTCTGAAATCAAGGAACAGCTCGAAGACTTCGCTTCCAAGAAGTTCGCGAAGAACCCGGCAAACGCGCGCAACGGACTCTTGCACCTCTGCAACCCGGACATTTACGCCCCGATTTATTCTTTTGCGGACAAACTCGCCATCTGCAAGGAACACTCCCGCCTGCTCGAAGACTTCAAACTTTCGAACCGCTGGGATAGCGGGCTTCTGAAACTCAAAGTTTTCCGCAAGGACGGCTATATCGCCATCCAAACCGACGAACAACTTTGCTGGATTTTCGACAAACTCTCCGTTATGCACAAAATAGAAGACGAAGAATTCGAAGTGTTCATGAAGAACTACTTCACCGCCCCGAAAAAGAGCACGGCGAAGAAGAAGTAAACATCCGCGTTGTCGGCCTGGATTAAGTGGCAATAAGGTCCCTGAGCTTGCCGAAGGGCCGAAGCGTCCGAGGCCGGCATACAAGCAATTTGCTTCACCTCCCGGCCTCGTCATCCTCGACCGTTAGGGAGGGGATCCAGTTATTTCTTGTGCTCGCGTTCGTCACTCTGAACAAAGTGATGATAAGGTCCCTGAGCTTGCCGAAGGGCCGAAGCGTCCGAGGCCGGCATACAGGCAATTCGCTTCGTCTCCCAGCCTCGTCATTCTCGACCGAAGGGAGGGAATCCAGTTACATTTCGCATACAACATCGCCCACACTTCCGTGGGCGAACTTTTTTATTTCCTAAAAAACAAACACCTATTTTAAAAATGGCTAGAAGGGAAAGCACAGCCGAATCTTGCGGACCGGACAAGTAACGAACAAGTACCGGACATGTACCCAGCAAGCACCCATCAAGTACCCTGCAAGTACTCGACAAGTTAAAACCGATTAAATTTTCAGAATCTCTATTTTAGCCCATTCGCACCCGTCATCCTGACGAGAACACACTCTCGTCACCCTGAACAAAGTGATGATAAGGTTCCTGAGCTTGCCGAAGGGCCGAAGCGTCCGAGGCCGGCATACAGGCAATTCGCTTCGCCTCTCGCTCTCGTCACCCTGGAGCCGAAGGCGATAGGAACCATTATTTGTTGTGCTCGCGTTCGTCGCCCTGAACAAAGTGATATATGAAACTTGGCACTTTAATGCCCTAGTTGAATTAGGTTCGAAGGAGCAGGGGCCAGTTACATTTCGCATATAACATCGCCCACAGTTCCGTGGGCGTTTTTTTTAACATTTTCCAAAAATTTTCTTTTTGCATGCAATTGTTTGCAAGAAATTGGTTAGCAACGTCTTTGGTAACATAAGAAACTCTATTTTTTAAGTTATATTCTATAAAAATCGTTAAAATCCCCTTAGCGAATTTAACTTTCAATTTTTGTTTATTATATCGGAGAGCCCTTCTATGGTTGAGGCTACTAAGGATTTTTTTAGGCTGCACGATGATATTATGTCGCAGTACAAGTCTTTTGCCAACAGTTTTGTTGACATCGACGATCCTCAAATCTTGGAAGCCCTAAAAGCCTATGGCGACGAAAAGTCGATGTGGCCGGATCCGTTGATTCAATTCAATCCGTCCTACCTAGAAGGTTGCTCGCTAAAGCAGCTGGTTGACGAAGGTTTGCTCGATTCAAAGATGGACAAAATCTTCAATGGGTTCCATCTTTACAAGCATCAGGAAGAAGCCTTAAGGCTTGGGGCGCAAGGCAGAGACTTTACCGTTACCTCTGGAACGGGTTCGGGAAAATCGCTGACATTTCTTGGAACAATCATAAATGCCGCAATCAAGGATAAATCGCAAGGTGTGACGGGCTTGATTGTTTATCCGATGAACGCCCTTATCAACTCTCAAACAAACGAGATTGAAAAGTACGCGCAGAACTACAAGAATTTGACGGGCGAAGATTTTCCAGTCCAGTTTAATCAGTATACTGGTCAAGAAACCGAGGAGGTCCGAAAGAAAATCAGGGAGAACCCTCCGCACATTCTTTTGACCAACTACATGATGTTGGAATATCTCTTGACCCGTCAAAGTGATGATTCCATCAAACGGGCTCTTTTCAAGAATCTCAGATACATTGCGTTCGACGAACTTCATACATTCAGGGGGCGTCAAGGCGCCGATGTTGCGATGCTAATTCGACGCATAAAGGCAGAATGTTCCCACCATATAACTTGCATGGGAACATCTGCGACTATGGCGAGCGGAACATCTACGGAAGAACGGAAGGATGCTGTAGCCAAGGTCGCGTCGTTGTTTTTTGGACAAAAATTTGAACGCGACCAGATTATCGAAGAATCCTTGAAGTCGATTTCTGCTGAGGGCATTCCGTCTAAAGAAGAATTGAAGGCAGCTGTAGAATCATTTACGCAACAGATTCAATCTGAAGACATACTTGTCCAAAATGCATTGTTCAGGTGGGTTGAACATTCTCAACAACGACCGCCACAAACAAGAACTCGCCGCCGACCTCGTTGATGACACCGGCAAACTCCTCAAAAAATCCCCCACCCCCAAACCCAAGAAGAAAAAAGCAACCACCACAGATCAAATTGAACTGCTGTAATTTGGAGACAAAAAGATGGAAACTATTGAATTGAAATATGATGATATAAACGACCGCTTCAAAAAAATACTAGGCGATAAAATTAACCAATCTTTACTAGATGCTGTATATGAACTTTTGCCGCATATTTCAGCATACAAAGAAGAGGATAAAGTATTTGGTTTTAAAATCGCTTTAGGTTATGATTTTAAGAAAAATGTTAATGTAGAAACAAGTTGCTTTTTCGAAATAAAGAGATTCTCATTGACAGGAGAAAAAGATTATGAGAATATACAACGGTTGCTTAAGGAAACTGTAATTTTTTGTTCGAAAAATGCTGATTTGTATATTGACCAAATATCAGAAACAGAAATCACTTTTGGAGTTTTTTTCACTGATTATAAACATACGGGGTTATTAGAGGGTAAAATTCTACATTCAGAAGCACTGATTTTAGAAGGATTCGTAAATGAAGGCATTCGGGTCTTGTGTGATGATGTAGAAGAACGCTTCTTTATTAGATTATCATTTTCAAAAAATTTTGATAAGCATAAATATTCAGCAAATGCTTTTCATTGGAGTGATGAATGTCGTTATTGGGACGGAATATTTAAAAAAGCAAGAAAATCTGTGCATGGAACAATTTGCTTAATAGTTAAACCAGATTGGAAGGCTGATGACGATAATTTTGTTGATGAAAAGGTAACGGAATTTGAAGGATTGTCTATTGCATATTCTAATTCCGCAAATGCAGAAGACTTGCTAAGACAACAATATAGTATAAAAATGTTTCTTTCTATGTTGGATTATGATGGCGTTACAATCCTTGATACTGATGGAAGGGTTAGATCTTATCATAATATAGTGAAAATAAGAGAGCCGCAAACAGAGAGTGGAGATCCCGAGCGGCAATCCCAAAAGACTTCGGGAGGGGCTCGTCACAAGGCTTTCTATTCGCTGAAAAATACTCAAGATTGGAAAACAAGAGGATATGTTGGCATATATTTCCAATCTCAAGAAGGGGAAATTGAATATTACGATTTTCCAAATACTCTGTCGCAGGATTATTTTAAATCTGAAGTTATGAATTACGGAGATGATAATCCTTTTTTGAGGGAAGTGAAAGAATATTATGATAATCGATATAATGTCGTTGACACTAATTGGAAAAACCTTTCTTCTCACCCGCTTGTTCCGGCAATTATTGATCTAGAAAAGAAGCATTTCGAAAAAGATAATTTTTATCATGAAGTTGCTCCCGCGCAAACTCTTAATAATCTTCTAACCGGTTCATGGAGCACTTTCAAGCAAGATTTACAAAACAATTCAGGATTATTAAGAAGGCTGCTGAATGTTTTAATAATTACATATATTGGCAATAGCTATTCGGAAGCTTATCACGCAACGCCTTATATAGAACAGTCGATTAATTTAATTGATGTTGATTTATGGAAAAAATATTTTGACAATTATGATTATATATATAAAAAAATGCTTTGGGAATTAAGCTATCCGTCAAAAAATCAAGTTCGCAGATGGGAAAGTCTGGTTCAAATTCTTAAAACAAAAGGATTACATTCTATATCGGGAAAAATGTTAAAAGACATCCAATGGCGTTATAGAGCTATTGAATTTTTGGAAAGCCAAAATGAAAGTGGGCCTTCTCAAAAGAACTATAGCGAATAGTAGTGAAGTTGTATAAAAATACGAATTTATGAGATTCTTATGTCGTTAATTGATTGCAATTTAATTCCTATGGCAAGTGCATTAACAATAGGTGCATTGCTGATTTCATTTTATAATTTACTAATACCTATTAATAGAATTAGAATGTCATTTATTGGCTGGTGGAAAATATGGTGTTCCTTAGGATTGTTTTTTCTTCTTACATGCGTAGCGAATATTTTGCCCTATATTAACAAGCCTACCCTATGGTATTTAGGATATCCTCTTTTTTGGAATGTTTTTGCTTTTTTTGCTTTCTTTTCATTTTTGCGCCTCTGTTATAAAATGATATTCGGCCCTCTTTGCTATAAGAAAAAAAAAGAGTCTGTTTTTTTTGATTATATAAATCAGTGTAGTCAAGAAAATATTCCGGCAAAGTCGTTTTCTAAAGAAGTGATTCATTCTTTAGATAATATTTTATCAGATTATGAAAAAAGCGAAGATGGTTCTTACAAATGGAATGAATACGCTGAAAAGGTGATGTTGCTTCTTTCTTCAAAAAATATTGTTCAAGAATTTGTCGAGAACAATTCAATACTTGTTGAGAAAATTGTTAAAAACTATGCAAATTTTGATGAAAAACATATAAACTCATATCTTTTACAACGAATAATTGTAGAATCTGCTTTAGACGAGAATTCTTTATACAACAAACGTTTATTGGGAAATTATAATTATGAAATAGAAAAATTGCTAAGCAAAAATATAGTTGATAAATATGATATTCTATCTTTTTTTGATTCTGAACATGAAAGGTTGAATTCAGAATTGACATTAAATGTATATGAAGATATCGCTATTTGTACTATGGTCAAAGCGGATAAATTGTCAAGGGGGGTGCATTCTTGTTTGCGATTGTTGAATAAAAAATTAGCAGAAATTGCTTCTATTGACGGCCTTGGAATACGTTGTGTTTTCGAAAGAGCTTTGTTTGAGATAATCAACAATGATAAGAAAATAGTTGATGGCTATGTTTATGATTATAAATATAATCATAGTAAACCTTTACGGGATGGTATCAAAGAACAGTTTGTTGTTTTTTTCAATTCTTTTGAACAAAAAAACAACAATGATGAATCTTTGTACAGTGCTTTAATTGGAACCTGGGAAAATTTTCAAGAGAACAAAGGAAATGTATTTGTTAAAGAATTGTTAGATGAAATTGCAGAACAAGCAAAAAATAATCCAGATTTAAACGGCTTAAATAGAATTATTCAAGTCATGGCGAATAAAGGTGCTGCGCATAAGAGTTCCTAGATGAAATTCACTATACAATCTAATAAGAAAAATAAAGTTTTAGTTTTATAAAATTACCCCTGAATTTTCTTATATTTTAACAAATTATGGAAAATATAAACCTTATACCTCTTTCAAGTGCCCTAATTGTAGGCACGTTGTTATTTTCGTATTTAAATATATCCTCTGATTCTCATATTAAGATAAAGCTTAAATGTTTAGGGGAGAAGAAATTCATTTTTTTCTTGATAATTTTTGTGTTCGGAGCTTTTGTTTCTAGTATTGTCGATATCATTCCCGGTCCACCATTTCTTTTCTTTGGCAAGCCTTTTACTTGGAATATTATTTCTTTTGTATCTTTTGTTCTTTTTCTTATATATTCATATTATTTAGTGACTAAAAATTTGGTCTATAAGAAAGGAAAGGAAAAGGTTTATTTTGATTATATAAAGGAATGCATAAATAAAAATATTCCTATTGGCAAATATATTGACAGCGTGTGTATTTCTTTAAATGCTTTGATTACAAATTCTTCTTCTGATCAACCGCTGAATAAAACTAATAAAGAAATAGAACCATATGCATATAATACTATTAGTCTTTTATCTGCAAGATTTTTTTCAAGATTCATTGTAGAGAATGATGAAGAGGCTGTAGAAAAAATTTTAAATGTTTATCAAACTTCATCTAAGAAATACAAGAATGAATTGCTTTTGAAAGCAATAATACAAGAGATGGTGTTGGATGAAGAGTCACTATTAAGAAAAAAAGGTTATAACAATGGGAAATATGAGTTTTCGAAATGGATTAGCAGTTCACTTGTAGAGAAGTACGATATTTTATCATATTTCAATACAAAAATAAAACTGTTTGATTGTGAAGACTTAAAAATATATGAAAATATGTATAACCATATTTTGAAACTACAGAGTGAGAGTGGAAATCTACAATTTGGTTTATTTTCAAATATTGACTCAATAAATGTGTCGCTTATTGAAAAATCAACTAAAGCAGAACTACTCATCATTAACGAAATTTTTTCAAAATTACTAGAAGTCTGTGCGAAAGCAAATTGGAATTTTCTTTGTGTGGATAATAGAGATTTTTCTTTGAGAAGATTTGTGGGTTATTTTGGTGAAATGTTCATCAAATTTAAAGAAGATGATTATCTTATGCATGAAAATCTGCGAGATGTATGGGAAAAATTAAAAGAATATCAAAATACACAGTATGTAAATGACTTAGTTAATATTCTTGTAAAAATGGATCGAATCACTTCAGAAAATGCTTCTTCAATAAAGATTTTTCTGATGATGGAATATGGGAAAAAGGATTTTACCTTTTTTGACACTTGTGTTTTACCATTTATCAAAGAAAGGTTTGAAAAAGGTGACGAGCGTGAAAAAGAATTACTTAGAAAAAATATTCCTTATGGAATAAAGATAGATGAAATTATAAAAAAAGAAAAATTGGATTGCTAAACTCCTTGGGAGGTGAGAAGGTAAGCCAAGCCCTATCTCTATTGAAAAGAGTCACAAACAATCACCCAAAATACAAATGAAAATTGCTCCACCTTTCTAGAGAATGAATACCGTCCTCAATGAAATTCCAGGTCTCCGCATAGTCCCCAGGAACTGCGAAATCCTTAGACTTGATAAACTCTAGAAATGCTTCGGGAGCGTCACCATACAGGTCATCGAATTGGTCGGCCAACGTATTCTTTTCGCTGGCGGTTAATTCCCTAGCTTCGTTATGCAAAACGTGTTCCTGATTTCGTGAGAAGTAGAACATCTTGTACGGCTTCTTGTTGATTTCCGTTTTGCTCCTAAGAAGTTTTACAAGGCTGAGCTTCTTTTGGTTACGCTCTATAATTTTCTCAACATCGTTGGTTTGAATGTTTTGTAGCGTGTATTGGATGTGCGTTGCGTCGGGATTGTCAATAGCTGCGGTATCGGGAATAAATGCTCCATCGGCATCAATCAGGTGAACGACTTCCAGCAAGTCGGATACCTTGAAATGATACCTTTCTTGCGTGAACTTCACGATTTCGTTGATACGGCGAATCACATTGGACGCATTGACATCGTCCTTTGTCGTGATATCGCCTTCAGTGATGGCAAAGTGAATCTTTTCATTGCTGAGGATGGCATCAAGAACTGCGCCCAGCGCCGTCTTGTCGGTAATCCCCTCGACAACGAACAAGATGACTTTCTTAGTTTTTCCCATTAACGATTTTCCCCGCCTTTCTGAAAGCTCTGGCAATCTTGAAGTGGTTAGTTTCCTGATAGATGGGGTCCTTTTGTCCACCGAGGCTGATGCTTCTCAGGTAAACGCTGCGCGGATTGTTGTTCGTCTGCAATCCGGAAAGCCGTGTGTATCGATTTTCGGGGTTCGTTGTCGTGAAAATCAGGGACTCCTTCTTGATCATTTCCAGGGGGCGTAGGTTGTGTGATGTGAACAGCAGTTTGCCATTCGCCTTCTCCTCGATAATCTCGAGAATTTCTCCCAGCAGAAATTCGAAAACGCCCGCATCCAGTTCGTCAACGGCAAGGAATGTCGAGGGATTGTTATAAACCGAGATGAGCAGGCTAAGGATGGAGATAATCTTCTTGATGCCCTCAGATTCAAACAAGAGCGGGATGGCGGGATTGTCGTCCCTTTGGGAAAGCAATTCGAAACGGACGCCTTCTTTACCATCGGGCGTCTGTTGTGGGCCTTCATTTTTCACAACAACCTTTAATCCGGGAACAATTTCCTGAAGAACGATATTTAATTCGGTGAATGTGTTGTTGATGATACTGAATGCCGGCTTGTCGGTAATTGTCGGGCTTGTCAAAGACAACTGGATAGTTCCGTACGAAAGATTTTCTTTTTCTTTGTGTTTAAAATTAAACGGAAACGAAAAATCAAGATTAAACGGACCGTTGCCATTGTTTCTGATGACGAAGAGATTTTCTTTAGCAAAATGTTTCAGTTGTTCAATAGTATTGATTCTTTCGACATCAACAAGTTTTGACTCTTTGACAATTTTGGAAAAGTCATTTGAAAAAATAAACGAACGCCTTTCTTTGCCGGCGATTTCACGGAGAACACCGAGCTTGATGGCATAATCTTTATTGGTTGTAATTGCCTTCCAGTCGGCAGCCGGAGTCAGCCACTGCATTTCGTTGTTTTTTTCATACTTGACGAGAGTGGTCTGCTTTTTGTCGGTAACCTTTTCGACTAGCTGTTCAGCTACAACTTGCAAGCCGCTTTCATGATTCAATTCTACAGAAAAGGTGTAGCTTAGTGTTTTGACTATTTCATCGTTTTCAAAAACATTGAACAAGAAAGTGCATTCAGATGATTTTTGCCCACGCAAGATGTAATGAGCTGCAATCGGATTCAGGGAGTCCCCTCTGGCGAGACATTGTAAAAATTCAAGAGCATTGACAATCGCCGTTTTGCCAGAACCATTTTGACCATAAACGCCCAGAACATGGTTCTTGAATTCAACGAAACCATGGACTACGTTTTTGAAGTTGTTTAGCGTAATGGATTGTATCTGTATGATTGACATGGTGCTATTCCAGATTTCTATACAGAAAATAGCAAATTGTATCAAAAAAAGATAAATTTTATGAAAATATTATTAAAAAATGATACAAAATGTATTGAAATTCAATAATAATTTCATTTTTGACGGTCTGGGCTCGAGATTCGGATGGGGGTGGCGCCGTTCATTTACTGTTGTAAATTTGCAAAATATTTCGCAAAAAAAATGATACAAAATGTATTAAAAACGCAAAATAATTTGAATTTTCCGCTATTTCTTCCTGAAATCAAGGAATGCCGACTGTAAACCCGACAATAAAGCCGACAATAAAAGCTACAATAAGTGTTATAACAGGTAGTCAAATAGGTGGTCAAAACACATTGAGCGAATGTTGATTAGAAATTTTGCGATTGAAATTGTGGCTGGGTGAATAGTTAGGTAAAAGATTGGGCGATAGGATAAAAATGATCCGCTTTGTAAAATTTTTTCCTACCCGTTGCGCAAGCGCCATTTCATCGTGGCGACGATTCCATTCAACAAGATTAACGTGCCCCCGTTTGAACTGAATGAAGGACAGCCGACTGTAAAAGCGACTGTAAATCAAATAAACGAGAAAACTATTTGTAGCCCAGTCAAGAACGACGACAACACAACCCCATTTCATTTTGACGCACCAACCGTTTCACTCGCGAAACATTGACCGTCACTTTCTGAAATACCCGCCTCACCAGCGACGTTCCAATCGCATTTTTCCGCCATTTCCGCACACTTTTCCGTGCGTTTTCCACCGCACGTTCTCGCAAGAATTGCCGAATTTCGCAAAATTTCGCCATTTTCGCAGCATTTTTCCGACATCCGCGCACATTTCTCAGAAAAAAATTTCTCCCGGCACACGAAAACAAAAAAGTTGGCACGCATTTCGCTAATAGTAGTGCGAGAACAAAACAGGGCCAACGCAAACGACGAGCCCGCAACAAAAAAGAGGTTAAAATTATGATGAACACACAGATTATTCCGAACGCTTTTTACGGTATCCAGAACTTCCTTGACAGCTTGAACGCCGCAAACGCACAGGGCGAATGCACTTACACGCCGAAGGCCGACTACTACGAGACCGAAAACGGATTCGCACTTGAAGTCGAAATTCCGGGCGTCAAGAAAGAAGATTTGGACATCCAGGTCGAAAAGAACATCTTGACCGTCAAGGCTACCCGCGCACGCAAGGACGAAAAGTTCACTTACGAACGCAGCTTCCGCCTTGCCGAAGACATTGATACAGACAACATCAAGGTCTCTTTGGAAAACGGCATCTTGAAATTCGACCTTGCGAAGAAAGCTCAGGCCGCAGCCCGCAAGATTTCCATCGCCTAACCGATAGGGCTAACGCCAAACAAAGTCTTTTTCATACACTCCTCCTTAGAACAACAAAGGAATTTCCGGCAGCGATGTCGGGAATTCCTTTTTGCATATTGCCAAAATTTTTTCAATGCTGTCATGCCCGACTAAGGTTGGTGAGCCTGCCGAACCATCGGGCATCTCCTTTCCTATTGCCAAAATTCATTTTTTGTGCTATATTTGAATTTGCAAATGATTCGCATTTTTCAAAACGATGGTTAAAACGGAATATAAAACACAGACCCGTCAAATGATTCTGGACTATATAGCCAAGAATCCTGATTGCATTTTCAAAGCCTCCGAAATCGCACAAAGTTTGCCCGAAGTTTCGTTGAGCACCATCTACCGAAATTTAGCCAGGCTTGAAGAAGCAGGAATGGTGCAAATCGTTGGTGCCGAAAAAAACAACGAACTCCAATACCGCTACACAGGTCCGGGGCGTTGTGCGTCCAAGATGCACCTTGTCTGCAAAGACTGCGGCAAGTTTTTCCATTTGGAAGGACCTGCGCTACGCCTTTTGCAACATTCCATCGAACGTCTGAACGGCTTTGTCCTTGACCAGCAGCAATCGGTTTTACTAGGCCATTGTGCCGTTTGCAGCAAGCGGAGTCGTTAATGTTTCACTTTTTTGACAAGTTGATTGTCGTTTTGGCACTCATTTATACGGAGCGTCACGTCGAACATCATTGTCATGGCGAACATTGCCACACTTGCCACCACATCCATCATTGCCTCGACCTGATTTCGGAATTTTGCTTTGAACTCGTCGCGACACCGATTGATTTGATTTGTCGTTGTTTTCTGTTCAAGCTCGTACATTTCGCAGTCATTATCTTACGCCCGATTACGCTTGTCTCGCAAAAAATCCTTTTATTGAATTAAGCAAAACCACTGATAAACAAATCTTCTTCAGATTGTCATGTCACCCTGGAGCAAGGCGAGATGCCGCAGCGATAGGGTCCATAATCACAATGGTACTTCATTCAAAAAAAAGGATTCCAAAAATGAAAAAAGTTTCATTTTATTCTTTGCTGCTTTCCGTTTTCGCGGCAGCAATCTTTTCACTCGTTGCTTGCAACGAATCCTCCGACAAAAAGCCGGAACAAACTAAGCTTTCCATCGTCACAACGATTTACCCGGAATACGCTTGGGTTAAAGAAATCCTCGGACAACGTGCTGATTCCGTAGAACTCACGCTACTCATCAAGAACGGAGTGGATTTGCACAGCTATAAGCCCACCGCTCAAGATATCGCAAAAATTGCAAGCGCAAACATGGTCATTTATGTAGGCGGCGAATCCGACGAATGGATTAAAGACGCTCTTGAAGCCACTCCGAAAAAGGGGCGTTCCGAAATCAACTTGATGAAAGCACTTGGCGACCGCGTAAAAGCAGAAGAAATCGTCGAAGGCATGCAAGGTTTTGAGACGAAAGACGTGGTTCGACAAAAGGTCACTGAGCCTGCCGAAGTGCACCAACCTGAACAAGAGACGAAAGAGGAAGAACATCACCATCATCACGACGAACACAAGGAGCACGCAGAACATCATCATAATAAGGTCACTGAGCCTGCCGAAGTGACACACAACGAAAAGCACGAGCATCATCACGACGAACACGCCGACCCTTCGACAAGCTCAGGGACCAAGGAACACCATCATCACGATGAAGAAGTCGAAAACGATGAACATGTTTGGCTTTCGTTGAAAAATGCCGAGATTCTCGTACAAAAGATTACCGTAGAATTAGCCAAGCTCGATTTGGCCCACGCCTCTGCCTACAAGGACAACGCCGCCGATTACATCGCAAGAATCACGGCTCTTGACGGAGATTACCGCAAAGCCATCGAAAGTGCACATCGCAAGACAATTCTCTTTGGCGACAGATTTCCTTTTCGTTATTTGGTGGACGATTATGGTATTAAGTATTATGCCGCGTTTGTGGGCTGTTCCGCCGAAAGCGAGGCAAGCTTTGAGACAATCGCTTTCCTCGCAAACAAGATGGATTCCGACTCGCTCCCGGCAATTCTCACCATCGAAAAAGGGAACAAGAAAATCGCAAGCGCAGTCCTTGCCGCAAGCAAGAACTCGAAAGACGCACAAATTCTCACCATCAATTCGATGCAATCGGTAACAGAACAGCAAATTGCCGAAGGCGAAAGCTATTTGACGATAATGCAAACAAACTTAGAAATCTTGAAAAAGGCGTTGAATTAAAATGATCAAGTGCCACAATCTCACGCTCGGTTACGGCAACAAGAACGTTGTCAACAGTTTCAATTACGAAATCAACGCTGGCGATTATCTCTGCATCATCGGCAGGAACGGCTGCGGAAAGACGACGTTTTTACGCGGGCTTGCCGGAGTATTGCATCCTAAAGCAGGAAAAATTGAACTTCGCGACAATCTACAGCGTAACCAAATCGGCTACTTGCCGCAAATCACGATTGCACAAAAAGACTTCCCCGCATCCGTCGAAGAAATCGTGCTTTCGGCATTCCAAGGCAAAAGCCTGCTCTTGCCGTTTTACGGTAGCGCCCTCCGGAATCGAGCAAACGAATGTCTGGCACTGACACGAACCGAAAACTTGCGGAAAGCCTGCTTCCGCGAGCTTTCTGGAGGTCAAAAGCAACGCGTACTTTTAGCGAGAGCATTATGTGCCGCCGAAAGGCTTTTGCTTTTGGACGAACCCGTCACAGGTCTCGATCCTGAATCTTCGCAAAACATGTACAACATCATCAAAGACCTTCACGAACAAAAAAACATGACCATCGTAATGGTCACGCATGATGTCGAAGCCGCAACAAAATACGCCACGAGAATTCTCAACTTTAATAATCTAACGTTTCCTGCCAACGAAAATGTCATGCCGGACTCCGTTCCGGCATCGCCTTACACATTAAAGCAAATTTCCGTTTGACGAAAGCGACAAAGCCAGACTATGATTGACACCCTTCTTTTCTACCTAGACTTTCCCTTTGTTCGTTATGCAATTATCGTGGGAACGCTCATATCGCTATGTTCATCGCTTTTAGGCGTAACGCTTGTTCTAAAACGATATTCGTACATCGGTGACGGACTTTCGCATGTCGCCTTCGGAGCACTTGCAATTGCAGCGGTTCTCAAAGTCACGAACAACATGCTCATCATTTTGCCCGTAACAATCATCGTTGCAGTCCTGCTCCTTTGCGGAGGGAAAGATGCCCGAATCAAGGGGGATGCAGCAATCGCGATGGTCTCTGCCGGTGCACTTGCCATCGGTTATTTACTGATGAACATATTTTCGTCTTCGGCAAATGTCGCAGGCGATGTCTGCACAACGCTTTTCGGCTCCATGTCCATTTTGACGCTCAAGCCCACAGACGTTTACCTCTGCGTAGCCCTTTCGATTGTCGTTCTCATAACGTTCGTACTCTTTTACCACAAGATTTTCGCAATTACATTTGACGAAAATTTCGCACGGGCCACAGGCGTAAACGTTACCTTGTTCAACCTACTCATCGCAATTATCATTGCAGTCATCATCGTTCTTGCGATGAATCTCGTCGGTGCGTTGCTCGTCTCTGCATTGGTCGTGTTCCCAGCACTTTCAGCGATGCGGGTATTCAAAAGTTTTTTCTCGGTGACAGTCGCCGCCGCTATCATCTCAGTCATTTGTTCGCTAGTCGGGATTCTTGTCGCGATTCTCGCAGGAACTCCCGTGGGTTCTACGATTGTCGCAATGGACATTGTCGCATTTTTGATTTGTTATTTGACAAGTTTCATTCGCAATAGAAATACGTAAATAGGAGAATGGAAATGGACAAATGTAATTTATATAAAATTTTTTCTAGAACTTTAATCGTTGCCGTTCTTTGCATATTCGCATTTGCAAGTGCAAGCGATGCTGCCGAAAAAGTTTCCGCAAACCGCGTTGACATAGACCTCACAAAAATGAGCAGCACCATGGTCTATTCCATGGTTTTCCAGATGGTTACGGAGCCCAAAAAATTCGTCGGCAAAACCATCAAAATGAAGGGAGCTTTCTCCAGCTATCAAGACGAAGAAACCGGACGACGTTTTTTCGGTTGCGTCATCAAGGACGCTCTCGCTTGCTGTTCACAAGGACTAGCCTTTGAAACCGCAAAAGTCCGCAGATACCCCAACGATTACCCCGATGAAGGCGCATCCATCACAATTGTCGGAACTTTTGAATTCGAAAAAGAAGAAGACGGCATTGGATTTCCGATTATCAAGAACGCAAAACTTTACAAATAAAGAAACATCGTTTAAAATTTTAGCCACACAATGAGCCATCTGCTATCCATACGCAAGTTCGTCATCGTGCTCATCGCGGCATGCCTATTGGCTGTTGCCGAGCACCATCATGACGATTTCGAAGAGCACGAAGACTGCCCTATTTGCGTATTAATTCACGATGGATACAATCTCGAAAATTTCACGCTTATCGCAGTCGTATTTTGGGTTCTGCTATTTATTCTACAAATGCAGTACGCCTCGCGAATTCCATTTACACAAACGCTTCATTATAATCCTCGCGGCCCTCCCGCCATCAAAACTTAACTGAATTCTTCAGCGTATCGCACTCCAGGATGACGTTGACGGACGCATGTCATTCTGGAGGGAGCCTTTAGGCGACCGATAGAATCCAATACGATTCATCATCGAAACTTTCGGCGTTTCACGCTTTAGAACAACAGAGTGCATAACATAATAACACAGCAAGGTGATTCCGGCTCAAGGCTGGAATGACAGGATTGACGTCATCCCGCGCAACCTGTCACCCCGGATTTATTCCGGGGGCTCCTTACACATTTTTCACAACCGATGCCGGAACAGAGTCCGGCACAAAACAAAGGATTTATAATGAAGAAACTCCAATTCTTGGCACTTGCCATTTTCTCCCTCGTCTTCGCCGCTTGCGGCGACAGCAATTCCACCTCCACCGAGCAGCACGAACACTTTGAAGTCGAAGGCTGGAGACTCTATTCCGCCGAATGGGACACGCTCTACAGCGTTTACCGCGGCAAAGAAGATTCCAAACTCCCAGGCCTCAAAGTCAATGCCAACTGCATGAGCGCACACATTCATGTAAAGTTCCTCAACGAGAACATGAAAGAAATTGCAGGCCCGAACGATGACGAACATTCTCTCGGCTGGGATGTCGGCGACAGCAAAATTCTTGATATCCACTTCGAAGGTGGCTGGGGATTCCACCTCAAGGGACTCAAAAAAGGCGAAACGACTTTGATTCTCAAGGTCAAGCACCACGACCACGCCGATGCGAAAACTCCTGAAATCAAGGTTGTCGTCGATAAGGCTTTGGATGCAGACAAGTGCCCGTTCCAGGAAGATGAAGATGACCCTTCGACAAGCTCAGGGACCGAACATGAGCATGAAGGCGGAAATCACAATCACGAGCACGATCATGAATAGCACCCTTATTAGGGCTGCCATGGGGAGCCTCCTTCTAGGAGGCTTCCTTCATTCTTTAGCCCAGGAATTTATTCAAGATTTAGGCAACTCGACCGTTGTCGCCGAGCAATCGACCGAAACCATTTTAGACGGACTCCGCGAAGACGAAGTTTTAAAAGCCGAAAAACTCGACCGCAAAATTTCTACGACCATCGCAGAAACCATCAAGAACGAACCCGACATCGCCATACGCTCCATGGGCCCTGCCGCCGCACGCCCCGTCATCAAAGGACTTTCCGGCAGTCACGTCGTCATCACCGAAGACGGCTCCTTTTGCGGAGACATGAGCGCCACCTCGCCCGATCACGCAGTCGCATCCGAAGTCCTGACCGCACATAAACTGCACATCACGCGTGGCCCGCAAATTCTCACACAGTCCTTCGCCACCGCAGGCGGAGTCATCCAAGTCGAGCATAACGACATTCCTTTTGAAATCGCAACCGCCCGCACTTTTTCAACAAACGATTCACTGCATCATGATTCATCAACCGGCGATACCTCAACACGCGATTCCGCACCTAGCGACCCCTCATCCCGCAACACAAATAACACGCAAATTCACGGCTATATCGCTGACTACGCCGAGAGCGGACAACCAGGATTCGCTACCGTCGTAGGCGTGAACGGCAACATCCACAGACTATCGCTCAAGGGAGAACTTTCCGCACGTAACATGGGCGACATGCAAACGCCAAACGGCAATCTCAAAAATACGGACATACAAAATAAAAGCATAGCCGTCGGCGCCGCTTACAGCTTTGAACGCTTCAAGTTCGGTGCATCCTTCCGCACTTTCAGTTCCAATTACGGAATTCCCGGAGGCTTCATTGGCGGTCACCCAAACGGTGTTGACATCGAACTCTCCAAACGCGACTTGACGTTGCGCGGGCTTTACCTCCCCGCCCCAAAATCAAGCGACACGCTAAGCGTCACATTCCGGCTCAATCAGTACCACCACACGGAATACGAGACCAAGGAATACGTCGGCGCCGAATTTGCCGTCAATCAAGAAAACGTCCACATCGAAAAATTCATCGCACAAAGCGGCCCGTTTTTCGGCATTCACTTCGGCGGAGAATTCGATGCACGCTCTATAGAAATGGGCGGCTACGTCTTTACGCCTCCGACAAATTCATACGCAACCTCACTCTTTTCCGTCGCCAGCCTAAACGGATGGCGGGATGGTTTAGAGATTACCTTGTCTGCACGACTCGGTGGTGCATTCTTCAGGCCGCAAGAAAGCATCGTCGCCGACAAAGACGTTATCGAAGACCGCTATTTTACGCTATGGGCCATCGCTGCCGAATTCTCGCAACGTGTCGCTCCCGGCAAATTTCTAACGCTTGACATATTCCGCACCACACGCGCCCCGACCATCGAAGAACTCTACAACCAAGGCCCGCATCTTGCCGCCTACACCTACGAACGCGGCAACCACAAGCTCGAAGCTGAAAGCGGTTACGGAGCCGAACTCGAATATCGCGATTATGGCGAAATCATCAACTGGCGAGCAGCCGTTCACAGCACATGGTTCCTAAACTACCTTGCACCACGTGCCACCGGCGACACCAACTGGTCGCAAATTTTGCCGATTTACCAAGTCAGTGGTGACGATGCACTCCTCATGGGCGCAAGCGCTTCCGTCGAAACCGTCGCAGAAATAGGATTCTACGCCCAAGCAGGTGCAAGCTACGTTTGCGGGTTCTACCAGAACGAAAACTGGAGCGACATGCCGCAAATCCCGCCGTTCAAATTCCACGGCGAAGTCGCTTACGTTTGGACGCACGTTCGCGCAGGCATCAACACGGAATTTGCACTTGCGCAAAACCGTCTAGACCGTTACGAGCAACGCACCCCCGGCTTCGTCACGTTCGGAGCGTCCCTCGAATTCCATTGGTCACTCACGCTCGCCCGCTACAGTATCGTCCTCCGCGGCGACAACCTGTTCAACGCCGATGTTCGCAACCACCTTTCCCGCCTCAAATCCGTAATGCTCGAAAAAGGCCGCAACGTAAGCATTCTCGCCAAAGCGGAGTTCTAAAAATCACTGGATCCTTCACTATCGTTCAGGATGACAAAAACGCAATGTCATGCCGGACTCCATGTCATCCCGGATTTATTCCGAGACGGCATCACCATTCTCCATTACATAGAAACGCATTTATGGTCTCTCCCCCGCGATATTTGTATATTCTTTAGCGTTAAACTAGAAGATTTTACGATGGCCGATAAAGAATTGCTCGATAAAGAAGTTTTAAAGACCGTAAGCCGCATTGAACTCAGCGTTCGCGGCACGCTCGACACTGTGATGACCGGAGCTTACCACAGCTCCTTCAAAGGGAACGGCATGGAATTCAGCGAAGTCCGCGAATACATGCCCGGCGACGACGTGCGCACCATCGACTGGAACGTGACCGCCCGAACCGGCACGCCTTACGTCAAAAAATTCATCGAAGAACGCGAAATGACCATGCTCCTCATGGTCGATGCGTCCAGCAGCTCGGAATTCGGTTCCGGTAAGCAGATGAAAGGCGAAGTCATGGCAACGCTCACTGCGCTCCTCGCGTTCGCCGCCATCAAGAACAATGACAAAGTCGGCCTCCTCATTTACACCGACCAGGTCGAACTGTTCATCCCGCCGGAGAAAGGCCGCAAGCACGTGCTTCGCCTCATCCGCGAAATCCTTTACTTCAAGCCGCAGCATCACGGCACCAACACGCAAGTCGCTCTCGAATACGCCGGCAAAATTCTGAACCGCCGCGCCGTGGTCGTCGTGATGAGCGACTTCCTGGACGAAGGCTTCGAAAACGCGTTCAAGATTCTCCGCAAGCGTCACGACGTTCTCGCCGTGTCCGTCGTCGATCCGCGCGAAATGGAACTCCCGTCCGCAGGCCTCGTAGAACTCGAAGACCCCGAAACTGGCGAAACGCTCCTCATCGACACCGGCGATGCCGCCTTCCGCGAAGCATTCGCCCGCGAAGCCAAACGTCAAGGCAAAGCGACCAAGGAACTCTTCCAGCGTATGTCCATTGACTTTGTCCGCATCGAGACGCACGACGACTTCAAGGAAACGGTCGCCCCGCTCATCGAGCACTTCCGCCGCCGCGCCCGCGCCGCTAGCAGATAAGACATTCCCCGCGATTTATTATGTCATTCCGGCCTCCGTGCCGGAATCTCCTTTTCATCAGCAATAACACACAGGCAATAATGCCCAAAGTATTTCATTCAACATTACTTCGTTTATCTCAAAACATGAACGAAGTCTTGCTTTCTAGATTCCAGAGGCGTTCGCTAAAGGCATTACCTAAGTAGACTTTTACCCCCAAGGAAGACTGGATGTGCTTTGTGAATAAATAACTTACGCCAAAATATTGGGCGAATATGTAGGGAAAATCAAAGGTTAACGAGCAGTCTTGATATCCGTTTTCATAACATTTTATATCGTCATAAAGCCAAGGAGAAAAGGCCGACAGGGCGTAGGTTAGAGAAAGCGTTTTTGTAGGGAAAATATTTATATACGCTCCAAAATTACCATTATATTTCCATTCGGAGCAATCGTCGCAATACAAGCTATCAATCCACGTCGTTGACGCTCCTGCCATATTGCCCAGTTCCATATAATTGACTTGTTTCACGGAATAACTAACATTTGCAAATCCGAAAGAAAAAAATCCGCCTACCTCAAAATATTCGCTATTGAAACCGACTGAAAAACGCAGTCTGGGATAAGGATCAAAAGCTGCTCCAAAACCTATGAGTATTCGTTTTGCATTAAGAAAATAGTCGATGGACCCCATTACCGGAAAAGTCTTGAAATCATAGCGAAGGTCTGCCTTTATATTTTCGTTTTTAGGACATTCCGTGCAACCGTTATCGTATTTGTTTTCTATTCCATGTAATTGCAAATGCCTGTTGCTGTAGTTGCGAATGGTAATATTCGCCTTCCAGACATTAGTCGTATCGCTCCCTATGGGGTACGCCAACCCTGTAAATGTTTCAGGAACAAGAGCTTCAAAGGAACCTTTTTCAATATAACTATAGCTGCACCCCATAAAAAGGAGGTACAAAAAAGAAAAGGCAAGCCTTTTGAGTAACGAGATTCTCATACGCCATAAAATTAGTTTATTTTAATGTTCCGTGTGTATTGTCCCCTAGCATTCCCTTCAGTTCCCGCTTCACCCATTCCAATTCGCTATTCGTAAGTACCGGAATCAGTTTATTGATTTCTTCGATGGGTTTGTCCCACCACTTGAACTTCAGCAACAGCGAAGTCAGTTCTTCATCAAAGCGGTAGCGAATGGTTTCTGCAGGGTTCCCGACCACAACCGTGTACGGCTCCACGTCACAACCGACAACGCAGTTCGCACCGATAATCGCACCATCGCCGATATGCACACCCGGCAAAATCACCGCATTCTGCCCAATCCACACGTCGTTTCCGATGACGGTATCGCCTTTGAACGGCAAATCGCTTTTTGCAGGCGGTTTCATGTCCCAGCCTTCGAGCGTATAGAACGGAAATGTGGAAACCGCATTCATCTGGTGATTCGCGCCGTTCATTACAAATTCTACACCCGCAGCAATCTGGCAGAATTTACCGATAATGAGCTTGTCACCGATAAAATCGTAATGATGCGTCACGTGGCTTTCGAATTCCGAGTCCGCGATGTAGGTAAAATCTCCGATGATAATGTTCGGGTTCTTGATGGTGGGCTTGACGTAGATTTCCTTGTCGTAGCCCACAATCGGATGAATTGTATTTGGATTAGGGATTTTTTCGCTCATACCCTAAATATATATCAAACCGTCGCCGGTCTATACCCGAGCAACTTCATGCTGTAAAGCGCAGTGCCCTTGCTGATGCTGCGAACGCCTGTTGCATAACCGAAAATTTTTCGAAGAGGAACATCCGCTTTCAAAAAGTGCGTTTTGCCATCGCCTTCGATTTCCTTCACCTTGCCTTCGCGTGCCTGGATATCGCCCGTCACAAGGCCCGCAAAATTCACCGGGCATTCGAGCGAAAGTTCCATGACCGGTTCGTACAACTGAACATCCGCAGGCTTCACGAGTTTTGCGACCGCATCAGCACAACACTTCTTGATCATCGGCGGGAGAGCCCCTTCCGTCCATTCAAAGCGGTGAACTTCAAAACGCACACCGACAAGCGGGCCTTTGCCGAGCACGCCAACTTCGGTCGATTCCAGAAGCGCCGAACGCACACCCGCCAAAATTTCACGCGGGGCATTTTCCATAAACTCTGCGGACAAGCGAATATCGTGAGCATCACCTTCTAGCGGAGATGCCGAAATGCTAATGGACATTTTATGAGGCCCAATCTGGAACGTATTTTCAGCAGGACCGACAGCACGGCACAAGCGTTCTTGCCAACGCACTTCGGGGCTACCGGCACGCACTTCGCAACCAAATTCACGTTTGAGACGAGCGAGCAACACATCGAGCTGCACCTCGCCCACCGTATGCAAATACCAGAATCCACCATCGTCCTTTTGCACACGGAAACTCGGATCCATTCGCGCAAGCACCGAGAGGCTGCGTTCCACATGGGCGTAATCTTCCGTCCGCACGCATTCCACGCGAGTCTGCAACAACGGCAAATAATTTTCGCTGATAGAGGTTTGAGGTATGGGGTCGCACACCCCTTCGGCAAGCTCAGGGAGCTTTTCAAGTTCGTTGAGCCTGTCGAAACGACTACGTTCCGCCGTATTTCCCACGACATTAGAGATTGCTTCGCCTTCGGCTCGCAATGACGTACCCGTCGCACTTTCGCCTCTCTCGTCTCTCGCCTCTCGTCTCTCGTCTAACCGAATCACCTGCCCGAGTTCTGTTTCAAAAGGCGAGACCATCGCATAAATGTCTCCCGAACGGATTTCATCCACCGGCAAAAGCATATTCGCCTTGAGCCTTGAAAATTCAAAGCCAGCCGGCCAATCGCGACGCAACAAATCCACATGACTGCGGAACAGCGATATTTCGCCAATTCCACGGAAATGCCTCAGACGCACCACCTGCCCCAACTCATTTTCGTCAAACGTCGGGACTTCCGGCAAAAAGAACGAAAGCGCCGTCACGAGGCTGCGAACGCCAAAGCCTTCCAATGCAGACCCGGCATAACAAATCACATATTCATCACTAGCTGCAAGCGATTTAAGCCCGCGCAAAAGCATCTTGGGAGGCACGGGTTTATTGTCCAAAGCAAGCGACAAAATTTCATCGTCAAAATTGCTCGCAAATTCTACCGCTTCATCGTAATACTTTTTCAAAAGTGCGCGCTCTTCCGCAGCACTAGCATCCGATTCCCAGCCGTCATCGAGAACTTCCGCGCCCGATTCCGAATGAACTAAACGGCTCTGGCTTAGCACATCGAGCATACCGCACATCTTGCCGTTTTTAAACTGCGGCACGGACATCAGCACCGGACGCACGCCAAGCGTTTCTTCAATATTAATTAACGTCTCGTCCAACGAGTAATCGGGATTGTCGAGCTTATTTACAAATAAAATTGTACGCACACGGGATTCGTGCAACTTGCGGAACGAGGCGATCGTCTGCGTTTCGACACCGCTTGCAGCACTCACCACAAGCACGGCACCTTCCACAGCCGTAAGCGCCATATCGACCTCGGCACCGAAATCGACATGCCCCGGCGTATCAATAAAATTGAACCACGTATTTTTCCATTCGAAATGCGCCACGCCGCTTTCAATCGTAATGCCGCGTTCCTTTTCTTCGGGCATGTAGTCCATCGTGGCAAGGCCATCTTCCACACGTCCCGGGCGGTGAATCTCGCCTGCGGCAAAAAGAATCCTCTCAGAAAGAGTCGTCTTGCCCGCATCGACGTGGGCGAGAATGGCAATATTTCGAATCGGCTGTTTCATAAGCCCAAAGATACATTTTTACTGGTTCATAAACGAAAGCTTCAAAGCGCTGTCATAGAGTCGTTTCGCCCAAGATTCGTGACCTGCCGATTCACCGTAGAGATCATCCAGCATCGTTCGGATTCCAGCGACACCGCCACCCTTTTTCAAGATATAAACTACAAGCAAGCTAATTACGCCCAGCGACGAATTAATAATGTCCAAATCCGTATTCGCCAATTGGAACGCCGCCAGCTGGTACGCATCCTCGCTATTTTCCTTAACAAGTTTATCGACATCCGCAAGCGTCTTGAAACGGAAAAATTTCAACGTCTTGAGAAACGGCATCATCGAAGACTCGTGAATTTCAGCTTGATTGATGGCTGCAATACGTTGGTTTAATTTATCAAAAGGTTTCAACTTCAGATAATTGCCAAACGAATCGCCATTCAACGCCACTTCATCAAAACGGCCCGAATGCACAAGCGACTGCACATGATACCTGTAATTATTGATATCCGTGCGAATCTTGCAGAACTGTTCATCGACGAGTTCCAACATTCCTGCAAGGCGGTTCAAGTTGCGCAAATATTCTTGCGGAATTTCGAACCCTGACTTGTAACCCGTATCGTGGTCCAGCACGGCCCACACATGTTGCAGAGCCGTCCGCATCTGGATTTCAAAACGAATTTCATTAATCTCAGGACATTCCGGGTCTTTGTACAGAGTCTGTGGAATCGAGCATATAAAATGCAATGAGTTATAGCCAAAGCTATTGAGTTCATGCATTTTTCGTTTATCAACACTATTTTTCCAATCGACTACAAAAAAACTTTCAACAAGTGCCGCTATTTTATCTACATCATCGTTGTAGAATACAATTACGCGGGCACCCAAAATGTCCGTCAATTCCATCAAGGACTTGTATTTGCCATTTTTTCGTTCAAGTTTTTCGGCAAGGCTCGCTTCCGCCTTGATTCGCGCTTCTACCGCAGTCACGTAAATATTGTTTTCTGCAACTTTTTTCTTGAGAAAGTCACAAACAAAATCTTTCAACTTTTCAAAGACGGGCATCTTTTCGCGATATTCTTCAAGAATCATTGTTCCCAAAGGATTCAATCCGTATTTTTCTAACGAATCGTTATTCATCGCGAATATCCCCAAAAATCTTATTGATCAAATCCGTGAATTCCGAATAGGCAAAAGTGCCTTCAAGCTCTTTCAAGGACTCGGCCAAACCGCGATAATGCCATTCGTGTTCTTTCACATCGGTCACATGGAAAATATTCCAAAGTTCATTGCCTTTTTGAACAAAATCCCGATAAATAATGCGGGCGTTGCTCAGCTTATCTCCAAGTGCGACCATTTTTGCATCGCGACTTGCTTGTGCAAGCCTGTCGATCGCCGCCTGCTTGCGCTCATGCCATGAATCTGCTTCGCTGACGCCATCGATAAACACGTCGGATTCTTCTTTGACAAGTTTAGCTACACGTTCGCCAAATTCGCGGCGGATATCATCTAAAGTAACATCCGTATCTTCGACGGTATCGTGCAAAACCGCAGCCGCCAAAAGTTCCTGATCCGTCGTCATCGTCGCGACAATTTCTACAGCTTCCATCGGGTGGACAATGTAAGGGAAACCTTTCCCGCGACGTTCCGTTCCCTGATGGGCGTTGACTGCAAAAACAATCGCTCTATCGAGAATAGAAGTATCCATGTTTAATCTTCCAAGAAATATTGAACATTTGTCACTACGCGTACGTTTTTGATAAACGGCGTATTTTCATCGCGGTCGCTAATGGAGAATTGCCCCTGCATCGCCGTCTTGATTTTACCGAGTTTGCTTTCGGAATCCATAGCGAATTTCTGAGCAGCGGCACGGGCGTTCTTGTTCGCTTCGTCAATCATCGCGGGCTTGATTTCGTTAAGGCCATTGAAGCTGTAAATTTTGCGGTAGCGGTAATCGTCGCCACTGAACGCAATACCTTGTTTCAAAAGTTCACCCTGCTTGCCCATGATTTCGCGGACACGGTCCACATTTTTCGAAGCAACCGTCGTGACAACAGTTGCAATGTAGCGGAACGGACGGCGGTTATCGCCATAGCGTTCGCCCTGCGCATCTTCAATTTCCGGAGCGGACCAGGTGATTTCTGATTTTTCGATTCCGTTATCTTGCAAAAACTTCGCAAGCGTCGCATTTTTGGCCTGCACCGCATCGTGAATTGCAGAAAGGTCATTCCCAACTTCTTTATATACAATCGGCCAAATTACAAAATCCGCTTTCACTTCTCGTTCTGAAAGTCCCTTGACAGCCACAACGCGGTCTCTATCCTTTGTGTGCATCATCGC
Organism: Fibrobacter sp.; assembly: GCF_017545445.1. Classification (GTDB taxonomy): domain Bacteria; phylum Fibrobacterota; class Fibrobacteria; order Fibrobacterales; family Fibrobacteraceae; genus Fibrobacter. The sequence goes on from NZ_JAFWOM010000078.1 coordinate 127,835, forward strand.
GCAATAGAGGAACGCACCTAGCCCGAGAATGGCAATAGCCAATACCAACGCTTCTTTCAATCTAGACATTTTTTCTCCTTTGCCGCAAAACACCCACGGCTATAAGTTTAATATACAATCTTTCAGCAAATTTTTTCATTTTTCCCCTTCCTACTTCCTACTTCCTACTTCCTACTTTTCTAAATTTTCCCCCGTAACAAAAACCCGCGTGTGCGGAAAGGATAATCTATGTCTAAACTGACTGATTCTAAGGAATGGAAGGCCCTCGAGGCCCATGCCGAAGTTGCAAAGACTTGGCAAATGAAGGAACTCTTCGCTAAGGACCCGACTCGCGCCGACAAGTTCAGCGTCGAAGCTTGCGGACTCTTCCTCGACTACTCCAAGAACATCATCACCGACGAAACCATGGCCAAGCTCCAGGACCTCCTGAAGTCCGCCAATTTCGAAGACATGCGCGCCAAGTACTTTGCTGGCGAAAAGATTAACACCACCGAAAAACGCGCCGTGCTCCACACTGCACTCCGCTACAAAGGCAACGATCCGATTTGCGTCGATGGCAAGGACGTGATGCCCGAAGTTCGTGCAGTCCTCAAGCACATGGAAGACTTCACCCACCTCGTCCGCAGCGGCAAGTGGTTGGGCCACACCGGCAAGTCCATCAAGTATGTTGTCAACATCGGTATCGGCGGTTCCGACCTCGGTCCGGTGATGGTCACCGAAGCCCTCAAGCCGTATGCAGAAAAGCCGATCGCTGGCGAATACTCTCCGGAAGTTTATTTTGTTTCTAACATCGACGGCACTCACATGGCCGAAACCCTCAAGAAGGTAAACATCGAAGAAACGCTCTTCATCGTCGCTTCCAAGACGTTCACGACTCTTGAAACCATGACGAACGCCGAAACTGCTAAGGCTGCCGTTCTCAAGGCTTTCAATGGCGACGAAAAGTCCATAGCCAAACACTTCGTGGCTCTCTCCACCAACACCGAAGCTGTCGCAGCATTCGGTATCGATACTGCCAACATGTTCGAATTCTGGAACTGGGTGGGTGGCCGTTACTCCCTGTGGTCTGCAATCGGCCTCTCCATCAGCCTCCGCATCGGTTTCGAAAACTACATGAAGCTCCACCAGGGCGCTTACGAAATGGATCAGCATTTCAAGACCGCTCCGGCTGACAAGAACTTGCCTGTTATCCTCGCACTCATCGGCGTTTGGTACAATAACTTCTTTGGCGCTTCCAGCTACGCCATGCTCCCGTACGACCAGTACCTCCACCGCCTCGCCGCCTACTTCCAGCAGGCCGACATGGAATCCAACGGCAAGACCGTTGACCGTGACTCTAAGCGCGTGAACTACCAGACTGGTCCAATCCTTTGGGGTGAACCGGGTACCAACGGCCAGCACGCCTTCTACCAGCTCATTCACCAGGGCACCAAGATGATTCCGTGCGACTTCATCGCCCCGGCAAACAGCCACAACAAGATTGGCGATCACCACCAGAAGCTGCTCTCCAACTTCTTCGCCCAGCCGGAAGCTTTGATGAACGGCAAGACTCTCGCCCAGGCCCAGGAAGAACTCCGTGCCGCCGGCAAGTCCGAAGAAGAAATCGCATTCCTCGCTCCGCACAAGGTATTCGAAGGCAACAAGCCGACGAACTCCATCATGATGGACTACGTGAGCCCGGAACGCCTTGGCGCTCTCATCGCCATGTACGAACACAAGATCTTCACGCAGGGCGTTATCTGGAACATCAACAGCTACGACCAGTGGGGTGTTGAACTCGGCAAGCAGCTCGCGAAGAAGATTCTCCCGGAACTTGCAAAGGCCGATGCCGAACTCCACCACGACAGCTCCACCAACGGGCTCATCAAGTGGTTCAAGGCACACCAGAAATAAGCACCGTAGCAATGGGGTAAATAGCCCCGCATAAAAAAAATTCAAAGGCCGCGACTTTAAAGGTCACGGTCTTTTTTTTAAAACCAAATTCTTAACGTTCTTGACATAAAAGAACTAAAGAATAAAGGCTATTTTTTTATTTTTTAAGAAAAAGGGAAAAAAAAATGGGCTGTCTTACAATCATAGCGATCCTCATCGGATTTATCATAGCTTTAATTCTATTCGCTATTGGAGGATGGGTCGTCTTTTTAATAGCAATCGGTGCTATAATTATCCTTTATTTGCTTCTTTTCTTCTTAGGGATTTTTCGTAAACTATTTGTCACTGCAATGGAATGGGAATGGTTTAGAAATCTCGTAAATTTCTTTTCCGAAATATGTGATAGAATATGGTCTTTTTTTATTACTGTTTTAGACAAAACACTCTCTATTATCAATAGCATTCTAGACTTTTTCGTCATGATATGGAATGGATTCTTATCCGTTTTAGACACTATTCTCTATTATATCGCTAGTGCTCTTAAATTTATATGTGATCTTCCTGGAGATATTCTTCATTGGTTATGGAGTTAACCCAAAGAATCTCCCTCACGGCATTCGCTTTGAGGTGTGAGCAATGCAGGTGAAACAGCAATACCTCTGACGAAAGTGGCGGGGTAATCCCCCGCACCTTACAAAAAAGCCACAGTCCTCAAAGGCTGTGGCTTTTTGTTATGCTATACACAATATTACACAAACGCATTAAGCGCTTATTCCCTTGTCTTCAAGAACCTTCATCACCTCGTCATACGGGAGCGGTTTCGAGAAGTAATAACCCTGCACAAGGTCGCAACCGATTTCTTTCAAGAAGTCCAAATGCTCCTGCGTTTCCACGCCTTCCGTGAGCGTGCCCGCGTTCAAGCGCTTCGCCATATCCACAATGGATTGAATAATCATCTGGGATTTTTTCGTAAAGTTCCGCAAGAAAATCATGTCGATTTTGATGTAATTAAAATCATAATCCTTGAGCACGTTCAGCGAGGAGAAGCCCGAACCAAAATCATCCATCCAGACTTCAAAATGATCTCTTTGGAACCGTTCAATTTGACTCTTGATAAATCCGTCATCATCGTCCAGAACAGATTCCGTGATTTCGATGTGGAGCATGTTATGCGGCACTTTGTATTCATCCGTCAAGCGGACAACTTCTTTGTAGATATTGCACAACTTAAAATCTAGGCGAGACAAGTTAAACGAAATCGGAACGCACTTATGCCCCAAATCGGTTTCTTCACGATACTTTTCGCAAACCTTTTTGAGCATGAACGTATCAAGCTTATGGATCAAGTGCGCTTCTTCGAGAATCCCGATAAAATCCAAAGGCGGCAAGAATCCATGTTCCGGGTCGTCCCAGCGGGCAAGCGCTTCAAAGCCACGTAATTTATTCGTCTTTATATCAACAACAGGCTGGTAAAAAACTTTGATATATTCCTTCTCGACAGCTTCGTCAATATGAGCAATCAAATACATCTTCAAACGTTCGCGAGCGCTCATTTCATCTGCGTAAATTGCAAGATATTCGTCAAAATTGCCCTTGATGGACGATTCCGCAAGGCGAGCCCTCATAAAGCATCGTTCAATTTCTTCGTTCCGTTCCCGTTGCACATACACACCCGCCTTGATTTCAAGCACGCCGCGCTTTGAAAAATAACGGATTTTTTCATGAGCTTCTTTTATTTTAAATTTCATCCCAGCGGCATCGCCCACCACACGGAACATATCGCACGACACTCGCATTACGTAGCGCACCCCAAACAGAGACTTGAGCGTATCGGCCATATACCGCAAAGACGCATCGCCTTCATCAAAGCCGAACCGCTCGTTAAACGCCTTGAAGTTGTCCAAATCGAACACGACAAACGCATAACGTTTTTTCGGATTTCTATAAAGCAAATCCTGCACGTAATTCGTAAACAGAAGCGCATTCGGGAGTCCCGTCAGTTCATCGTGGTTGCGTGCAATTTCGGCCTGTTGCGTCAAGCGGACCGTCCTAAAGATGAGCTTTACTGCAATCGTAAGCGTAAGCCAGAAAAGCCATGCCACAAACACAAGGTAATCCAGGAATTCCGGTGTCACCTCGATCATGCGCACGCACACATACATGGCGAGGTTTACGAGCAAGCTAAAAAGCGTAACAAACCCCAGAAAACCGAAACGCGTAAAAATTTGCGTATTGCGGACAAATAAAAGCTCGTTCCAAAGAAGCCGCCACCAAATGACGATAGCGACTAAATTTACCAAAGCAGCACCATTCTGCGTCTTGCCGACCACCATGCCAAGGTAGCCCACGCCAACAGACGCCGAAAGCATGAACAACGATTGCGACCAGTGGATAGAAAGTCTTTTTGCGAAAACATAAATCGCCACAGGAATCAACACAATGCGGCTCACATAATCTACAATCACGTCCAGCATCAACGGAACTTTGCCCATCGTGCACGAAAGTACATGCAGCAATCCATGATAAATCAAGTCCGAATAAATCATGTACGGGGTTAGCGAAAAAACAGCGCCCCAAAAAAGCACCTTTTTCAGGTTCTGTTTCTCGCCCAAAGCCACTAATGTAAACAGTAAAAAACCGCTTGCCAAGAGGGACGGGAAAAAGAACACATGACTCGCGTAATCGAATAGACTCATCATTGCTTAAACCCTAGTGTTATAAATATAATGCATAACACCACCTCGTGCACGCCCCCGATGAAATTCTGCACGTTTTAAACGCTACACATTGGAATAAAGCTTAATTTCAGTTCAAAACGGGAATCCGTTTATAAAATCAACAATTACCGTTCCATTTTATCGAAATCCAGCCCATCATCAATCGGCAACGGTTCGTTCAAGTTCTGGACACGCACATTGACAGGTTGGGGCGCCTCTTCGGATTCCGTCGGAGGCGGATCTGGCATTTTTGTCATCTGTGAAGTGCGGTCGTCACGTCCACTTTTGGCCATTTGCTGCGCATTAGGAAGTTTAACAGCATCGAGCAAAGGAATCGGATGCGTATTTTCATTGAAAGCACACCCAACAAATAGCAATGTCAAAAACACCAAGATGAATTTCATAATGTCAAAATAAAAACGAATAATCGTATTCGACAAATTAGCAATATAAAAAACAGCACAGTTCACTAAAAGACACAAGATTCTAACATTATTGTAACTTTTTACATAGCTGCAATGATAAAATAAGATATATTTCTCATAACAGCGGAGAGAAAAATGAAAAAATTAATTGTCCTGCTCACAATCCTAGTCATGGTTTCCAGTGCTTTTGCACAAAACCCGAAATCCTCAGGCCTCACCGATAACGACGTGAAAAACTGGGCCAAGAATCTCAAGTCCATCGAACGCGAATTCGACGATGCCGGAATTTCTCGCGACGACGTGAAAAGCGCAAGCAAGCAGGAGAAAGCAAAGGCCGAATCCATTCTCCAAAAGTACGGCATTTCCGCACCAAGCCGCATCGAAAAGCTCGCGATGATCAACCAGTGCGCAACGCTTGTGATGGCAGAAAACGGCGGGGCGGCAGCGGGCATCGACCCAAAAGCAATGGCGATGCTGAAAGCGATGGGCGTTGACCCGTTCGCCGAGCTGAAGGCGAACACCAACCAGAAGGACTGCAAGGTTGTAAAAGCGAACGAAAAAGCCGTCATTAATGCAATGAACGGAATAGACGAACCGAGTGCTCCCGCCGCAGGGCAGGCCGCAACGGGCAAGGCTGCGGATAACACAGCAAATAATGCCGCAAATAACGCCGCCGCCAGCTCTAGGCCGCAAGATTACGCCGCTGCACAAGTAGCCCAAATGCGTGCGGACAATCCGGACATGACCGACGAAGATGCGGAAGTCATGGCGCAAACCTTGAGAAAGCAGCCTAATTACGCGACGCTTCAAGCGCAATGGGAAATGATGAACAAGATGGGCGACATGGAATCGCAGAAAAGTGCTCAAAGTGCCGAAGAAGAATTCAAGCGAATAAACGACGATGCGACCAAGACCAAAAATGCCATCGACGAACTCGCCAAAAGCAAAGGCGACTGCGGATTCATCTACAAGAAAAAAGACAAGGCGAACTACACAAAGAAAGCTCCTGTCAATTGGGAATCCCTCATGATTCGAGTGCAAGATCGCAGCATCGCACTCATCCCGGTTACGGCCAAAGGCAAAAAAGAGTTCCACTTCACATGGGACGAACCGAAGATAAATAAAATAACCCCCTCCAAAGCGACATCGCTTTTCAATCGATCCGAAGTCGAAACAACAGAAATGAACAAGACAATAACCCTCGACATCAGCTCTATCGAGATGTACGAAGCGTCCGACAAGAACGTTTCTGGCAGAGAATACGTCATTTCTACAAAAGACGGAAAAGTCATTCATCTTTGGCAGAAATACCAAGACGACAAGTACACCAGCAGCGTGAACTTCAACGGACTGAAAAACGCTGACGCCTGGTCGTGGGGCGAAACCGGCGGAAATTAAATTTTTATGAAGCCCCCGCATGGGGGCTTTTTTGTTCTCCCCCGTTTCTCGCACGGCATTATTTTCTTGCGCATCATTATTTTCTCGCACAGCATTACATACTAAAAGACCTCTGCCTACAATTTAGTATGTAAACGGCAATTTGCTAGTTTATCTGCATACATACTATTTTTCATTTTAAGAATTTTAGTATGTAATTTACGCACAAAGAAACAACCATTTTAACCGATTTTGAGCCTTTGAGACAACAAAGAAGCCCACAATCCATCTAAAAAAGCCTTTTTCCGGCCTTATCAACTCAATTTTTACATACTAACACCCCCTATTTTTAATTTTAGTATGTAACGGGTACTTTTTTACCCACATTATCCACAAAAATTTTTCAAAAGAATTTGCTTTTCGCTGCAAAGTTGTGTATATTGTAAGCAGAAATTAGGCGTTGATATATTTTTATATATCAACGCCTTTTTGTTTTTCGCAAAGGCAGGATTTATGGGAGCACAAAAAAACATTCCACAAGCAAACCGCATCATCCAAGCAATAAGCGCACTTCGTTTGGAACTGTGCAAACTGCAAACCAAAATCAAGGACAAATCAAAATCGCAACCAACAGCGAACCTTCGTGTCATCACAAACCACGGCAATTCACAATACTACATCGTCGAAGCAACCAATGCACCTAACGGCACATATCTCCCCCGCAAGGAAATTCATAAAGCAGCGGCCATAGCGCAACGCGATTACAACAAAGCCACGGCGACGATTCTCAAAAAACAAATCAAAGCCATCGACTCGCTCCTCGCAATTTACACCCCAAACGCAATCGACGACGCATACACAAAACTCCACCCAGGTCGCCGTGCGCTCATCACACCCGTTCGGGAACCTGACGAAGATTTTATCGCCGCATGGCAGCACCTCCCATACACTGGCAAGCCCTTTGAAATCAACGCACCCGAATATTATACAGCAAACGGCGTGCGCGTCCGCTCAAAATCCGAAGTCATCATTGCAGACGCACTAGCACGTGCAAACATTCCCTACCGCTACGAATACCCTACAAGCATCAAAGGCTGGGGCACGCTCTATCCAGACTTCACCTGCCTCGACATTCGCACCCGCGAAGAAATCATCTGGGAGCACTTCGGCCTCATGGGCGACCCAGACTACGCCGAGAACGCCGTTCAGAAAATCACGCACTATGCAGCGAGTGGCTATGTTCTCGGCAAGAACCTCATCGCCACATTCGAAAGCGGCACGGCCCCGCTTTCCGTCAAGCAAGCGCAAGGATGCATCGACGCACTTTTCAAATAAATTTAAATTTATCACACGAAAGCCTCAAGCGTTCCCATGTTCCAAACCACGACTTTACGAAATTCGATGCAAAATTTTTTCAGCACACTTTATCAGGTTTTTGCCACCTCGCCCTGGTGGGTACAAATCATCCTCGTTTTTTCCATCGGCGTCTGCGTACTCTCAGTTTTGGCGATTCTAATTTGCAGCCTTTTTCTAACCCCAATATGCGGAACTCTCCACCCAAGCGTGCTAAAGCCCATCACTTTGCGCATTTGGCACGCAGGCATAGTCGCTCTCATCGCTATTTTCAAAGCGTTTCATATCCCAACAGACGGCCTTGAACGCGGCAAAAGAACTTACGAAGAAGAAATCCGCAAAGCCGAAGGCTCAGAATACAACATAAGCAACAAAACCAAACCCAAAGAACAGCCGCCACCAAACAATCCCCTCGGCATGCATTCCTATAAAGACATCGAAGAATAGCCTATTCATTTTATTTATATTTGCAAAAGCATAAATTAGAGTTTGCTCTTTAACCAATGGAGAAAAAATGAAACAGGCCATTTTGGCAACTTTAATCTTTATCACAACGCTCCTCTTTTCTGGATGCACACATCAATACGCGCTAAGAGAAAACTGGATTGACGATGACGATTTAATCTCCATCGTTGGAGACACAGATATCAACACGTGGTCAAAACAATTCGGCACACCGGTATTCACCGAAATCAGGCAAGATACAGTAGAATTCATCTACAATTACAAACCACATCTATACAAAAGTGTCGAAGACAACCGAATGTTCAAGCCCAACAATAAAGACCGCGTAGATTTATGGAACGACCGCACAGAATACGTAGGCATCGTTGTCCATCAAGACAAAATCATCCAAGTTCGTCCTCGCCCTGATTATGCAGCCGCGCAACAGAAAACCGAAGTAACCGAATCCAACTCTTGGATTCTCGGACTCATCAGCGGACTCATCGGAATGGCAGCCCTCGTTACCTCGATCCTAACAGCACAATAATTTACATGAAGGTATTTTTCATCTTTTTTGCGTAATCGCTTTATTTGCACAAGACAACATTTGCAACAACTTTATTTAAAATGCAAAAAAACAACGCCCCCGCAAGGCGTTGTTTTTTTTTGCATTTTAGAGATCCTTCGACTCCACCTTTACGGGTCGCTCAAGATGACAAAAGTCCTCGACATGCACGAACACAGATTGAAGGTTACTGACCGCAACGCTTCTCTGCAAACGGATACATACTCGGCAAGAACCTCATCGCCACATTCGAAAGCGGCACAACAACGCCTTCCGGCAAGCAAGTGCAAGGATGCATCGACGCTTTGCTAAAATGAACAAGTTCTTTATTCCTCACACTCAGACACCGCTTTTTCAGAGCAGACAATATCGGCAAGAGCCGTATTTTCCGTCCTCCGCATGCACTCCTCATACATAGAACTTTGGCACGGGTCGGAATGCGAATAGCCACACGAGCACATAACAAACAAAAGAAGACTTACGAAAAGCCTTCTTACGATTATAAATAAATCAGCATCCATAATCTAAACCTTTTCTGCAGTTGCACCTTCCTGGTGCACTGCCCGGCGGCTCGGCCATGGGCTTTCAAGCAAGCTCGATGGCCGCGGCTCTCGCTTCAACGACTCGTTAATACGAGTCGCTCCAGCTCACGAACACGACCGCGACGTTCGCATCCGGCAATTACGGCACCTCGACGCTGTCGAGAATCTTCTGCACGACGGTTTCGGCAGTGACTTCTTCCGCTTCGGCTTCGTAGCTCAGAATCACGCGGTGGCGGAGCACTTCCATCGCGACAGCCTTCACATCTTCCGGCGTCACGTAAGCGCGGCCCTGGATAAACGCATGAGCCTTCGAAGCCTGGGCAAGGCCGATAGAAGCACGCGGCGAGGCGCCCACTTCCACAAAGCCCACCAAGTCACTACGCTTGATGCTGCCCGGATCACGGGTCGCAAGCACGAGGTTCACGATGTATTCGCGCACGCGTTCATCGACATAAACCTGCTTCACGAGTTCGCGAGCCTTCAAGATATCTTCCTTCGTCGCGACAGCATTCGGCTGGCGGAGTCCTGCACCCGAAACGGCATCGAGAATCTTCATTTCGTCAGCCTTGTTCGGGTAGCTCACCTTCACTTTCAACAAGAAACGGTCAACTTGAGCTTCCGGCAGCGGATACGTACCTTCCTGTTCAATCGGGTTCTGCGTGGCAAGCACCAAGAACGGCTCGTCCAACTTGAACGTCTCATCGCCAATCGTGATGTGGCGTTCCTGCATGGCTTCGAGCAAAGCGCTCTGCACCTTCGACGGTGCACGGTTGATTTCGTCAGCAAGCACAAGGTTCGTGAAAAGCGGGCCCTTGCGCGTTTCGAACTTCGCCTCGCGGGCGTTATAAATCGTCGTACCGAGCAAGTCCGCCGGCAACAAATCAGGAGTAAACTGGATACGCTTGAAGTCGAGCGAAACTGCATCGGCAAAAGCCTTCACCGCAGTCGTCTTGGCCAAGCCCGGAAGGCCTTCCAAAAGCACGTGGCCATCAGCCAAAATACCCGTCAGAATGCTCTCAACCATCGCCTTCTGACCAATCACCGTATCTTCAACTTCACGCAGCAAGTTCATGCAAAAAGAACTCTGCTGTTTCACCTTTTCCGAAAGTTCTTGAATATCCATTTATTTGTCCTCTGTGTATATTTTACAAAATTTTGAATCTATCGCTCTCCGTTTTTCACATCATAGCATATGACGACAACCGCCAAAGGCGAGAGTCGCGACAAAATGCCTGCATTTTGGCATGACCGAGCCGAGCGGTTGGGATTGGAGCAATGCGACAATCCAAAGACGAAAGAATTTTTACTGCCTTTAAGATACTAAAATCTTTGAAAAAAAACAAATGCGATTAGTCTTTAGTCGTTAGTCAATAGTCATTAGAAGTTTAAACATGAGGCATAAAAGGGGGAAAACACCCCTCCGCCTCCCGAAGCTACTTGCTATAATTCCATTCCTTTAAGAAAAAGGCATAACTCAACTGAAAATAAAAGCGGTTGTTCGGCGCCCCGATTTCCCGTCCATAGCGAAACTCTGCCGAAAATCCTTTATACACAACATAAGCACCAGCACCAAACTCCGAATAAACCTCAGGATACAATTTATTGAAAGTGCAACACCCCGGATCATCAATAACCCTATACGAATTGCGCGAAATGTGTTCACTTATTCCCACCTTGAAATTTTCAGAGACAGGATACTGTTCAACAAACATCACGCCACCCATATGACGCATTCTCGACGACACATCATCACCTCGCTCATCGGCGGCAAATCCGTACCACCCCTGAACACCAAAATACTGGGATCGTCCACCCATAATTGTCCTGTAGGTATAATCCTCAAAATCAATTGCAAACAAAGCATACGGAAAGGCAAAAGACAATGCCAAATCCGTATTCCAATATCCTTCTTCATAAGAAACCGATTCATCGTAACGTCCAGGAATTTTCCTGTTATCTAAATCCCCAGTTCTTACCGCTCCGCCAACAACGAAATTAATTCCATCCCTCGCATTCATGAACTGCGCCGCAGAAGGCGGATGATTAGAACATCCCACCATCACCAACACAAGCAAAACAACAAAACAAATACGTCCAGTCACATTCACCATCCCTGAAGATCAACCACAATTGAATAACGATTCATATCACCAACCACACCATTTTTAGAAAAGTCAATCTGTTTATACGTCAAATCCCGACCATATCGAAACTCAACACC
>NZ_JAFWOM010000079.1 GCF_017545445.1 Fibrobacter sp.
GCCTACAGCCACCCCTCACCCCTCATTGCTCATTCCTCATTACTCATCACTCATAGCACATCCCTCATCGCTCCCCCCTTCTTTCGTCTTTCGTCTATAGCGGCGTAGCCGCGTTCTTTCGTCTAATTGCTATCTTTCTCCGCGTATAAACCTTTAAATATCGGATCTCATTATGAGCATTAAAGATTATCTCGCCGGTGCAAAACAGGCCGGAACTGTCCAAAAATTGATGACCCCGGGCCTCGCCGTGGAATTTATCCAGCCGTGGTACACCCCGCTTTCTACAACTCCTTCCACCACGGGTATTGCCGTGGGTGGTATTGGTTCTACGTTTACCGCAACGCCTGCAGGCACGACTCCCGTGATGAACGTGATGCCGGGCGTCCAGGTTCGCACCGAAAAGTCTTCTGACCTCCGCTTCAACAACTTCTTCTTCAAGGAAGCTGTGCTCAGCGCAAAGGCTGCGCTCGTGATCGGCAACTTCGCCGCATTCGGCATTTTCAACAACAACTTCCCGCTCCTCGACGAGAGCGGCGCACGCGTTTTCGGCGACGCCGACATGAAGGACCAGAAGAAGGCCGAAGCCAAGCTCAACAAGGTTCTCGCCGACAAGACTTTCTTCGAAACGAACAAGGCCGCTTTTGAACGCTGGCACATCCAGTTCAGCGACCGCACCCAGGCTTTGATCGCCGCAGGCAAGGACACCGCCGCCATCAACCGCGCCGTGCTCATCGACTTCTTCGACGGCATGGTTGGCGAAAAGGCCGCCCGAGAAGGCGCCCTCACCGCCGCTTGGGCAAACGACAGCGAATTCCTCGGCCAGCCGGGTTATGACGCCGCCAAGATGAAATATACGGCCCTCTATCCGGTCAGCGAAACCGTTTACGAAGGCAAGGGTGTTTCCATCACCAAGACGCAGTCCAGCTACGTGACTCCGGGCGACGAACGCCTCTCCAGCCTCCCGGTAAACGCCACCGTCTTCACGCTTGAAAACAACACCAAGGAAACCCGCGAAGTGACGATTGTCCAGATTCAGGACAGCATCACGGGCTACATGGCGAAGAAGGACCGCCAAGGCGTTCAGGACTCCAGCTTTGTGCTTGTGCCATCCGCACGTTTCCCGAAGGGTGTGCAGTTCGACAAGGAACTCGAAGATGGTCGCTCTGTTCGCGGTATCGAATTCTATAACGAAAAGGCTCTTGCCGAAAGCGACTTCAACGGTTGCATGGGCGTGAGTGTGGCTTGGAACAAGAAGGACAACCTCAACGTTTCCGTGAAGCCGATGTTCTATCAGGACGATGCGAAGGCCGTCTTGAAGGCAGCACTCCAGAGCGGTCGCGTTGCAAATTCCTGGGTCAAGAACGTCTATAGCGGACGTGAAACGATTGCAGGCGCCATTGCAGTGACCGCAGTCCTCAAGCCGAAGCAGAAGGTCTCCTTCCAGTTCAACATGGTGCTTGACTTCCCGGAAATCAAGCTGAACAAGCTCACTTCCGCCAAGAAGTACACCGCATTCTACCCGGAAGCATACGGCCGAGTGGTCGCTCTCCTCACGGAAGCTCTCGCCGCCGACAAGACTTTTGACGATCGCCTCAAGGCTTTCGAAAACCTTGTTCCGAAGAAGCCGGTTGCAAAGCTCTACAAGACTGCCGCCAAGCAAGCAGAATTCAAGAGCCTCGCCATCAACACGCTCAGCTTCCTCGCCGAAGCCACCGTGTGGGACAAGGAAGACCGCTTCCTTGTTCGTGAATGCGCCGACTATCCGTTCTTCAACTCTCTCGACGTTTACTTCTACGGCAGCTTTAGCTTGCTCGCCCTCATGCCGCGCCTCGATGGCGTTGTGATGAAGCGCTTTGGCGATGCCATTCTCGCCGTGAACGAAAACCGTCGCCGTCACCACGAATTTGTGAACCTCCCCTACGCCGACCTCCCGGACCCGAAGCTTGAAGGCCCGCGCGCTGTACGTGGTGCAGTGATTCACGACCTCGGAAGCCCCTTCGACGCCGAACCGGATGCCTACGACTGGCACAACGTTAAGGAATGGAAGGACCTCGCTCCGAAATACGTGCTCATGGTCTACCGCCACTACCACAAGACGAAGGACATGCAGTGCCTCGCCGATTGCAAGGAAGCCGTTTACGCCGCTATGGAATACCTCGAAAAGATGGTGAATCCGGGCGAAAACTTCCCGCTCACGCATGGTACTGACGACACGTTCGACAACCTCTGCAGCTACGGTATTTCCGTCTATTGCGGTTCCCTCTGGATTGCAGGCCTCCGCGCTGCAGCCAAGATTGCTGAACTCCTCGGTGATAACGACCAGGCCGCCAAGTGGAACGCCAAGTCCGAAGCCGCCAACAAGGAATTCACCGAATCCCTCTGGGACGAAAACGAAGGCTACTTCCGCTTCTTCGTGACCCCGATGGAAATGAAGGACTTGAACGTCGAAAAGTATGCCGAACTCCGCGAAGCCGTGAAAGTTTCTCTGGAACTCCCGGAAGATCCGAACGCAGGCGTGAAGGCCATCAATGAATGGCTCTGCGCAGGCGAAATCCCGGACGGCGAAGACCTCTCCAAGAACGAACTCCGCGGCCTCAAGAAGGCTTGGATTACGGCTCAGTGCAAGGAAGCCTTCACCAAGAGCTGGGAAGCAAAGATTGCTAACGACTGCGACGACGTGTTCGCCGATACGATGCTTGCAGACACTTACCTCCGCTTGCTCGACCTCGAACCAATCACCGACAGCGCAAAGGCAAAGTCTAACTTGCTCAGAATTTTCAATACGAACTATAAGGCCAACAGTCCGCTCATCGGTGCTGCAAACCTTGTTCGTAAGGACGGTTCTCCGCTCGACGAATTCAACTTCCAGGCTCACGACGTTTGGATTGGTATTCAGTACAGCATCATGACCGCCATGATGTTCCACGGTTTGGAAAAGGAAGCCTCCGTGCTCGCCGATTCCATGATCGGAAACCTCTATGACGAAGCACGCGTTCCGTTTGCAGCACCGGAAGGATTCAACGGCTCTTGCCGCCTCCACCCGGAAGCTCTCGTTGCAAAGTTCGGCCTCAGCGCAACAGCCGCCGACAAGATGCACAAGGAACTCTTGAAGAAGGGCGCACTCCTCGCCGACTCCCGTATCAGTCCGAAGCTCCCGCGCAATCTCGCCGCCTTCACGAAATCTTTCGGCGCCATTGCGAAGAGCAACAAGGTCGATGTGAACGAGCTCTTCACGCTCCTCCACAGCACGGCACTCAAGTACACCGCTGGTAAGTACTTCCGTCCGGGCATGGTTTTCGCTTTGCTTTACTAAGAAGACCGCTCGGCTCTATCGCAATATAGAACCTCCGTCTTCGCCTCGCTCTCGCAAAAACGCCCGGTTAATACCGGGCGTTTTTTTGCTCACTACAAGTAATTGTAAACTGTAGAGAATAAGCTCGCACGCTCACAGGTCCTCCCTTCGGTGCGGAATTGTTCGCTTTGCGACTTATTCTCTTTCGCCATTAAAGTTCTACTACTTATAAGCTCCGTTTTGGCGGGTTTGCTCACTTGTACAAGTAAGCACAACTGTCATTCTGGAGCGTCAGCAAGGACGCGATAGAATAGTGAGCAAGGCGAATCCAGCAAAAATATGCTAGCATATTTTTATTGGTGAGCCGCAGCCACGGACGGCAAAGCCGTCAATCCAAAACTTAAAAACAGGTGTTCCAAGCGGAGCACCTTTTTTGCGTTTGCCTCCACCAGCCAATGCGACCGCATTTGTCGTATTCGGAATAAACATTTTTCAACGTTCTACTTTTTGATTATATTTTGAATTGAACAAATTCAGGAGTTTCTATGGCGGACATGACTCGCGGCGAACGGACGGTGCAACTTTTTGCAAAAGTGATTTCAAATCCAGAAAAGAAATTCACCATCAACGACTTGATGGAAGCATTCAACATCCCCGCAGAAGAACGCCGCAATGTACAGCGTGACATGCGATTTCTTTCGGAGATGGATGGTGGTCGCTACATCGCAGTAGATACGGTTGGTCGTACCTCGTATTATACCTCTGCGCTCCGCAACGCCGAAAGACTCCTGTTCCCGAACTTCGAAAATACGATGCTCCATTTCGTTTTTCTGAAACGGATTGCGAACATTTACCCGGCCACAAGCGAAATCATCACACAGCTTTTGGAACGCATCGAAAAAAGTTTGCCGAACCGAGAACAAAAATCGCTTAGGCATCTTGGCGAAGAACTCAACACGAAGATTCTTTTCATGGGCACACCGCCAAACATCGAAGAAGACGCAAGCGAAAAGATTCGGACGATTTTGCAGGCGATTCATGACCACCGCAAAATTGACGTGACATACATGACTGAAGATGCAGACAAGCAATCGACACGCATTCCGCTGATGATTATCATTTACGAAGACGAACTTTATGTGGGATGCCAACGGCAAGACGGCAACACATATACACTCAAGTTCCGCCGCATTAAAAACGTAAAACTTGCAAAAGAAATGTTCGTCGAAGATCCTAAGATTTTAGATAAATTACGTAGGCAAGTTGCATCGGGAGCAGCATTCATGAGCGGTCAGGAACCGAAACTTGAAGATGTCGAAATCGAATTTGAAAGCCGCGCCCGCCTTTATCTCCAAGAGAATCCGTTCAATCGCTCCATGAACATTGGCAAAGCAAAAAACGGCAAAATCACAGTAAAAATGAAGGCTGAAATCAACCAGCTTTTGTTCAACTGGGTTGTGTCCTTCTCGAATGTCGCACGCGTGGTGAAACCGGCCTCGTTGCAAAAACGTCTCAAGGAATACGCGGAATATTTATTGAATATTTATGCGTAAAATTCACGTGCCGTAACTGGCAACTTTGAATTTTAAGGGTTTTAAAATATTTCTTTCAACTTTTTCACTAAGCGTCATTATTTGACGCATCCGAAAGTTATATTCCTATAAGAAATGAAAAGGAATATGACTAAAGAAGAATCATTAAAAAAACTCGTCCAAAAATTTTGGGAAAAACGAGTTCCCAACATTCTTGTGACTGGCACGCGTGGGGATTCACCTTCCGAGGGTGAATTTTTGAGTGCCTATAACGATGTGAAATTTAGGCATCCTGAATGCAATTGCGTCATCTTGCGGGAGAAAAAGAGCACTAGCGAATATTTCTTGCCGGGCGATAAAATTGGCGGAATCAGAATTGTCGAAGCTTTTGGAACAGCAAATTCGTCCATTGAAATTATTTTGACTTCTTCAACATACTATTTACACTTCAACTTCGAAGGGATGAATCCCATTTTACAAAAAGCAGATTTTTGCGACTTATCTCAAACAATAAAAAAATTCGAAAATTTTATTAATAAATTTCCCCTCTACCTCGAAGAATTAGAAACGAAACGTATCCAATTGGAAAAGAACGCCAAACTCGAAGAGATGACGAAGAACAGCATCAAGGCAGGAGTTTCGCAGGTGCTGTCAATAAAGGGGTACAGATGGAATATTGTTGACAAAGTGAGTCAGCAATTACTTCAAATCGAAATCGGAAATGGAAGCTCCGTCGAAATCGTGCTGAACAGCAAGAATTTTGCGAAGAGGATTTCTGCGTTGTCCGAAGAACTGCGGCAGATTGAAGAATTTCTCAAAACATTGCCCTTTTCGGTAAACATTTTAATGACGAAAGATGTCACAAATATGCATTGAAGGTAAAAGGAGGATTTTATGTCAGTCCGAATTAATGCACGTGAATTGGAAAGTTTATTAGCGGCAACGCCTGCATCACAGAACATAATGCTCACGGGCAAACACGGAATCGGTAAATCGCAAATTTTAGAAAAGTTCTTTACATCACGAGGCGAACGCGTGGTGATTTTGTTCCTTGGGCAGATGAGCGATCCCGGCGACTTGATAGGCCTCCCGCGACTTGACGAGACAACCGGCAAAACAATTTTTATGCCGCCTTACTGGTTTCCGACCGACAACAAGCCTGTGGTGCTGTTTTTGGACGAACTCAATCGTGCCCGCCCCGAAGTTTTGCAGACTATTATGGATTTGACGCTAAACCGCACGCTTGCAGGCCGCAAATTGCCCGAGGGTTCGCGTGTGATTAGCGCAGTGAACGATGGCGAAGAATATCAGTTGACAGATTTGGATCCGGCACTTGTGAGCCGCTTTAACATTTACGAATTCAAGCCCACCGCACAGGAATGGTTGTTGTGGGCATCAAGGGCTGGGTTGGACAGCCGCGTGATTGACTTTATCTCAGAAAATCCAGAAATGCTTGACGGCGCCGCTTTTACTCGCGAAGACCAAGGGCTTGAAAAATCACCCGACCGTCGCGGATGGGAACGCGTATCAAAAGTATTGCAAACGAACGAAGTTTCGCCGCTTTTAAAAACGATCATTGCAGGCATTGTCGGCATGCCAGCCGCAACCAAGTTCTTTGCGACAATCAACCAGAAACGTTTGCCAAGTGCGAAAGAAATTTTGCTTGGCGATTTTGCAAAACAAAAGGCAGCACTGAAAAAGTGCTCAACGCCGGAACTTGCCGCCGTGAACGAATCTATTTTCCGCTTTATCGAAACGAAAAATTACGACGAGCAAGATACAGCAAAAGTAGCGAAGAACTTTTCCGCGTATTTCGAGTACCTCTCAGGAGAAAAATTTCGCGAAGCACAGGCACATTTTGCAAACTTATACTCATCTTCACTATACCCCACGGTTATGGCGTTTATCGTTATGCAATGTCCAAAACTTTATAAGAAAATTACGGAATTTGTCAAGTCAATTTGATGAAGTCATCTTGGAACAGTCATCCTCGAAGCCTGTCATCCTCGACCGACTCTGGAACGCGTCTTTCTCGACCATCAGGAAGGGAATCCAGAATTGCATTACCTTCGAGCGACAAAACTGAATGGACACAATATGGGCGTTATAGATAGAATAAAGAAGATTGGCGAACGATGGTTCTTGACGGAACCGCTATTATTCGCGGTGTACTGTAGTCACGAATTTTGCGAGAACGATTCGTTGAACGTGGCGATGAGAACTGGCAACAGAAAAGTCGAAATTGCTCCAAAAATTTTGGATAAAGTCACAGACGTAACGTTGGCGGAATTTTTGAGAATTGAAATGTTCCGCATTTTGCTGAAACACCCCTACCAGCGACAGCCCCCATTTGCATCGAAGCCACTACTCACGCGGGCGAGCAACGCGACAATAGCCGATGTTTATGAGATTTCGCAGGCTGTCAAGAATCAAATGAGCGGCACGGAATTAGATTTGCCTTGTGGGCAGTGTTTCGAGGAATACTACAACCTGCTGAAAGAAATGGCTGTGACATCGGATGGCGCCGAGATGCCTGCGAACGGAGGAAGATTTCAAAGCGAAAAACACGCAGTCGAAATATTGATAAATAGCGAATCTGGAGAACAGGACGAAAGAGCTTCAGAAAAAAGCAGAGCCAACGGCAACGGTGATAAAATAAATGTCAGCGGATCTACGCAAAGTGAAGAACATCAGGATGGCGAAAAATCAGGAATGCAAAGCGGAGTCCATCAAGGCAACAATTCTCGCAACTCGCTGGTGAAAAGCGATACGCAAAACGAACGTGATGCTCAAATCGCAGAGTTATGGGACGAAGACGAATCGGCCTGTTGCGATATAAACGGTTTTATCGAAATTGCCGAAGCGAGCAACAATTGGGGGTCGATTCCCGGCAAGTTGCAAGGCATTATTAAGGCAAGCATGAAAGTCGATATGGACTACCGAAAAATGCTAAGCCAATTCAAAACTTCGGTCATTTCGAGCAAGCGAAGACTCACACGCATGCGGCCCAATCGCCGTTTCGGTTTTAACGCCATGGGCAGCCGCTACGAGCTTTCGACGAACTTGCTTATTGCGGTTGACGTGAGCGGATCTATCACCAACAAAAGCTTGCAATTTTTCTTTTCAGTGATTAATCGCCTTTTCAAATACGGCATCGAGAAATTGGATATTTTGCAATTCGATGCAGAAATTCAAAGTGAACCCGAGCCTTTAAAAAAAGCGTGCAAGACTGTAAAAATCATAGGTCGCGGCGGCACAAATTTTCAACCAGCCACCGACTATTACTGTGCACACCCTGAATACGACGGACTAATTTATTTTACCGATGGCTACGCCCCACCGCCAAAATTCAACACCAAACGCCCCATCGACGTGCTGTGGGTGCTATGCGGAAAATCAGCCTACGAAAAAAACTCCTCATGGATTAAAAAGCTGAAACGTAACCGAGTCACGTATATACCAGATTTTTGGAAATTATATACTTGATTACACCTATTCCAAATATGGCGTCATGGCGGACCAGATCCGCCATCTCTTGCGGCTAACAATGACGTGCAAGGTTATCCAGCACAAACGCGAAGCGTCATCCTTGCATTCTCATTACTGAGGCGATTTGTAACTAATTCAAATTATTAACCTTACCTCATTTCCTTCTCAAGTTTCTTGACAATCTTGTCGAAATCAGAAAGGAACTCTCGATTTTGAACAAATGCGGAACTGCGTCGCCTGATAACTGTTCACGCGGTAGCCGACAGCGATGATGGCATCAAGGTTGTACAACATTTGCGGACGCGTCACCTCACGATCACCTTCGTTTTGAACTATTCCAATTTTTCGAATAGTTGCCGATTCAGTAAGCTCTCCGCTGGCGTAAATTTCCTTGAGATGGTAATTGATTGTGTTGACTTCCACCCCGTACAGTTCCGCCATACGTTTTTGCGGCATCCAGAACGTATCGTTATTGAAAATCACCTCAATGCGCGATTCACCTTGGCTTGTCTTATACAGCAAAATGCTTGAAAAATCAGCGTTTGCGGCTGTTGGAAGCGGCTTATCACCTTGTGAAAAATATTTCAAGGCCATCTGTACTTGAGTTTTTTTGCGGTCTGCATTTTCCGCAATTAAAAGGCATGCTTCGCGGGAAAGATGGATATTTTCCACTTCGCGAAAAGCCCCTGACCCGAGCTTAACCATTTCAACCACTCGGTTAAAATGGGTTGCCAAATTCATGCCCTTTACTTGTGCAGCCGTCATCGATTTGTCTAGGATACGACTGAATTTCTGGTAAGTGCTGTAGCCTAGTGCAGAAGAAAGTTCCCTGGCACTCCAAAAAAGCTGCCATCGGCACTGGTCTTTTTGATCTGTTCGAAGTCAGACTGTAGCGGCAAAATTTCGTTTTCGTTCGGCATAGACTACCTAGTTTACACATTTGTTCACTACAAATATATGCAAATCGCTATGAAATGTCAATAGGAGTCTTTTTTCGCAAACGCCCTTTCAGTACGTCAGTAATTGTCGCATTCGCTTGATATATTTACAATCAAGCAAAGGAATTTTTATGTTCGATGATAAGATGACAGATAGTTTTGAAGAGTTTGCAGAAAATGAGATTAACAATGCCGAACTAGCAATCATCAAAATTACGGACAATTCAACCAAAAACATTCCATTACGTTTCACGCACAAAAGAATATTCACACCCATTAAACTATAAGGGAATATATTGCTCATTTGGAGGCTTTATGCAGAACAAAAAAGATATTGATACGCAGTCGCTCGTTGATGTAGTGACGGATTACGCTTTTGCACTTGACACGCTCGACGATTACGATTACCAGAGACTAACGCTCCGCAAGAGTGCTGCCGCAGAAAAATTCCACGCGACCTACGAGAACGCGATGGCGGCGATTCTGGGACTCAAGGACAAGTTCGGAGGCAGCGAGCTGTTCGGGCACGAGAAAGACGATTCTTTCAAGAGCAGCATCGGGCAGATTTACCAGACTTTTGGCGGTGTGGAATTATACCCGAGTGTCGAGCAGAAGGCGGCAACGCTCCTCTATCTCGTCACAAAAAATCATTCGTTTAGTGACGGCAACAAGCGAATTGCAGCGACACTCTTCTTGTGGTTCTTGCAGAATAACGGCATTTTGTATAAAGGTGACGGTTCCAAGCGTATCGCCGATGCGACGCTCGTGGCCATGACACTGATGATTGCCGAAAGCCGCCCCGAAGACATGGAAATGATGGTTAAAATCGTGGTGAACCTGATGCGATAATGAATGGAGATCCCCGCCTTACTTCGGCAGGCTCAGCACAGGTCGCGGGGATGACAATGCTGGTCGCGGTGGTGACAGAGTATGGTTTGCGAGAAGCGCTCAGAACGGCAGCTTTGGATTTGCGGGGACGTTCACGGTGAATTGTCCGGACTTGTCCGAAATGCAGCAAATCGAGGGGTGTCGTGCGCCGACATCCTAGTTGTCGGTGATTTTGGCGCAGGTTTCGGTCGTCCGAAATCGATGGAAGTCGCCTACAGCAAAGTACGTACAACACTTGAACAGAATGACATTTGCATATACACGATTCGCGGTAATCATGACAATCCTGCGTTTTTCGATGGCAAACACGATTTTGAGCGGTTGCAATTTTTGCCGGACCATCGCATAATTGAACTTTGCGGTAAAAGAATTTACCCCATCGGCGGGGCTGTTTCTGCTGACATAGATTTGATTGATCCGCTGACCCGCAAGTCACGGCGTATGATAAACGATTCCCTAATCAAATTCGGTTCATCTAAACGCGTCTGGTGGCCAGACGAGGCTCCTGTGCCGATAGCCGAAGGATTCCCCACTGCCGTTGATATCGCCGTATCGCACGAGGCTCCGCTTTCATTTGACCCGCCCCTTGTGCAAACGAATTATGTTCGTGATGAAACCTGGCTAAAGATTATTGAATCCCGCAAGTATCTGGATTATGTACTGTCGCAAATTAAGCCCGCCCTTTGGTTTTACGGGCATTATCACAGCCATTACGAAGGCCATGTGGAATTCGCCGCTGACA
This sequence comes from Fibrobacter sp., assembly GCF_017545445.1. Lineage (GTDB taxonomy): Bacteria > Fibrobacterota > Fibrobacteria > Fibrobacterales > Fibrobacteraceae > Fibrobacter. The sequence goes on from NZ_JAFWOM010000079.1 coordinate 10,882, forward strand.
ACGGCGAAGATTGTCAGCGTAGAACTCGCTACCAGTGTCTAGACATTGCCGAGATGACGCGTGCAATTTAGAGACTTAAGGTATTTGACTTGCTTTCATCCCATTCAACCATGATTCAAAATCAATCATGTAATAATCTTCAAAGAATCCTTCCCCTTCTTTAATTTTTCCTTTTCCATGCAACTTCAAGTCATAAAAAGCATTTACAATTTGTTGCCAATTCTTTCGAAGATTTTCCGTATCTGTTTTGGAAATTTTCAATTTAACGCGTCTGTTTTTTAGGAAATAATTTTCAATTTTTTCTTTATTTTCCGGTTTACTAAGATTGCAACGATTGTTTTTATCATAAATTAGTTTGTATTTATTCGGATACAATAAAAAACAAATTTTACTTTCATAACTATATGCATTAAATTCACTATTGTCGTACCACCTATAGGTTCCACCTTTTATACTTTTCATTTCATTCCAAAGATTTAAGCAGAAATCATGAAATTTTTCCGATTTAACAGTTCGAATGACGGACCATTGTTCTCCTATGAACTTCACAACATTCTTAAACAGATCAAAATTTTCATCATCAACAGCTTTTGTCAACCATTTATGAAACATTCTTTTCTGTTCAATGTTCAATTCTTCTTCAAGGGATCTAAATTTTTTCATCATTTTTTTGTACGCCATCTATTTGTTGATACTCCAGTATAACAAAAATTCCCGAAATTGCAAAATGTTTTAGGCCAATTTTTCTCGAAATTGCAAAATCTTTTTAAGCGATTTTTCCCGAAAATTGAAAATCTTTTAGCCCATTTTTTCCCGAAATTGCAAAATCTTTGACTCTACAGCCCCATCGTCCGGCCTGCGCGCCCGTCCTTGTAGGCGATTTCTGACTTGAGCGAATTCATGATGCGGTCGGCGGAGAGTTCGTTTCCGTTGTATAAACGGAGCGTGCTATAGACGGCGTTGAAATCGCCCGGAGTGAGCATGCGCAAATTGCGGGCGGCTTCGGGCATTTGCACGCTCGGGAAGAATCCACGCCACAGCGATTCGATGCCCTCCGGCTTGAGGTAGTCGAACTTGACTTTGAGCGCAAAGCGTCTGCGCGATGCGGTGTCAAGTTCGCCTTCGAAGTTGGTGGCGGCAATGAAGATTCCCTTGAAGCTTTCCATTTGCGTGAGCATTTCGTTCACTTGGGTCACTTCCCAGTTGCGCGAAGCACCGCTGCGGTCACGAATCAGGCTGTCCGCTTCATCGAGGAAGAGGATGGCCTTTGATTCTTCGGCATCCTTGAACATCTTGCGGATAGCCTTTTCAGTTTCACCGACATAGCAGTTCAGCAAGTCGCTTGTGCGCTTGATGATGAGCTTACGGCCGAGCGTGCGAGCAACGTGCTTGGCGAATTCGGTTTTGCCAGTGCCAGGAGCACCGTAAAGGAGCACATTGAGACTGTCGGGGCGGTCTCCGTCTTGCATCTGTTTCCACTTTTCGTCAAATGCGCTCATGACTTTCAGCACGTTTTTCATGTCAACATCGATGTTCAGCGCATCGAGCAGATACGTGGGCGAACGGCTTTCCCTGTCGCGGTTGGCGTAAACCATGTCCAAATTCAAAAGTTCCGATTGCGCTTCGGCAATAGTGCGGATAGTCTTGACGGGGTCGATTTTGCAACCGGATTCCACGAGTTTTTTAGCTCCGACGATGGCCTGCGTGATACCGCCTGCGGTAATCTGCAATTCTTCGGAGAACCGTTTCACGACATCTTGCGGGATGATGGACGAGGCGCTCTGTTCACTGACGACAGATTCCCAGACCTGCAAACGCTTTTCGGCATCGGGACGGTCGAAATGGATGGAATAATCAAACCTGCGAAGCGTACTGTTTTCAATCCAGCGCACGGTATTCGAAATCCAGATGACAGGGACTTTAATCTGCTCCAGGAAAAAATTCAGCGCGCCTTTTTCGCAGCAATTGAGGATAACGTCGGATTCATCGACAAGGAGAATTGCCTTCTTTTTCTGGAACTTTGTCGCCGCGTAAAGGATACTCCCCATGCGGTTGCGGACTACAGAATTTTCCTTGCTTTCGCGGTGTTCGCCGACGATGCTGATGTTTGTGAGCACGAGCGGACGATTGAGCTTTTTCGCGATGGCTTTGGCAAGTTCAGTTTTGCCGGTTCCTTCGACACCGTAAAGGAAAAGGTTCAAACCTTCGCCGACTTTGGCGTGCTTGAGCATGTTGAACGCCAATTCCACCTTCGGATTGCTGTTGCAGAGCTTCTTGAACGGGACTGAGTCGCCTTCATAGACTCTAAAATAGAGGCTGTCCAAATCGTTGCCAGAATGACCGTCCAAGAACATTCCGATGCGCTTGGAAATGTCGAGGTCTTCGTCGAGGAGGCCCATCTGCTTAAGCGTCCCCTTGTTCGAGACCGCATTTTCGAAATTGACATCTGGGTAAAGCTGCGGAAAAATGTCCGGAAGCACCGACCCCCTGAACCTGCGAGAACCGATCATGTCCAAAAGCGAACTGCACTGTTCTTTGTTGAAGAAAATCCACGAAAACAGCAAGATTTCCATTTCGTCATCGCTCAAGTTGAACGACTTCTGCACGATTTCAAGGCGTTTGTAATACGCGTCTTGCACATCTTTATTCTCTTCCAAAAAGCCGAGCAGTTCACGGACAATACTATCATAGAAAACCTTTTGCGATTGCTGATCGAAAATGCCTTCGCCGCACAGGTAATTGCGCACGAAATCCGTAATTTCCCTGACAGAACACGAACGGTCAATGACATCGTTGAATCGCACGACAGCCATTTGGCGGCGCTGGTATGCAACGCTCATATCTTCGCTGTTTTCGTTGCAGCGGAGCCTCTTGCCCGCATAATTCCCGTTCGATTCCTTGATAAAACGTTTTTTTGCAGAAACTGGGAGGCGGTCTTCTTCGGCGTTGAGCTTTTCGAAGTGTTCCGAGAGGTCTTTCAGCACGCGGGAAGCGCGTTCCTTGGAGATGATAGAAATGCAATCGTCGGCATCGGGATAGCTTTTGCAAATCCGCATCATGCGAATCCAGTATTCGTAGCTCTTGAGCGTCACGAAATCAAGTTCAATGTTTTTGCGGGTACATTCCGTATTCAGGGAATTCAAAACTCTACCGAAATAATTATCTTTCATAAGACCTCCTTATGCCGCCATTATATATCGTTTTTTCTACTAGATATGTAAAGAGACTAACTCAATTATTTTTTTTCCATGACCAATATATAGAAACCGTTAACGACAAATATTGCCGCATAGAACCTTTAGAAAAAAATTTTTTCTCCAAACAGAACATTTATATATATTATTCAAAAAATTTATTTGCATTCAAGGGTCATCCATGAAGAAAAAGAACAATCAGACAAGCAATTCGTCTAGCAAAAAAAAGAAATCCAACAAGCTCGTACTCACCCTTTGCACCGCCCTTGCAATTATCTCAGGCGGCGGAACGCTCATCCATAACGCTTCGTCCTCACCCACCGACACACCCACAAATATACCCGTCCAGACAACCGTCAACGAACCCGTCACCACAAAACCGCAGCAAGCCTCGTCGCAATACACCACAAAAGACGAAGTCGCCAGGTACATCTGCGACAACGACCGCTTGCCGCCAAATTACGTGAACAAGGAAGAAGCCATGCGGCTTTACGAAGAAAAAACCGGAAAAAAATTCGAAAGGTGGAATTTCAACCCACAACGAAAGCTAGGTATAATGATTGGCGGAGACAGCTTCAGCAACCGCGAACAAAAGTTGCCGCAAGGCAGCTATAAAGAAGCGGATGTCGATTATTTCGAAGTCAATCGCGGGAAAAATCGTCTCATTTACGCCAAAAACTGCACTATTTATCACACAAGTGACCATTATCAAACCTTTACCAAGCTCAATATTCAAAAAAATCAATAAAAATTTACATTCGCAAAAAAAAAGATTTATTTTACAATCGGAGGAGCTGCATATAGAAGGAGCAATGTATGAAACTTCACCGAAAAAAAATCCACCGGAGTCTTATTCTCGGCAGTGCCGCGTTCATCGCTTTTTTGTGCTTTTTGCTTTCTATCCAAGCTTACCTCTCCTATTCCAAATCACTTTACAAACGTTACGATGACAAGCTAAGCACCATTCTGGATTACATCACCAACCAGACCGACATTGACGACCTCTATCAATGTACGCTTACGGGGCAAAAAAGCGAAAAATACGCTAAAACGCAGACTCTGCTCAACGGCATGGTCGATGATTTCCAGCTGTTCTACCTTTACTCGCTATTCACGCGGAACGACACAATCTTCAACATCTGTTCCGCCACCAGCAAAGAAGAACGGGACCGCGGCGAAGAAGACATGAAACTGCTGGAACCGACAACAGCTTACCAGCCCGAAGAGGTGCAAAAATATACAGCAGCCATCAATAAAAATGAAACATCGTTTTTTGAAGAAGATTCCGACTATGGTGCAGCATATACCGCCTGCAAGCCATACGTCACATCAACCGGAGTCCATTTTGGAGTCCTCTGTGCCGATATTTCTATCGAAGACCTGCACAAGACCGTCAACAATTACATTATATACAACATTATGTTGACACTTATTCTGGGCATGCTGTTCGGCCTCCTCTTGATATTCTGGTTACGTCATAACGTGACAGGCCCGATTCAAGAATTAGAACGAAGCGCCCGACATTTTGCAGAAAAAAGCCACAACAAAAAGACTCCCGACGAACTCGTTTTTGACGCCCCGAACATCCACACAGATAACGAAGTCGAATCGCTTTCGAACGCCATCAGCCAGATGTCCAACGACATGCGCAATTACGTCCAAGGGATTTTGACCGCCGAAGAACAAGCCCGAGCAGCCAAGCAGCAAGCCGCCGGCATGACGCAGCTCGCATTCAAGGATGCATTGACGCACGTCAACAGCAAAGTCGCATACGAAAAGATGAAAGAAAATTTGCAAGATTCCATCAACAAGGAAAAAGCGGAGTTCGCAATCGTCATGATTGATGTCAACAACCTCAAGGCCATCAACGACAACTACGGTCACGACTGCGGCGACAAGTACATTTTCGGTTCATGCCATATCATCTGCGGCATTTACAAGCACTCCCCCGTCTATAGAATTGGCGGTGACGAATTCTTAGTCTTGCTGCGGAATTCCGATTACGAGAATCGAGACGCGTTGCTGAAAGAAACCGAAGAAGCTTTCAAAAAATCCATGAACGATACTTCTGTTGAACCGTGGGAACGGTACTCGGCGGCCTTCGGCATGTCCGAATACCAAAAGGGCGACGATGTCGATGCGGTCTTCAAACGTGCCGATGAAAACATGTATCAGTACAAAGTAGAACTCAAAAAACGCTTAGGCGAAGAAGGACCTAGATAGCGGTTTTACATTAAACACGCATTCAAGGTCACGCAATTTTTGTACAGAATTTGCAAGCTACCGATAGTTAAAAACTATTACCCAAAGACAAACCGATAAAGACCATTAACTAAAGACTAAAGACTAAAGACCAAGAACCAAACATTTTACTATTTTTTATGCATATGAGTGAATATTTGCATAAATCGTTTGGTCCCGTTGTCCCAAAGGATTTTAACAAGGACTATGGTGATAAAGGCTTTTTGTTGGAAAACGGCAAGACGCTCTCTGCCCTCACCATCCGTTACGAGACCTATGGCACGCTGAACGCCGCCGGCGATAACGCCGTGTGGGTTTGTTCGCCGTTGACCGCCGATGCACACGCCGCTGGTTGGTACACCGAAAATGACAAGAAGCCCGGCTGGTGGGACGAACTCATCGGCCCAGGCAAGGCAATTGATACAGACAGATTCTTTGTAGTTTGCAGCAACATTTTGGGCGGTTGCAAAGGCACGACAGGCCCTGCAACTATCAATCCGCGCACGGGCAAGCCCTACGGCAGCACATTCCCCACCATCACGATTGGCGACATGGTGCACGCTCAGAAAGAACTCGCAGACGGCCTTGGCATCAAGGAATTCTACGGTGTCATTGGCGGCTCCATGGGCGGATTCCAAGCCATGAAGTGGGCCATCTACTACCCGGAACAGGTAAAGCGCATCATCATCATCGCAAGTTCTCCGCGATTCTCTAGCCAGGCGCTCGGCTTTGAAGTGGTGGCACGCGACGTAATTACGCAGGACCCGAACTTCCACGGTGGCGACTACTACGAAGACGGCATGACACGCCCAGACATCGGACTTGCCAACGCACGCAAACTAGCACATATCACGTACCTCTCTGCCGTGGGCATGGAGAAAAAGTTCAAGCGTGCGCAGGATCAGGAAAACAGGAACCACGCAGTCACCTACTCGACTCCGTTCGACTTGAACCTGCCCATCGAAAGCTACTTACGTTATCAAGGAACAAAATTTGTCGATCGCTTTGACGCGAACAGCTATCTACACATCGCGCACGCGACCGACGCATTCGACCTCGAAACGGAATACGGCAGCATCGAAAATGCGTTCAAGGACATCAAGGCAGAAGTTTTGAACGTGAACCTTTCGACAGACTGGCTTTTCCCGCCGCACGAAAGCCGCCGCATCACGAGCGCTCTTTTGAACGACGGCAAATCCGTCACGAGCCTCGAACTCGACACGCAATTCGGCCACGACGGATTCTTGATTGAAGTCGGCGAATTAGGCAAAGCTGTCGGGCGCTTCCTCGATTCGAAAATCATTCCGCAAAAAGGGACGCAGGCCGTTCCCGTATTCCACAACCAGAGCGACTTTGACCTTATCGGCAAGCTCGTTAAAGAAGGGAGCCATGTGCTCGACCTCGGCTGTGGCAGCGGAGACATGCTTGAATACCTTATCCGCAAAAAGAAGGTCACGGGATTCGGCATCGAAAAGAACATCAAGGGCATCCTCGACTGTCTCGAAAACGATGTGCAAGTCATCCAGCGCGACTTGGACGAAAGCGGTCTCAAGGACATCAAAGACGGAAGTTTCGATTACGCGATTATCAACCGCACGATTCAGGAAATCCGCGACCCGGTGGCACTTTTGAACGAGCTGTTGCGCGTAGCGAAGCAGGTCATCGTCACGTTCCCGAATTTCGGCCACTGGTCAGCCCGCGGAAGCCTGATGCTCCACGGTCGCATGCCGATTTCCAAAGAACTCCCCTATGAATGGTACGACACGCCGAACATCCGCGTCTTGACGCTGAAGGACTTCTATACGTTGTGCAACAAGGAAAGTTTCAAGATTGAAAACTTGCACTTCCAGAATGACCACAAAATAAGCAAGTTCCTGACAACAATCGGACTCCCGAACTTTGGCGCCGAACATGTAGTTGCAACAATTAGTAAATTATAAGGTAACAGGTATTAGGTGTTAGGTATTAGGATTATAATCGCGGCGACGCCGCCTTATATAAAGACGCACGAAGTGCGTGATTCTTTACCTATCCCCTGTGACCTAAAACCTATAACCTAAAAAAGCTTATGTCCATTATCTCCATGACCGGGTTCGGCAAGAGCGAATCCACACTGCAAGGAATCACATGCGTTATCGAAGTGCGCAGCGTGAACAGCCGCTTCCTCGAAATTTCGAGCAAGATTCCTAAGAACTTCGCCTACCTCGAAAATGACTTCAAGGCACAAATCAAGGACAAGCTCGTCCGCGGGTCCGTAAACGTTTCAATTACGCTTGGAGCGGGCAACACTGGGAACATTCCCGTTAGCTACAACGAAGCCGCCGTGGCTAAGTTCGTGGAAATCACAAAGGCGATGCAAGCCAAGTACGGCATTGCAGGCGACATTAAGCTTGAACATGTGCTTGCCATCCCTGAAGTTTTGCAATTCACCGACAGCAACAACGACAATGAAGTCTGGGAAAAGCACTTGAAAGCAGAACTCGACAAGGCTTTGGACGGCGTCATCGCCATGCGCGAAAAGGAAGGCGCGAACCTCGCCGCAGACCTCACTCGTCGCGTCATCCACCTGAACGAAGTCATCGACAAGGTCGAAGTTCTCGATCCGCAGCGCATTGAAACGTGGAAAATCAAATTCCGCGAACGCATCAACACGCTCATGAAGGATTCCGAAATCGACGAAGTCCGCCTGCTTCAAGAAGCCTGCATCATGGCTGACAAGCTCGACATCCACGAAGAAATCACGCGTTTCCGCAGTCACAACAAGCTGTTCCTCGACGCGCTCGCCAAGGGCGGTGCCCAAGGCAAGAACCTCGGGTTTATCCTCCAGGAAATGGGCCGTGAAGCGAATACGCTTGGCACCAAGTGCCAGAACGCAGACATAGCCGCCCTCGCGATCGAACTCAAGAACGAAATCGAATGCATCAGGGAACAGTCCTTAAACATCGCGTAATTTTCAACATCATTTCTCAACATGGATTTTTTATCCATAGAAAGCTCTACGAAAGTAGGGCTTTTTACTTCAAAACAATCTAAAATTAGAGTGTAAAGAATAAAACATCCACACTCCAACAACAAGCGTCCCGGGCAAACAGCCCAGGACGCTTTTTGATAAAGACAAATTAGACTTAACTGGATCCCCTACGCTTCGCTCCGAGGATGACAAGAAGTCCCAGCCTACTTCCTACTTTTCTTTGCTGGGGCTTTTTTCTTCTTGTCGCTCATCTTGACGCGGCGGGAACCAGCACGGAGTCGGTCCCACGGAGCAAAGGACATCGTCCCGAACGTGAATCCAAAGAACCACACGTTAAAAGCGACCCAAATAATTGCGGCAATACCGATTCGCCTCCAATCGACAACTACACTCATATCGACTACAAGCGCTGTAATAGCAAGCAAAGACGCAATCATAATAGGAGCAAGCATCTTTTTGCCCGCCTTCACAAGAGCACCAGCCTGCGGAGAACCTTCACCGAGTTCCTTCCCCGCAATCAAGGCGCATGCAACAACGCCTGAAAATGCAATCGTGCTAAGCACGGCCCACATGAGCCACGCCTTCCCGATCATCAGCGGGAACCATCCCAAAAAACCGGTCAGCAACAACCACGAAAGCACAAAAGGGAACAAAGCGCAAGCGACACTCCACTTGGCAAAAAGCATAAGAAGCAGCGCAAGCCCGGCAAACGCACCGAAAAATATCAGCAGCATGTCCTCGTCGCCGCCCAACGCAAACAGAGCCCCCACAAAAGCCGCAACGCCAAGCAAGCCCACAAGACCGCCACGCACTCCGCCAAATACAAAATAAAGCACTATCATAGAAAGTCCCGCCACAAAGATGTACTGCGACGCATTCCAAGCGGAGGCGACATTCGTAAACTCGGCAATCCACCTGCCCAGAGCTTCAGAAGCACCCAACGGCAAAGACCCCATCTGCTGCCAGCCCGTCGCCACGAACGCCGCGACAAAGCCAACCATCAAAAGCACAAAAATCAGGCGAAAGCGGAGCGACAGCTCAAAAAGCTTCTGAATTTTCCCCGGTTTTTCACGTAATTCCATTATTTACCTCGATATCAACAATTTTTGTTTTTTAGTCCATGTTTTAGTTTTAGATTTCTTAGACTCAGAACTCGATTCCGAGACTTCGCTACGTACAACGTAGTGATACAATCCATTCGCAAGCAAGCGACCGTAATTATCCTTGCCGTTCCAATGCGTCTCACCAGATTTCGCATCCTTAATGACCTTGACCAGTCTGCCATGCTGGTTGTAAATGAATATCGACACCTTCGAATTTTGATCCGCGGAAAGATTCTTAAAGTAGAACGTTGTTCCCGCCTTCCCCATCGGATTCGGAACATTAAACACATCAGAAAGTCCCGTCTGCATGGCATCCGTAATTTGCAGATTGATCTGCTTCGTGGAAGCATTTCCGAGAACATCCATTGCACGAACCTTGAAAGCATAATTTCCTGGCGGATACGATTCGCTGGTCAAAGCCTTGCGGGCCACCGCACGTTTAGAGGACTGTTCCAAAAACGGTGAAGGATGGTAAGGATTTTCCAACCCGATCATTTCAAAAGAAATACCTTCGTCAGCCTGTTCGCGGTAATCCAAAGCGGTCTCGTCTTCAACGATAACTTGCAAGCAAGCAGGAGTCTGGAGTTTGACAAACTGGTTGTCAGCAAAGGACGAAGCCGTCCCGCCGTAACACGACTGGATGCTAATGGAAGGCGGAGTCTTATCTTTCAACGAATCCGCATAATTTGATATGCCCGAAATCTTAATGCTATCTTCGAGGTAGCGACCGACAGCAACTTGGTTCGAAGAATACACCCACGCACGCAATTCAGCAAGAGAATCGCCAATGTTCAATTTTTTCGGGGTAATAAATTCTGTTTCAAAACGCCCGCCGACAACAGGAACAATTTCAGAATAAATAAGCGGTCCGTCATAAGGAACTTTAAGAGTCGAATCCCTAGAAATTAAAGGTAGCGGTTTATTTATACGCCCTTCTCTTAACGTCAAGGCAATGCTTCCCGACGATAAACCTGATACGGTTCCAGACAATTTCATCTTGTCGAGAGCCTTTATCGACTCCACCGGAGAATCAATAGAAATTTTTAAATTCGCATAAGGCATACGAATCACGGGTTCTCCAATCAAGACATAGTGCTCCGAATTATAGACGGCATGAATATCAGAATTCTTGATGATATTGTCCTTGGCCTGCATATATGCCAAGCCTAAGTAATTGCCATTTTCAAGCACAGCGCGACTTATAAAGTTATGTGCAAAAATCTGGTTATAGCTTGCATATGTTTCGCGGGTAGCACCAACGGCAGCTATGGCTCCGGCTTCAGGAGCGACCACAAACGTTTCAGACAAGGACCTGGAACCGCCTTCGTCAAATCGCCCGACTGTACAAGAGAACGAATTCAATACCGTATAAACTTTTTTATTTGAAAGTTTAGATACGTACGAGGGTTTCAAAAGTCCTTCCGAAGCCCACGCCACCTTGGAACCATGACCGAAGTACATCGTCATCAAGGCCCCCTGATTCATGATGCTCATGAAATCGTTCACGGCATCCTGCTTCTGTCCAGCAGCATCGTACTCATAATCCAAAAGATACACCTTCTTCAGGTTCATCCTAAAGCCAAGCTTCGCGGACGATGAATCAATCATCCTCGCAAGATCTTCTTGGTGCATAGTATGCGGAGTCGGATCAGATTCCGTACCGTTACGAGCGTCATCAGCAGCAAGCAAAAGCGTCGTTTTCCATTCACCGTGATTGAACTTGCCAATCTCATCATAGTCTTTGGCCTTTTCATTGTAATCATAAAATTCTTCGACAGACGAAACCGGCAAACGCCCCACAGCAATATCCACATCATGCGGCTTGCCGCTGCGAACAGATTCTCCAGAATCGAGAACCGCAAAGAAATCTTCCGTCACAACCGCTTCCTTTTCAAACGGAGGCATATAGTTCTTGCCTAATTTTGCATTTATGCCTCGATAATCGTAATGACCCGAACCGGCAAGCAATACAAAACGCAAATCCGGACTCACACTGCGTGCATATGCGATAAAGTTTCTAATCGCAATCGGCGATAAAGCACCACCCGTGTAATGCCTATAAATGTTTTCGGCAGAGACGAGCGATGTAACCAGCGAACTTGCCGACTTGTCGCTAGAGCGGAACACCGCCAAGGATTCCGCAGGAGCAAGAAATTCCTCGGGCGTAATGATCAAGTATTCCGTTTTTGACGAAATCTTAGAAAGGTTCTGAACAACATTGCTCGATGTTTTGGGAATGCCTTCAAGACTGATAGCCTTGCGACGATCTTTATCGCGGAAGAGCATATAGCGAACATCTTCATTTTCGCCAATACTATCCACTGCAAATCCGTTTGAAATTTTCAAAAGCCCCACAGGCTTGAAATCCTTGAATTTCATCAAACGGAGATCTTCGTTTTTCCCTACCGGGATGCGGACAACACCCGTTGCGAAACCGGGCAACAACCATTCCGAAGAATCTATAGACACGGTCGTAGGATTCCACTGGTACGCTACCGTATAACCATCAAAACGGTCTGACTGTTTTGTATTCGGCAGCAAGGTGAGTTCATATTCATTATTAGATTTCTTCAACGATTTAATGCTAAAACCAAAATTTCCTCCAGGCAGCAAAGAGCCTTGACTCCAAGAATGCGATTCGCCATTCACCTTCAAACCAAAGCGAATAAACAACATCCTTTCTTCATAACTTCTGGTAGAATAAGTATTATCCGTTTTTTGCGCCACGCCTGCCGAAGACTCAATCGAACGGTACGGGAAAAACGAAACGCCAACATATCCCTTCCCCTCGGAAACAAGCCCCGGCAAATCCTTCGTAGATGAAAAACTCAAATCCGATGGAGAAAGGACAGTCGTATCGTTCATGCCGTGCCAAATCCAGAACCATTCCTTTCCAGAAGAACTTTCCCAATCCAAAGGCTTGCCGAAATAGGTATCGCGCAGCAAAAGCTCTTTTTCGGCGCGTACATATCTAAACCATTCGATATCCTTTGGCGAGGACTTCGGCGGAGTAAGCGTCTCCAAACGAAGCCCCTTGCCCACTTCCTTGTAGCCCAGTACAAAATACTGATAATAGGAATATGGCGAATACGAATGGAAATACGCCATGTTCAATTTGAAAAATTCACCCGGTTCCGAATCAATCCGTTTCCAAAAAGCGTTTCCGTATCCTACGAAATAAAGCGTATCGCCATCGTCAAAAATCTTATTGGAATTGCGGTCGTTAACTCTGATGGGCAGTTCAAAAATATGGTTCGGGTTACGCAGGCTAGCACCGGGAGCCATGTCAGGGAGCGTATCAGGCGAGGCTCCATAAACGCAAAGTTTTTCGATAGGAATGCCATCCAGTTCGCTTTGACGCATGACCTTGAGAAGTGAATTGCGGACCGACTTGAAATCAACCGCATACATGCCATCCTCAGCGAACGAAGCCATGTTCTTATCGCCCACGACTAGCTGGGCCAGCTGAACAATTCCATCAAAATCCGAGGATGCCTCACGACGCAACAGAGAATTGTTCGCAGAAGCAACGCCAAACCGGGCCGCCGACTTCGCATTCGCGACAAGCATAAGCGCTCGTGCTCCAGGATTTCTACCGCTGGCCATAGATGAGCCAAAATCCACTTCCAAACGGAATTTCTGACGGAGCGACACAGATTGTCCACGAACCAAGTATAGCGGGACCAGCACATCCACTTGCCACAAGTAATCCTTCAGGTACGGTTCCGAAACAGAGACCGGCAAAGCTTTAGCCGGAGTCGATTTGCAAAGCGAAGCTCCAAGCGGAAGAACCTTGTCGTCCGTCACGGATACAGACGGTTTCGCATTCGACGGTAATGCAATGCGGTAATGCCTAACAGGAACACCATTGGAATCACTGTAAAAAGAGTTTTCAGGGCTAAAATGCTTTCCCGAACCGTCTTCACAGAGTTCCGCAGACGAATTGAGGACTTCATCGTCCAAGATAAAGTGTCTTTTGGAATCTTCTATGACAGAAGAAGCCAAGCTCGAAACGGTTGCACAGGCAACAAAAAGAATTTGGATTTTTTTTACGATGGATTTCACGAATTCTAAAATAGAAAAGTATCACCCATCTCATGTTAAGCTAGGGTCTCTTAATGACCATTTCAAGGAACCCATTCCCCGTTGTGTGCATTTCGATGACTTCGCCGCCCACAGCTTTCGCCTTAAAGACCGTAATATATTCAGGCGGAATACCCTTCGAGAGAATCATCTCGATTTCCTTAGGCGTAATCATGAATTTTGAATTCCACTTGTCCATGTACCAATGCCACGGTTGCCAGTTAAAAATGCCACGGGTCGATTGCACAAACGCCCGGAGCATCATGGAATACTCGTACTTCAAGAATCCGAGATAATCGTTCACTTCATTATGTTTTTCAACGATGGTTTTCGTGGCAAAATCAGCATCGTAACGCAGCGGAGTCTTGTCGGGATTGTCGTAAGTAAAACGAATTCGTTTATCCAAGACCGATATTTTCAAATTCGAGCGGTCAAGATGCACAAACTCAGTTTCAGAAACTTGTTTATAATCTCTGAAAACGACGTCCGGCGTAAAGACTTTGTTCAACCTCAGCGGTACCGGTTTGGCGTCGAGTGCATCCAGTTCGTAAAACACTATGACTTCACCCGCATCCTTCGGCAACAACACCGAAATCAGCGGCTTATCGCGTTCGGTAATGAGCCACACCATTTTCGGTTTGTTCGACGAATTCAGCATCGGATCAAGCACCTTCATCACAGCGGGGTCGCGAACGCCGTTCACGTCCCATTCCATCCACGTTCCCGAGCCACCGACGGAATCCAAGACATCAAAGAGGCGGCCTCCATTAAAGCCATCCTTCGCTTCGATGGCGCCGTAAATTTTTTTCGAAGGCGCTACCGTTTTAGCCTTGGATGCTGACACCGCAGAATTCGGAGCAGCCCAAGAAGCAGCCGCTAAAGCACAAGCAATTGCGCAAGCCACAAGATATTTACGCATAAACTCTATATCCTAATTACAGTTCTACTAGAAACCGATCGGTTCAAAGAGCGATTCGTCTAGACGGGTATATTGCATGTGATATTTCTTGTCGAGCCAATAAAGAGCAAGCTTGACATCCGACCAATTTTTCTTGGAAGCGGTCGCTTCGATCCCTTTCGTGATGAGCGGCAAAGTCTCAATCAGGTTCAGTTTCCACTTGGTGTCGTCCCAATTGAACAACATAATCGGAACCTTCGGGCTCGACGCAAGGCCCACGCTTCCGCGATCGTTCTTAACTTCGAACGGTCCCATGTTCACGCGATCGACCAAGTTCAAAAATTCGCTACCGTACAGGAGCAAATAGAGCATGCGATAATCCGGCACTTGCCAGAGGTGTTCGCGTTCGTACAGCCTATACAGCAAGATGGCGTAAGCCTCGTAGAACTGGCACGAAGCAAGCGCCGTCGAATCGTAGTTTTTCGCATGGTTTTCAAGTTCGTCCATCCAGTATTCCGAAGAATCCGTCAAAAAATCCAGCAAAACATCTGACGGAGCATGATCTTTCACAGCCGCCTTGAACGAGTCGAACATCTCGCCCAGCATAGCAAGTTTGTCCGCCTCTTGAGCCTTGAATTTGGCATCGCGGACGGCTGCGGTCTCCACAGGTTCGTTTGAGGAACTGTTAGAAGAACCGGCACAGCCCATCATAAACGTGAATACGCTCACCAAAAGCGCTAGAACTATTTTATTTTTCAAGATATGCATCGCGATACCTATTTGAAAATGAATCTGGACGAACTTTTACGGGCATGCTCCCTGAAAGGTTATCAAGGCAGCGGACCCGGCGGCCAGCACAGGAACAAGACCAATACCGGCGTTCATCTTTCGTTACAACAATATAATTTAGAAATTAAGTCTTCCGAAAGCAGGAGCGCAAAAGAGAATAAAATTCACGCACTGCACCGCATGCAAATGGCACTTGCATTGAATGTCCGCGAGACACCTCCCGAAGTCGAGATGAAATTTCCGGGGAGCAACGGGCATATCCAGCCGAGCAACCCGCAATTTCCGCTGTTCGTCGCCCACGTTTTTGACATCATGGCGACAAAGAACGGCGACACGAAAGCAGCGGCGGCAGCATTTGGACTTTCGCCGAGCGCCCTTGTGAAAATACTCAGGCAAGACAAGTCGTGTGCCGCCAAGCTCCAAGGCAACCGCGTCGAGAACGGCAAGAGCAAGTTGCATCTTTAGACGAGAGTTGGGATTAGGTTATAGGTTATAGGGTTTAGGAACGCGAGGGGGACTGTATCTGCGATAAGAGCCGTATCCGTGAGGGAGAACGCATCTGCGAGGGGGACTGTTAGGGATTTGGTTATAGGTTTTAAAGCTTAGGATCGCGAAGGGAACAGTATCTGCGAGGGGTGACGTGTAAGCTGGTCCCGGCATGCTTCGGCAAGCTCACTTCGGCGTTGCTCAGTGCAGGCAGCACAGGCTCAGGCCGGGATGACATGCAAAAAAGGTCAAATACATCATCAAAAAAAATGTAGTGAATCGTGCGGAAAGCTTGTAAATACTGGGCTGCAACGCAGTAAACATCTTTTTACAAAAAAGTCTTGGACAAAGCACCCCCTAAAAGCGTGTTAAATAAGTAGGACCATTCCACAAAATAGGAGGTTATATGAGTCCTACAACAAAAAAACACGTCTGCCTTAGCGCAGCCGCCACCCTCATGGCGATTTCTCTTTGGAATTGCTCCAGCGAATCCAGCGCAGAATCGTCCATTCCGTCCATCCAGACTGGCGAAACGGCCAACGTCGCTCTCAATCTGGACTTTGCCGAAACGCCGCTGCTCGACAGCCTTGTGCTCGACTGCTACGGCACGGACACGCTCCACCTCGTCCACTCCATCGAAAAGAAGTCGTTCAACCTCGACCTTTTCCCGGGCGAAGAATGGGTGTTCAACGCAAAGCTCTACGCGAACGGGGCCTTGATGCAGGAGGGCGAAGTCACGACCGCCCTTGAAGCAGGTTCCGCCGTGAACTTGAAGATTCCGATGCACGCGCTCGTCGGTTTCGTCTATGTGAAGATTCCCATCGGCTTTGGGAACCCCGCAGGCATCAAGAAGGGCGAAATGAAGCTCACCAGCAATGGCGAAACCTTCACCTACCCCATGGTATTCGACTCCGAGAACGTCACCTTCACCAGCGACGACCTCAAGCTCGACCGCGAATACCACATCACCATCTCGATGCAAGACGAAAGCAACAAGACCATCTTCAGCATGGAAGACGACTTCACGCTCGACGAAAACTCGCCCATTCCGCACTTCCAGATTGAATCGCTGCGCAGCAAAATTGCACTTGCGATCGACCTTGCGAAAGACGTGAATTTGCAGGTTTCGCTCAAGCTCCCGGCCATCAAGCGCGCCCCGGCAGTCAACGATGTCGTCGTGAGCGAATTCTTCGTGCAGCCCAACGCCAAGGATTCCACGCAGTTCACCTTCGTCGAATTCTACAACGGCAGCACGGACACGCTCGTTCTGGACAAGTGCACTTTCGGCAAGACCTCGAACGTGAGCGGTTCTGCAGAAATCGCGACCGTCGAACTCCCGCCAAATGAAGTGCTCGTCGTGGGCGACCTCGAAGGGGCAAGCTCCGCCGGCATCTACAAGTACACCGAAAGCATGCCGTCGTTCGGCAAGTCTTCCGGCTCGCTTGTACTGCAGTGCAACGGAACGGTTCTCGACTCGCTCTATTACGGCAAGGCCGATTCGCTCCACGTTTCGCCGCTGCCCATCGGCTCGTCTTCGGCTGCTGTCCGCAAGAGCACGCAGCTGAACATCGGGCTTTGGAACAAGCGCACGGAACCCGATTCCTGGTGCACGAACATCCCCACTCCGGGAATCATTTCGTCCTGCGGAATCTAGGTAATTCCTAATTCAAAATAAAGTGATGGATCCATCGCATTTTGCAATGGGTTCATCATTCTATTGCCTAAAAGCAATCAAAGCAATCCTGCAAAAATGTTGACTATTAGCCAATTTTGGTTATATTAAATAAGTTATTAGAAAGAATAAAACTTAGCGAAACCATAGAGGTATATTATGCAGGCAGTCGTGAATCAGCCCCATACGCAAAACACTGAGGCAGCATATTTCAGAATCGAAGGTAAAGTGCCTAAGTTTGTGATAATGTTCCTAGAATCAGCATTCAAAGATTCTCTAAAAATTGAAAAAAATGAAACTGAAGATGACGAAGAATCTATACGCCTTGAAGATTGGGACTGGTACAAAGAAATCACTGCGTCCATGACTCCCGGCGACGCAATAAAAGCAGACCGAGGTCTTCGCGGATGGACACAGAAAGTTCTCGCCAAAAAACTTAAAATTTCCGTGCAGAATCTCTCCGAGATAGAGCGCAATATTCGTCCGATTTCAAGGGAAATGGCCTCAAAACTCGGCAAAGTATTTGGAACCTCTCCGTCAACATATTTCAAAGAGTAGCGAGAGAATTCGAAAATTTTGAAACAGAGATGCAAATAAAACAGCGATCGTTTCTCATGAGGCAATCGCTAAAATGCTACTTTTAAGAAACAAACGCAACAAGCACAATTATTGCGAGGGCTTTTATGACACTTTTCTGGATTCTGTTCCTTATTCTCGTCGGAATTTTCTTGGCGTTGGACCTTGGCGTTTTCCACAAGAAAGACTCCATCATTGGAATTGGAGAGGCTCTCCGCTGGACGGGCATTTGGATAGCGCTTTCGCTGTTGTTCGACGTGGCACTTTACTTTCTTTACGGGAACGGAACGCTGCACGGGCCGGCAGGCGCCGTCGCTGGGAGCGAGGCCGCCCTCGAATACTTGACCGGCTACATCATCGAGAAGTCGCTTTCACTTGACAACATCTTTGTGATGGCCGCCATTTTTACGTATTTCAAGATTCCGCAAATTTACCAGCACCGCGTGCTCTTTTGGGGCATTCTCGGAGCGATAGTCCTTCGCGGCGCCTTTATTTTCGCAGGAACGGCGTTGCTCCAGCATTTCCACTGGGTGATTTACGTGTTCGGCGTGCTGCTCTTGTACAGCGCGTTCAAGATGCTGTTCCTCGATGACGACAACGAGCAGGACTTGAGCAAGAACAAAGTTGTGATTCTCGCCAAAAAGTTTTTCCCGATCGCGACAGAAATTAACGGTCATGCGTTTTTCGTCAAGGAGAACGGCAAACGCTTCATGACTCCGCTCATGCTCGCCCTCATCGTCATCGAAACCTCGGACGTGCTTTTCGCGATGGATTCCATCCCCGCCATTTTCGGCGTGACGCTCGATCCGTTTATCGTCTTTACAAGCAACATCATGGCGATTCTCGGACTGCGTTCGCTGTACTTTGCACTCGCCGCCATGCTCGGCAAATTCGACAAGCTCAAATACGCCATCGTGTTCGTCCTCGCATTCGTGGGTGTTAAAATGCTCATCGCCGCATGGTACGAAATCCCGACTCCGGCAAGCCTCGCCGTCATCGTCGTAAGCCTCACCATAGGAGTGCTCGCCAGCAAAAAATAAGCAACTTAGTCTTTGATACAACGGACAGAAGTAGCGTAGCCTTTATCATAATTATTCAAATACCCAGACTCAGTCATACAATGTGCAGCAAAGTCATAAATATCTGTAGCACTCCAAAAACAGGTTCCCTCACCTTCGTATTCATACCTATCCCTTTCTTTCCTATGCTGAGCGACTTTCCAATGCCCCGCAGGCAGTGCCGCAAAACCAAACTCATCATATTTTTTACTATAAATGTTTTTTTTCCAGCTAGCGATAGACACTAAACTTCCATGACAACTCCAACCATTCCATTCATTCCAGCTTCCCCCAACTGCCAAAACTAAAGTTTCAAATTCTGTTTTCGTTGGCAAATGCCAGCCTAAAGGACAAACGCCTTGAGTCACCTCAGGTGCGGAACACAAATATCCAGTATCACCACATTCACTTTCGTTCATATCAACAGCGTCAATCCACGAATAAAGCCTTCCATACGTTTCGCAGTATTTAAGAGAATCATTGTAGCAACGACTGCGATTCGTCTTGAAATTCAGATTCTCAGCCATCCACCACTGGTCCCCAATTTTCACAGTTTTATAGATTTGGCCATCGCGAGCGTCCGTTAATGATCCGTATTCGCAGGTATCCGTACTGTCTGTTTTGCAGGGCTTTGCCAAAGTGACAGAGCTAGAAGATACACTATTTTGTTCGACATCGCTAACGGAAGAAGAAGATTCGCATTCCGCACAAGACGAATAGATCAACTCATTTTCATCGGGATTATTTGACTATAACGCGGCGGTTTGAATGAGACGATTTGTCGGTTTAAATGAGACAAAAATTAAAAGGTGTAACGAAAGTTACACCTTTTTGCTTGAATTACTATAGATGATTTAAATAGTAAACCAAGCAGATCCACCATAAGTATAA
>NZ_JAFWOM010000080.1 GCF_017545445.1 Fibrobacter sp.
CGTTTGACGGACGGCAAGGGCCGTACGGTGAACTTCAAGAACACCTTGATTTTGATGACCTCGAACTTGGGTGCCGAAAAGTTCCGCTTGAGTGCGGCTAGCGCCAAGAACGGCGAACCGCCGCAGGTTGCGCTTTCGGATGTCGAAGCTGACTTGCATGCATTCTTCCGCCCGGAATTCTTGAACCGCTTGGATGAAGTGCTTGTGTTCCAGAGCCTCTCGAAAAAGCAGATTCGCGAAATCGTGAAACTCAAATTTGCGGATTTGGCGAACCGCGCTGCCCGTCAGGACTTGGTGCTTACGCTTTCGGATGCGGCTCTTGATGCGATTGCGGAAGGCGCTTACCAGCCGGAATTCGGTGCTCGTCCGATCCAGCGTTACATCGAACGTAACATTGAACGCCCGCTGAGTCACGCGATACTCTCGGGTACTGTGAGTGCCGCAAAGCCCGCTGTGGTCGATTACCAGAACGGAATGTTTGTGGTGAAGTAGTAGGCGGTAGACAGTAGGAAGTAGACAGTGGTGTCATCCTAGGCAATCCTGTCTACTGATAACTTCCTACTTCCTACTTATAAAGCTGTCATAACGTAAAGAGCAATGGTCTTTTGATCATTGTTCTTTTCTTGCATTACGCCTACGTCGAAGTCGATGCGGATGTGGGTCCCGCCAAATGTAAGTTCCATTTTCGGAATGATATCGACCATAAAGTCATCACGGAAATGCCCTACGCTGGCTGAGGTGTTGACTTCCAGGAAAAGACGGAAAATTTGTCCGAAAACAATTGTCGGAATGACTGCGCCTGAAAACTTGGCGTAGCCGTCTTTGCCGGTCGCTCCTTCGAGGAATCCTGCACGGAGTTCATAGTAGTTGGCAAAACATCTTGCGATGAACAGCTGCGTACCGATAGTGAAAACGACAGCACTTGCATTGATATCGCTCAAGTCCAGATAACCGTCCAAGGCGATAAAGGAAGCGGGCTTGTACCGGAAACGCCCTCCGATGTCGAGTGCGGTGTGGATTTCGTCTAATTTATTGTAAGTGTTGATGTCGAGTTTTGTTCCAACGTCAAATTTTTTATTGAGTTGTCTTGTGAAGTTGATGGGGAAAAGTACGTTGGAATTAAACGGAGAGCGGATGCCAAGGCCGAAGCCCATTTTCGGGGAGGGGCGGCTTTCAGGGCCGAACGTATAACGCATGTCCCACATGTGGTCCAGTGCAAAGGCGTTTGTGGCAAGAACAGCAAATAACAGGCAAAGAAGGCGTCTCATGATTACCAAAGTTAGATAAATCGTTTGGTAAAAGCTAAATTTACATGCGTAAAAATGGAGGTATCTGTGATTGAACCGCGTCCAGAACTTTCAAAACTTTCCGATTACGTCCCTGGCAAGTCCATTGACGAGATTCGTGAACGTTATGGTCTTAAGAATGTTGTAAAGCTAGCGTCTAACGAGAACCCGTTGGGTGCTTCCCCGAAAGCGGTGGAAGCGTTCCATGAAATTGCGAATTCGTTGCACTTGTACCCGCGTGGCGATGCTCCGAAGCTGATTGATGCGATTGCCAAAATGTATGGCGTTTCGACGAACCAGATTGTCATCGGTAATGGTTCCGATGAAATTATCGACATGGTGGGCAAGGCTTTTATCCGTCAGGGTGACAACTGCGTGGGCATTACGCCGACGTTCTCCGTCTATAAGTTTACGACACTTTCGAACGGTGCCGATTTTATTGGCGTGGGTGAAGGCGAAGAAAAGGCTTCGTTGGATAAGCTCGCGGCTGCCGTTAACGAAAAGACACGTGTCGCTTTCATTTGCAACCCGAACAACCCGACTGGTCACTATTACACTGAGGCCGAAATTCGCAGCTTCCTTGCGAAAGTGCCGTCGAACGTTCTCGTGTTCTTGGACGAAGCTTACGCTGAATTTGCAACGGCTGCGGATTACCCGAAGATGGCTCCGCTGCTTTCGGAATACCCGAACTTGTTCCTCAACCGTACATTCAGCAAGATTTACGGCTTGGCTGGGCTCCGCGTGGGTTATGCGATGGCAAGTGTTGAAGTCGTCCGTGCGATGTGGAAAATCAAGCCGCCGTTTGACGTGAACCAGGCTGCTCAGGTGGCTGCTGTGGCTGCTCTTGCCGATACCGCACACGTTGAAGCAACCCGCAAGAACAACGCCGTTGGTTTTGAATACCTGAATCGCGAACTTGGTGCGCTCGGTTTCAAGGTTCTCCCGACGCAGGCGAACTTTATTTGCGTGCGCATCGGTGAACGCGCCAAGGAACTTGTTGCGTTCTTGGAGCAGAACGGAATGATTGTCCGTGGTCTCACGAGCTTTGGCATGCCGGAACACATCCGCATCACGGTCGGTAAGCCCGAAGAAAACGAATTGCTTGTTTCGCTTGTCAAGAAGTGGGTCGGCTAGGAGCTTGCTATGGAAAATCGCGAAATTGCAAAGGCTGGCGTAGCTCCTGAATATCTGGAGCTTTTGAAGATTGCGCTCAAGACGGCGGAACTTGCCGAAGAGAACATCCTCAAGTTCTATCAGAACGATGTGGGCGTCGAATGGAAGGCTGACAAGACTCCTGTGACGATTGCGGACAAGGGAACGGAAGAACTCGCCCGCAAATTCTGGGCAAAGGAAACGCCTGGCTTCGGCGTCATTGGCGAAGAATTCGGCATTGAAAGCCCTGATGCGGAATACCAGTGGGTGATTGATCCGATTGACGGCACCAAATCGTTTATTCATGGCGTGCCGCTGTTCGGTACGCTGATTGGCCTCTGGCATAAGAATGTTCCGATTGCGAGTGTGATTCGCTTGCCGGCGATGAAAAGCGCTGTGTGGGCGGTGAATGGCGGCGGCGCCTTTTTGGACGGTCGCGAAGTTCGTGCTTCGAAAGTGTCGCAATTGAGCGATGCGCTTGTGCTTTCGGGAACGGTCAATACGATGGAAGACAAGGGCTTTGGCGAAGGCTTTACGAAGCTCCGCCGCAGTGCCCGCTTGCATCGCGGTTGGGGCGATTGCTACGGCTATTACCTCGTGGCGGCTGGCCGTGCCGAAATCATGGTGGATCCGGTCGTATCGATGTGGGACATTGCTCCGTTCCCGCTCTTGATGAAAGAAGCGGGCGGCAAGTTCAGTACGATTGACGGCAAGACGGAACTCTTCGATGAAAACGGCAAGCCGACCGCTCCGATTTACGAAGGCTTCACGAGCATCGCGACGAACGGGCTCTTGCACGACGCTGCACTGGAATGCTTGAAAAAGTAAGGTTTATCGCATATAAAGTTGTTTTTGTAGGTGTATGAAAAAAATTCTTATAGGCTTTCTAGTTCTTGTTCTTTGCTGTAATGGCATGGGCGAAGAACCGGTCAAAGAAAGCTATTTGCCCTATGGAATGACTTTTCATGCTTCTTATGTGTATTCGACTACTGCGGAAGTATCTCTATTTGATATTCGATCTGGGACTGAAGCGGACGCTTTCCATATAGGCAATTTATTTGATGTCTATTTTGGATTTGATCCGCTTCATGTTAGCATTGATCCAAATAAAGTTTCTGACGAGGCTCTATTTTCTTTGGGTGGAGCTTTAGTGATGGGCTTGATTGTAGGGGCGTTTGATGGACATGCTCCTTCAAATAAGGTTTTAGAAGTGTTAGGCTATATACTTCTAGGAGTCCCTGTATATGCGTGGTGTGGAAACTTTTATATACCTTTAGTTCCTAAAGCATGGTTGGGATTGACAGATCAAAGTCATATTATTTCTCATGTTATTTATGAACGAGGATTTCATCTACGTAGTTTTACTTATGTGAATGATATTGGCTTGCGGTGGTCTCCAATACGAACAAATAACTCCATTACTTATTTTGAAGCCGGCGTTCGTTTGGAGAAAAATTTTGCAGATGATTTTAAGTGCAAATTTTTCTTCCAGATAGGGGGCGCTGGAACAAGTAAATAGCTTATCTTTCTAAGATTAGTCCCTATAACCTAACTCTTAAATGCAAAAACTTTACTGGATCCTATCGGTCTCCCGGCTCGGTGGTTCGACAAAAGGTCACTGAGCCTGCCGAAGTGCACCAACCTTAATTCGGGGCTAAAGACATTAATGGCTTCGCATTTGAATAAGGTTCCCTCCAGAATGACTTCTTCAGTAAACCGTTCACTTCCTACTTCCTACCGTCTACTTCCTACTATTTCCTAATCCCTAAAACCTACCACCTAAAACCTCACTCCCACATCGTTGTATAGCTTACTGAATCCGGGACGAACGTGAATGTTATCGTCCCTTTTTTTGCGGTGTTGATGTAGGGGATGTTTAGCGAATCGAGGCGGTCGGTGACTTGCTTGTGTGGGTGGCGGAACCTGTTCTTGCGGCCGCTTGGGATGATGGCGTACGTGGGGGAGACGGCGTTCAAGAACGGTACGCTGCTGGACGTTTTGGAACCGTGATGCCCGAGTTTCAGCACGTCGCTTTTCAGATAGGCGTCTGTTTTCATGATTTCTTTTTCGCCTTTGACGGTGAGGTCTCCGGTGAGGACGGCGGAATGCCCGAGTCCTTTGAGCCTAAGCGTAATGCTCCCTTCGTTGGCTTCGACGCAAACGTCGTTTCGCGGATGGATGGTTCGCATTTCGAAGTAGTTTTCTTTCCACAGAATGCCGCGATGGATGTTGCGGATAGGAATGTTCCTTTTGCGGGCTTCGCTGAGGACTTGTTGCCAGTCGGGTTTGCTTTCTTTCATGGAACAGTCGCTTGTCCAAAGTTCCCTGACGGGGAACATTTTCAATAGCGAAAGCGCTCCGCCGAAATGGTCTTTGTCGGGGTGCGTGATGATGAGCGCATCGAGTTTGCTCACACCAATGTGGTGCAAGAACGGAACGATGATATCCTTGCCGGAATCTTGGCGGCTGTTGTCGCCGGCGTCGATGAGAAAGTGTCTTCCAGATGGCGTCTTGACGAGGTGGCTATCGCCTTGCCCGACATCGATGGTTGTGAGCGTCCACGACGGGTGTAGCACTTCGCGGTAGCTTTCAAACGCGAATAAAGCGGCTGCAATTAAAATGCATAAAAACGCGTATTTGCGTGCGATGTAATTCTTGTAGCAAACGGGCAAAAGCAGAATCAAGAATCCGAGCGCGAGTAGTACTGCTGGCGAAAATGGCCCGATGGTCATCGAGGCGGCGGCAGAGTCCGAGAGTATTCGCGTCAAAAGCGATGCCAACCGCAAAAAGAATCTCGCGGCTTCGCAGAATGTTCCGCAGATAAAGTCAACGGGCGAAAGTTGTGCGAAAAGCCCCGCCTGCATGCCAAGCGAAATCGCTGGCACGATGATGATGTTCCCGAACCATGCGAATGGCGAAAGCGTCTTGAAATGATGGATGAGGAACGGCGCTGTTGCAAGCGTCGCGCAGAGCGTGACGTAAGTCGGGTCAATCGCGAACGCTTGGATCTTTTGCCAAAGCTTGTTTTGCTTGAGGCTGTCGGGCAAAAGCTTTGTCGGGTTGTGCGGCGTTCCGATGATGATTCCGGCGGTTGCTGCAAACGAAAGCTGGAATCCCGGATTCCAGATGACGTTTGGCTCCGGCAAGATGATAAGGAGCAATGCAACGCCCAAGCTGTTGAGCGTGTTGGCGGGTTTCCCGAACAAAGTGCCGATTTGCGGAATGGCGAACATCATGACCGCACGGCGCACGGCTGGCGAGCCTCCCGTAACGGGAACGTAAATCGCAAGGAGCGTCACGGCGATGATGATGACGATTTTATGCGGAAGGCCCGTCGCTTTCAAGAAAATCATGAGCATTCCAGCAAGCAAAACGACGTGAAAACCGCTAATCGCAAGCACATGCACGAGCCCCGACCGCTGGAAATCGCTCCGCAGCACTTCTGGAATGCCGGAGCGGTCACCTGCCAATAATCCCATCAAAAGTCCCGTTTCGGCAGGGTCGAGAAACTTTGCGAACCGTCGTTGCAAAAATTGCCGGAACTGGAAAAAGCTCCGCTCGAACGTCCAATCGTCGCGATATGCAGTCCATCGTTTGAACTTGCCATAGGCGGCGAGCCCCTGCGAATTTAACCAGCCTTGCGTATCGAATGCTCCGGGCACGCTCGGAGGTGTCACCGGGTACCACGAAGCCTCAAAACAGATGGAATCACCTGGCAGCGGGAGGTCCGGCAGGTTCCGTTTTTCCGTTAGCCGGACTTTATAATACCCGCTGCGCGCACTCTCGCGAGCCGTTTCCTCGGCAGAACTTGAAACATTTACAATAAACGCAGTTCCTTTGGGGCGTGGTAGCCGCGTTTCGATTGTGCCGCAGCCGTTTCGGCTTATTTCCATGATATTTTTTGTTGCAGGAACCCCTTCGTGGGCAACAATTCCCATTGCCATCGTGATGAATATCACCCATTGAAGGTGCCGCCTGAAGAAGTGCATGAGCAAAAACACGCTTCCGAGCAAGAAAACGGCGAATTTTGGCTCGTCGAGGGACGCTATTGTTGCTGCGAGGGTGAGTGCACTCACAAGGGCGGGCTTTCCGTCAAGTGGTGCGATAAGGTCTTTTGATGCAATAATTATTTTTTCTTTAATATTTTTTTTCATTTTCTTATTTCTTTTGTATTTTAAGGGGGTCTCTATTATCTATAACACGCTTTTGAGGAGTTTTTGGACAGGTTTTTTATGAAAAATGTTTGTAAAAAATGGATATGGTTGTGCCTATTGCTTTTTTCGTTGGCAAACTTTTTTACTGCATGTTCTACGACGGATGCTGATGGCGATCGCACGCTTGTGCCCGATCCTGATCATTTGATCGTTTATAAACTTTTTCCAAATGACTTGGCTCGGAATGATTCCGCTGCTGCGAATCTTGCTCGTGGAATTAAGCTGGTCGTTCATCCGAAGGCTTCTTACAAGCTCTCTTTTGAAATAGATTCTACTCAGCCTGTCCCTGAATTGCAGTTGTTTCGTACATTTGAAATCCAGAATGACAAGTATCATGTCGGTTTTTCGAAAGTGCGTACTTTGCAACCAACTGTTGTCGGAAATCGCTACGAGTATTCGTTTAAATGCGAAGAAAATCAAATGTCGATATGGTTTACGTCGCTTGGTGTTGATGGAAAATATTACGATGGCGAAATCAAAAATATCCGGTTTACGGGCATGGGGGCCTATAGTGACCATTTCTCAATTAATTTGATTGTGGTTGGGGAAATGGAAAATACGCAAGATGGTATGAATGTCGAGGAACTTTCGCAACTTATGCTCAAAAAGTTTCGTGAAAAGTATTATGGCGTGACTGTCGATACTCTTTATGTGCGTTATGCTCATGAGCATCCTACGGTGGGGTACAAGTATCCAGCGGATAGACCGTGGGTGTCTGGCTTGAATTCTGATGATTACTATTTAAGTGAATTAACGGAATGGCCCGAAGACGAAGTTTCCCATGCGTTGAATATTGTTCTTGTCCATAGTATCAATTCAAATAACATTACGGGATTTTCACCCTTATTTGCTGGAGTTTTGGGTGCTGGAAATGAGAGCTCTGTTGTGATTGGCGAACACGTCAAAAAGTCGTCTGAAGAAATATCGCCGTTGACTTCTATGAACATCGTGATGACGGCGATTCATGAAGCGGGGCATTTCTTTGGACTTCGCCATACTTCGACTACTAGGCGAGATTTGAATCAAGTCTTAACGCTTGAAGACGGTTCTAACAGTGAGGTGGGAGACTGGTCTAATATCGAAGACGGATTGACGGATACGCCGTTCTGTGATTATATTTTAAGAAGTGGGCTTTATAAACAAGGGGATGAAGAAGATTGTACAAATGTTATTCCAAATGCAGTTTTTGCGACGAATGCCAGCTATGCTCCAAAATCACCGCTTTATCAATGCAAGGATATAGACAACATTATGTTCCCTGTAACAGTTGATGAATATGAAGATGGTTCGTTTACGAAACAGCAAATGGAACTGGTTCGTTCGTCACTCGTGATTTTCCCGCATTAAGTATTACTGAAAAAATGAAAGCTTCTCAATTTTCTGAAAATGCGCAGCTGATTGCGTTCGTGTTGCAAAAGGGGCCTGAATGGGATCCTCATGTCATTGAACTGCTTGAAAAAACGTGGGGGGCGATTCGCCATAAGGGGAAGCTTTTCGCGTTTGACAAGACGGACTACTACAAGCCTGAAATGGGCGACGATTTGTACCGCGGAGTCGTTTCTTTTGAAAAGGAAATTCCCCCGGAGTCGATTGCCGAAGAAAAGGAACGCAGCAATGCATTGGAACTCACGACGACAACCGCTGAAAATCCTGAATTTCGACATGTGAATATTGACATCGGCTACATGGATATGGACAAGGTTGTGCTGCCGAGTTACAAGCGTGGTCCGTTTAAGTTGTATGCTGGCAAAGGCGTATGGCTCGATATGCTTTTGACGTATGCGAAGGGCGTCTTTCATCCGACCGCTTGGGCGTTTGATGATTTTGTGCGGAATCCTTACCAGCACGATTTGCAGTTGATCCGCGAAAAGTTCAAAAAAGCGAGAAAAACAGCGAGCGGGGAAAACCCTTAAGCTTTAACCTCTAATCCCACTATTTCAAGTTCGTCGTTTTGCACCTTGAACTTGATTTCGTAATTTGCAAACGAAAATCCATAAACGCGTTCCGGGTCGTTTTGGTAGGCGGGGCGCGGGTCCTGTTCCAAAACTTCTATAAGGGCGGTTCGTTTTTCGCGAGGCAGCTTGTTCAGCAGTTCGGATTCCTTGACGTGAAGCTTGTTCTGGCGGACTGCGTCGGCGAATCCGCCTGTCGCTTCGGGGTGCGCGTCGGTGTAGGGAAGGTACGGCTTGATATCGACAATGGGCGTGCCGTCCATCAAGTCGGCTCCGCTGACGATGATTTCGGGACCTTCTGCTCCGTCGAGATGAATTTGTTCAATCTTGACGCACGAAAGTGCTATCGGATTGGGGCGGAAACTGGAGCGTGTCGCAAAAACGCCGAGCCGTTTGTTTCCGCCGAGCCTTGGCGGTCGCACGGTCGGACTCCATGTGCTTCTGATGTTCTCCGAGAAAATCCATACAATCCACAAGTGGCTAAAGCCTTCGAGGCCGCGCAATGCATCTGCGTTGCGGAACTCTGGCTCGAAACGAATGGCTGCTCGCAAGTTCTGCACGATTCCGCTCTGACGCGGTATGCCAAACTTTTCGCGGAAATCGCTTTTGATGCGGGCGATAATTTTAAACGAAAGCTCTTGCATAATAAATGTCACCCCGCACTCTGTTGCGGGGGCCGTTTCTTGCTTTTGATGACGCTGCAAATAGGACAATCTTCGTCTTTGTGTCCGCGTGCTTTGCAGTAGGTACGTCCAAAGTAAATAATTTGCAAGTGCCGCTTTTCCCATTCGCTTTCTGGGAATGCTTTTTTGAGGTCTTCTTCCGTCTTTTCAACGCTGCTGCCATCGCTTAAGCCCCAGCGTTCGGCGAGGCGGTGGATGTGCGTATCGACGGGAAAAGCCGGGAGTTTGAAGATGTGGCTCATGATGACGCTTGCCGTCTTGTGGCCGACTCCGGGGAGGCTTTCGAGTTCTTCGAACGAGTGCGGAACTTCGCCTTTGAATTTTTCGACGAGCGCTTGCGAAAGCTTGAAAATGTTCACGCTCTTGGTGTTGAAAAATCCGCAGGGTTTGATGATTTCGGCAATGCGTTCCACGCCGAGCTTGACCATTTTTTGGGGCGTGTCGGCATGCTTGAAAAGGACTGCGGTTACTTGGTTCACGCGGATGTCTGTGCACTGGGCACTTAAAACGACCGCGACAAGCATCGTGAACGGATTCGTGTAATTTAACGGAATCGGCGGATTCGGGAACAGCTCGTCCAACTTTT
The DNA here is from genome assembly GCF_017545445.1 of Fibrobacter sp. Classification (GTDB taxonomy): domain Bacteria; phylum Fibrobacterota; class Fibrobacteria; order Fibrobacterales; family Fibrobacteraceae; genus Fibrobacter. The sequence goes on from NZ_JAFWOM010000080.1 coordinate 9,874, forward strand.
CGCCAATGAATTTGATTTTCTCAGTGCGTTTCATGGAGGGGGCTAGTGCGTTATTTTTGGAATTTTTCGATGATGCAACGATGCTCTTTCGTTTTTTCGTCGTAATTTACACCGACAAAAAGCAAATCTCCAGAATATTTTTCAAGTGCATCGCCATAATTCTTTGCTTGGATTTGGGCTAGTGCAGTCTTTTCGCATGCGTTACGTTTGAGTTCTATGATAAGTGCAGGAGTATTCGGCACATAAGGAATCATCACGACATCGGCAACACCCTTGCCTGCAGGGAACTCTTTGACAATAGTGTATTTTAAATTTGCATAGAAATATGCAAGGCAAATCACCGATTGGAAAGTCCCTTCGCTATTATAATTTAAGTTGTTGCAAATTTGTTCATGAGCCTTGTTTAATGCATCGGCCACGGCTTTTGAATTGCCTTCGATGGTGCTGTCCATCAACTGCTTGCTTGAATCTACAAGCTCAATAAGAACCTTGTAATCCGGAGAAGGGCGTACTGATAGAATCCACTGATCCCGTACTTCGCGGTTTGGAATGTAGCACTGCTGTTCATCGCGGTTGTAAGCGAGATATCCCAGATGAACTAAATAAGTGAACACGTCGTCTTTGCAGTGAAAATCCGTCATCGTGTTCAGATAACTATCCACATTCACGTGAACGCGTCCGCCGGCAATCATCGTTTTCACGTCATCCAAGATGCCGTCAAAATTCATCAGGATGTAATTTTGCAACGCTTCGTATGAACCGGTTTGTGTCCAGTAACTCTGGAAATACTTGCGTCTAATTGTCGAAACGATTGATTCTGGGCTATAAGTTTCAATGCCGTTGATATTATAGCCGTCGTACCAGCGTTTACATTCTTCGAAATCAACCGAATATTTTTCACAAAGGTCATGAACTTCATCGGCTGTAAAGCCTACAAATTCCGCAAGCGACCAAGAGTCTCGCATGGTGTATTCGTCGAACATGTTCAGTTTTGACTGAACCTTGTCACGCACGATAGGCAAAATGCCGGTAATGTAAGCAAGTGCAATCGCAGGAGCTAAATTTTTGTTCTTGAACATGGCGTTCAAGAATGCGAGATACGAATTGAAAACGGAATCCGCCACGCGTTCACGGATGAGCACATCGTATTCGTCGATGATAATGGCAAACTGTTCGCCTGTGGCTGCGTATATTTTTAAAATAGCATCGGCGAGACTTTCTTCTCCTGTGATGCGTGCGTTAGGAAATTCAGATTGCAATTCTTGGACGATTGCCTTTGTGAATATCGGGACAATGTCTCTGTTTTGAAAGTTAATCCCGGATTCAATTTCTTGGGGTGTGCGGTTTGAAAAAACGGCGTTTACGTCTAGCTTTATCACGTTCAGCTTGTTCAAGTATTTTTCAAAACTTGAGTCTTTGGCAATTTTCAAATCTGCAAAAAGCTCTCGGCTATCGCATCCCTTGCTGAAATAGGCACAAAGCATGTCTTCTGCCATGCTTTTGCCGAATCGACGAGCACGAGAAACGCACACAAAGCATTTCTCAGTATTAACGATTTTGTTAATCTCGGCAATGAGCATGGACTTGTCCACATAGATGGGCGAGTTCAAGCACTTTTGAAAAGTGACATTATTCGGATTGACGTAAATTCCCATAGTTGTGAATATAATAAATCGAGGAGAGCGCGCGGAAATGGCGGATTTACGCTGAATGCAAAAAGTCCCAGGTTAAGCACCCGGGACTTTTTTCGTAAACGTTGTTGAATTTATGGCTTTAGTGCGAGAAGTTCTTCTTTAGGAATATTCATTTTCTTGGCGATGCTGACGAAGCCCATTCTTTGTCCAATGCTTTTGAATGCCATAATCATCTCCTTTACCAAGTTTTGGTCAATGTACGATTCCAAATGGAATTTAGTTGGAAATGAATATACAATCTTTTTTGCAATGGGTGCAAGCGGTCGCTTTGCGGCTGGGTTAGCAGTCCTGCGTAAAGTCTTGCTGCATGTTGAAGCTCGGCATTTCGTCGTGCGGGTGGCCTACTTGAACAGCTGGGACTCCGGCGTATGTTGTATGTGCCGGAACGTCGCAAAGCACAACGGCTCCAGCGCCGATTTTCGCACCGTCGCCGATGTGGATGTTGCCAAGCAGCTGGGCATGTGCACCGAGCATCACGCCGTTACCGATTTTCGGGTGACGGTCGCCGATTTCGTTGCCGGTTCCGCCCAAGGTCACGCCGTGCAAAAAGCTCACGTTGTTGCCGACGGTTGCGGTTTCGCCGATGACGATGTTGGTCGCGTGGTCAATCAGAAGCCCGTAGCCGATTTTAGCGGCTGGATGGATGTCCATGCCGAACTTGCGGCTGATGATGCTCTGGAGCATCTTGGCGGGGAAGTGGCGGCCTTCTTCGTAAAGAATGTGGGCCACGCGGTAGGCTTGCAGCCCTTGGAACCCTTTGAAGAACAGCAACGGCTCAAGCGGGCCCGTGCAAGCGGCGTCGCGGAGCACGGTCGCCTTGATGTCTTTTGCGGCACAAAGCAGAAGGTTTGGATATTTTTTGTAGATGTCGCTGAACATCTTTTCCAGTTCCGCACGGTCAATCACTTCGCCTGCGAGTTGACAAGCTAGAGTCACGCAAAGCATATCCGCAAAGTTTTTGCGGTTGAGGACTTGCTCTTCGAGCATCAACTTCGAAAGCGGCTCGGTCTTTACGATTTCTTCGGCTTCCTTGCGGAGCAACTGTTCCATTTCTTCTGGTGTCATGATGACGCCAAATATAGAAAATTTACAACGCAAGCAGTGCTTGGGCGGGGATCCAGAACCAGTCGGGCCTGAATTCCAGTTCGTAGCAGGCTTCGTAAATGGCTTTCGCCAAAATGTAGGGCTTGGCAGCTTTTTCAATGGCATCGGCTGAAACCCCGGAAACTTTGGAGTAGCCGGTGATAGAAGCGAGTTCGGCGTCGGTGGGGTCCGTCTTTGCGACGGCTCCAGCGTAGGCGAAACTGCGCAACATCCCTGCGATATCGACGGCGGGGGAGCGGCATGTCCGCCTGTAATCGAGGCTACGCGTCGGTTCGCCTTCGAAGTCTATGATTTCGAAATGCTTAGTGCCGTTCGCGCTTTGCGTGATGAGCACTTGTCCAAGATGGTAGTCGCCGTGGATGCGCTGGCGTTTGAAAGTCTTGTCGCTGAATGTTTCGCGCAACAAGTCGTAATAACGGATTTGCAGTTGCGGCAGGCGTTCACGCAGTTGCGGGGCGTATTTTGTGTCCTTTGTGCTTTGCAAAAGTTGTGCGAGACGTTCGAAAGGCGGTTCGTCGCTGCTGTACATCGGGCCGCCAAGTTTCTTGAAACTCTCGTGCATCTGCGCGGTGGACATTCCGAGCTGGAACGTGTCGGTGCTGCTCATGTCGTTGCAAAATTCGTTCCATGCGTCCTTGGCATCTGCGAAATGCTCTTCGAGGATTCCCCACGTGTAAATTTCGCCTGCGTTGGACTTGTAATTGCATACAGCGTAAAGCCTTGGAACGCGGCTGCTGTCGGCCTTGTTCATCGCTTCTAGAATTTCTGCTTCGGGATGCAGCCCCGGTTGCAACCGGCGGTAAAGCTTGAAGAAGAATTTTCCGGGGGCGCAGAATGCGGAATTGCTTTGTTCTTTCGAAACAGGCTTGACGCTTGCGAGGGGCGCCTTGGGGAGCGGGGCCGTAATCCGGAACGAGAAAAACCCCTTGTCGCCGGAGAATACCGATTGCTGCGAACCGTCGAGGAAAGCGTCTTCGAGAATTTTTCCGACAGCGTTCTCGTCGTCGATGATGGTGTAAATATCGCTTTCGCCGTCCATGAACGAAACTTTGATGAGCTTGATCCGCGTCGTTCCGGCTTCTGTGGAATCAAGCGTTTCTACATGCGAAATGGTTCTGTTTTTCCCCATGAACCAACGTTGTTTGCTGAGATATTTAATCAAGTTCATGAAAAAAATATAAATACTTTGATTAGAAAATATCCTTTTAATAACAAATTTTCCCCGACAAAAATTATATACTGTTATTATAGGAGATGGTTGGGTAGGTTCTCCTTGGAAAAAAGAAAGTGTCTTCGAATGGAACGTATGGGTTTAGGAGAAGGCACTTTTTTTTATTTCCCCTATTTGCTGGGATTGGCGAGCGGTGCGAAATATCCTTGAGAACGGAGTGTCGCCAGGATTTTGAGCTGTTGTGGAACAGGTTCGTTGGGCAGGCCTTCGATGACGAAGGGCGGAATCTGCTTGATGGGCTTGAACGCTTCTGGAACATCGCTGTAATCGCAAAGTTGCCATGCGGCAAGCAGTTTTTCGATGAACTCGCTCCACGGAAAGTTGTCGGTCGGCTGCATCGTGAATCTTGCAGGCTTGAGGTTGTCCCTTGCGTCGAGCAGCAGGCTTCCGTCTTTATAACAGGCGAAAACCGCAGCCTTGCGAGGTGCGTTTTCGGTCGCCTGTTGGGCGGGTATGTTTAAGATGAGCTGCAATTTATACTAGGGCGAGTTGACGCTGGATGAGACTGTACTCGTGTTCCGTAATCGAAGTGATTTTTAGAATAAGTTCACGCTTGAGCCCCGCTTTGATGAGCTCTTTTGCATACTCCATTTTTCGTGTAGATTCCATATTATGCCTCTTTTTATAAAAGACGTAATAAAAAAATAATATTTTTATTGCGGGTTTGGGACCATAATTTGAAAATTTTTCGATAAATATAAAAAAATGACTCAAAAACGCACTGTAACGGTAACGTGTTGATGTACAATGAGTTATTGATGAGCCCAGTTTGTGCGGAAATGTCGTTTCTTTTCTCTGCTTCCATTTTTTGGGGTGATTGCTTTCTTCGCTTCTTTTTTTTGTGAATGAAATTGCGACAGACTTCGGCATTGAGACCGACGCGATTATAATAGTGGGTTTTGTGATTTTTTTTATCTATATTGGAAATAGGTATTTTTGCATGAGTTTCAAGTTCCTTTACATCTTGCTATGTGCCGCTGCGGTCTTTTACGTTCAGAGTTTTGCCCAGAACGTTTCGGACACGGTCTCGTTTGTCAACTTCGAAAACCGCGAAGTCGGCGTTTACAACAATGCCTCCGCCAAGGAAGATTTTAAACGCAACGCTACTGATAAAAGCTGGTGGTACGCCATGGAAAAGAACAATGGCGAAAATTCTCGCATCGTCTATGATGGCGAAGAACATGGCAACGTACTGCAACTCAAGTATCCCAAGGGTTGCGTCGGCCCAAATGACAACGATACGCCCGCGTGTGCCGCACAAATTATACAGCCCCTTGAACGAACTGCCGATACCATGTGGAGCGCTTACGATATCTTCTTTGAAGATGGATTCGAATTCCAGCTCGGCGGCAAGCTTCCAGGACTTTGCGGTGGCGAGTGCTATACGGGCAACGCCATGCCTGAAACCGGCGACGGCTGGAGTGCCCGCATCATGTGGCGCAAGGGCGGCAACGCGGTGCAGCTGATTTACTTTATGGGACAGCACTCCGAATATGGCGACGATTTTAAATGGGACCTGGGCGGATCCATTCCGCAAAAGCAATTCACTACGGGTAAATGGCATCGTATTGTAAATAAAGTCTCGATGAACTCGGTGAGCCGGCCGGGCTTAGGCGACAAGAACGGTCGCGTGCAGGCTTGGCTCGATGGCGAACTTGCACTCGATGTCGATACGCTCAGGCTACGCGATTACGACACGTTGCATGTGGATAAGTTCTATCTCTCGACGTTCCATGGCGGGAGTAGTGCGGAGTGGGCGCCAACGCATGACCGCTTTATCCGTTATGACAACTTCACTGTGTCGATGGATTCCATCCCTGTAACGCTGAACGCATCCAGCGGTGGGAGTGGGGGCGAAAACGGCGGTGGAACATCTCGTATCATGAAAATACGCCAGAGTAGAGTGGAAACAGCCCCTGCCGGAATTTACCGCATTGATGGCTCTAAGGTCGGTCATAAAAAAGCCCATTACGAAGTCAATGTATGGAAATAAAAATATTGACAGCGAACTTGTTTATAGTTAAATTAAACTCGATCTAACATGGAGGAAGGATGAATAAGAAAATCCTATTTACAGTGTGTGCAACAGCAACCTTGGCTTCTGCAGCCGCAAACATCGACGATTTCGAAGACGGAAATGGCTTGGCCAGTACCGGTGGTACAGATGACGCTTGGTATGCTTTCAATGACGAGAATGACGGTGGTGCTTCGACTTACTCGAATACGACTGATACTTATGGTCTTGTCGTTGTGATTCCTGAAGCTGCTGCTGGTGGTTCCAAGTATGGTGCCGGCTTGACGGACATTAAACTTGTTCAGGGAACAAATGAATACGACCCTTATGTGACTCTTGGCTTGAACGTCGAAGGCGGTCTTTCTGGCTGCACCACGATTTCTTACAAGTACAAGGGCGCTGGTCACAATCTTAAGGCTGTGATGAAGGGCGATAAAACTGGTTCCTTGACCCAATACAATCGCCACTACAAAGCTTTTAACTCTAGCACTAGCTGGAGTACAGCTTCTGTTGCCGTATCGGGTCTTGCTCAGGATAAGGGCTGGGGAAAAACCGTTGCCTTGAAGATGGCTGACGTTGTGCAACTTGCATGGGAAGTCAAGGGCGAAGCTTCTCCGAACTATCTGTACATCGATGATGTGAACTGCACCGGTTACGCTGGTGGCGGTTCGACGAATCCTGGTGGCGGTGACAATCCCCCTCCGAAAACGGGTTCCACTGCTGTTATCGACGACTTTGAAGACAACAACACCACGGCTGAAAACCTCGGCAAGACCGCTTACTGGTACTTGTACGATGCAGGTGGATCGTTTACCAACACTCAGGATGCAAACAAGTCCTGGGATATCCTCGTGAAGGAAACTTCCAACTCCTATATCGAAATGAAGGGCATCTCTGGCATTACTCCGGGTGACACGACTTATCCGTCTGTCGGCATGGAAGTTGAGTTTGATGTCGGAACGCTTTCTGGATGCTCCGCTGTTCAGTACGATTACAAGGGTTCGGGTCACCACTTGCGTTCTTCTGTGACTGGTGTCAAGGCGAACGCTGGCTACGAACATGTTGCCGCTGATCAGGGTAAGGCTACTGCTTGGAAGACTGTGACTGTTTCTACCATGGAACAGCCGGAATGGGTTGCCGATGCCGCTCCGAGCAGCATTGTGGCGTTCTCTTGGGCCAAGGTCTCCAAGTTGACTTGGGTGGTTGATGAAAAGGTCTCTGCAGCAAACCTCGGAACTGACTTGGCTATTGACAATGTGAAGTGCGTCGGTACTTTGCCCACGGCTCCGAAGAACGATGCCATCCATGCGTCCGTTGCTCCGGCTGGCTTCAAGGCAACTCTCCATGGCAATACCTTGCAGATGACGGTTGCCAAGGCTGGCCTTGTGAAGATTCAGGTGCTTGACATGATGGGCCATGCCATTGAAAGCCATAGCGAAAAGATGGCTGCTGGCAGCTTCGCTCACACCTTCAAGACCATGCCCAGCGGACAATACATTGTCCGTGTACAGCAGGGTTCTGCTTCTCAGCTCTTGAAGATGCAAGTCCGCTAAGATAGCTGTTTAAAATAAAGTTTGCCCCTTTCCTTGCGGAAGGGGGCTTTTTTGTATAAAACGAAACCACCAGCAGGCTGGTGGTACAAAAGAAATTGGTTCCGCTAAATTGCGTTTATTTCGAGACGAGGACTGTGACTGGATTCTTCGGGGCGTAGCCCCTCAGAATGACGAGATGGAACACAGTCTCGTATTAAATCTTGCGACTCTCGGCTCTTAGAAATGGCGCTAAAGCGCTTTTCTTTTCGCCTCGGCTATAAAAACAAGCAAGCTTGTTTTTGCAGCGCTCGGCTTTTAGAAATTGTCCTCATGTATTTCGAAGTAGGCTTGCGGGTGGGCGCAAACGGGGCAGACTTCCGGGGCCTTCGTACCTACGACGATGTGTCCGCAGTTGCGGCATTCCCAGACTTTGACTTCGCTCTTTTCGAACACCTGTGCGGTTTCCACGTTCTTGAGGAGGGCGCGGTAGCGTTCTTCGTGCATCTTTTCGATGGCAGCGACTTTGCGGAACTTGGCGGCGAGGGCGGGGAAGCCTTCTTCTTCGGCGGTCTTGGCGAAGCCTTCGTACATGTCCGTCCATTCGTAGTTTTCGCCGTCAGCGGCAGCTTTCAGGTTCTGGGCGGTGTCGCCGATGCCTTCGAGTTCCTTGAACCACAACTTTGCGTGTTCTTTTTCGTTGTCGGCTGTTTTCTGGAACAAGGCTGCAATTTGTTCGAAACCGTCCTTCTTGGCGCGGCTGGCGAAGTAGGTGTACTTGTTGCGGGCCTGTGATTCGCCGGCGAATGCGGCTTCAAGGTTCTTTTCAGTTTGAGTTCCTGCGTATTTATTTGCCATAAGGTCTCCTCTTGATAGGTTCAGTTTGAAATATACTTCTTTTTTAATGCCTTGCGGAAAAATTAAAACAATCTTTTTTGTTAAATGATACGGGGTGTATCTTTTAGATTTTGAAAATGAAAAATGTTTAATAAAATCTTTAAAAATCTTTAATTTTCTTTAATTTTGTATCATTTTACTGTTGACTTTTGCATTTTCCAAAGCTATATTATAATCAAGCAGGAGAACGCGATCATTAACAGACGACCCCGGAATGAATCCGGGGTGACACTCATAAAGCTATCACCTAATGCCTAACCCCTACCACCTAAAACCTAACTCCTAACACCTAATGCCTAACCACCATGAAACCAATAACTGAATACAAAGATTACCGCCAATTCATGCAGGACTTTTACGATGAACGTAAAAGGACTAGCGCGTTTTCGTGGCGTGAATTTTCAAAGCTGGCGGGGTTCAAGTCGCCGGTTTATCTGAAGCTTGTTTGTGACGGCAAGAGCAGTTTGAGTCTGGTCAAGATGGAGCAGGTGGCTCATGCTATGGGGCTTGTGGGGTATGAGTTTGCGTACTTCAAGGAGATGGTGCGTTTCGGCAATGCGACGAAGGATGCTGTGAAAAAGGATGCGCTTCTCGAAATGGAGAGGATTGCTCGTGAGCACAAGGTTCGTGTTGTCGATGCGGATGCGTTTCAATACTACGAATCTTGGAAGTATCCTGTAATCCGCGAACTTGCTCCAATGATGCCGGGGGCTCAACCTCGCAAAGTTGCCGATGTATGCAAGGAATATATCTCCGCCGAAGAAGTCCGCGATGTTCTTGCTTTCCTCGTGAAAACCGGATTTCTCAAGAAAGAGGGTGAAAAAGTTTATTCGCAAACTGAAAAGGCTGTCATTGGTTCGGCTGCAGCACTCCCGATAGCTATCCGTGCGATGCACAAGGAAATGGGCAATATGGCCGTCCGGGCTGTCGATCGCTACAACGCGAACGAACGTTACTTTGTCGGGATGACGATTGGTGTGAACGAAGAAAATTACGCTCGCGTTATCGCAGAAATTGATGCTTGTGCCAAAAAGATTGCTGCGATTGCAAATGAATCAGATAACTTAAATCAGGTCTATGGTCTGAATTTTCAACTTTTCCCTTTTACAGACAAAATTGAAGGAGAGTCTCATGCTTAACCTCAAAAATAATCTCTACTTTGCAGGTGTTCTTGCTCTTTGTATTTTGGCGGCTTGTTCTTCTGAAGCCCCCTCTACGGCGGGTTCAACAACAATCCCAAATGCTAGTGCGCAAAACGATTCCATCATCTTTGAAGGTGACAAACCCATCATTCCCGGACTCACTGATCTTTGTTACGCAAACCAAGGTTCTAATACCCTTTGTGGCGCATATCTTGATACCTCCTTCTACGAAAAAATTGTCACTTTCAACACGGAATCGACTTCACTAAGTAGCTACGTTGATAGCCTTGATATTAAGGTTTACAGCGAGGAAAAGGGAGCGAGCGCGACTTGCTCCGTAGGCGACCAGTCCTTCGATGCAAAATTTATGATTTCATCAAGTTATATCTTAAAAAGATTGACAATGCATAATGTCGGAACTGCTTGCGACAGTATCCTTCATGATTTCCAGAAAACATGCAACACCAACCCGAAAATCAAAGTGAATGGTGGTTACAATGGTTTCTGTACCTCAATGGGGGATTTGTACGCTTTCTGTGCTGATTTTAGCTACACTACAATGGAATGCTCTGAAGCTGGACCTGATGGCTCGCAAAAATGCCACATAAAACTAGACCCTGCGAAGGGTCTCGATGAAAATAACATTGTTCAAGAGTTTGTACAAAAATCTGAAAGCGTCTGCTCTGATATTTCTGCTGGAAAGTTTGAGTATTATTCTTCGAGTTCTGAATCTCCTCTGTATTTCTTTACTCCCGGACATAATCCCGTGGATTATCTCAGTTCCAGTAGCGTTGGCGCTCCCATTGACACATCTTCGTTTACATTGGAAAAGTATGAGGAACGATTCGCCGAACCTGGAAAAGAATACAAGTTCGATAAGCATGTTCTTGCCTACCGTGTTTTACCTTCTAATGAAGCTGTTATCGATACGAATTCAATTAACGGTCTCACAATCAAGGTGGCTTCGCCCGCTGAAATTGCCAAATATTTCCCGATGACGTCTGCTATTGCTGGTGAAAACTTCAATCCTGAATTTTGTAAAGTATACACCATCACTACTTCTTGGGGGTATCTATCCGAAGCCACTATTCTGACAAATTTGGGGTATGGATTATATTCAAGTACTGTTGAATTTGCATTGATTTTTGCTGGTGGAAAATGTCAAAAGGATAGTATAGGTTTCGCTGAAATTTTTCTCGTGAAGGATTGCGATGGCGTTATCTATGAAGACTCTCAATTAGGCGGAGACTTCTTTGATTCTCCATGGAAATGCGATGAAAACGGAATTCCTTCAGGCAGGGAGAATGGCCCTTACGGCGAATGGATTCGTGCGGATTTGTTAAAATAATACTAGATTGTTCTCCGTACAGTACGGAGGACATTTTTTATGGCCATTTACAACAACATTCTTGAGACGATTGGCAATACGCCGCTAGTGCGTATCAACAAGCTCAACAAGGGCGATGCCGAAGTTTACGTGAAACTCGAAATGTTCAACCCGCTCGGTAGCGCAAAGGACCGCGTGGCGTTAAGCATGATCGAGGCTGCCGAACGCGAAGGCAAGCTCAAGCCGGGTGCACTCATCATCGAGCCGACGAGCGGCAATACGGGCGTGGGTCTTGCTTACGTGGGGGCTGTCAAGGGCTACAAGGTGGTGCTCACGATGCCGGATTCTATGAGCATGGAACGCCGCATGCTCCTCAAGTCGCTCGGTGCCGAAGTCGTGCTGACCGAAGGCGCTAAGGGCATGGCAGGTTGCATCGCAAAAGCAAATGAAATCGCTGCCGCCAATCCGGGGAGCTTTATTCCGCAGCAGTTCGACAACCCAGCAAATCCCGAAGCGCATTACCGCACGACGGGTCCTGAAATTTGGCGCGATACGGAAGGCAAGGTCGATGTGTTCATCGCGACCGCAGGTACGGGCGGAACCGTGAGCGGAACGGCGAAGTTCCTCAAGGAAAAGAATCCGAACATTTATGTGATTGCGATTGAACCGGACGATTCTCCGATGATTTCAAAGGGAGTCGCGGGTCCGCACAAAATTCAGGGCATTGGTGCAAACTTTGTTCCAAAGAACTATGATCCGAAGGTGATTGACGAGGTTTATCTCACGAGCACCGAGAAGGCTGGCAATGCCGCTCGCGCTGCCGCTGCCGAAGAAGGAATCTTCGTCGGAATTTCGTCGGGTGCCGCTTTGGAATGTGCGCTCACTGTCGCCAAACGCCCGGAATTCAAGGGCAAGCGTATTGTGGCAGTGCTCCCGGATACTGGTGAACGCTACCTCAGCACTTGGCTTTGGAACACGTAATTGCACACCGCGGCGTTATTTGGCCAAAGTGGTGACTTTGGCCATTGCAGCCGGCTTTGTGCAGCTTTTGTTATTGCAAAAGAAAAATGCGGCAATCATGGCCGCATTTTTTGCTTTCTAGATTCTAGTTTTTTACGTTCAGCAGGTCGTTTTCCCACGATTCTTTCTGCTTGCGTAGCTTTTCGAGTGCTTTGTCGTCGGCGGTGCTTTCGTCGCGGGTTTGCATGAGCTGCTTGTAGCTTTCGGCGAGTTCGTTTGCGTAAGGATAATCCGGAGCGAGTTTTGCGAGGGTGTCAAGTATTGCTTCGTCGGAATACAAGCGGGCGATTCCTTCAAGGGAGCGCTCGATGTATTTGGGAATATCGTTTTCGAGCTTGAACGATTCCGCTTCTTCGAATTCGATGGGCCTGATTTTGTCCATCCATAATGCTTCGGCGATGTAGAGCTCGTTGTCTTCGGCGATGGCGTCTTTATGCTTGAAAACTTCCAGCTGCGATTTGATGAACGGACGATAGCTGTCGGTATCGATGGTTCGCGACGTGCGTTCGGCGAAATCTGAAAGATTCTTGAGGTTTGATTCAGACGGATTGTTCAGAAGGCATTCCTTGAGAACGGCCAGCTGGTCTTTGGGCGGGAGGCGTTTAAACGATTCGGAATGTGCGCTGTTGGCTCTGATTTTCAGGCGTAAAACGCGCAACAGCAAAAGCATCATGAGGGCGAAAAATAAAATGGACCAATTCACGAACAAAAGATAGAATTTTTTTATTGCAAATCTGCGATTAATGCGAAGGGTTCTGCATCTTTGATGCGGACGCGGAGCGTTTGCCCGGCAGGGAAAGAACCCTGGAGTGCGACAGGGCGGTAGGCTGTGTTGCGGGCGATGGTCGTGCCGTTACGGTGGCCGGGCTTTTCGGTGACGACAATACATTCGTCGCCAATCCATTTGCGGTTGTTTTCGAGTGCGATTTGCTGGAATGCTTCGGCGAGAATCGCGGAACGTTCGTGTTTGACGGTATCGGGTACTGCTAAGTTTGCGGGGGCGAGCTGCGCCGTGTTTGTTGCAGACTCAAGATGCGCCATGCTTGTTGCGGATTCGAGACGCGCGGCGACGGTGCCTGGACGCGCAACGAATCGCGTGATGTTGCAGACGGTCGGGCGAGTCTCTTTCAAAAGCGTGAGCGTGTCGTTGAAATCGGCTGCGGTTTCGCCGGGGTAGCCTACGATAAGGTCTGTGCTGAGCGTGAACTTGTCGAATCTTTCGTTAAAGGCGTGGGCGAGGGTGGCGTAGTCGCGTGCGGTGTGGCGACGGTTCATCGCTTTGAGCACGTTTTCGCTGCCGCTTTGCACGGGAATATGGATAAACTTGTAGATGCGTTCGTCCGTGAAGCAGTCGAGGAGCGCTTCTTGATAGCCGAGTACATGGCGCGGATTTCCCATGCCGAGGCGGATGCGGTAATTGCCGTTGACGTGCGTCAGGATGCGTTGCGTGAGTTCGGCGAGGTTTGTGCCGATGTCAAAGCCGTAGCAGGCGCAGTCTTGGCCGGTGAGCTGGATTTCGAGGCATCCGTCATCGACGAGCGCTTGGACTTGATCGACGATATCGTTTGGCGAAAAGCTGTGGAGGCGGCCTTTGACGAGGTGCGTGCTGCAGAATGCGCAAGCGTCCAAGCAGCCTTCTTCGATGTTCACGATGCCGACGAATGGCGATTCGCGAAGGACGTTTCGCACGCCTAAGGCCGCTGAGCTTGCCGAAGCGCCTGTCTTTTTGAGACCATTCGCGTTGCTCCAAGGTGACTTTGGTCTATTGCTTTTGCTAGTGCTAGAAATTATGGATCCCCTCCCTTCGGTCGAGGATGACAAGGTCGAGGATGACAGGGGCGGGTCTTTTTCAAGTTCTGAAAGCGTTGTGAATTGCACTTGTGGGACGGCTTGAATAGCTTCTTCGCGGAAGTCTTTCGGGGCGCAGCCCGTGATGTAAATGGGGACGTTCGGGTAAGCCGATGCGGCTTTGCGGAGGAGTTTTAAGGCTCCTGCGTTCCCTTTGACGGTGCAGACGTTCAAGTAAAATGCTTCGGGCGCGGTCGCGACTTTTTCATTTGTGGTTGCGGCACCCGGTTCTGGGAACGTGAATGTGACTTCGGATTTTCTTGAAAGTATTCGTGCTATTTTTTCGCCGTCGCCGAAGTTTGCGGCGCATCCTTGGCTTAAGACGACTATCATCTTGTGAATTTTTCCAGCGTGATGCCGGGGTAATAGTGCGTTAAAATTTGTATGTAACTTTGCCCTGCTTGTGCTCGGGCGCGTGCTCCCATCTGGCAGAGGCCTACGCCATGGCCGAAGCCTTTGCCTTTAAGAATCCATTGGTCTCCGTTGCGATGGATGCGGAAAAAGCTGGAGGGGAGGATGGTGCCGCCGCGTTTGAACAGCCAGCGGATTTTGTCGGCTTTGGCCGTGAATTTTCCGTTGTTCGTTGTGATTTCGAGCGTGTGGATGCGGCCACTCTTGAGCGTGTCGAGAATGTTCATCGCGTGGATGCTCGAAAAACTCGGGACGTTCGCCTTGGCTTCTTTAGCGTTTATCTGGAATAAATCGCGGAGCTCGCTTTCGTCAAATTCGCGGGTCCATTCGGTGTAGTTGGATTCCTTGCACCAAGGCGTGCCATCGGGGCGGAGGTCGGGCTTGTTTTGCAGATACGGGTGGTTGGGGCGACCCCAAGTGACGACGCCTTCGGTTTCGCCGCCGCATGTCGAGTGGTAGTAGGCGGTGATGAATTCTCCGTTGTAGGTCATCACGACGCCTTCGGTTTCGCGGACTGCTTTGTCTGTAACGTCGGAGACGCTGTGGATGCCTTTATAGACTTGGTCGCGTGTGTCGGCATAGACGTCGAAACCTTGTGCTTTGCGGCTCCCGAAGTGCTTGTAGGCGTAAGTGCGGGCGGCGACGGCTTGTGCCTTGAGGGCTTCGAACTTGGATTCGTCGAGGCGACCGATTTCGTAGGGGACTACGCCACGTAGGTATTTTTCGATGTCGATGACATTGATGGCGTTTAGTTTGTTCCCGCTTGCGGTGATGACAAATTCACCTTCGTAGCAGGCTTTGTGGAGCGATGCTTTGTCCGTCGCAATGACGATGCATCCGTCGGTGGGTTTGAATACGCGGCGCTCTGATGTTTGCTGGCGTTTCCCTTTTTGCTTGATTCTAAGCTTGCTTCGGGAGGCGGTGATGTGCAGTTCTTCGTTCTTTTGACGGACGTAGATGCTTGGCACGCCTACGAAAACGCCTACTTGGATAGGCCTGTTGAGTTCCCGCGATATTTGCTGGGGGACAATAGTCTGCTCGGAAACACTGCTTGCTTCGATGGGGCTGTAATCGTCATCATCGACCGCAAAAGATGGGGTCGATAAAGCGAGAGTCGCCAGTGAAAAAGAGGCGATTGCAGAGAATTTTCGGAGCAGACCCATGAACCCTATTTCTTTTTGAGCTTTGCTTGTGTTTCCTTGGCCATCTTGCGGAGTTTGGACTGGTTCAGTGTACGATCGGATGTCGAAATTTTATCGACAAAGAGGTCGCCGTTGAGGTGGTCGCACTCGTGCTGGATGCAGCGGGCGAACAGTCCTTCGCAGTTGTGGATTTCCTGGGCTTCGCCATTGATGTCGAAGAATCGCACGACGACGCGGTCCGGGCGGACGACGTTGCAGAAAATTTCCGGGAGCGAGAGGCAGCCTTCGTCGTAATCGGCGGGCTTTGCGTCCGGTTCGGCTTCCCATTCGGGATTGAACATGATGTAGGGGCGCGGTTCCTCTTCGTCGGGGATTGCTGTGTCGATGACCACGAGTCTGATATTCTTGCCGACTTGCGGTGCGGCGAGTCCACAGCCGGGAGCGTCGTACATGGTTTCGAGCATGTCTTTGGCGAGCTGTCGGAGTTCCGGCGTGATTTCGGTGATGGGTTCGCATTTTTTGCGAAGCACTGGGTCACCGTAAATTCTGATGGGGAGAATGGCCATGATTACTTCTTTTCTTCGACCTTAGCGGTGTTGTCGTTGTTCAAAACGCGGAGAATGGCGGCCTTGTCGAATTCAATGGTCGAGGTGCCGGTGCGGAGCGTGATGAGATTGTCTTCCATAGCGGAAACAACACCGATGATGCCGGCGGAGGTCATCACCTTGTCGCCCTTCTTGAGCTGCTTGCGCATTTCATCCATCTGCTTCATTTCTTTCTGCTTCGGGCGGATGAAGAAGAGCCACATCACCACAAAGAGGAGAATGAGGGGGAGGAAGCTCGCGAGAGCACCCGGCTGTTCCGGCTGGGCTGCGGCTGCGTCCTGGGCAAAAGCGGCGATGGAAGAAAGAGTCACGAGAAGTGCAGAGAGTTTCATAATAAACCTTTTTGGGGTGAATGTTTTGTTCGACGGAAAAATAGAAATTTAGACGAGAGACGATAAATGCGTAAGGCGAATATCGCGACAAAAACTTGTTTTTTGACATGATTGAGCCTAGCATTTAGCACATGTGCAAAGACGAGAGAATAAGAGGGTTTTAGGTTACAGGTTTTAGGTCTTAGGATTTAGTATCACGCACTTCGTGCGTCTTTTTGTGGGCGGCATCGCCGCTCTTTCGTCTAAACAGTCTCCGGATCCTATCGGGCGGCTTTATACAGTGTATTGTTGATGTGTATTGTGTAAGGAGGTCCCCGCCTCCGCGGGGATGACAGGCTTCGCCTGCTCTGATTGCTCCTCGCTCATTACAGACAACTGACAGCCCACTGCTCACGCCCTCCACCCCCTTCCTACTTCCTACTGTCTACTTCTTACTGCGGCACTGCCGCTCTTTCGTCTTTCGTCTATAGCCGCGAAGCGGCGTTCTTTCGTCTAATTACCCACTAACCACCAGCTTCTTGTCGAGCTGCGGGTAGATGCGGTTGAGTTCAAGCAGGTTCAGAATCTTGTCGAAGTCGGCGGAAAATTTCTCGATGTTTTCGAGACCCGCAATGTCGTTGATTTTAGTGGAAGTTTCCGGGGAGGCTTGCAGCAAACGCTTTTGCAAGAGCGTTTCAAGGCTGCGCATCGTGAGCGACATCCCGTGCATGGAATGCTTTGTCTGGGCGGCAAGATCCGTCGTCTTTACGGCTACGAATCCATTCGGCTGGTGTTCCCCTTTTTCACCAGCGGCCTTTACGAATGCAGTGAGAATTGCCTGCTCGATAATGGATAAAATGTTGTGCGAAGCGCTCTTGTAGATAGCGCGGTGGCGTAAAGTCTCGTAAAGGAGATTGATGAGGTTTTCGTTTTCAATGGTGAGCGTTTCTGCTTGCAAGCGGATAAGCCTAAAGTCTTGCAAAATAAGCAGCAACTTGTAGGTTTCCAGCGATGAAAGGCTCGAAAAATTCTTGAGTTCGTTCTTAATAGTTTTAAGATAAATTAATTTGTCGCTAGATTTGGAGAGAATGAACAAAAGCGAAGGAAATGTTGTAATAAATTCTTTCTTGCGCTTGTTCTCTTGTGCGATGTGGTTCCGCTTTGTCAAAAACGACAGTACCGATTGCATCCAGAGCGGCTGTTCTTCCATGGCTTCGTGGTACAGCGATTGCGGAATGACTTCGATTTCGCAGTCTTCTTCGGCCCGTACCGTGTATTCCAAAGGTTCGCCTTCGACAAGGCTCATCTCGCCGAATGTGGAACCCGGCCCAAGATTCTTTGTCTGGATTTCGTTTTGCTCGTCTTTGAACGATGCGACAAGAGTTCCCTTCTTGACGATATAGAAGGAGTGGGGATGGTCACCCTGCATGCAAAGAATTTTCCCTTCTTCGATATTCATTTGACCGTCCCCTTGATATTCTGCTCGTACTTCAATGCGGTCTCGAAATAGCTAATCTTTTCCAAATCAAGCGAGAGAAGGTGATTCGCTCTTTCGGTAAACCACTCGAATTGCTGCATCTGGAGCCAGTCGGCCACGCTTATTTCAAGATTGCGATCCTTGAAAAAGGCTATCCATGCTGTTGCGTCTTTGGAGGTGCCGTTTTCTAGCGTCGAAAGCAAGACGAGAATTCTTTTTTGCTGGAGCGTGAGATTGAACGGATGCCAAGGCTTGTCCAAGTCCTTTGCTTTCTGGTAATCAGAGAATATTCCGAGAAGGTAGGGATTGGGAATGGTAAGGCACGAGCTGTCGCCTTGGAAAACGACCAGTTTGCGGCGAATCAGTGTCTTTAACGCTTCGCTTGCGGTCGGCATGGGCGTCTTGGTCAGCCATGAAAATTCCTGCAACAGAGCTTTTGTCTGTAAAAACTCGTCTTTTTTGAAAAACTTGCAGAACGTGGCTAAACCGGCGAGCGGATTTGCCGTTTTGGCGGAGCGGATAGATTCGTTGATGCGGCGGGTCCTTGCCGAAATGGCCTTGATGACAGCCAAAAGCCAGACCGGGAGCGATTTCAGCTCGGATTCCATGCACTCGTCGTTGATGACCGTGATGGATGAATCGACGGAGGCCTGGAAAACGTAACGGATGGGTTCGCGTTCGAGAAGGGAGCCTACGCCGACGAGATTCCCGGGGCGGATTTTGAAAACGACTTTGTTGTTCGCTTTAGGGTCGAGCGCGACTAACTCACCCTCGTTCAAAAGGATGATTTTCTTCTCTTCGTCTTGCGGAGAGTAAACAACAAAACCCGCCTTCACGCTGAGCTGCGTGGGCGGGATAAGTTTCTTTCGGGAATCCCCCCTAATCATCGGGAATTGCCGCCTTCGAGGTCCGGCTAATTAAGCCTGACGTTCTTCGATACGTGCAGCCTTACCGCGGAGGTCGCGCATGTAGTAAATGCGAGCCTGGTGGACCTTGCCGGAACGTTCGACAACGATGGAGTCGATGCGCGGAGAGTTGACCGGGAAGATACGTTCGACAGCGACAGAGCCAGACATCTTGCGGACCGTGATGGACTTGCCGATGCCAGAGTTCTTCTGCTGAATAACGACGCCCTTGAACGGCTGGATACGTTCCTTGGTACCTTCGATAACCTTAACGTTAACGGTAACGGTATCGCCAGCGCGGAATGCC
>NZ_JAFWOM010000081.1 GCF_017545445.1 Fibrobacter sp.
GCGTCCGCGTTTCTTCTGTCCGAGCCGTTCCACGTTCTTGACGAAATTTACGAAGCTGCCAGCCATGTTCTAGTCCTTTACGGAAATGTCCCAGGAATGTCCGTTCTTGAAGATTCCCTCGCGGATGCTCTGCTCGTCTATCGCGCCCATCTGATAGTAGATGTTGAGCATTTCCGCCTGCATCTTCATCGCTTCGAGTTTTTCTTTCACGGACATTGTGGTGACGGCGCCCCATTCAAATTCCGAACAGACGATGCCGCAGTTTCTTTCCGAAAGGTCGGCAATGAGCGAACAGGCGGGGCGGTAGATGTAGCGGGAACGCCAGCTTTCCACAAGTTCCGCGTATGCCTTGGAGTCGCCCTCGTTCGTCTGGGCGAGGCCAGTCGCGCTCTGACCGAAAAGGATGCTCACGGGGATTCTCGAATCCGCGCAGACGAGATTCATCGCCTTTTGGAGGACTTCGGGCAGTCCCGCAAAGTTGTGGCTTAGGATTTGGAACTTGTCGTTTGCGCCGGAGAATACACCACGGAACGAACTCATTGAAACCTTTACGAGGCTTATGAGCTGCTGTGCGTCCTGTATTCCGCAGTCGGGCTTGGAAAGCATTTCGTTGAAACCCTCAAGCGAGAAAAGCATCACTCCCGTTTCCGTCGCCATGTTGACGATGGACGCGACGACGTTCGCGAGGTTCTTCAAGCTCTGTTCGCACGCTTTCAGCGCAGGCATACCGAAGAAGCGTTCCCTTATGGGTATTCCCTGGAGAATGTCGGGGACAATCTTTCCGTGAATGACCGTGCAGCGCGACGGGTGTATCTCGATGCGCTTGTTATCAAGAAGGACAACTCGGTAAACTTTTGGCGTGTCGCCCTGAAAATCCGTCGGCAGGAACTCCACCTTGCCAGCGCTGTAAACCCGGTACTGCGAAATCTTGCGATTTGAAGGTGCCGGGCGCTTGAGCTGTTCAATGTCGTACTCGTTTTCGTATTCCGAGACAATCAGGGCGCCACCCGTGAGACGCTGGTATTCGCCAGCGAGCTGTAGGGCCTCGAAAAGCCCGACGGCGGAAGCCTCCTTAAATACCTTGCCCGGACTGTCGCCAGTAATGGTGACGGGTTCCTTGAAAGCCGTTTCGGGGACGCACTCGACAATTCGTGCGGCGATGCCGTCCTGCACCTTTATACGCGCAAGCTCGACAATATCCGTTCCCGCATAGGGATTGACGAAAGTGTTTTCCGTCTTGTCGGTGTCTCTGCGGCCCATTCCCGTTACGAAATTGCCGTAGGCGCCGTCCCTTATCTTTGCAGTTTCCATGATTTATTCTCCTTTTAGATGAAGCTGATAAGGCCCGTCCCCATACCAGTTGCCAAGTAGTTGAGAGCCTGCGTGGTGGAATCCACGCGGTCATCGTGCGGAGCGCTTGGAAAAGAAACCAGTTCGTCGATGTAGTCGCGAACCCAGGGATGTTCTGCATCCTGCTTGGGTATATAGACGTTTCCCGCCTCGAACAGCGGGCTTACCGCAAAGGCTCGCGCTTCCTTTGA
>NZ_JAFWOM010000082.1 GCF_017545445.1 Fibrobacter sp.
ATCCCTGCTTCTGCTTGTGACGGGGGTTCTTCGAACAGATGATACGCAATACACCCTTGCGACGGATGATCTTGCAGTTTTCACATCTGGGTTTGATGGAGGCTTTGATTTTCATAGGTTTGACCTTCTTTTGTAATACCTATTACTTGTAACGGTAAGTAATTCGCCCGCGATTTAAATCGTACGGGGAAATCTCGACCAACACTTTGTCGTCCGGCAAGATTCTAATAAAATGCCGGCGCATTTTTCCTGAAACGTGAGCCAGGATTTCGTGACCATTTCCGAGCTGAACACGGAAGAAAGCGTTGGGAAGAGCTTCCAACACAACGCCTTCTACTTGTATACCTTCTTCTTTAGCCACTAGGATGCCATCCTGCCGCGGATGCGGCCACGTTTCAAGAAACCTTCATAATTCTTGGTATGCAGCTGGGCTTCGAGCTGGCGAAGCGTATCCAGAGCAACACCTACCACGATCAGGACCGAGGTACCCCCAATATAGAAACTCATATTGAGAGCGTCTTTCAAGTGCAGGGGAACGACGCTGATAAAAGCGAGGTAGAGGGACCCTGGCAATGAAATTCTGGTCAAGACATGGTCAATATATTCTGCTGTCTGCTTACCTGGGCGCACTCCCGGAATAAACCCACCGCTTCTCTTGAGGTTTTCGGCAATGTCGTTCGGGTTGTACTGGATTGCCGTGTAGAAGAAGGTGAAGAATATGATGAGGAGGGCATCAACTACGCTGTAGGAGATATGACCCGGAATAAATGCAGTAGCAAAAGCCTGCATGGCAGACACATTCGGGAACCAAGATGCGACCATGGCCGGAATGAACATGATGCAGCTTGCGAAGATCACGGGAATCACGTTAGCGGTGTTCACCTTGAAAGGCAAATAGCTAGCCTGACCACCCAAGACCTTGTTTCCGACGGTCCTGCGAGGACTTTGGAGCGGAATGCGACGGGTCGCCTGCTCGACGAAAACGATGAAGCCGACAATAACCACCACAATCGCAATGATGAACACTTCGATAGCGAGCGGCTGGATGCCTTCTTTCCACATTTCCGTTTCGGCTAATATGGCCCGCGGAAGGCCACTGACGATACCGGCGAAGATGATAAGAGAAATACCGTTGCCCACACCGTGCGAAGTAATCTGTTCGCCCAAATACATCAGGAGAACCGTACCTGCGGTGAAGGTCAACGTTGCAAGGATTCGGAAGCCCATGTTTCCGGCACCGGACGCAAAGTCGTCCGCAAGAGCGGAGATGCCAGTACCGGCGGCTGTCGTCACCTTGAGGTTAGAAAGCCAGACAGAAATGCCCCATCCCTGCAAGGCGGAAAGGACCACCGTGAAGTATCGGGTGTACTGGTTCAACCTGGCGCGACCTTCTTGACCTTCCTTCTGGAGCATCTGGATAGCCGGAATGACCGAACCCATCAACTGAAGGATGATGCTTGCGCTGATGTACGGCATGATACCGAGGGCAAATACAGTCGCCTTAGCGAATGCACCTCCGGTAAACGAATCGTACAGGCCAAACAAGTTATTCGAATTTTTGAAGTATTCTGCGAGAACCGCAGCATTTACTCCGGGGATGGTGATGTGAGAACCAATGCGATAAACAATTAAAAGACCAAGCGTAAAAAGGAGCTTTTTACGCAGGTCTTCAATCTTAAAAGCATTGATGAACGCATCGATGGCTTTCTTGAGTGCTTCCATTAGATGATCTCAACTTTGCCGCCAGCAGCTTCAATGGCAGCCTTTGCCTTTTCGCTGATAGCGTTAACCTTTACGTTGATAGCCTTGTCGATAGAACCAAAAGCGAGAACCTTGACCGGCAGTTCGACGCTCTTGATGAAGCCGAGGTCAGCGAGGACCTTAGCGTCGAAATCAACAGTGCTAACTGCGGCGAGCTTCTTCAAGTTCACGATCTGGAATTCAATACCAGCGTGCTTGAAGCCGCGCTTCGGGATACGACGGTGAATCGGCATCTGGCCGCCTTCGAAGGCGACACGACCGGCCTTGGCACTCTTACGGGCGCCAGCACCTTTCTGACCACGACCAGCAGTGGTGCCCCAGCCAGAACCCGGACCACGACCGATGCGCTTGCGGCTCTTGCCCTTGGCAGCCTTGCCAGGATTGAGAGTATTGAGTTCCATCTTAGATCTCCTCGACCTTGACCATGTCCTTCACGGCATTGATCATGCCCTGGATGGACGGAGTCAAATTGTGTTCAACAGTTTGTCCGATCTTGCGGAGACCGAGTGCGGCCACGTTTGCGCGGTGCACCGGAAGGCGACGGACGATACCCTTGATCAAAGTAATACGAACTTTTTTCATTGAGTATTACTCCTTAGGCTTCAAAACCGCGCAACTTGGCGCAGTCCTGTTTGTTCTTCTGAGAAAGCAGGCCTTCCAGGCAAGCGCTGACGACAGTGCTCGGGTTGGAAGAACCGTGAATCTTCGTGAGGATGTTGCGCACACCGGCGAGTTCGAGAACAGCACGGGCAGCAGCACCGGCGATAACACCAGTACCCGGAGCAGCCGGCATGAGGAGGATGCGGGTAGAACCGCTCTTCACTTCGATGTCGTGCGGGATGGTGCCGTCCAGAAGCTGGACTTCGACGATGTTACGCTGAGCGGCTTCAGTGCCCTTGCGGATAGCTTCGGAAACTTCCTTAGCCTTGCCGAGACCGACACCGACCTTGCCGTTCTTGTTGCCGACGACAACGAGAGCGGAGAAGGACATACGACGGCCACCCTTGACAGTCTTAGCGCAACGGTTGATGTGTACAACCTTGTCTTCAAATTCAGAAACTTGAGCTTCGCGTTCCAAAGTGTACCCCACTAGAATTTGAGTCCGCCTTCACGAGCTCCCTCAGCGAGAGCCTGAACGCGACCGTGATAGATGTAACCGCCGCGGTCGAAGACCACGGATTCAACGCCCTTGGACTTGGCGACTTCAGCAATCTGGAGACCAAGCTGCTTAGCCTGCTCCGTCTTCGTCATTTCGCCAAACTTGCCCTGGAATTCCTTGGCAGTCGTGGAGACCTGAGCGATGGACTTGCTGTTTTCGTCATCAATAATCTGGGCGACCATGTGAGACAAGGAACGGCGAACGGCCAAACGAGGGCATTCTGCAGTTCCGACAACAGACTTGCGCACACGAGCGTGGCGTGCGATTCTGGACTGGATTCTTTTCTTAGCAATTGCAGTCATAGTTTACCCTTATTTACCTGTCTTCTTACCCTGCGTGCGACGGATGATTTCGCCAGCGTACTTGATGCCCTTGCCCTTATACGGTTCAGGACGACGGTACTTGCGAATCTCGGCGGCAGCCTGGCCAACCTTCTGCTTGTCAATACCCTTGATGGAAATCTTCAGCGG
>NZ_JAFWOM010000083.1 GCF_017545445.1 Fibrobacter sp.
AATGGCAAAAGAACATTTTGACAGAAGCAAGCCGCACTGCAACATCGGCACGATCGGTCACGTTGACCACGGTAAAACCACTCTTACTGCTGCAATCTGCACGACTCTCGCTGCTAAGGGTCTCGCCGCAGCAAAGCGTTTCGATGAAATCGACAACGCTCCGGAAGAAAAGGCTCGTGGTATCACGATCAACACTTCTCACGTCGAATACACCACTGCAAACCGTCACTACGCACACGTTGACTGCCCGGGGCATGCTGACTATGTGAAGAACATGGTGACTGGTGCTGCTCAGATGGACGGCGCTATCCTCGTCGTTGCTGCTACTGACGGCCCGATGCCGCAGACTCGCGAACACATCCTTTTGGCTCACCAGGTTGGCGTGCCGAAGATCGTCGTGTTCATGAACAAGTGCGACATGGTCGATGACGCTGAAATTCTCGACCTCGTCGAAATGGAAGTCCGCGAACTTCTCTCCAAGTATGACTTTGACGGTGACAACACCCCGATCATCCGCGGTTCCGCACTCAAGGCCCTCGAAGGCGATCCGGAATATCAGGACAAGGTCATGGAACTCATGGACGCTTGCGACTCTTACATCCCGCTCCCGCAGCGCGATACCGACAAGCCGTTCCTCATGCCGATCGAAGACGTGTTCACGATCACTGGCCGCGGCACTGTCGCTACTGGCCGTATCGAACGCGGTATCGTCCGCCTGAACGACAAGGTCGAACGCATCGGTCTCGGTGAAACCACCGAATACGTCATCACGGGCGTGGAAATGTTCCGCAAGCTCCTCGACGACGCTCAGGCCGGTGACAACGTCGGTCTTCTCCTCCGCGGTGCTGAAAAGAAGGACATCGTCCGTGGCATGGTTCTTGCCGCTCCGAAGTCTGTCACTCCGCACACCGAATTCAAGGCTGAAATCTACGTTCTCACGAAGGACGAAGGTGGCCGCCACACGCCGTTCATGAACGGCTACCGTCCTCAGTTCTACTTCCGCACCACCGACGTTACCGGCACGATTCAGCTTCCGGAAGGCGTCGAAATGGTGACTCCGGGTGACACCGTCACGATTCACGTTGACCTCATCGCCCCGATCGCTATGGAAAAGCAGCTCCGCTTCGCTATCCGCGAAGGTGGACGTACTGTTGGTGCTGGCTCTGTTACCGAAATCATCAAGTAAGGAATAATCATGGCTGGTGAACGCATCCGTATTCGCTTGAAGAGCTTCGATCATCGTATGATCGACCGCTCTGCTCAAGATATCGTGAATACAGCTAAGAACACTGGGGCACGCATTGCCGGCCCCATCCCTCTCCCGACGAAGATCCAGAAATATACGGTGCTCCGCTCTCCGCATATTGACAAGACTTCTCGTGAACAGTTCGAATCCCGTACGCACAAGCGTCTTATCGACATCCTTGATGCTACGCCGCAAACTGTAGATTCCCTCATGAAACTTGACTTGCCGGCAGGCGTTGAAGTCGAAATTAAGGTCTAATAACAATGAACGGTATTCTCGCAAAGAAATTGGGAATGACCCAAGTGTTCACGGAACAGGGCGAATGCGTCCCTGTCACGGTTCTCGAAGCCGGTCCGTGCGTGGTCGTTTGCCATAAGACAGAAGAGAAGGACGGCTACACTGCTGTCCAGATCGGCTTTGGTCTCAAGAAGGAACAGCGTGCCAACAAGGCAGAAATCGGCCATTTCAAGAAGGCTGACGTCGCTGTTCGTGAACACCTCGCTGAATTTGATGTCGCTGATCTCGAATCCTGGCCGGTTGGCAAGGAATTCGGTGCTGCCGACTTCGCTGATGCAAAGACTGTGAACGTCTCTGGCATCTCCAAGGGTCATGGTTTCTCTGGCACTATCAAGCGCCACGGTTTCCATAGCGGTCCTCGTTCCCATGGTACGCACAATATGCGCGAACCGGGTGGTACGTCCGCTCACTCCTATCCGGGCCGCGTTTTCCCGGGTAAGCGTATGGCTGGTCAATACGGCAACAAGAAAGTGACCGTGAAGCACCTCCAGGTCGTGAAAGTTGATAGCGACCGTAACCTGATCTTCGTCCGTGGCGCTGTCCCGGGTGCGAAGAACAGCATCATCGTGGTGAGGAAAGACTAATGGCTAGTGCAAAGCTTTTCGCCGCTACTGGCGATTTTAAGAATGATATCCAGCTCCCGGCTCTCTTCGACCAGGAAGTCAACAAGGTCTGCATGTACCTCCACATCAAGGCTATCCTGAACAACAAGCGTCAGGGTACTGCCCAGACTAAGTCCAAGGGCGAAGTCAGCGGCGGTGGCCAGAAGCCGTGGAAGCAGAAGGGTACGGGTCGCGCTCGTTCCGGCCAGAACACCTCCGCAGTGTGGGTTCGTGGTGCCAAGGCTCACGGTCCGAAGTCTCATGACTATTTCGAAAAGGTAAACAAGAAGGTCAAGAAGATCGCTTTCCACTCTGCACTCGCTGCAAAGGCCCAGGAAGGCAAGGTCCTCGTGTTCGAAGCTCTCAGCTTCAACGCCCCGAAGACCAAGGATCTCCTCGCTGTCCTCAACAAGGCTGGCGTCGAACAGCGCAATGCTCTGTTTGTCGTGAGCGCAAAGGATGCGAACCTCTACCTCTCCTCCAACAACATTCCTTGGTGCCGTTGCGCACGCGTCGAAGATGTCAACACTTACGACATCGTCCGCGCTAACAACGTTGTCATCTCCCAGGCTGCTCTCGCAGAACTTGAAGGAGGCCGCTAATGAAAGAAATTCGTGAAATCCTCGTTGCTCCGCACGTCACCGAAGAAACCATGAAGAACATGGTGAATCGCCGTAACGATGTGCACAAGTATGTGTTCAAGGTTGCCATGGACGCTTCCAAGGAAGACATCAAGGGCGCTATCGAAAAGCGTTTCGATGTCAAGGTCGCTAAGGTCAACACGCTCATCAACCGTGGCAAGATCAAGCGCGTCCGCATGGTCGCAGGCAAGAAACCCAACTGGAAGAAGGCCTACATCACACTTAAGGCCGGGCAAAAGATTGCCGAGTTTGAAGGAGTATAACCATGGGTCTGAAATCTTATCGCCCGATTACCCCGACGCTTCGTTACAAGCAGATTGGTGACCGCAAGGAAATCACTGCCCAGAAGCCGTACAAGCCGCTTACCGAAGGTATCAAGCGCAGCTCTGGCCGTAACAACGCTGGTGAAATCACTTCCCGCCGTCGTGGTGGTGGTCACAAGAAACTGTATCGTATCATCGACTTCAAGCGCCAGTTTGCCGGTCTCTCCTGCACTGTCGAAACGATCGAATACGATCCGAACCGTACCGCACGTATCGCTTTGGTCAAGTACCAGAACGGCAAGCGCGCATACATCATCGCTCCGGCCGATATCAAGGTTGGCGATGTGCTGAACTCCGGTGAAGGCGCCGAATTCCGCGTAGGTAACGCAATTCCTCTCCGCGACATTCCGCTGAACACGGTTATCCACAACATCGAAATGAAGCCGGGCAAGGGTGCCCAGATTGCTCGTTCCGCTGGTGCCGGTGCTGAACTGGTCGCCAAGGACGGCAAGCTCTGCCAGGTCAAGCTTCCGAGTGGCGAAGTCCGCTACATCCCGGAAGACTGCCTCGCTACCGTTGGCCAGGTTTCCAATATCGATCACATGAATGAATCCTCGGGTTCTGCAGGCCGCTCTCGCTGGCTCGGCAAGCGCCCGGCCGTCCGTGGTGTCGTTATGAACCCGGTCGATCACCCCCTCGGTGGTGGTGAAGGTCGTACCTCTGGTGGTCGTCATCCGTGCTCTCCTTGGGGTAAGAACTCTAAGGGTGCTAAAACTCGTAACAACAAGCGTACCGATAAGTTTATCGTACGTCATCGTCAGAAGAGGGCCTAATTCATGTCTAGATCCCTTAAGAAAGGTGCGTTCGTGGATTCCCACGTTCTCAGCAAGGCTCAGGCCATGGCTAGCTCCGACAAGAAACAGGCTATCAAGACCTGGTCCCGTCGTTCCACAATCGTCCCGGATATGGTCGGACTCACGTTCTCCGTCTATAACGGCAAGCAGTTCCTTCCGGTCTATGTCACCGAAAACATGGTTGGCCATAAGCTCGGCGAATTCGCTTTGACCCGTACTTTCCGTGGTCACCGCAAGACTGAAACTGCTGGAGGCAAGAAATAATGCAAGCTGTTGCTAAAGTGAAAAACGTCCGTTACGGCGTTCGCAAGCTCCGTCGCGTTGTTGACCTCGTTCGCGGCAAGTCCGTAAGCGAAGCTTTCGCGATGCTCTCCATCCTCCGTACGCAGACCAAGGGTGCTTCGCTGGTTGAAAATGCTCTCAAGTCCGCTGTTGCGAACCTTAAGCAGAAGTCCGCCGCTCCGGTTGTTGCCGAAGAAATCGTGATCAAGACCATCACC
>NZ_JAFWOM010000084.1 GCF_017545445.1 Fibrobacter sp.
GAAGTAGGAAGTAGGAAGTTGGAAGTTGGAAGTTGGAAGGCTGGTGTCATCCTGAACGAAGTGAAGGATCCAGTGATTTCTAGTGGTTGGTGGTTAGTAGACAGTAGGAAGTAGGAAGTAGGAAGTTGGAAGGCTGGTGTCATCCTGAACGAAGTGAAGGATCCAGTAAAGGTGTGGGGTATGGGCACGGGGCTTACGGCCCTTTGACTCCTTCGGTGCCAAACTTCACCCCAAAGGCTTGTGAAACAAGCCGACCTCAAGCGAAGCGACCTAACCCCTACTACCTAAAACCTATAACCTAAAAACACCCAACCACTATTTTCTAAATTGCACTTCATGATTCCCTTCATTAATCTACAGGCCCAGCGCGAAGCTTACAAAAAAGAATTTTTACAAGCAGAACAAGAAGTCCTCGACAGCGGTTGTTACATCGGAGGGCCGGTAGTCAAAGCGCTGGAAGCTGAACTCGCAAAATACACGGGCGCAAATCACGCCATCACCTGCGGCAGCGGAACAGACGCCATCACGATAGCCCTTACCGCCCTTGGGCTTCAACCAGACGACGAAGTCATCGTTCCCGATTTTACGTTCATCGCCCCAGCCGAATGCGTCATGCGAATGGGCGGCGTTCCAGTATTCGCTGATATCGACGCAAAAACACTCCAAATCAGCGTCAAAAGTATAGAGCAACGCATCACTGCAAAAACAAAGGGAATCATCGCGGTCAACTTGTTCGGCCAATGCGCCCCCTACCGCGAAATCAAGGACATCGCAAAGTTACACGGGCTATGGCTGATCGAAGATTCCGCACAAGCATTCGGGGCCACGCAAAATGGAATCGCAGCGTGCACGTTCGGCGACATTTCCATCACGAGTTTTTACCCGGCAAAACCGCTCGGCTGCTACGGCGACGGCGGAGCGTTGTTCACGCATGACGACGAACTCGCCCAAAAAATCCGCCTCATCGCAAACCACGGAAGCCGCATTCGATACGTCCATGAAATCTGTGGCATGAACAGCCGGCTCGACGCCATCCAAGCAGCAGTCCTCCGCGTCAAACTCAGGCACTTGGACGAAGAACTTAAAATCCGCGAAAAGAACACTCAAAAATACAACGAGTTTTTCGCAAATTTCGCAGGCATCACACCGCAAAAAATCGCAGACGGCAACACAAGCACTTACGCCCAATACACAGTGCTGGCAAACGACCGCGAATCATTTATCACAAAACTGAACGCGGCAAGAATCCCTTACTGCATCCACTACCCGATGCCGCTGCACGAACAGCCGTGTTTCGCAAATTTCCTGCCCGACTATAATATAGCATCCGCCTTATATGGTCCACCAGGCATTATCAATACACTTCCGCCCGATATCGCTGATAAATTATTAGAGAACGCAAATATACATGCCGATCGAGCAGCAGAACAAGTCGTAAGCCTCCCCATGTGTGCGTTTACAGACGTGGAAGAGATAATTGCGAGACTTACAGTCAGGCTATAGGCATTAGGGGTTAGGTGTTAGGAGAATAATCACGGCGTTGCCGTCTTTTATTAGCACACATAGTGTGCGTATAACAAACCTAAGACCTATAACCTAAAGCCTAAAACCTTTTTTCAAGACTTTACTGGATGCTTCGCCGTTCCGGCTCAGCATGACGAATTTCACGCAATTATCTTGGCGACTTCGTCGCGACATTTTCAACTAATGACCAACGGCTATTGACCAACAACTACATCACAAATTTCTCAATGACTTCCGTAATTCCCGAATGGTTATTGTCGCGTTCCGTTACGTAATCCGCAACCGCTTTCGCAGCAGGGCTTGCATTCGCCATTGCGACACCGACTCCAGCCGCATCAATCATCGGACAATCATTTTCTTCGTCACCCACGGCAATCGTATTTTCAATCGGCTCATGGTAAAAATCCGCCATGTAGCGTACAGCAGCACCTTTATTCGAAAGCATGTGCGAAAACTCCAGCATTTCAGGCTTGCTGAACACGTCAAAAAGTTTGTCCGCAGTCACCGTCCGCATATCAGCACGAAAATCGACTAAGCTCGAATGCTCAAACGGCGTAATGACGTTCACTTTGATGGGCGGTTTCACGACAACGTTTATCGGACCGTTTTCTTTACGCTGTTCGCCGTAATATTTGCGGATATCGTCAACAACAACATAATCCATTTGCATTAAGCGGCAATACGTCTTGAGCTGTTCCGTCTCGTATTCGCTCACCACCAAATCGCCAGCATACGTGTGCGCATGCATGCCACGCTTGTGAGCCTCGTCCATGATGAACTTCACCTGATCAACAGAAATACGTCGCGTCAAGATAGATTCACCCGAACCGCAATCGTAAATCAAGCCTCCATTAAAGCTCACCAGAAAATATCCCGGCTTTAAAAAACCGTACTTTTCCGCAATCCGCTTCACGCTTGTGAGTGGTCGCCCAGTCGTCATCACGAACTTATGCCCAGCGTCAATCATCGCATGGATTGAAGCCATATCCGCATCGCTGATGTTCTTCGCATCATCCAACAGCGTGCCATCTAAATCTGTAAATAAAAGTTTCATCGTGCAAAATATAATATTAGAATTAGTAGGAAGTTAGATGTGGTTAGAGGTTAGTGGTTAGTGATTAGTGATTAGAAAACGTCACCAAAAAATAGGTCTCAAATCTATAGCTTTTAAAACAGAGCATTTTAATATGAGCTATATTTCATACATACGAAGGAGCTTTTTATGCAATTGGACGAATTATTGAAAGAAGCCAAAACAGTGGCAATTTTTGGACACGTACGCCCGGACGGCGACTGCGTGGGATCCACTCTTGGACTTTACAACTATATTTGCGATAACTATCCGACCATCAAGACAAGCATTTATTTGGAACGTTTCCCCGAAAGCTATAAGATTCTGCCAAGAGCAAACGAAATCATCGAGATTTACGAAGAAAACAACAAGTCCAATCATTATGAAGCAAGCGAACCCTACGATTTAGCCATTCTTTTGGATACGCCATCGTACGAGCGAGTCGGGGCCAACGGCGAATCTTGCCTCAAATCCGCCAAAAAGACTTGCAACATCGACCACCACATCAGCAATCCCCTGAATTTGTGCACCATCAACTTTGTTGACCCCAAAGCAAGTTCTGCAAGCGAAGTGTTGTATTTCTTGCTCGATACGAATAAAATAAGCAAAGATGCCGCAGAATGCTTTTACTTGGGTATTGTCCACGACACAGGGGCATTCAAATTCAGCAGTACCGGGCAAAAAACGATGGTCGCCATCGGCGATTTGCTAGACAAAGGTATTGACTTTACACGCCTCATGAACGAAACATATTTCACGAGGACGTACATCCAAACGCTAGTTACCGGGTACGTGATGATGAGCTGCAAGCTTGCTCTCGACGGCAAGGTTGTTTATAGCTATATGACCCCCGAAGACATGGACCGCTATTCCGTGACTCCGGTGGAACTCAGCAACGTCATCGACACCTTGCGCGAAGTCAGCGGAACCGAAGTCGCCATATTCCTCTACCCCGTCAACGGCGAATACAAAATAAGCCTCCGTAGCAATTACGTCGTCGATGTGAACAAAATCGCATCAAACTTTGGCGGAGGCGGACACGTCCGTGCCGCAGGCGGAAGCTCCAAGGAATCGCCCGAAGAAACAATCAAAAAGCTCTTGTTGCTTATCCAAGAACAGCTGATAAAGTAATACTAAACGAAAAATAGGGCTATCGCAAGCACCACAAAGACGCAGCCGCTAAACCAGTTAAGGTTGCGGTTTGCTTTTGGTGATGTGAGCAGGTACTTTTTAACAGTCCCGGCGAGAATGGCGATAGAACCGAACACAATCATCGTTGCCACAATAAATTCAGCCCCGAAAATGGCAGTCTGCAAACTCGGATGAATCGGGCGGTCCAAACGCACCGCCGGTGGGATCAATGACAAAATAAATAGGATGACCTTCGGGTTCGTCATGTTCATGATGATGCCGCGTAAGTAAAGGCTACGTGCAGAAGGAACGCCACTAACCGCATCGTTAGACTTTATTGGATTACAAGACTTTGCAGGATCCTTCGACTCCACTACGTTTCGCTCAGGATAACAAATGCTACTGTCATTCTGGAGAGGCTTGGCCTCGATAGAATCCATCTCGTCAATTTCAACAGTTCCTACACGGACCCCAAAACTCTTATACGCTAAATAGAGCAAATATGCAGCCCCAAGGCACTGGATTACGAAAAACGCCGTCGGACTTGCGGCAATCAAAGCAGACACGCCAGCCACAAGGAGGCAAATCTGCAAAGCGATTCCCGTACAAAGTCCAAGGATAATGCAAAAGCCAAGACGAGCTCCGTAAGTTGCGCTCTGGGCTAGCACGAATAAATTGTCCGGTCCCGGAGCAATTCCAATCACAAGCGCGGCAATAAAAAATTCAAGCATGTTTAGGTTACAGGTTATAGGCTATAGGTTTTAGGTCAGTCAAGTAGCATGAATCAGCATAGGATTAGAGAAGTAAACCTAATCCCTACCACCTAAAACCTAACTCCTTATAGTTTACTCAAGAACGTATCGACATCGAGGTCTGCAAGGTCTTTTTGCAACGTTTCTAGCATATCGTCCGTAATCGCCAGATGTTCCTGTACCCGGTCTGCGGCACGAGCATTAGAGACATCAACCAGTTTCTTAAGCGAATTTGCCACCTCGCCTACTGTGCCATCCTGACGCATCACGACATCAAGCACTTTGGAAAGCCTTTGCCGAAGTTTCGCAAATTCTTCACGGTCCAGCTCCGAAATTTCACCATGATAGCACATCAAAGGGGTCTGGCACCTCGCACAGGGGAACACCATCATGTTCGAGAAGTCACCATCAACCTGGACTTTAAATTTCGTTCCGCAATGCGGACATTCAATATCCATTTCACTCATGTACTATAATGTAGAATTTTTTACAATTCCTAGCCAATATAACTGTAAAATTTTATTTTTGGAACGTCCATCATGCTTTGCGACCCCGTTATAATTTTTACTATACGAATAATTCAATTAGCACGTACATACCTACTACCTAACACCTATTACCTAATCCCTAATCATGCTTTGCCATTGGCTTTATCAAACAACACACATTGATCTTTTCGACGGACGTTTGTTCCGTGCAGGCGCAGCAGCCATGCTCTCCATCATCTTGGTGCTATTTTTCATGCCCAAGTACATCCGTTTTTTGCAGAGACTCGACGCTACTAGCGATTTCGACAAAGACGGCAAAACAAAATCGCCTCCCATCATGGGCGGACTTCTCCTCGTAATCGTCGTAGAAATCGTCTCATTGCTTGTATGCCAGATGAACGGCTACACCATTTCGACGCTTGTAATTCTCACATTGTTCAGTGCCGTGGGTGCCACCGACGACATGGCAAAAGTCCGTGCCAAGCGCCTCGTCAAACAAGGAAAACTCAAAGCCGCCGATTACATGGACAAGGCGGACGGCATTTCTAGCACGCTTAGACTCATTCTCTACTTTTTGTTCAGCTTTGTGGTTGCGATTTTCTGCTACAAGTTCATCCCCGAACTCAAAGGCGACTTGACCATTCCGTTCTGCCCTATTGACGTTTTCCAAATCCATCTCCCCAACTGGATTTTCGTTGCGTTCATGACGTTCGTCATCGCGGCATCTGCAAACGGAACAAACTTCACGGACGGTCTCGACAGCCTAGTGTCCGTGCCGATTCTCACGAGCATGTTCTTCGTCGGACTTGTGGCCTACGTGAGCGGCAACTTTATCTTTAGCCAGTACTTGAGCGTGCCGTACCTCCCCGGCTGCGACGAACTATTCCCGCTTGCGACCTCCATTGCTGGCGCGTTGCTCGCTTATCTGTGGTTCAACAGCCCTCCGGCAGAAATTTACATGGGCGATGCCGGCTCCGTCGGCTTTGGAGCGACAATCGGCATCATGTTCATCTTGGTTCAGGCAGGGCTTTTCCTCCCCATCGTTTGCATCATCATCATCGCCGAAGCTTGCTCCGTGCTGATGCAAATTACTTGGTTCAAAATCACCAAGAGAACAACCGGCACCGGCAAACGAATCTTCCTTTGCGCACCACTCCACCATCACTACCAAAAGAAGTGGGACGGACGATTCCCGAGCAAGCCGCTCATGAACTCCAAGATTGTTTGGCGCATGCACTTAGTGAGCATCTTTGCACTCATCTTCAGCATGGTCGTGTTCTTCGGAATTAGATAAAAACGTAATTTGTCAAAATTTCCCAAGAAACAAACATTCGCATAAAAAATTCCCCGGAGACGTTAGGGTTCACATCCGGGGATTATTGTTTTTATAAAGATGATTCCGGCACAAGGCCGAAATGGCATATATGGTTATGCGTGAATTTGTGTGCTGGCACGTTCGATATCGAACAAACGACGCAACGTTTCCGCCTTAGCCGGTTCGCGTTCTTCGGGGAGCGTCAATGGTCCCATTGAAACAGCGACCAGAATGGACCCCGGATAGTTGTTCACTCGCTTGATGAAGTCGCTTACGGAAACGCCTTCAGTGTAGAAATCCACAACAAACGTATCCCAGTCATCTTCTTCGAGCTGCTGCATCGCTTCTTCTTCAGTCTTGACGGCCTTGAAGAACGCCCCCACAAGCAAATCCGAAAGAACTTCGAGGCAAGCCTCACGGCGAGCATCGTCCTCTTCCCAGATAAGGATGCGGCGGTCACTGTAGTCACGGACTTGCGGAACGAAGTTTTCTTCGGCGTTCAATGCGTCAAGCATCGCACCAGTCGCTTCGTCCATCTCTTCATCATCAAAATTATCGAAATCTTTAGCCATGTTGTAAATATAGTAAAAAAGTGGTTAGTAGGCAGTAGGCGGTAGGAAGTAGACAGTAGGAAGGGGTTAGGGGTTAGGCTTTAGGGAAAAAATCGCAGCTTCGCCGCCCCGTATAAAAGCACGTAGTGCATGATTCTTATCCTAACTCCTATAACCTGTAACCTACAACCTTTAAACATTCTCATCGAACCAGCGCTGGAGTATGATCGCAGCAGCGGTGCGGTCGATAATGGCCTTGTTCTTCTGCTTTTTCTTTTTACTCAGATAAGATGTGAATTCCTGCGCCTGCACGCTGGAGTACGATTCGTCCTGCGTATGGATTTTCATTCCCGGAAAACGCAGCGCCAAATCCTTGATAAAAGCCTCCACCACCACATTCTTGCCATCCTTGCGGCCATCCGGGTGGTAAGGCATCCCGACGACAAATTCGTCAATCTTATTGATGCGCACAAGCTGGTCCAGGCGTTCGAACAGGTTCGTCGTCTTCTGGTCAATCGTCTCGCGCGAAAACGCCATTTTGAGTTCGGAATCGCCAAAAGCGACCCCGACGCGATGTTCTCCGTAATCCAAAGCAAGATAATTCACGTCACTAAATATAGAATACGAACGCTGAATATTGCATTTTTCCGCTCATTTTTCTATCTTTGCGCCGAAAATTAAAGCCAAACGGTAAAATATGGATCAATCAAAAATCAGAAACGTTGCCATCATCGCCCACGTTGACCACGGTAAAACAACCTTGGTGAACCAGCTCCTCAAACAGTGCGGAACCTTCCATGAAGGTGAAGAAATTGTAGATCGCGTGATGGACTCCGACAACCTCGAACGCGAACGCGGCATTACCATTCTCTCCAAGAACACAAGCGTGATGTACAAGGGATACCGCGTGAACATCGTCGATACCCCGGGGCACGCCGACTTCGGCGGCCAGGTGGAACGCGTTTTGGGCACAGTCGATGGCGTTCTCCTGGTGGTTGACGCATTCGAAGGACCGATGGCCCAGACCCGCTTCGTGACGAAGAAAGCTTTGGAACTCGGCCTTACCCCGATTGTCGTCGTGAACAAGATTGACCGCGACGGTTGCAACCCGCTCCTCGCACTCGACAAAGTCTTTGACTTGTTCTGCGAACTCGATGCATCCGAAGAACAGCTCGATTTCGACAGGGTTTTTGGCAGTGGCCGTAAGGGCATTTGCCGCGCCGAACTGGAAGACGAAGATGGCGACTTCAGCATCTTGATGGACAAGATTATCGAACGCATCCCGGCACCGAAGGGCGACCCGAACGGTGAACCGCTCCTCCAGATTGCCTCCCTCGAATACTCCAGTTTCCTTGGCCGTTTGGCCGTGGGCCGCGTGCAGCAGGGCGTGTTCAAGCCGAACCAGACTTACGCTCAGGCATTCCCCGACGGAACCGTCAAGACAATCCGTCCGCAGAAGATTCTCCGCTACGAAGGCCTTACCCCGAAGCCGGTTGACGAAGCAGGTCCGGGCGAAATCATCCTCATCGCAGGTCTTGACTACTTCGATATTGGCGACACCATCAGCGCAACGAGCAATCCGATTCACTTGCCGCGTATCCACATTGACCCGCCGACAATCTCCATGCTCTTCACGGTGAACACCTCCCCGCTCGCAGGCAAGTACGGCGGAAAGTTCATGACGGGTAACCAGCTCCAGGAACGCTTGGAACGCGCCCACATGGCAGACCCCGCCCTCCTCGTCGAAAAGGCAGACGGAGCATCGACGTTCAAGGTTTCTGGCCGTGGCATTTTGCACCTCACGATTCTCGTCGAAAACATGCGCCGCGAACTTTACGAATTCACCATCGGGAGTCCGCAGGTCATTTTCCAGAAAGACGAAAACGGCAAGCTCTTGGAACCGGTCGAAGACTTCAAGGTCGAAGTCCCGAACGAATTCAGCGGAGCCTGCATCCAGGAAATCCAGCAGCGCAAGGGCGAAATGGTCAACATGACGACCGACGAAAACGACCGCGTGATGCTCGAATTCATCGTTCCTTCCCGTGGCCTCATCGGTATCCGCCCGAAGCTCCTTTCGCTTTCCAAGGGTTACGCCGTGACGCAGTCCTTCTTCAAGGAATACCAGCCGTACAAGGGCGAAATTCCGGCTCGTATCAACGGTGTGCTCATCGCAAAGGAACCGGGCGAAGCCGCAAGCTATGCTCTTTCTAACCTGGAAGACCGTGGCTACCTCGTCATCGGTCCGGGTGCAGAAGTTTATCCGGGCATGATCGTGGGCGAACACAACCGCGACGTCGATATTACCGTGAACGTCACGAAGGGCAAGCACCTTACCAACATGCGTTCCAAGTCCGCTGACGACATGATTCAGCTCACGCCGTACCGCCGCATGACTTTGGAAGAATGCGTCACATTCATCAACGAAGACGAATGCATCGAAGTCACTCCGGAAGTGCTGCGCCTCCGCAAGACCGAACTCGATCCAATCAAGCGTAAGCAGATGTCCAAGCGCCCGGCTGAAGAAGAGTAATCAGACGAAAGAACGAACCTTCGGTTCTACAGACTATAGACGAAAGAAGCACCCTGTGGGGTGCTTTTTTTAATTGTCATTCTGGAGCACGAAACCCGATAGGATCCAGTGCATTTATCGTTAATCAAAAAAGTCCGGCGAAAAGCCGGACTCAATCAATATTCAAAGAATTTCGTCGATTTACGCTTTACCAAGTGCAGCCTTGATGGCGAGAACGTCTGCTTCAGAAAGTTCGGTGAAATCCGTAATTTCTTCAACAGGCCTGTTTTTCAATACCATTTTCTCCGCCATTTCACGAGCTTTTTGATTGCGACCCGTATCAATAGCGGCTTTATGGATGGCGTATTCGTCCCATTTGGCTTTCTGTGCTTCGTCGATCATTTGCTGTTCCTCTTTCGATAATTTAGCCAATTTCGCAGCGTTGAAGTCCGGAAGCGGATTTTCGCGGAGCTCGCGGACCTTCGACTTGATCCCTGCCTTGTCTATGAGGCCGAGTTCTATGGCCGTGTCCGCGTCTACGTCCATCACGCCCATTCCGGATCCCCAGTCGAACGGTGGGTAGGGGTTGCCGAACACGGAGAGGTTCGTCCACACGGGATCGTCCTTCAGGGCGATCATCCTTCCGCCGAATGTCCTTCCGCCGGCGGCCTTCCACCGCTGCGGCCAGTCTTTGCGCGGCTTACTGCGCTCCGCGACCCTGGTGAACTCCTGGGCGGGGAACGCTGCGAACGCGCCGGGGCCCATGCCCTCGGCGTACTGCATGTAGCCGCGCGCCTGGGCGACGTTCGTCTTCACGATGACGTCAATGCGCGCCTGGCTGAAGAGGTCGTGTATCGTGCCTTCCTTCCCGGCCTCCGGCGCGTAGTGCATGCGCCGCAGCTCATCGCGGAACCCCATGCGGATCTTCGAGAGGTCTGTCTCTCCGCGCGCGTACTCCGCGGCCTTGTCGCGCATTGCCGCAAGGATGTTCACCTCGGCTACGCGCGAAGAGAAGAACGCACGGTTGCGAAGTCCCGCCTGAATCTGGTTCCACTGAGAGGAATCCAGGCTGGAGCCGACGAGCGCCTTCTGGAGTATGATCTCGGATTCCGTCATGTCATGTGCTCCAGTGCGCGTCCGATCGCGGCGTTGGCAGCGTCGGTCATCGCGGATTCTGTCGGCAGGACGGTCTGGTCCGCCGGTATGGCTGCCTTGGCGACAAGGAGGTACCACACGTCGTTTGTCTCCTTGTCGCGGAGCGTGCCGGCCGTGGAGCCCTTGGGCCATACGAGCGCGAACTGCTGGCGCGATGGGTCGATTTCGGCGGGACGGCGTCCGGCGGCAGCCGGGACCTGCGGGATGGCGAGCGCCTTGTGGCCGCTAGTGGGGTAGACGACTCCGCCGTAGTAATGGAGCGCAACGCCCTCCTTATGAATGGTCACGATGGAGACGGATCCGTTCATCTCCGTTGTGACGGAGTTCGCCGCGTCGCCGTAGTAGCCGGTGCGCGGCATGCCGGGAGCGGGGACGGACCTGCGGTCCCGCTCCACGAGATGCCTCTTCACGGCGTTCGACACGCCGCGGCCCGCCGCCTGCGCGAGTTCGCGGTCGGGCGGGAGCATGTCAGCTGTCGACGAGACTTTGAAGGTGAGGTGCATGGTGCTACATCCCCCGTCTTGACATCTCCGCCACGTCAAGGTCGCGCATGCGGAGAATATCAGCCTCGGAAAGCCATCCACGATAGACGCGATAGCCGTAGAGCGTGATGACGTCGCACTTGAGCGAGCCGGGCCCGCGAATGATTGATGTTCTCTGTGTTGCCATGGCTTATTCCTTTCCCATTAGGTGTGTCGTAGTTTTCCGCGCGGCGTTGCTGCCTCCGAGGGGTTTTAAACAACAGACGAAATTTTAGCTAAGCGGGAATCCTTTCTTTTTTTAGAGTTGAGGTTTTACAACGGGAGCAGCAACGGGGTCCGCGCGCTTCCGGCCACCCGGCCGAAATCATGTCATGCAAGGGCCTCTGGGTCTGGGAGCAGTTGCGAATACACCGGCCATCTTTTCGCGTTTCTGCGGCGCGACAGTTCCATGCGCCAGCGGGCGTCCGACACTCCGCGCGGCTGGCGCTTTGCCTTGGACAGCTCATCAAGCGAAATGGGGACGAAGCGTTGGCCGGCAATCTTGTCCACCGACTCGTGCTTCCTGCTGCTGAGCATGCTTCTGAGACTTCTTAGGCACTGGGGCGAGCACGTCTGCCTTGGGTCGCTGCGCTGGCTCACCTCGAATTCGTTTCCGCAGATTTTGCAGTTCCGTTTCATTCGCGTTCCTCCCTGCCGGTCAGAGCACCATCCTTCCGACGCTCGCGCTTTCGCACCAACGGCGGACGTCGGAACCCGCCGCGGACTGGTTGTACTGTACAAGCAGCGCGACGCCGTCCTCCGAGACCTCGGCCGACGCAGACAGCTCGCCGACCGCCTCTGCCGTGCCGTAGCGCGCCTGGTACTGCGCCCATCCGCCCTCGGCCCCAAGGTCGATCC
>NZ_JAFWOM010000085.1 GCF_017545445.1 Fibrobacter sp.
ATCCGCGTTCCGCCATCTGCTGGGCGTAAAGGCCGCTGGACTGTTCCTTGACGGCACCGAACGGGCCGGAGACCGCGATCGCCGGGAACTTGCCATTCACCTTGAGGCTCGTGTCCTTGGGCACGAACATGTCGGCGGCGAGTTCAATGCCGAAATGATTCTTGAAAGTGACCTTGGAATGTTCGACCTTGTCGCTCTTGGGGAAAACCTTGTCCCATTCGGCGGTGAGCGTAAGCTTGTTCATATTTTCTTCCTTTGTCTGTTGTGCTGCGGGGGCTGTCTCTGTTGCCTGCTTTGTTGTCGGCAAGGTCCCTGATAAGGTTGGTGAGCCTGTCGAACCAGCCGAAGGGTCTTTTTCGGGGCAGCACGCCATCAGGGCGCAGGCGGAAACCACGGCGAACGCCGCTTTCAAGAATTTGGATTTCATGATTTTCTCCTATTTAAAATTTCAACTTATTTTGTCATGCCCGCCTCCGAGCGGGCACCTCCTTTTCCAAGAGGAGATCCCCGCTTTCGCGGGGATGACAGCATTGTATTAAACTTTACTTCCCATCACGTACACTTTCTTCAAAAGTGTAGCGCGTTCCTTGACATCGCCGGGATTCTCGGCACCGGTAGCGCAGATGCCGCCCTTGAATTTCACGCCATCAAAACAGGCAATCCATCCGCTGATGCCGCGCTTCGCGATGTTCATCGCCTTCTTGTCGGTATCGGCAGCAGAAGCGAGCAAGTAAATCTCGCGGAACTTGAAATCGCTCGTATAAAGGGAATTGGCGCGGTCGAGCATCGTCTTGAGCTGACCGCTCATCTCGTAATAGTAAATCGGCGTCGCGAACACGATGACTTCAGCCTTCTTCATTTTCTCGGTGATGGCATTTGCATCGTCCTTGATGACACACTTGCCTTTCTTTTGGCAAGCAAGGCAACCCATGCAAAAGGCAATCTTCTTGCCGCGCAACGAAACGACTTCCACCTTGTTGCCTGCCTCGACCGCACCCTTCGCAAATTCCTGCGCCATCGCCTCGGAATTGCTCTTGGTACGCAAACTGCTCGAAATCACTAGAACGTTTTTCATAATAATCTTCCTTCGGGATTGTCATGCCCGCAGACATCTCCCTTTACGCTCATAATATAACTAAAACGCCTTGCAATAGCAATTACTTATTTACTATGGATTGCTATGCTTTTTAGGCATATAGTGTATAGCAAATAAGTAATTGTTAAACCACTGCCTTTAAGTTATTTTTAACGCATTCAATAGGATGGCAACATTTCTGCCAGAATATCGTAGCAATCCTGCAGTTACGCTCTCAAGCAATTTAGAGGAATGACACATATTCCGTCTTTGCGCCGGTATGCGGGGCCTGTGGCGGTGACAATCGCCATAAAGGCCATGTTCGGGTCGTTGATATCATCCCTTAGTTTGTTCAAGTTTGCGACACCTTCTTCAATGAGTTTGTCGCCACCAAGTTTGATTTCAATGGCACCCCATTTCCCCTTACTGGTATGGACAACCGCATCGCATTCCAGTCCGCGACTGTCTCGGTAATGTTTAACAGTTCCGCCAAGCAGACTCGCATAGATGCTCAGATCGCGTACCGCCAAATCCTCAAAGAATAGGCCGAAGAATTTTAAATCGGCCATTAAATCGTCGGGAGAAATATCAAGTGCCTGGCATGCGATGGATGTGTCGACAAAATGCCTTGTGGGTGTGGTGCGCACGACAGCCTTGCTGCGGAGGTTGGGGTTCCAGGCTTCAATGTCGCTGATGATGAACAAATCCTTGAGTGCATCCCAGTAGTCATCGAAGGTCTTTGTGTCCATGGTCCGGTTATTCGATTCGATAATGTCCTGAATGATTGTCCTGTAGGCGGCTTCGGTAGAAATGTTTCGGGCGTA
The DNA here is from genome assembly GCF_017545445.1 of Fibrobacter sp. GTDB lineage: Bacteria > Fibrobacterota > Fibrobacteria > Fibrobacterales > Fibrobacteraceae > Fibrobacter. Next base: position 1,900 of record NZ_JAFWOM010000085.1, read on the forward strand.
GCTGCGCAGAATCATCCGCAGAACTTCGGGTTTCTTGTTGCGGAATTTTTCATTTTCGCTTGTATCGAAATTAAATAGGCCGTTGTAATAGTTTGCCGTGACATCGAGGGCAACTTCTCGATCGTCAAGAATCGAAAGGGGCCAGCCACCGCGACAGGTGTAGAACGCCATGTCTTTCAGGGAGTGCTTTTCATTTGTATCATAAACATTGGGCGCATCACTAGAAAAAAGTTCCGCAAGCGAAACGGATCCGGTGGAATCGCCGGATTCAAAAAGTGACATGGGACGCATGGGGAGCGTCACGATGCGACCTGCGCCGGAATGGTGAATCTGGCTTTTGTCTGCAGGGGTGGAACTGCCTGTCAGAATGAACTGTCCGAAACCTGGATTCTCATCGGCCCATGCTCTGACCTCGTCCCAAAGTTCGGGGACGGTCTGCCACTCGTCGATAAGCCTGGGTTGTTCGCCCAAGAGAGTATTGTGCGGTTCCATTCGGGCCAGTTCAATGTTCCGGCGTGTAGCAAGGCGAACATTGCTTTTTGACATACGAAGACATGTCGTGGTTTTCCCGCAAAATTTAGGCCCAGCGACTAGAACCGCGCTACTGGACTTAAGCAATCGCTCAATTTGGCTTTCGATGTATCGGGGGCGATAATTGTCCATTTCGAACCTCTTTTTGACCTAAATATACAAAATTCCCAAGATTGTTGAATAATTATTCCTAAGATTGTTGAATGGAAATTCCCAAGATTGTGAAGATTTTGTAAAAATTTTAAGTTTTGGCGCACAACCAACTTTGGAACCTTGGGTGGGACTGTGTTTTTGCCCTTAATTCACAATTTTGCCGCAACACTTTTTGTACTTGAGCCCGCTGCCACAAGGGCAAGGATCAGCCTTGTTGTTCAGTTCCATAACGGCGCTGATAATAGGCGTAATCTTGTCCATGTCTATGCGGGTAAAACCGATTTGCCGACGATACCTTTCAACAATTGCAGCAGAATGTTCCTTAGCCATGCGCAAATCATCCAGGAGGCAATGCGCATCAAAATCAGCAAAGGCGGGTTTATCCGAATATTTTTCAAAATGTTCGCGGATTGTCTTGAATTCCGCAAGGTTTTCATTGATGTCGTCTGTATAGTCAAGCCACTCGTTAAATTCTTCTTTAGTCGGCCTATAGGGGCGATGGATTTTGCGCTCGTCAATGTTTGGGAAGTTGAATTTTGCAGGATAATCTTTCGTGAACATATCCTTAAAGGGAGGCATATTCGCGCTTTTATCGAGCCAAAGATCTAAGAATAGCGAAAACTCAAAATCACCGGAATACTTGACAAAACTCTCGAATATTTTGGGCAAGCATTCAAAAGCTTTGCAAGGTGCTGTGACGGAATCGGTTCTTTGTGGATGCAGTTCGTTTCACGGAGCAAACGACTACGGTAGTGTTTCGGCAGAGAATTGATGTTCATTTTTAAAACCTTCTGAACCACTTGTTGAATATGGGGTCGCTGATATAGAGGCCCGTTTCTCGCTGTTCTACTATATCTCGATCTATCAAAGCCTTCTTTATCCGAGGAATGTTCGACTTGGTTCCGAGGCGATAGGTTTCCAACACCTCCTGCGACAGGAAACCATTATGAATTCCCGCAGCAATCGCCCGGAGCATATTCATCTGGTAGCTGGAAAGCCCTTCCGTCTGCTGCATAAAGAGCGCTGAGTTCTGTGCGATGAGTTCGTTCATGGCAACATCAATTATTTCTGAAGATACCTCACGCTCCGTGTGCAGCATTACCAACCAGGCAAGCTGTTGCACATAAGAAGAATAATTCTCCACCTCGCTGCAAATTCTTGAAGCCTGCTCTTCATCAATGCGAAGTCCCTGCTTTTTGAATTTACCGCAAATAAAGGGAACCCAATTTTCAGTAGAAATGACGCCCAAGTAAATGGCATCGCCAAACTGGTAAAAAGGCATGCTCTTGTTCTGGAAGATGTTTGTGAGCAAGTGCTTTTTGCTGCCAAACAGGCAATACGAAACATTCTGCTGCAACTGCCATGCACCACGAAGCCGTTTTTGTACAGAGAGCGAATCAGGAAATTCGCCAATCTGTTGAAACTCGTCGATGCAAACGACAATACGTTTCTTTTGCTTTTTCGCAATATTTTCAGCCAATTCCAAAATCTGCTCGGGAGCATACTCCTTCGGAGTGATACCCAGCGAAAGCGAAAATTCAGACGTCAGATCCGGCCCCATGCTGATTTTAGGCGAAACCCGGCTCAAAAAATTCTTCGCATTTTGCAGGATAGAATCAATCTTTGACGAAGTCTGCTGCAAGACCGCGGTCGCAAGTTTATTGTAGAAATCGTATTCGCTGCGGCAGTCAAAGATGTCCAAATAAACGACGAGGGTCTTTTTCGGATTCACCAAGCGGCCAACATGGCGAACCAGGGAGGTCTTGCCGATACGACGATTGGAGATAAGCAAGGTGTTTACCCCGTGCTCAAAATTCGCCTTGAGCCTTTTGGTCTCGGCTTCGCGATCCGTAAAGTTTTCGCCTTCGACCGCATAACCATATATAAAAGCGTCGTTCATAAGAACCTCCGCCTATAATATACATTATTTTTTGTCGGTACACAATATTGTGCACCAAAAAGTACACAAAGTTGTGGTCCACAAGGTTGTGTACCAGAAGGAAGGCCTCATTTCGCCCAAATTGGCTTAAAAAGCGTACCAAACCAACCATTTATGCTTTTGAGGCATAAATAATATATATTTATGCCTATGGAACTACGGACTCTTAAATACTTTTTGGCAGTGGCGGAACAGGAAAGTTTCTCTCAGGCGGCGAACAATGTGCTCTTTGTGACGCAGCCGACGCTTTCGCGCCAGATGCAGGAACTCGAAGAAGAAATCGGGGCACAGCTCTTTGTGCGCAGCAACAAGAAGACGACGCTAACCGAAGAGGGCCTGCGTTTCAAGAAGCGTGCGCAAGAAATCATGGAGCTCGTGAAGCACACCCAAAAGGAATTTGCCGAATCGAGTAAGGAAGAAATAGCGGGTGACGTGTATATCGGCGCAGGCGAAACGCAAGGTTTCAAGCCCATCGCGGATGCCTGCAAGCAAATGCAGAAACAATATCCGAAAATCTGCCTGAACATTTCTAGCGGAAATGCGGAAGATGTAACCGAGAAACTGGACCGAGGCTTGATTGATTTCGGGTTATTGGTAGAGCCCGTCGACAAAACAAAATACGAATACCTGACGCTCCCCGACCGAGACTCATGGGGACTACTGTTGCGCAAGGATCATCCGCTTGCGAAGAAATCGAAGATAATCGCCCGCGATTTTGCGAACATTCCGCTGTTAGTTTCACGACAAACACTTGATTCCCGAGAATTCACGGGTTGGCTCGGGCGAGACTTGAAATCGCTAAACATTGTCGGCACTTACAACCTTATATACAATGCTGCAGTCTGTGTAGAACAAGGAATGGGTGCCGCCCTCACGCTTGAACGCCTGATAAACACCGGGAAAGACAGTCCCTTTGCGTTCGTGCGCATTTCTCCCGAACGTACCAGCGGTCTTGTGGTCGTCTGGAAAAAGAATCCCGTGTTCAGCAAACCCGCCGCGCAGTTCCTGAAGTCTTTAAAAGCGGAATTAGAAAAGTGATTAGAGATTGCCACGTCGCTACGCTCCTCGCAATGACAGAAGGCGGAACTGGAATCACATTCTATTAAGGTTTAAAACGGTTGTACACCTAAATCGGTGTCGCCGTCTTTGACTTTCGCAAGGATTTCGAGGCCTGTCAAGTCTTGCATCATGCGGATGTTGTCGTCTTCCATTTCTAGGTTGCCGCTAGAGCCGTAGCGGTTTACGATGAGCCCACGGACATCGAGGCCGCGGCTGCGGGCGTATTCTACGGTGAGCACGCAAGCGTTAATGGAGCCGAGAGCCGCCGTCGTTACCACGAGAATCGGGAGATTCACGGTCTTGATAATGTCTTCGAGGAAAATCTTTTGAGATTTGTCGCCAGAAGAAATTGCGCCGACATCATAGCGGATGGGGCAAATGATTCCCCCGCTGCCTTCGGCAAAAATAAACTCGTGGCGAGCGCAAGCCGCATCAAAATCGGCTTTGACCTTCGTCAACTCCACGGGATTTCCTTCTTTGCGGGCTGCGAGATGCGGAGAGACAGCCTCTTTATAGACATAGCTCACGAGCTGTTCTTGCGTATCGGGAAGATTTGCAATGTTTTTCACATAGTCGGCGTCACCGGCGACCCATTTGCCGTCGCGGAGTTCTGCGCCGCTGAGGGCCGCCTTGTAGTAACCTGCAACGATGCCGGAATCGCGCCACTTTTTTACGAGGAGAGCGGTAATGAATGTTTTGCCGACATCTGTTCCGGTAGCTGTAACGAAATATCCTTTGGACATAAAGAGTAAACAGTGGTTAGTGATTAGTGGTTAGGAATTCTGAAGCCAAGGCGGCAGAAGACATCAGTCTAGATGGCGGATCAAGTCCGCCATGACGCTGGCAGCGGTTTGTAGTTGTTCTTTTGTATGCGTGGCCATCAGGCTTGCACGCAGGCGGGCTTGCCCCTTGGCTACTGTCGGATAGCGAATCGCGGGAATTAGGATTCCCAGTTCCTGAAGTTTTGCAGAAACTTGCATCGCTTTTGCTTCGTCACCGATGACAATTGGAACAATTGCAGATGGTGATTGCTCAACGTTCACGCCTTCGCGTTTTAAGGATTCGTAGAAAAATTTTACGTTATCGCGCAATGCTTGAACGCGTTCAGGATGCGCATCGATGTAACGCAAGTTGTTGCAAGCGGCTGCTGCAACGGCAGGAGCCATCGCTGTCGTGAAAATAAAGCTGCGAGATTTGTTTTTTAGGAATTCCGTCAATTGCTTTGGACCTGCTACGAATCCGCCTTCGGCTGCGACTGCTTTGCTCAAAGTCCCGACAGTTACATCGGCGTGAGCACAGCCGTAATGTTCGGCAAGTCCGCGTCCTGTTTTGCCGAGTACGCCTGTGGCGTGAGCTTCGTCAATCATCAAGAGACAATCATTTTCTTTTGCGATACGCAAAAGTTCCGGCAAATTCGCGAGGTCGCCGTCCATACTGAAAACGGCATCCGTCACGATGAGTTTATGAGGAATTGGCGATGTGGGTGCATACGTACGAGACTTTTCTGCTTCTTGAATTACACGCCGCAAATCTGCCATGTCATTGTGTTTATAGACAAAGCACTTGGCACGGGAAAGTCGAATCCCGTCGATAATGCTTGCGTGGTTCAGTTCGTCGCTAAAGATAAAGTCGTTCTTGCCGCACAATGATGAAATCGTGCCAACATTTGCCATATAGCCTGTATTGAACGTAATGGCGGATTCTTCGCCCTTGAATTTTGCGATAAATTCTTCAAGCTCTTGATGCGGCATCTTGTTGCCCGTTGTAAGTCGAGCGCCGCCGCTACCTGTTCCCCATTCAAGAACTGCCTGAGCCATCGCCTGCTTGAGTTCATCAATGTTTGCGAGGTCCAAGTATGAATTAGATGCCAACAGAATTTGTTCTTGCGAAACTCCGTTTGCTGTACGGATTTTAACGTGCGACGATTCTGGCGTTTCCATCAAACGCATCGAACGATAAGTATTGTTCGCACGTGCTGCCTCTAACGCGTCTTTTGTAAAAGAGTCTAAGATTTGTTTGTTCATGCTATTCTGCCCTGGATCCTGCTCCTTCGAACCTTGCGGCCCTTCGACAAGCTCAGGGACCTTACAAGGTTGGTGAGCCTGCCGAACCACGCTCAGGATGACACAATTCATTTTTTACATTCACTTATTTCACTCAGGATGACTCGCGGAGACATCCACCAAAACTTTTTTCTTTTGCAAGTATTCGATGCATTCTTCGGCGGAGGCATTGCGTGAATCAAATAGGAATATGCGGCCTCCGTTTTCGTCGCCCATTTCCTTCATTTTCATGATGCGCACATAACCGAGTTCCTTGCTTGCGACATAGCCTGTCACGTAATTCGGGTCATCGCTCACGCAAAATTCTGCGACCATTCCCGGGGCGTTCGCTACTTTGGTTGCAAGTACAATCGCTTCGTTAAAATGATTTTTGCCGCCATCGACTTCGCTCGAATGTAGAGCGTCCATATAAGTCGCTCGCACGCCGCGTTCGTGGTTAGGTTCTAGTCGTTCGCCCGTCGCAATATCGTACAGCATTGCACCACGCATCGGGAACGTTGCCCGCAGGAGTTCTGGCAAATTTGTGGCGAAGTTTTGAAGGCAGGCATTTTCACTCGTTCCCTTCGGCACGCTCAGGGAACTTTCTTTATGAACATCCATCACAGCTTTACTAACCAATCCAAACGCCTTCTCCAGTCCTTCCTGCCACGTTTCCACATCAATCCGCGTTACAGGCAATGCCTTCAAAATTTGGATGTCGCTTTCGTGAACCTTTTCGATTTTCACGTTGATAAAATCCGGGTCGCCCTTGGAATGATTCATCGCACGGCGCACCATCGCCGTACACACCGCTTCTACGGAATCGCGGCTCACGATGCGTTCTGCACCGGAAATATGCTGTTCGTGTTTCTGTTCGCCTTCGTCAATTTGCTGCGAAGCTCGCATTTTTAAACTGTAATAATCCATAAGAGCCTTCATTTGCGTGCCACAATTTAGAAAATGGTATTGTCGTTTTCATTGAAATGAATATATTTTTACAGGTAACGGGAGTAATGATTTTTCTTGGTAACGGTTATGGACAATTACAAAAAATTTATAGCAGACTTTCCTGTGGACTCTGCGGAGTTTTTCACAGCTATAACTTACGCCACAACTGAACTGTATATTTCGATGCATGTACTTGATCTTGAGGATAAAACCGCTTTTCCTATCAAGACTAATGAATTCATCGATAAGTTTATGAAAGGCGGCAACACGCTACAAGAAAGTCTTACCAATATCATGGTGAACCTGGCGTGCCCAGAAAGTGTTAGATCCATCAAGATCTTTACGACCCTTTCAACGTTGCCAGAACGCATGAAAAACGCAAATGTTATTTCAGAAATTTTTCATGGAAAGATTCACGGCTGGAGCAAGGCGATGTTTGTACGCATTGGCGATGAAAAGCCTCTACGTCGAGTCCTGTACCTTGTCGAAAATGTGAATGCTCAAATGACAAAGTTGGAACAAGAGAAAGAACTCTTGGAGCAGAATCGTAAACAACAAAATATGATCAATGCTCTCATGAACGGATATGACTCCGTTGTCGGGGTTGATTTTGTAACTGAAAAGGTGGAATTTTTCCGCGTTAGCGATCGAATCAAGAATGTACTTAGCTTCATGAATGAACCGCCTCTGTTCAAGGCTCTTGTTGAAAAACTTATCAATACGTCTGTTCATGAAGAGGATCGGGATAGTGTCCGGAAAGTGGCTGATGAGTCCTATATTAAAGAATACTTGCACGTCGGTGGCAGTTTATCAAAAATATTTCACAATGAACTCGGTCAGTATGTTGAGATGAAGGTTGTGCGAACTGGCGAAGAAACAACCGTATTCGGCTTTACCGATAAAACGAACGAAATCGCGGAAATAAATGATAAAATCTACAAGGATTCGTTGACACAAGTGATGAATCGTAAGTATTTTGATGATAAACTAGCATCGCGTAATTCTCAAGCCGTTGTAATGGCTGATATCGATTTTTTCAAAGATGTTAATGACAATTACGGTCACCAGTGTGGCGATGCTGCCCTTGCTGCCGTGGCGTCGATACTGAATTCATCTGTTCGTAGCTTGGACCGCGTCGTGCGTTATGGTGGTGATGAATTCTTAATCTCGTTCAAGGATATCAGTCATGAAACACTGAAAATCAGACTTGAACAGATGCGTGCTTTGGCAGAAAAAATTAAACTGCAAGATTACCCGAATGTACAGTTGACGATGAGCTTCGGCGGAACATTCGGGGACGGAACTGTTTCGGACATGCTCTCTTTTGCCGACAAGGCTCTCTACGTGTCCAAGAAAAAACGGAACTGCGTTACCTTAGTTCCGTTTGAAGAAAAAATTTAAGTTGTATTTACTCGTGGAATTCGTCTTCGCCTTCTACGACAGGAGCGGGTTCACATTCGCCAATCATCTTAATCGCTTCGCAGATGCGGTCGATTTCAGAATCCGTTGTAATGAGCGGAGGCATCGTATAGACGTAATTGCAGAACGGTCTGAGCCACACGCCGGTTTCGCGAATCACGCGCAGAATATCGTCCGCTGAAGGTTTCGCTTTGAGTTCCAAGACTCCGATTGCTCCCAGCACACGCACGTCCGCTGCATTTTCAAGCGTACGGAGCGGCTCAAAATTTTGCTTCAAGCGTTTTTCAATCCGTGCGACGTTCTCCTCGTAATTGCGGTTTTCGAACAGGGTAAGCGAAGCGATTCCTGCGGCACAAGCCAAAGGATTCGCCATATAAGTGGGACCGTGCATAAATGCGGGAATCTTGCTGTTCGTAATTGTTTCGGCGACCTTCTCGGATGCGACGCAAGCGGCCATCGTAATGCTTCCGCCCGTGAGAGCCTTGCCGATGCACATAATATCCGGCTTTACAAAGTCGGCGCAGTCCTTTTCGGCAGTATGCATCATCGCAAAACGCGGTCCCGTGCGGTAAAAGCCCGAAGCGATTTCGTCCAAAATCAATAAGATCCCGTAACGGTCGCAAAGTTCGCGGAGTGATTTCAAGTAGCCTGCGTTATAAAGCCACATGCCGTTTCCGCCCTGAAATACGGGTTCGCAAATCACGGCTGCGATTTCATCCTTATGTTCTTCGACGACGCGTTCCATCGAAGCGAAATCCGCCGGATTCCAAGCCTCGTCAAAGCGGCAGTTCGGGCGTTCAGCAAAATAATGGTGCGGCATAATTCCACGGAAAAGTGTATGCATTCCGTCAGGGTCTGAAAGTGCCATTGCGCCTGCCGTATCGCCGTGGTAGCCGCCCTTCAAGGCGACCAACTTGCAACGTTCCGGGCGGCCTTGCGAATGCTGGTACTGCACTGCCATTTTTGCACTGCATTCTACGGCGATACTTCCCGAATCCGCAAAGAAAATCTTGTTGAGACCTTCCGGCAAAAAATTCACCAACTTTTCGCCCAGTTCAATCGCAGGTTCGTGCGTAAAACCGCCGAACATCACATGGCACATCTTTTCGCTCTGTTTCTGAATTGCTTCGACAATTTCAGGGGCGTTATGCCCATGTGCCATGCACCACCAACTCGATACGGCATCAATCAATTTCAATCCATCAGCCGTTTCAATCGTCGTTCCATGAGCGGATTTCGCAAGGAATCTGGCCGGAGTATTTTTCAGCGCCGCATACGGATGCCACAAATGCTCGCTGTCGAAATCAAGTAGCTTTTTCATTTGCGGCCAAATATAGAAATCTCTACGCTATGGCAAATTTTATATATTCTCCACCATAAAAAAGATGCTCGAAGGTGCATTTCCCAGTTAAAAAAGTGGTAAAAATCATGCTCAAAATCGAACCCTACAGCGAAAAGTATATCAACGACGCCATTGAAATTTGGAACGATATTGTCGAAGACGGAATCGCGTTTCCGCAGATGGAAACGCTTGACTCGCAGACGGGAGACGTATTTTTCATGTCGCAGTCGTTTACGGGCATCGCTATTGATGCTGATTCTGGCGAAGTAGTTGGGCTGTACATTCTTCACCCGAATAACGTCGGGCGTTGTGGGCACATTTCGAATGCGAGCTATGCTGTCAAGAAGAATAAACGCGGCCAGCATATCGGTGAATTCCTCGTGAAGGATTGCCTTGCAAAAGCTAAGGAAATTGGCTTCAGGATTTTGCAGTTCAATGCGGTTGTTGCTACGAATTCATCTGCACTGAAGTTGTACAAAAAGCTAGGCTTCACCCAGCTCGGCGTGATCCCCAAAGGCTTCTTGCTCAAAGACGGGAACTACGAAGATATCATTCCGCATTATATTGAGCTGTAAAGCAATTGATTTTAGTACAAAGGTTTATATTAACTCTGGAGTAAATAACTTTAGAGTTAATAAGATGTTTGTTGGAAATGTGGCTGTACCAATTATTCAATTTCGGCGAACAAATCGTCAAGAGAAATTGTTACAGGAATTGTGGATGCGTATGAATTTTGTTTGAGTCCAAACGTCGTTATTAATGTAGGAATTGTTGTATGCTTTTTCGCTATTTCTTCTTTAAATGCCCCAACGTGATTTCGAATTTTTAAATCTTCGTCTTTTTGCAGAGAATATTCGTGATCGCTATATTTGATTTCGCAAACATTGAATACTCGATCGGCTCGTTCTATAATTAGATCGACTTGCGCTCTTTTGTCATCGTTTTGATATCGCCAACAGTAGTATTCTGTTGCGATTTTATCAATTCCCAATGCTTTTTTGATTTGTTCAATATGCGAATAACAAACTCGTTCAAATGCAAGTCCCATCCAGGAACTAACTGGGGGCGTGTTGATGTGGTTGCTCCAGTAGTGAACGTCGGTCGTTTTGCTGTTGAAATGGTTGTGGAAAATCACGAAAAAGTCAATAAGCTGAAAAAATCCGCTATTTTTTTTGATTTTATTGCCTCGGGTGCGGTAATAACGTACGAAGTCGCATTGTATGAGGTCTTCAAGAATTTTGCTTAGATGCCCGTTGTTCTGAATTTTTAATTCAGAAGCGATTTCTTCTCGGGTTAGCCCAGATTTCTTTTTGCAAAGTGCATTTATAATAGAAATATGCCTCTCGGGGTTCCTGAAAAGAGAATTGAAAAGTCTTTTAAATTCATGTCGAAGTTTTGCGTCGTCTGAAAAGAAAAGTCTATCAATACTTTGTACTGAACTTTCTCCTACTTGCAGTAAATCGAGGTAGTAAGGGATACCTCCTAAGGCCATGTAAATTTGTAAAATGGAAAGCCTGTCCCATGAAATTCCTCTTGCTTCGAGGTATTTTTCTGTTTCGGACAAGGTGAATGGACGAATGTGAAATTCATGCGTAATACGGTTGTGCAAGCCTCCGTGCGAATCTATTAGATTCTTTATCATCCAAGTGGTGGCGCTTCCGCAGACAATCAGCATGATTTCGGGATGGGTTGTACACCAGTTGTTCCAAAAGTGCCCCAAAGCTTTTATAAAACCTGATTTTGGTGTATCAAAGCAGGGGAGTTCGTCGATAAAGATGATACTGCGTTTGTTTTTTGGGATTTTCAAACTTAAAAGCTCTTGTAGCTGGAAAAAAGCGTCGAGCCATGATTCGGGCATTTTCCCTTGATAGCCGATTTCACGCAGGGCTTGCACGAAGCTGGATATTTGTTCTTGCTTTGTGCCGTCTATTATTCCGGTAACCTTGAATGCGAATTCGTTACCGTATTTTTGATCGATCAGGTAAGTCTTGCCAACTCTGCGACGGCCATATAGGGCGATGAATTCGGGCTTGCCGGACTTGTAAATATAGTCAAGCTCTCTTATTTCTTTGAGTCTTCCAATAATGTTCATAATTGTAAAATACATTATTAGTGGGCTAAAATCAACAAAAAATTGCAATTTTAGCCCTCTAATGTGGTATTTATGGGCTAAAGTTGATGAAAAATTGCAACTTTAGCCCGATTATCCGTTTTTCTACAGTGCGCTGTCCAACGCCATCATGAGCGTGAAGCCGACGGCAAAGAGGATTGTGCCTGCGTCAAAGTGGTCCCCTTCGCTCACTTCGGGGAGCATTTCTTCTACGACAACGTAAATCATTGCGCCTGCGGCAAACGAGAGCAAGTACGGCATGAACGGCGAAAGAATTTCGGCGGCGATTAAGGTGATTAGTGCGCCAATGGGTTCAACGGCTCCGGAGAGTGCTCCGAGTGCGAATGCTTTTTTGCGAGACGCACCTTCGGCTTTTAGCGGAAGCGAGACGACAGCACCTTCGGGAAAGTTCTGGATGGCAATGCCGATGGAAAGTGCGAATGCTGCGGAGAGCGTGATGGCGACGTTCCCGGAAAGCCAGCCTGCAAAGACGATGCCAACGGCCATGCCTTCGGGAAGGTTATGGAGCGTCACGGCGAGCGTGAGCATCGTGGTGCGTTTGAGTTTTGCTCTCGGGCCTTCGGGCGTTTTGCTGCCCAAATGCAAATGCGGTGTGATTTTGTCCAAAATGAACAAGAACAAAATGCCAGCCCAGAACCCTACTGCGGCAGGGGCGAATGCTAATTTACCCAAATGTTCGCTCGCCTCGATAGCTGGGAGGAGCAAGCTCCAGACGGAGGCTGCAACCATGACTCCTGCTGCAAACGCAAGGAGACCTCGCTTGAGGTTCTGTTTCATCTGCCCACGGATAAAGAATACGCAGGCGGCACCGAGAACCGTCCCTAGAAACGGGATGGTTAGACCTTGGATAATGGGTAAAATAGGTTGGTTCATATTTCTGCCTTTCTACAATTTAATATTTTATTCGATTTGGTCTATGAAAAACGTTATCAACGAACATAAGATTCCGTTTGAAATTCGCGAACCTCAGGCTGCTTACAACGCCAAAAACATGGCGTTTTTGAAAGAAAGTGCGGAAGAACTGAATTCTGGAAAGGTCGTTGTGAAAACCATGGAAGAATTGGAGTCCATGGAAAATGAGTAAAATTGCATTCTCTGAAAAAGCTTGGGCTGACTATCTTTACTTGCAGTCGCAAGATAAAAAGACGCTCTAAAAAGGCACTCTAAAAACACTCGAAAAATTTAATTTCAAAAGGGATGATAAAATGAAAAAGACGAAAATGAACATGCTTATTCTAGGAATTGTATTCTTGTTTGCAGATTTGGCTTTGGCTAAAAATCCAGTTGGAACAGATCCTCTGAAATGTGTTTTTAACAAAAGGGGCTTGTATCGGCAAGTGCCTACATGTTTTTATTCATGTGATGATGGTTCGGAGTTGACCGACTGTTACAATACGAACATTGTCTATTTTTGCGTGAATGAAAATGAAGCCTATGAAAAGAAACCTCAACGTTGCAAAACAAAAGAGGAAGTTGCTGCAGACAAAGAACGTAGGAAAAAAGAGCGTGAAGTTCGTGATGCTGAACGAAAAAAACAGAAAGAGGAAGCTCTTCGTGCTGAAGAAAAAAAGGAACAGCAACGGCTTGATGATATTGCAAGCAGGTCGGAAACAATTACGGATTCAAGAGACGGACATGCGTATAAAGTTGTGAAAATTGGTGACCAAGTGTGGATGGCGGAAAACTTGAATTATGCTGATAGCGCGAATTATCCGAGTTTACGTGGGCGTTCTTGGTGCTATAATGATGATAAAGAAAAATGTGCTAAGTATGGTCGTTTATATACTTGGTCTGTAGCGATGGATAGTGCCGGGAAATTTTCAAAGAATGGGAAAGGATGTGGTAGTGAAAAAAAGTGCTCTTCAAAACGCCCTGTTCGCGGAATTTGCCCTTCGGGCTGGCATTTGCCTGAATCATTGGAATGGAAAAAATTGTATGAAACGGTAGGGAAAAGCTGGGACGCTTTGATGCAGAAAGATGAACGCCTTGGAAGGGAAGACAAGTTTGGCTTCTCTGCTCAAAAATCCGGCTATTATGGTTATGATGGATTTGAGATGGTTTTTGATGAACTTGGTTCATTGGGATATTTTTGGAGTGCTTCGGATGATAGTGCTGAAACCGCTATTGGTGTGGTGATAGGAACGAATTTAGAGAATAATTTTTTGTATAAAGGCAAGACGAACGGATATTCAATTCGTTGCGTTAAGGACTAAAAAATTTGCCGTCATTTAATCTGTTGGCTTTAGAAAATTCAAAAGGACGCTCGCCAAGCGTCCTTTTCTAATGCATGGTTTGATTATAATTTGCCAAATCTACCATAAAAAGCCTACATTTGGTAAATTATGGCTTATATTTTTCCAAATCTGCATAATTTTATATATATTTGGAAAAGTATAGGAGCTGCCATGACTGAAAAACTGATTGTTGGTCGAAAACGCGAAATTGACTTGTTGAATAAGTTTATAGATAGTGATGATGCTGAATTCATCGCTGTTTATGGACGTAGGCGTGTAGGTAAGACGTACCTTGTAAAGAGTCTCTTTCAAAAGGATTTTTCTTTTTACATGACGGGACTTGCTAATTCTGATTTTAAAAGACAACTGAATAATTTTGCAGATGCCTTTTTTCAATATTTTTCTAAGAAGGTATCTGTAAAAAACTGGTTTGAAGCTTTTGCGCTCTTGCGAGATGAATTGTCAAGCGTTCGTAAAAACAAAAAGATTATTTTTATTGATGAACTCCCGTGGTTTGATACGGCTCGGTCAGATTTTGTGAGTGCCTTGGAACATTTTTGGAACTCTTGGGCATCCGATGATCCTGCTGTAAAATTGATTGTTTGCGGTTCGGCCACTTCTTGGATGATGAATAAACTCATCAATAATAGGGGCGGTTTGCACAATCGTGTAACACACCAGATAAAGCTTTCTCCCTTTACGCTTCTAGAATATGAAGAATTTTTGAAGGCGAAGAACTTTTCTATGGACCGTTTTGAAATCGCCCTGTTTTATATGGTGTTTGGAGGCGTTCCGTATTACTTGAAACATCTAGATAACGGTGAAAGCCTTGCGCAGAATGTAGATAGGCTCTTGTTCAGTGAAGATGGGGAGCTGCGCAATGAATTCCAAAATTTGTACCATGCTCTATTCCGCAATTCTGAGAAATATATTGCTATTGTAGAAGCTCTTGCCCAAAAGAAAATGGGCATGACTAGAAACGCATTGATTGAAGAATTATCCATTGAAAGTAGTGGGGCCGTTTCCAAGGCTTTGGATGACCTCGAAAATTGCGGATTCATTAGGCGTTACAGTCCTTTCGGCAAAAAGACAAAAGATGAGTTGATTCAACTAGTTGATTTTTACACGCTTTTTCATTTTAGGTTCTTGGCAAAGCGTCCAAAAGGCCGACTTAATCATTGGATGCAAATTCAAGGAAAACCGGAATATAATAATTGGTGTGGCTATGCTTTTGAAATGCTTTGTATGCAACACTATCCGCAAATTTTGAGTGCTCTTGGAATTTCTGGAATTGAAAGTACTCCGTGCAGCTGGACATATACGGGTAAAGATGGAGGCATACAATTCGATCTTTTGATAGATAGAATCGACAATGTTATCAATATTTGCGAAATGAGGTTTTCTACGACTCCTTATGAGGTTAAACAGGAGTATTTAAACGAACTTCTGGAAAAAATTGGTCGATTCAAGGAAATCACCAAAACTCGTAAATCTCCGATGCTCACATTTGTGACGGCTCAAGGACTCAAGAACAATTCCTGTGCTAGACAAATTCCTAAATCCATTACATTGGATAGCTTGTATAATTTGCCAAATCTACCCTAAAAAGCCTACATTTGGTAAATTATAACGCATTGGTTTTGTTGAAAAATGCGTCCGATTGGAGTGGTCGTAGAGTGGTCGCGAGTGTATATTTGTGAAAATTAAAATTGTCTTTAAAGTAAAAAGGGAGTGTTCTCGCGGTTGCGAGGCGTAATTTTATGAGCTTGAATGTTTGGAATGTTTTTGCGCCGATTTACGAGTTTACGATGCGTTCGCAGAAGAATATCTACGATTATATGTATAAACAAATTGGCGAGGTGTCGAAAGGGAAGGTTGTGCTTGAACTGGCGACAGGGCCGGGGATGATTGCTCGCCATATTGCTCCATCGGCATCATCCGTGATTGCGACTGATTTTGCACCGAAGATGATTGAAACGGCTCGCAAGGCGAAAAATCCAGAGAACGTACATTTCGAAGTGGCTGATGCGACATCGTTACGTTTTGAGGATGATTCTTTTGATGTCGTTGTGATTGCGAATGCGTTGCATATCATTCCGAATCCAGAAAAGGCGTTGGCGGAAATCCGTCGCGTCTTGAAAAATGGTGGCGTGCTTGTTGCTCCGAATTTTATATTCCGCGAAGGCGGCAAAAGAAACTTGTGGCAAAAATTGCTGAGCCTTGTCGGGGTTCGCTTTGCGCATGAATGGACGGAACGCGAATACAAGTCTTTTTTGAATGCGAACGGCTGGACGATAACGAAAGATTGCATTATTAAGGGCAGAATTGATTTAGCGTACGTGGAGTGCGAATAGTTTTCTCTAAAAAAAGATATATTAACATAAACTGACCGATTCTGTGATAAGGAGTGGGGGATGAATCGTTTGATTTTATGTTATTTGTTTATTTTTGCGGCTGTCGGATTCGTTGCCTGCGGTGACGAAAATGGTGCTGCTCCTGTGAGTGGCGAAAGTGGAGTCGTTAAAGAATCGAGCTCGTCGTGGATTGCCGCGAACTCTTCTAGTTCTCGCAATGACAATGTGGCCGGTTCGTCAGAAATGCTAAGCTCCTGTAGTTCATCGTGGAATGAGACCACTTCGTCGAACTCGTTGTGGATTGCCGCGAACTCTTCGAGTTCTCGCAATGACAATGCGTTCAGTTCTTCAAGGGGGGCTAAGACCTCTTCATCGTCATCTTGGAGCTCGTCATCCTCGGAGCGAAGCGTAGGGGAACAGACGGGATCCAGTGCTTCTGCTAGTTCCACCACGAAAATAACTTACTCCCTCAAACCTTTCGACGGCCCGCTTTCTAATCCGCACAAGGGCTTTACAGTCCCGACGGGTGGTGCGTGGGTGTTTGTGCCGGAGTTTGAATACGGCCCCTATGGTTCCCTGAACAACAAGGCGTGGGACTTAATTTCATACGGCTCCGGTTATCAGCAGTGGAATAAATTGAATCCGGCAAAGGGCGTTTATGACTGGACGGAATTGGAAAAGCTTTTGAACGCTCTCGCCGAGCACAACATGGGCTATGCCTTGCGCGTGTTACCGTACACGCCATCCTTTATCAAGAGCGATTTTCCGCCCCAAGAGGAATATGATTGGACTCCGCCTTTTGTCTATGAAATGGGAGCGAAGAAGATACAGATTGACTTGCGTGGGACAGAGTACCATGCATACGCTCCGGTCTGGGATGATTCCGTCTATATTTGGGCTGCAAAGGAGTTTGCAAAGGCTCTGGCCGAAAAATACGATGGCGATCCGCGCATAGAATACATTGACATTCGCACCTTTGGCGAATGGGGCGAATGGCACACGTCTCACATATTGGGGAGCGAAATGCCAGCCTATTCGGTGTTGATCGACATGCTGGACTATTACGCATCCCTGTTTAAGAAAACCCAGTTGGTTCTGCCATCTAACGGTTTTGGCGATGTCTATACGCATGCGCTTGAACTCGGCATTACCAAGCGTGACGACGGGTTCATCGGTACTCCCGGCAGGCCGGATTCGTTGCGGCGAGCCTACGAGGCGAATTTGCCTACCATTGCCGAGAATATGGCCGGTTATAAGACGATGCTGGAATACACCGACGTGATTCCCGGAGGCTACCTCAAGTGGACTCCGCAGCGTTGGGTGGATGCGATTACCACGGCTCACCTGACTTATTACGTTTTGGATCAAGATAGCGATTGCGGCTATAATTTCTACAAGGAAAACAAGACTCTTGCGGATTCCATGAGCAAGGTTATTGGGTACAATTTTACTGTTGCGAACGCGGAACTAACGACTATTACGGATTCCAAGAATACTACGAGTACGTTGGGCATTACGGTCAAGAACACCGGCGTTGCCCCGTGTTTCTTTGATGTGTATTTGGTGGCGGAATTTGTCGATAGTACAGGCAAGGCACTCGCTCAAATCGGCGAGACGGTTCGCATTCCTAAGGGAACGTTTAAGGACGGAAGTTTGCAAAAATTTTCGTTTAAGTACAAAGTTGCAACAGGGGAGGCTAGTGTCGCGAAATTGCCCGGCGTAACGGTTGCACTCTCGCTCTACGAAAGTGAAGACGATTTTAAGAACGGCAAGAATCCGACCGTCCGTTTTGACAATGACGGGATTCATGAAAACAAAAAGCTGTTGCTGAAACGGTAAACGTTTCTGAAAAAAGAGTATATTCAATACGATGCGTCTATTAAAAAAATTTCTTTCGATTATAGCTTGCTTTGTGTGTGCGAACTTCATTGCTTGCGGCGACGAAAATAGTGCTGCTCCTGTGAGTGGGGAAAGCAGTGCTGTTAGTGAATCGAATTCTTCATGGATTGCCGCGAACTCTTCGAGTTCTCGCAATGACAATGTGGCCGGTTCGTCAGAAAAGTTAAGCTCCTGTAGTTCGTCGTGGAATGTGACCACCTCGTCGAGCTCGTTGTGGATTGCCGCGAACTCTTCGAGTTCTCGCAATGACAAAAAAGACACCTTGGCGGTGGAAAATGCTGATACATCGAAAATTGTTTACGCCCTCAAACCTTTTGACGGTCCGTTGACCAATCCGCATAAGGGCTTTACAGTCCCGACTGAGGCCACATGGACTTTTTCACCAGAATTTGAATATGGTCCTTACGGTTCTTTGAACAACAGGGCGTGGGATTTGGTGACTTATGGTTCTGGGTATCAACAGTGGAACAAATTAAATCCTGCAAAAGGTGTATATGATTGGACGGAGCTGGATGAGTTGCTGGATGTACTTGCGAAACACAACATGGGCTATGCTTTGCGAGTTTTTCCTTATACGCCCTCGCCTATACAAAGTAATGATACGCCTGAAGAAAAGTACGATTGGACTCCGAAATTTGTTTATGAAATGGGAGCGAAAAAGGGAACGGCCACTTTAAAAGGGGAAGGCTACCGAGCGGTAGTTCCCGTTTGGGACGATCCGATTTATTTGCAGGCTGCAAAGGATTTTGCGACGGCTTTGGCTGCAAAATACGATGGCGATCCGCGAATTGAATATATCGATATTCGCTCTTTCGGCGAGTGGGGCGAATGGCACACTTCGAATTTGGACGGCAGCGAAATGCCTTCTGTTGAAATTCAGAAGGATATGCTGAAACATTACGCTTCGGTATTCAAGAAAACTTTGTTGGTATTGCCTTCTGACGGTTATGGTGACGTTTATACGTATGCACTCAGTCTCGGCATTACCAAACGCGATGATTGCCTTATTGGCATTCCTGGAACTGCGGATTCTCTGGTGCGTGCTTACAAGGCGAATATGCCGACTGTTGCCGAAAATTGCGGAAGTTATGCTATTATGTTGACTTATACCGACCAGATTCCTGGGGGTTATCTAAAATGGACGCCGGAGCGTTGGGTGGATGCGATTCGGACTGCGCATTTGACCTATTACGTGCTGGATCAGGATTTCGATGACTGCGGTTACAATTTCTACAAGGACAACAAGGCTCTTGCGGATTCTATGACTAAAGTTATCGGCTATAACTTTACCGTTTCGGATGCTGAGTTGGTTACTGTAGAAGATTCCGAGAATGCGACGAACACGCTGAACATTACTGTCAAGAACACCGGCGTTGCCCCTTGTTTCTTTGATGTGTATTTGGTGGCTGAATTCGTCGATAGTTTAGGGACGGCGCTCGCACAAATCGGCGAGACGGTCCGCATTCCCAAGGGAACGTTCAAGGATGCGAGTTCGCAAAAATTTTCGTTCACGTACAAGGTTGCTGCTGGGGAGACATACGTCGCGAAGTTGCCCGGCGTAACGGTTGCACTCTCGCTCTACGAAAGCGAAGGCGATTTCAAGAACGGCAAGAATCCGACCGTGCGTTTTGACAATGATGGAATTCAGGAAAACAAGAAGCTGCTGCTGAAACGGTAGGGGGTGGTCTTTTTGCGGGCTTTTACAAAAGTTCTATGACTTTTGTTGAAATAAATAAGGCTTCTTAAAATTCTACTTGAAATTTTACTTAAAATTATGTATTTTGAATGTGGAGGTTTCTTATGCCTTGTATCTTGCCTGTCTCAGATTTGCGGAATTATAACGAGGTCCTTCAGAATGTGTCTGAAGATTCCCCTGTATTTTTGACCAAAAACGGTCGTGGATGCTATGTTGTCATCGATATCAAGGAATATGAACGGATGGTTGCGGCTTTGAAGCTTCAGAAGGCTCTTGCCGATGGCGAACGTTCCGCTGAACAGGGCGGTTGGCTTTCGGCTGCCGACGTGCGAAAAAAATACGAGGTATAGATGCTGCTGTCGTTTTTTCGCCAAAGGCCTCTGCGGATTTGGACGAAATCAAGGCTTACATGGAGTCTGAACTGGGCAGCCCTAAAGCGGCGAATGGGTAGGTCTTTGAAATCTTTGATGCAATCGACAATCTTGCTGTTTTCCCAGAAATTGGTCCGTCTTTAAAAGGTAAAATCGATTCTCTTGCACGGTATAGAAGTTTATCTGTATCCGGCTATTTAGTCTTCTATCGAATTGAAGCTTCTTAAAAAACGCCGGTCTATATGACAAAAAGGTACCTGAAAACAGGTACTTTTTGATTATATGACATTTGGGTACCTGAAATCGTCCGCAAGCCTTTATCTGCTTGGCTTGCGCGCATAAAAAAGTCTCTCAATTAGCATTTTTCGCCTTTCCAACGACATTCCGTTATGAATGTTCAGCTTACGCTTCAGCCATGAAAACAGCGATTCCATTTCGTTATTCGTGTTGGGAA
>NZ_JAFWOM010000086.1 GCF_017545445.1 Fibrobacter sp.
AGTCCAAGTTCGACAACCTCTACGGCTGCCGCCACTCCCTCATCGACGGCATCAACCGCGCCACCGACGTGATGATGGCCGGCAAGATTGCAGTCGTCTGCGGCTACGGCGACGTGGGTAAGGGCTGCGCCCAGTCCCTGCGCGGCCAGGGCGCCCGCGTGATCATCACCGAAATTGACCCGATTTGCGCACTCCAGGCAGCCATGGAAGGCTACGAAGTCAAGACCCTCGACGAAGTCGTTAGCTACGCCGACATCTTCGTAACCACCACCGGCAACACCGGCATCATCAGCGCCGCCCAGATGGAAAAGATGAAGCACCGCGCCATCGTCGGTAACATCGGCCACTTCGACAACGAAATCGACATGGCCGGCCTCAAGAAAATTCCGGGCATCAAGAGGAACGAAATCAAGCCACAGTACGATGAATGGATTTTCCCGGACGGCCACAGCATTCTCGTGCTCGCCGAAGGCCGCCTGCTGAACCTCGGCTGCGCTACCGGTCACCCGAGCTTCGTGATGAGTGCCTCCTTCACGAACCAGACCATCGCCCAGATCGACCTCTGGCTCAATGCCCAGGGCAAGCAGACTGTCGCCGGCATCAAGTACGAAAGCGGCGTCGTCTATACGCTCCCGAAGATCCTCGACGAAAAGGTCGCACGCCTCCACCTCGAAAAGCTCGGCGTCCACCTGACGACCCTCACCAAGGCCCAGGCCGACTACATCGGCGTGCCTGTCGAAGGCCCATACAAGGCTGATCATTACAGGTATTAGTAGGTATGAGGGCGCTGCGCTCTGATGTATGAGCACGGCACTTCGTGCCTCTGAGCTTTGAAATTACAAAGCGTTAATCCCTGCGATATCTGATTTGTCATTGCGAGGGGCCAACGGCTCCGAAGCAATCTCAATACAAATTCTAACGACAATCCCTCGGCACCTGCCGAGGGATTGTTTCATTTGTCATAGGTTCGCTGAACCTGATAAGATCCGCGAATATAACAAGACTAATAAAGAAAAAGTTCATTGATTTAGCCTAAGTGTTTTTTTGCTATTCCAAAAAAGAAATAAAACTATACATTCCAATAACTTTTAGGCAAAAAGGCCAAATTAATGGTGGACATAACGGATTCACGATTAACGATGACATAAAATTTATAGATTGATAACAAATTTGGCGTTCCATTTACTCTGAGAAATATTTCCTAGTTATTTTAAAAACAAAAAAAAAATAAAATTTACAGACCATGAAAAACATCAAATCAATATCTAAATCAAAATTTGATTTATACCGTTGGACATATAAAGCTCTTCCCATATTTTTGGGTAAAGAGATTGCATGGTTTTCGGACCCTTACGAAAAAATTTTAGCAACAATCATTCTAGACTCATGTGATTTAGATTTTTCAGCAGTACTACTGGGAAAAGATGAAATCGGGAAAATACGATGTTTCGATAGCAAAACAAATTTTCCTTCTCCAAACGAAGCTTTTCAGTGGATTTCTGAAAAATTAGATTCATTACAAAATCATGGCGACGTTTTTCCACAAAACGACTGCGAATCTCAAAAGAAAATGGAATTATTCAAAGATGTAGTCAAAGAAGAAAAACAACACATCAATTATAAAATATTAAAAGATAAATTCGAGTGGAATTCTGCAAAAAATTTGATTGAAAAAATAATGCCCTACTACATAGACATTGATGGCAATTTTATTCAGCAATTTCAATCAACTGGTTTTAATCAAAGATTATGGGAACTATTTTTATTCAATTATTTCATTGAAGAAAATAAGGAAATAGACAGAACAAGAACTTCCCCCGATTTTGTCGTATACAATGAAAACCTGACAATTGGAATAGAAGCTGTCACAAAAAACACCTTAGAAAATAAAACATACGATAAAAGTCTATTTCATAATAACATGGCAATTCTTTGGAGTGGTGCATTATACGATAAACTGAAACATATATCACAAGAAAAAAAAGGCGCTTTAAAAACACATTACTGGGAAAAAGAAGGGTTGAACAAAAAACCTTTTGTAATTGCAATTCAAAATTTTTATGACGAATCAAAAGAGTCCATTGAGTTAAGCACTTTAATAGAATTATTATTCGGATACGATTTTACACAAGATCCTCCTAGAAAGGTTGAATCATATACCAAAGCAAATGGAACAAAAATACCATCAGGATTTTTCTTCAATCAAGATAACGTAGAACACCTGAGCGCAGTTATTGCAACACCGCTAGGAATTCTTTCAAAATTCAATCGAATTGGAAAAGAACGAGGCTTTGATAAGCGAAATACAATTATGTTTCACCAAGGATTGTGCAAAGAGAAATCAAAAGTACAAAAGTTTGTATATCAAGTTAAAGAACGTGAATTTGCTCATGAAATGTGGTCAAATGGAATTGTTATTATTCATAACCCCAAAGCATTATATCCATTACCAAACAACTTCTTTCCAAACGCATGTCACATACATTTTAATCTTGAAACAAAGAAAATAACCAAATATTGTAATTCTTTTTTTCCTTTTCAATCAAAAACAATCGTCTTTCCTTCAGAATAATAAGTCCAGTAATTTTTTCTCCACTAGAACTTTTTTTATTTTCCCCGTACTTCGCCACAACCCGCTTGTAACGTGATTTTCAATATTTTTGGACTCTATTTATACGTCGGAAGGATATTCTCCCAAGGATTGCATTCTTCCTCACCCCGCCTCTTTCAACAACTCCGGGTTCCTCTGAATATCCTTTTCAATAAGCCCGCAAATGTAATGGGCACTTTGTCCGTAAAGTCCAAGCGAATCGTCGTCAAGGCATTTCCCTGTGGGTGACGTATATACGATTCGTATGGCTTCATTTTCCGAAATGGAATAAATTTCCATCAGCATTGATACCACTTGTGGAATCAAGATAGACTTAACAAGATGATGTGTATCAGCTGCCATGCTACACCTTCAAAGTATATGATTCTACAAAGCGAATCGTTTTCAACGACGTCTCAGTATTAAAGCACATCTGGTCGTTAATCTTTTCAAACTTCAACCGTTCAATCGCATCTTCCTTGCGCATGATTCCGGCAAGCACATATTCGATGGTTTCGCCAACGCTGTCGTTTGCAATTTTGCCGAACACGATGTCGTAATCGTGGTGGTACTTGAGGTCTGAACGGCATTTGACGACCAGCTCAAGCCAGTCCATCGAGGCTTCGCTAAAAGATTTCCGTTTCAGATTTTGAGCAGCATCTTCGTCAAATTCAAAAACGCTTACAACAGGGGTATGCAGTAGACCATCTTGGCGACCATGCAATTTTGCAATACGCTTGGCCCAACGTTCCGCCTGTTCCCGGATGGTCGTGGTATAAAAGCCAAATCCAAAATCGCGCCCCTTTTCGGAGGTGATAATTTTGGGTGTGACAATTTCTAAATCGGAACCATGGTATAATATCATTTTACAGCCCCGCTAAACCACTTGTCAAAAAAATCCATCAGGTATTCTTTGCCCATGCCATGCAAGTCCTCATAATCATCTTGCAACATTTTGAGCAAACCGGAGTGCGCAAAGAGTTCATAGACTTCACTAGAAGCCTTGCCGCTATGTTCTGCGTAGTTTTCGATACAGTATGTCTTAAACGAAAGAACAGACATTTTGCACCTTGGGTTTATTCGGAATATAACTTTTTTCAAGAATCCAAGGAACCGCTTAATCTCATTTATCGTGTTTTTTTTCGTCTTAATCAGATATCACCGGTTCCAACCGGAATGCCCATCACCGTAGACGACACCACCGCCGCCATCATCATAACCGCCCAACGACGAAGAACTTTTCACACCCAACCAACCGCGCATCCGCTTGATGCGTGCAGAAGAAGGAGTCTGGGACGGAGCTACAGAGGCTTGCTCCGAAGAGGCAGCCATTTCAGCCGGGGATTGTTTATCATTTATGGAATCAGGCATATTACTTTTCTGCATTAACAATAGAAAATTTTCCAAGTTCTGCTACGAGTTGCATGGAATCTTTCTTATAAATGTTCAACCGAATTTCAAACGGACCATTCAACATCAAAGCAATACTCATTGAACTTCCAAAATTTTTGCACTTAAACATAACCGTCCTAAGCAAGGAATTCGCCAAGGGCAAGAAGCAGGCGATGGATGAAGACTAGATGGAAGAGGATGTCGGGATACCTCGACACGAAAACAGAGGCGGCGAAGTTTGCGTTTGAAAGGGCAAAGGCATGCTACGAGAATGCATCCGCAAAGCTCAGGGAACTCATGGACCGCCGCAAAGAGAATCACAAACGAGAACTCATCGAGGCCATCGGCAAGAGCAACCGGACCTATGACAAGATACTGAACTTCATCAGGGGATAATGGCGAAGCCTGTGGGAACCACCGCAGACTTAACTTTTAGACACAATTTTTGGAAGCTAAGACTCATTACAAGACATATTTCAACAACTTTCTCGGGAAAAAGTCCGAACGCCTTGCCCCATCACGGAGTTTATCGTACAAATCTGCAGAAACATCCTCTACGGGATTTTTCTTTTAAATGTCATTCCAGCTCATTTCACGGGCATATCGATACGGGATATACGAAACAGCCTTGATAAACGGATGATCCCCCGGCTGGAGAATACATGTCGTATCTTCGCCGCGCATATCGCGATACGTGGAGGCGTTTACCACCAGAGAATTCCCTTCAGAATTCTTTTCGGAAATCACGAAATGAATGTGGCTTGTCGAGCCACTGAACATAAAGAAACTCTGCGGCATGGTTACGCAAACTCTTTTTCGTAGATTGCACTTTCTGCAAGGACTGCGTCAATCTCTTTTTTGTCCTTGCCCAAGGCTTCCATGATCTTGCGTAACGGCAACGGAATAGAAGAACCCTGCGGATCTTCCCATTCAGGGAGCTTGTGCGGATCCCACTTGTCCATCTTGCCATATTTATCCACAATCTCGTCAATGGTATTCTCTTCGGCACGAGACAATTCAAGAATCTTTTCGTTGACCGAGATATCCCTTATGGCGATATCGTATCCGTCCCGTAAAAAGAACTTGTCCCATTCTTTTTGGAACTTGTCACAGGACTCGTTCATGATAAGATTGTAAAGCCTAGAAAGAACAGGGCCATGCGGCATCGAATAATACTCATCGTTAGAAATTGACGAATCGTATTTATCGATATGCAACCTGTCCGAAAGATACATCAACTTGATGACCTTCATGTAATTGATGGATTTCACGTCCATCTTTTTCATAATGCACGCGATGATGCCCATGAGCTTTTCTACGTTAAAAAGCATAATGCCTCCATCAAGTTGCATTGAAAATATACATAACTCGGATTCAATTTCATATACTCCTTTCCTTGCGGACAAGCAAAAAAACAACCGCAAGGCACTGTTTGTTATATAATTTTGCTCTTTTGAGCACTATAGAATATATAAATCTTTTGGACTATTGTCAAGCGTCTAGACATTAAAATATATTAATCATTCCGATCAGAGGTATTCTTAAGCAAACTTACCGCATGACAAACAATAATTTATTCTGCTTATAGGTTTCACACTGCTTTTGGTGAAGGACGCCTGAATTCTTTTAGTTTTTCTCCTGCAAATCACATATTTTTACTTTATTTAATTTACAATTTTATTATAAATTTTCAACATGAAAACATTTTTATAAATTCAAATCGATTTTATCCGAGACAAACAAACGATTTTTATTTGACATGAAGCCTATCTTTATATTATTTGCGCTAGCCCTGTGCCTTATTTTCTGGGGCTGCGAAACAGCAGACCCCTCTAATGTTCCTAGTTCGCAACAAGTAAACAAAACAATCGAAAACGCCGATACAACGCTCAACGCAGATAGTTCGTCTACCAATTTCGCCATCAGCTTTGTGGCTAGCGCCAATGTTTCAAACAGCAATAAGGTTCAATGTCACGGTGCAGACTGTCGAATAAACCATATCCATATTGAAAATACCAACCAAGATGACGTTCTTCAAACCCTTAAAGAACTTTCTAAAACATTTAGAGACTACTTGGTAAATATAGAAGAATATATATTAATTATTATCTGCCCTCTTTTGTTCGGATTTATTTTAGTAATAATACATTTAAAACATTTTATCTTAAAAATAAGATGTTTTATTTTTCGACGAAAATCAAAAAAGAACAAAAAAGACCCTGACTCATACTATCCCCTTGCGCCAACCGATAAAGCCGACAAGAATACCGACGAGGCGTTCCGTCAGCTTGAATTTGCCATTTTAGATAATCATCCCGAAATAAAGAACATTGCCATAACCGGCCCTTACGGCTCTGGAAAAAGTTCTATCTGGAAAACCTTCCGCGAAGAAAAAAAACTTTTAAAATACAGGAACATTGTTGAAATATCCCTAGCCAAATTCACCGATCCAAAACACAAAAACGAACCTAAAAAAAATTTGGAATCCGAAATCGAAAGGGCCATAATCCAACAAATTACTTTTTCATATAAAGGCAGCGATCTAAAATATTCCTACTTTTCAAGAATTAAAAATTTATCAAACCTAAAAACCTTTATTTTGGCTTATTTGCTATTTTTCTCCATTGTTATAATTTCATCCCTAGCAAATGACACCATATCAAACATTATCACAGCTTGGTCGAGACACCCCCTTCAGCTCAATACTTTATACATTCCGATTACTTTATGCATCTTCTTTATTTCCATTTTTTGGGGAATTCAGAAGATAAACAAGCTCAGAATTTCCAAAATATGCGTAAGCAATGTCGAAATCACATTAAATAAGAACGAATCATTATTCAGCAAATATATTAGCGAGATTGTTTATTTCTTCGAAGCAACCAAATGCAACTGCGTTGTCATTGAGGATTTAGACCGATTTGAAATGCAAAGCATTTTTACAAAACTAAGGGAATTGAACAAACTGATAAACAGCTACCCTCCAACCAAAGACAATGTCAAATTCATCTACATGGTTAAAGATGACATCCTGACAGCAGAAGAACGGACTAAATTTTTTGATTATATCGTAACCATCGTCCCTATTATAAACGGCGGAAACGACTCTATCAAATTTATACAAGACCATTATTTAAGAGATGACCCCAAAAAAATAGAAGATGACAAGCCCTATCTTAGCGAAGATTTCCTACAAAAAATAAAGATATACTTAACCGACCTCCGTATAATAAAAAACTGTTTTAACGAATTTAAAATATACAAAAGAATGAATGTAATTCAACATGGCAAGCTCATGGAGCAAATCAAAGCGGAAAATAAAGATAAACAAAAAGAATTGAATGAAATTTACGGCAAAGATCATGACGAAAAATTATTTTCTTTAATCCTGTATAAAAATTTATTCCCTAATGATTTTCAAAAAATATTGAAAAAAGAAGGCGTTCTCTATTATAGTTTAAACAATGCCATCATCGATTATGAAAAAGAATCAGAAAATAGTCAGGAAGATTCTTCGGAAACAGACACAAATCAGTAACCAGGAAAAAAAATGAGCGAATCAATAAAACAAATCTTAACTGGCGAAGACAGTGAAAAATTTAAAGCTATAATAAGGCAAAAAAAGAAAGAAATCGAGAAGAAATACTCCGATAAAGAAAAAGTTAACGAAGACCTTCTCTTTATAATGTTATCCAATGGTTTCATTAACGAAGACTACCGTTACTATATCGAAAGTTCCTACGACGCCCTTTTCAGTACATGGGAACGTTACTATTTAAACATCATTAAAGAAAATCACAACCCCGATTTTAAAATAGAAATTAATCAACCAGATTTGGTTCTAAGAGAAATAAGGGACTACCAATGGTCAGAACCTTCAGTCCTGAACAATGACATTCTAACCTACCTTATAATCAATGACCTTTCGCAGCAGCTCCATTGGTTTATAAACGCCATCCAGAACTATAGCAAGGATGACGAAAATAACAACTTTATAGATCAATACATAGATTCCATAAGCAATCGAAATGACAAATCCGATATTATTGGAAAACTTATTACAGAACTAAATAACAAACTCAGCAAAAGTAAATCCAAGTTGGAAATCCTTTTAGCTTTTTTTAGCGACAATTCAGGCTTATTATTCTGTGACTTACTCAGTAAACTCAACACAGAAGAAGATCAAAATAATTGGATCACTGATTTTTTCAAGAAAAGAAAGACCATCTTTGAAAACATTCTAAAAAAAACAGAACAAGACTCGAAATTTAAAAATAAACTTTTAGGATTCAATCTCGAAATAAAGGATTTATCCATTTACGACAATTCGACTCAGGACATTTTGATCAAAAATAAAATGTTCCAATTATCAAAATCGAACCTGGACATTGCACTCAGTAAACAAAATGAACTGCAGCCTCGTTACTACTATGATTATATTAGGACAAATCCAAGGTTAAGAGACAGAATATCCAAAGATGCGGAAAAAATTACGCAATTTGCGGAAAATATACTCCTTACCGAAACAAACATCCTTTTTTCTCCTATAGGCATTATTGACTTTATTTTTACAACACCAGTCCAAGATGATGTAGTTCTTTTAATCGCTGAAAAAATACAGGACGAAATTATTGACTTAACCAACCTTCCTATTTTTTATTCATCCAAAGACCGTACCGACTTTATTCTATCTCTCAACTTAGATTTAATCCACGAATTAATCCAACGCAACAAGATAAAAGTAGATTTCAACAACCTTCTTTATATTTTCCAATGCAAGAACATCGAAGATACTATTCTATTCGCAAACAAACAAATCCAAAAAATGAGCGATAGCATCCTCAGATTCCCGATAGATTCCAACGGAAGAGACTTCTATTTAAAAGAATTCTACAATTTTCTTTTGACCGAAGAAAAAGTAAGCGTAGAATTGTTTGAAAAAGAATCCGACTTTTTAATAAAAAATGATGTCGATATTTTTGAATTAATTTCCTCGGAGATTTTAGAAAATAAAAATATTCCTATTCTCAAAATGGAAAAGTTGACGGAATTGGCTTTTAGAAGAGTTTATCGAAATAAAGATTATGACAAAATACTCTACACTATTGTAAGAGACAATATAAGCTATTTCACCAAAAATATCGGTTCAATAACTAGAAACGCACCACCCATATGGAGTTCAAATCTTTTAATTCTCCTCAGAAACGAAAACCGAATTCTAGATGAAGAACAGATTGATTCCATAATGGACGCTATATCTTTGGAAGATTTTTCGATAGCTATAAAAGAATGGAGCAACAGCATTGGCATTTATAAATCTTCTGAAGTAGTTAAACGTCTATTAACCGAAAACAGAATAAAGAAGTGGCTCAATAGGTATAATGTTGAAAAAATCCAAAGATTCATCGACAGGATAGAATTTTATCTAGACGATGATACTATTGAAAAAATAAATAATATTATTGCCAACCAATTGACAATCAGTGAAAAACCACAAGCAAGGGGAATCGCCAATATTGCAAACCAATATAACTTATCTTCAAGAGTCCTGATTCATGACGAATCAGACGATCCATATCTGCAAAAATTAATCTCAAAAGTTCAAAATACCCCCACGCAAGACATACGTTCCTTAATGTACCGGCTAATACCTTCAATACGAAGGCTAGATTTACGTCCCAATGGGACAATAAACATTTTATTCCTCTTGGGGCGTCAGTTCTATAAGGAATTGGAAAACGGATCAACTGACATTCAGTTTTTCCTATCACCAGACAAAAACAAACTCTTAGCCTTTTCAAAAGGATCTCGAAGCAAGAAATTAGCCAACTTCAACCCTCTCTTATGCGGAGCCGTTTTCGAAGGATATTTTGACAACGAGCTAAACCTTAAGAAGGGCTCTAAAAAAACTTTCTTTGAAGAACTAATATACGCAATTGAACAAGATTCAAAAACAGACGGCCTCAAATTCATTCAAGACTGCTTAGCATTATACAAAGACCAAGTTGTGTACATTCCAGGCGATTCCGATTTAACCTTTAAGATTGACAGTTTTGACGCACAAATTCCTATAATTCGTTCAATTATTTGCTACGGGATCAATATACTTAATGATCTCAATACCAAATCCTCCTTACCGGATATGACTTTATCATCAAGAAACCTAAAATCAATACTATGGGAGCACTATACCATACCGGATAGCAAAATAAAATTCAGCCCCGTATTTAACGAATTTATAATTAATAGCGCTCAGAATTTTAAGGCAGCAGACGAGATTGCAGGCCCCATCAATAGAGCTAAAGACCTAGAATCACACATTGACAAGTTGCCATAGCAGTTATAGACATTAATTTAATCATTACTGTAATCTCGGGACTTTTACTGCGATTTTATAGAAATTGGTATAGTTAGAAACAACATCTGCATTATAGGGGCTCTACAACTCAAGCCCCTATACATGCTGCCGTTTGCATTAGAGGAGATGTAGGGAGATTTATCAGCACTTTTTTCAATTAGTCATCAATAAACAATCGAAATCGAAGACTCTTTTACTTTTAAATCCTTTTTAATATCATTCTTATTACAAAACTTATTCCATAACATTTTAACAGCCTTTTCTCTCAAAGCAAAATTCGACGATTTAGGCAAACAAACATTTTTTATGCATTTAATAGCATGATCTTTGAAAATGGGGACTTTTATAAAAGGGATAAGTCCATTGTCGGTTACTTTAAAATCAAGAAAATCTATGTCAGGATTAAGAAAAATCATTCTCCACTCTTTTTCTTCTTTCCAACATTTTTCTTTTATAAAAAGCGATAAAATCAAAATTCCCACAAGAAAAAATCTTTTCATAATTTTTTCTATTTCTCGTTTTTGCTTAGGAAAAATTTTATGCAATTCTTCAATCATTTCGTAATATCGCACTAAATACATCAACATCATTTTCTTTTGCTCATCTTCATTGTAAATAACTTTACCTATAAGAGGCAATCCAAAATTATTTTCATTTATTTCTAAATCATCAGCGTCATAACCAATAACAACCGAATTATACCCATTACCATACCCACGCCATAAACTTAATCTGTCTTTCACTTCAGAAAAACATAACACATAAACATCTACATTAAACGGAATACTACTATCCAACTTAGATACATACTTTTCCAAAACACTAAAATAATCAGAATTAGACGAAAATCGCTCTATCTGCTTTATCCTTGCAAAAACGATATGCGCAATTTCAATTCCCCTTTTTAGTTCTTTAGCATCATTCAGATAAGCCCAATGTGTTGCCCACAAATTGTTACCTTCAATAACACCTTTAAATGCTGAAATTGTAGAATATTGGTAAAAAGTTCTTGGTTGTTTACGCTTTATCAAAAAAATTTTTAACGCCCAACAAAAGCATTCAACACATTTTTTAGCAACCACATTCTTATAATCGTTCATCATTTTATTTCCTTAATATTATTTATTAGAACAATAAGTTATCGTTTTTTTTATAAAAGATTCTATAATTTTATTTCATCCCTTATTTCCGCAATTTTATCCAATTTTTCCATACCCTCCTTCGTATAGATTTCGAACATAACAGCGACACAGTTAGCAAAAGTCGCGAATGAATCACAAATAAAGGAGTTAAATCATGGAAAAAGCCCTTCTCGGCAACAATCTTTTCGAAAAATTCAACAATGGCGAGCTTAGGCTTCCCGACAAAACGATTCTGTTCAGGGATATCGCCTGGTCCAAACACCCGACTTTCGAGGGCGTAGAACTCAAACATATCATCACCGCGAAAGAAACCGGCGGCACGTTTAGCTATCATTTGGTGAGAATTGCGCCGAACAAGAGCATCAAAATGCATATTCACGAAACCCAGCTCGAAACGCACGAGGTCATCGCAGGGAGCGGCATTTGCACCAATGACGGCGCCAAGCTAGAATACGCTCCGGGCGTCGTCTCGATTATGCCAGCGAAGGTCCCGCACCAGGTAGATGCTGGCGACCAAGGGCTTTATCTGTTCGCGAAGTTTATGCCAGCGCTTTGTTAATTACATACTAAAAAGAGATTTACCACATTTAGTATGTAATTCTCAGAACTCTTAATTTCACCTTACATACTAAAGACTCTTTTTAGGGGTCTTAGTATGTAAAATTCAATCCAAATCGACCTTTTTTTCAACTTTTTTGAGGGAAAAAACACTTCAAAGCATTTTTTCATGCATTTTTCAACGTTTCCACGTCATTTTTTACATACTAAAAGCGCAAAAATCAATTTCAGTATGTATTAGAACAAAGTATTCAATTTCAATTGGAACCCGTCGTCGTTTTCACGGCGCGTTTATATTCTTTCGGACTCAAGCCCACAACCTTCTTGAAACAGCGGTCCATGTGACTTTGGTCGTAAAATCCGGCATCAAAAGTCACTTCGGACGCAGGCTTCTCAGCGAGCAATTTTTGTGCCTTGCGGACTTTGCACTGCATTTGAAACTGGTGCGGCGTAAGTCCGAAGGCCTTTTTGAATTCGCGTATCATGTGGAACGGGCTGATGCACGCGTCATGCGCCATTTGCTCTATCAGGTAAATGTTCTCAGGATTTTCCAAAATACTTTTGCGCAATTCATCAAGTCTTGCAACCGCATGCTCATAATCCTTCGCTTCCCCGTCAGCATTTTCCTTTGCCACCTCGTCTGCATCCAAAGCAATGCACAGCACCGCCATCGAATAGCATTCATCGCCCACAGTCCTGATTTCGTGCAACGTATTCGGCGGAATTTGGAATTTGTCCCCCACACCATAGATTTCAGCAATGCCGTTCAGCACAATGCAAACGTGTCCCTTTTCAATATAGCCGACGGTCATGTGTCTAACATGCGTATGCGGCGGGTACGACTTGCGCCATTCCCTGTAACGCACACATTCAATCTGATCATTCTTTTTGCTGTACGAAATCTCGCTCATTTTCTACCTAGCAAACCACCCTGCAAATTAAAAAAATTCTCCGGCAACCTCCAATGCCAGAGAATGAAAATTTATTTATAGTGCCGGCGCATTTTCACGATGCAGTTTTCATGCCGCGTACATCCCATTCAAGCAATTTATCAAAAGTATTTTTACCTCCTTACTTCACATATTTCTTGATGAGTCTTATGATCAAATCTGTAAGATATTCCACCTTGTGATCGCCGACAGAAGCCTTGATGTGGGAATTGCCAATGCCGCTATCGTCGGTGAGGAACACGTACGTGCCGCCTGTCGCAAGGTCAAAGAACCTCAGCATAAATTCAGTGTCCTTGTCGATACCGCTTGCCGCCACCGGGATCAGCTTGATGCCATGCTTGGCGTAGCGCCTGATGGATTTTTGCAGACTCTCGATAACACGAGTTTCGTGATGTGCAGGTGCGTCGAGGATGAGGAACGCAATGCGTGCGCGGGCCGATGCATTCCAAGAGAGGTCTTGCAGCGAGGCTTCAAGCGCAGAATGCACCGCTTCGGCGTAGTCGCCACCGCCATCGGCATCTTGCTTCGAAACAAACTCTTGCGTCTCGGACGCATCATTCGTGAAATCGTTTGCGCGAGTGAGATAAGCATCGCCTTCGTCGCGGTAGAACAGGGCCGCCGTGCGCAACGCCACTTTGCTTTCCGAACTTGCGTGGTCAATGATGTAGCTGAGATCCGATTTGAGGAATTTAATTTCATCATCCATTGAACCTGTCGCATCTACGATGAACGCAACGTCAGCTCTCGCTTTGGGATGCCTGATACTGTCATCGACAACAACGTTGACATTCAGTTTCTGGTCCTGCTTAGTCGTGAGCTTGAGCGACTTATTGACCCAATCGCCATCGACTTTCAACGAAAAATCTTTCGCCTTGATTTTCCTATCGCCTTCTTCAAATAAATTAATCCAGCAATAAGCATACCCGGCATTATCCGTCTTGGTCGTAAATTCGCGTGAATTGCTGTTAAAGAGTTCTACAGAAACGTTGGCGATACCGACGTTATTATTATCGACCACTTTTACCACCACAAGATTTTCCGGGTAAAATTCCCAGTAATCCGTCTTTCCACTGTAATTTTCATCGTCAAGAATGTCTGTCCAAAAGCCCCAATTGTTTAAGTCGTTCCACTCGCCCGCCGTGAGCAATCCCGACTTTCGGCTATCATTTTTGCCACCACGTCGTTTACTTTTTCTATAGGCTGGCTCGTCATCATCGTCGTCGTCATCTCTACTGATATAGCGTTCCGAGACTCGAATCTTGCTCTTTTTTAGAGCAGGTTTATCACGAGACATCGCCATATCATAAGATTTTGGAGATGATCTAACTTTCCCTCTAGATTCTTTAATGCCTGAAGCGCTCCCTCCAAGCAGTCCGGCTAAACCATCGCCGATGCCGCCTGAACCACTGGCAACAAAGCCTTCGTTAAAAGCAGCAGAAGCCCTTCCGCGTCTTCCAAGGACTGTTTTCCCAGATGTAGTGATCCCACTCACGCTTTTCATTACTTTATCAATATCTTTTGCGTATGTTTTCGAAACTAATTCATAGGACGGAGATGCAGCAAGCGTCGAATACATCATCGCGGGTTCCGCATCCGAACTTTTATCAGTAGCAGTCGCAACTTCGGTACGACTTTCATCAGAATCTTCGACACGGGTCGCATCGTCATCTGTTGTTTTATGTTCGCTTTTGTTACTGCAATACACGAATATAAAGAACACAGTAAGTGCAAGCACCGCAATGATTACGAACAATTTATATTTTAAGTTTTTCATGATTCACTCCTTTTTTTTCTTCAAACTAGCACATTCATTTTTGCGAGACCAACAATTTTTCAAAGAAGGTGGATAAATGATTTTTACAATTTTTATTGTAATTTTTTTGTCATTTACTTACACAATTTCTTGACACTACACAAAGAAAAGCAAATTATCTATCTTTGGTTCATCCTTAACATTTCGCGGAGTTTACATGTCAGAAAAAATTTCGTCAAAGAGATTTTCAAAATGGGTAGCCTGCTGGGGCAATGCCACCTCCATTACAGATCGCAAGGAAGCGACTTACGCCAAAGACTTGACGCTCCGCTACCCGATTCGTGCATGCTTTTCGGGGAATAAGTTGCGGTTCCATTTTTCAAACCTCACTGGCACGGAACCCGTAACCATCAGCGAAGCATACATCGCAAAATCCACACAGTTCGAATACACCCCGACACCCATCACGTTTGCGGGCAACATTTCCGGCACCATCCCCGCTGGCGAAGAAATCCTGAGCGACGAAATCGCGTTCGACGTGGCCGCCGGCGAAATGTTCGATGTAAGCATGCATTTCGCAGATTTCACACAAATGAACGCCGGCACAGCTATCACGGGCCCGCTTTCCGGCGGCAAGTACAGCTACGGCAACTTTGCAAAATCACCCACACTTCCAGACAACCTCACGCGCAAAACGAACTGGATTTACTTTCTCAACACCATCGACATTTTCACCGAAGAAAAGAACTTCGCGCTCGTCTGCTTTGGCGATTCCATCACCGCGCAGGACTGGCCCGACTACCTCTCGCTCCGCTGCGCCCGCGAAGGTTACAACAACGTATCCATCATCCGTCGCGCAGTCAGCGGCACACGCATCTTGCGCGAATACAGCTGCATCACATACGCGGCCTACGGCCTCAAAGGCGCCACGCGCTTTCCCATCGAAATGAACGTAGCAGGCGCCCGCTCCGTCATCGTGCAGCACGGCATCAACGACATCATTCACCCGGTCGGTGTCGAAGTCAACAAGTTCCGCCCCTGGAGCGACATGCCCACCGCAGACGACCTCATCAACGGTGTACGTTCGCTCTACATCACTCATGCACGCAAGCTCGGCCTCAAAGTTTACAGCGGCACGCTGCTGCCGATTTACGGCTGGCGCACTTACAACGAAAACCGCGACCTCATCCGCATGGCGTTCAATGAATGGCTCAGAACCTCCCCCGAATTTGACGGTTGCGTCGATTTCGACAAAGCGGTCCGCGGCCACGACGACCCCAAGCGATTCGCCAACAACTTCGACTCCGGCGACCACTTGCACCCCAGCGCCAAAGCGTACGAAGCGATGGCCGAATGCGTCCCCGAAGAATTACTGAAATAAAATTTGCCACTTAAGACGTTAATTATTTATTTTTTTAGTATGAGCTTGAAAGAATCCGTTAAGCAACTTCAAAAAAAGGAACATATCACGCAAGAAGAACTTTTTAGTCGTCTTGCCTGTTCCCGTAGTAGCCTCATGGAAACACAAACCATCGAAGCAAAGACTGCTTTTGAACTCGCTTTCGGAAGCATCAGCGATTGTGATTCTTGTGAATCCGACAATGGCTCCAAACGCACCAAAGAACTCGAAAAGCTCTTGCCGTGGGTCCGCAAGTTCCCCATCCGTGCATTGCAAAAAACAGGGCACATCCCCGAAAACGTCAAAGACGCAGACCTCGTGCGAGCCATTTTCAAATTCTTGCAAATCGGGAGCATCGCCGGATTCGAAAAATACTACAGCACTACGTTGCAATCCGCAAACCCGCAAACATACGCTGCATGGATCCGCTTGGGCGAACTGCAAGTCGTGCGAAAAGCTACCGATTTTACCCCCGACCAAGAAGCAATCCTTGCCAACTTGAAATTTTTGCGGAAGAACTTGTTTTTCCATTATCAAAGCGTTCGCCTAATCGCAAGCGAAGCATTAAAATCCTGCGGAATCGAATACATCGAAGTAGAGCCGTTCCTCACCGCCCCCACGCCAATTTGCGCATTCTATTGGAGAGGCTCACGCCCCGTCATCCAATTCCCGACCACGAAAATGGATGACTCCAAATACCTTGGGGCTCTTTTCCACGCCATCGGCCATTTGCTCCAGCACCCGAAGCGTATCGTTTGTTTGCAACTCGGGATGAACGGCAATTCTAAAACCGACCAAAACATCCCCGAAATCGAAGCCGAGAAATTCGCACAAGACATGCTCCTTTCCGAAGCCGAAGAATGCGAACTGATTTGCTGCGGACGTTTCAGCGAACGTCGTTGCATACAACATTTTTCAGGACTGTTCCATGTGCGTCCGGGAATCCTTGTCGAACGATTGCAGCAACAAGGCAAAATCAACCGCCGCTCTCCGCTGAACGACTTCAAAATCGCAGTATAAATGTCATTCCCGATTTGTACAAGTACAAAGCTCTTTGGCTCAGCTATGAAAATGCAAGCATTTTCGCAGCATTCGCCTTGGCGGCTTTTAATCGGAAATCTCCTTTCCATCCATCTCGTTAAAAAAAGAGAAGCCCGCTTTCGCGGGCTTGACAACGTAAAACCGCGGGCGATCCACGCGGGCGTTCTTGTTCACTAAATTAGTAGTTGATACCGAAGAACAGGTTGAAGCTGCTGAAGCTCTTCTTGAAATCAACACCAGAAGCGACAATGTCAAAGCCAAAGCCTACTTCCAACTGGACAGAAGAATTGTGGAAGATGCTTGCACCGACTTCACCGCCGAAACTCATGCCGATTGCATACTTTTCACCAAATTCCCAGTCTTCGAAGTGAGAATCGAGCTGCATACCGATACCCACACCTGCACCGAGGAACGGTGAAACCATTTCTTCAAGGAACGTATAGCGACCGCCCAAAAGCATGTTGCCATGAACTTCCCAATCGTCACCGATTTTGAAGTTCCAAGTGCTTATCGCCGTAATTGCACCATGAGAAGTCATCTCCCAGATGTGCCCGTAACGGATCAGCGGGAAAGCGGTAACATTGTCTTCGTGCTTAACAATCTTATCGCCAGCAATAACTTCATGTTCCCAGTTGCTCCAAAAGCCAAGGCCAAAAGCAGCCGTCTGGAAATTATAGACAGGGCGCTGGAGAACTCTCTCCGGTGCTGCGGTTTCGTTCTGGGCAAAAGCCGAAAGAACAAGGAAAGAAAGGAGTACAAGTATCTTTTTCATGATTTGAAATATACAAAAATTTGATAATATAAGCACAATTAAGTTTATAGCATTCTATATTTTACACATCCATGAATAAAGCCGCTATTATTGTCGCCGTGAGCATGCTCGTTAGTCGCGTGCTCGGAATTTTCCGTGAAATGCTCCTCGCCCACGCCGCCGGCGTGTCGCTCGAAAAAAA
This sequence comes from Fibrobacter sp., assembly GCF_017545445.1. Classification (GTDB taxonomy): domain Bacteria; phylum Fibrobacterota; class Fibrobacteria; order Fibrobacterales; family Fibrobacteraceae; genus Fibrobacter. The sequence goes on from NZ_JAFWOM010000086.1 coordinate 18,137, forward strand.
CGCTCTCGACCTCGCGTTCATGATTCCAGACATCCTGAACCATATCGTAAGCACCGGATTCCTCTCCATCATCTTCATCCCGATTTTCACAGGGTACAAAGTCACAGGCGACGAGCGTGGCGGATGGAAGTTCTTCAGCAACGTGCTGAACACATTCGGAATCGCACTCCTCATTCTCGTGATTCCGGCGTTCATCTGGATGAAAGAGCTTATCGCGCTATTGACGGTCGATGGAGTAACGCCCGAACTCTTGGAACGAGCCACTTATTATGGCCGCATTATTCTGCCGGGGCAAATCTTCATTTTCGTAGGGAGCATCCTCGTTGCAGTCCAGCACACACGCAAGCAATTCTTGATTCCGTCCCTCACGGGCCTCATCTATAACATAGCGATTGTCGGTGGCGGTGCCGCAGGGATTGCTCTCAGCAAATATACCGGCAACGATTACGGTCTCTCGGGCTTTGCCTGGGGTGTTCCGGTCGGCGCATTTATCGGATTTTTCGCCCTCCAAATTTTTGGAGCCAAACGCGGCGGGGTCCATTACGAACTTATCGTGGAACCCAAGCACCCGGACATCATCCGCTATTTCAAGATGATGCTCCCGATGTCTCTTGGCGTGGGCTCCATGTTCGGCCTTGAATTTATCATCCGTAGCTTTGGCGCAAACTTCGGCACAAGCGGAATTTCGAGCCTCAACTACGCTTACCGCGTCATGTACACGCTCGTCGCGGTCTTTGGATTCTCGGTCAGCGTCACGAGCTACCCCGACATGGCGCGTCTCGTCAAGGAAGGCGATTTTCCGCAGCTCAACCGCAAAATCTGGAAGAGCCTTTCGCGCATGTTCTGCATTTTGATTCCGGCAGTCGTCGCCGTGTGGGCGCTCAGCTTCCCTGCGGTGCGAATTCTCTTTGAACGCGGTGCGTTCCACCGCGAAACGACCGAAGCGATTTCTGAAATCCTCCGTTGGTACTTGCCCGTAAGCCTTGGACTTTGTTTGCAAGCCGTGCTTGTCCGCAGCTTTTACGCTTGCGAACGCATGTGGGTCCCGACACTTTTGAACACCGGCATTTTCGCAGCAACCATCCCCGCCTACATTCTGCTCGGCGAACCTGAAGTAGGGCTCGGCATCAAGAGCGTCCCGATTATCGGCGCAACAGGCGCCATTCTGCAAGTGATTTCGATGATTTTCATGTGGGCCAAAAAGAACGGCACCGACGGCATGAAGGACGCACTGTTGAACATGTTCCGCGCCCTCGTTGCCTTCGGCATCATGATTGCAGCCGCCATCGGCCTCGATCACATTTCGGGTGATTTTGTCCGCAACACAGGCTTTGCAACGCTCGTGATCTATGCCTGCGCCGCAGGGATTGCGCTCTTTACGCTCACGCTAATCGTCCAGCGCTACCTCGGCAGCAAAGACGCCAAGGACATCTTGAACGAACTTTTAGGCAAAGTTCTCCGCAAACTGCATTTGCAACGGGTTTAGAAGTTAAGATTAAACCGAGAAGCTAGCGGTTTGAGCGGCGTTTCTGCTTCTTGTATTTGGCATATTCAGACGAGTAATCAGGGCTTTGTTTTTTTTTCTAAAGGCAAAACATTTTCCTGAGAATCCGGTGCCGGTTCCATAACGTCATCTTGGAATCCGTTGAACATCCATTTAAAGAACCCCACAGTTCCACCAAGCAAAGCTCCTACAACAAAACCGGCCAAAGCAGTTCCCGCCGTAATTCCAATCCCCGTCAAAAAGCTTTCAGAACATTTAGAATCGCAATCATCTATATCGCCGTCATCATCTTCATCCAAAGCTGCGGCCCAAGCGCCAATAACAACAAGTCCAGCCATTCCAGGCACCGCCATAGTCGCGCCCGTATTCGCCCCGTAACGAATCACGGGGTTCGGGTTACGGCTCACAGCACAACCGACTAGGCTAAGCACGAGCAAAACGCAAATGACGGACTTCAATAAACTCATAGCCCTAATATAAACCAACTTTACAAATTCGCCAATAAATACACACCAAATTAGCGATAAACCAGCAAAAAAAAGAGATCAGAGGTCATCAGGATCAACAAACAAAGACCCTCACCTAACACACTCTCATAACTCGCTACTGATGACTCGCCGTTAAAACTCTTTTGTATCTTTACTTCCATGTTCCAAGCGTTCCGCAATATAAAAATCGGCGTTTTCATCGCATTTGTAAATCTCCTTATTCAAGGAATTTCATTTTTCGTGCAAAACTTTATTGCACGAAACTTGGGAACTGCCTCTTACGGACACTTTGGGCTTTTGCAGACCGACTACTCGATTTTCTGCGCCATTGCGGATTTCGGCATGACAACCCTCATCCTTGCCTTTTTCGGAAGCCGAGCCACAAACGGTTCACTATTCCGGAGCATCCTCCAACTGCGACTTTTTTCTGCAATAGTAGCAGCACTCCTCATGGCCGCTTTCACATTCGCGTTCCGCTATAACCACCCGATTTTTTACGGCGAACTCATTTTCACGTTCGGGCTCGTTTTCCAGCACGCCTTTTTCGATTGGTATTTCATCTGCGGAAAATTCTGGAAGCGGCTTTTTGTCTCGAAGGTGCTGCACACGATTTCGTATTCCGCCGTCATGGGCTTAGCCCTTCTCTACTTCAAGATTGAACGCATCGAACTTATTGCACTTGCGATGGTGCTTGCCGCACTCCCCGCATTCTTCTATGGCGTGACGCAGGCGTTCCACGCACACCTTTTAAAAATCACACGGCGCACGTTCCGCTTTATCGGTCTCATGATCAAGGCAGGCATTCCGTATGCCATTTCGAGCTTTGCCGCATTCGCCTACTTGCCCGTCGGCCTCTACGTTGCTGATAAATTTGCAAGTGTCGAATTCCTCGGCTGCTATAACTTCGGTCACAAAATTCTATTGCTCTGTTCGAGCATCATGGTGCACTTCATCTCGTCGAACCTCATCACGCTCCACTCAACGCACGACAAGAATCTCCATATCAAGGACATCGCGGTATTCACGCTGTTCATCGCCGTGTGCTCTGCGCCTCTATGGCTATTCCCCTCGTGGATTTTAAAGATTCTATTCTTTGCCGCCCCGTGGACCGACACTTCGTTACAGACAAGCGCTAGCATTTTACAGATACTTTCGTTCTCGCTCATTTTCCAGGCAGCACGCACCACGCTCATCTCGACACTCCTCAAGGAACATGCGACACGCGCCTACGCCATCATGGTCAGCATTGGCGGAGCCTCGAACATCATCGCCTGCGGCCTTGCCGGAATGTATCTCGAAAATGCCATGATTCCCCTATTCGCCCTCACCGGCGACCTCGTGATTACCGCAATCTTGTTCGGGTATTTCGCACATAAACGCAGAATGAAGTGGTGACGCGGCTTTGCCGCAGTAAACAGTGGTTAGTGGCTAGTAAACAGGTGTAGCTAGTTACTAGTCAATGGTCTTTAGTCAATAATCGTTCGAAGCCGTCATCCTCCGTTAGGAGACTCCCTTCAAGGTTCCGCCTTTCAGGATGACGCCACTTCCTTCCGCATTCTTACGCAATCGAAGGCGCCGCTTTTCACGACATCACTGTCAATTAATTTGTACCCTAGTTTTTCATAAAAGCCAATAGCTTCCAAGCGGCTGTCAATTGCAATTTCAGTATAGCCGCATTCCGCAATCCACTTTTCCGCTTCACAAACGACCTTGGCCCCCAACTTTTGCCCACGGTACTCCGGCAAAACGACAACGCGACCAATCGTCGCACACTTCGTACTGAGTTCGTAAAACCGACACGTCGCCACAGGGTATCCGTCATCCAAAAGCACAATGTACTTTGTACCGTCGCAATCGTGCTCGTCGAATTCATCTCGCAACGGAATATGGTGCTGACGATTCATCCCTTGGATGCGTACGGAATACGCACCGGCACGTTGCCATTCCTCTGTCGCACGGAGAACTTTAATATCCATAAAATAATTCCTATTGATTCAAGACGCCTAGCCAAACAACGGCAACAAAAATTCATAAATACAGTAGCCCAAAGCCACGATAAACAATAATATCACCAAATGTCGCCAACTGAGCAACAGAGATACAAGATCTAACACAAAGTCTATCAAGAAATCGATAATATAACCCATAAGTTTTACCTAGCGCTACTTCACATTCAGCGTTTGTTCAGAACCATAAGCTCCATGAATAAGCATCACATTGTAATTCGTAATACTTTCCATTGGCTTAGGGATGGACCAACCAACAACGACTAAAGTCATCATCAATGCAATTATATTTTTCATAAAAAAATTAATCCTAAAATCTTTATACATCGACACTTTCGCTTCCTAATAATCAATGTACGTATTCTCTAATTTATTTTTAAAAAAAGCACCTTCTGACGATGCAGAAGCAAAACATTCTATGCCGGTTCCAACAATCTGACAAACATCACGCTCCAACAAAAGCATATATCCTTGAAAACTCAGCTTCGCTCCTGCCGTCCAAGAAAAATCATTCTCTAATTTATGTATAAGTGTATCATTTCTGAATAGAGAAGAACTACGTTCTTCCTTATTAAAAAACAGACAGTATGCGTTTTGACCCCAAGCCCTCACGTCATCACATTTCTTAATCCACTCCAATTTTTCATCCAAACGTTTGTAAATAATTAATTTTGAAACCGTATCCAAAACTGCATATTGACAATTATCATCACCAGCACTCAACGAACGATCACTTTTCGCAATAAACGTCCCGTCAAACCACTGTTTGACAGACTGCACAGTAAAGTCAACCGAGCAACCTTCCATCTTTTTATTCAACCTAATTTCATGGGGAAGTTCCCCAATCTTCCACAATCTTATCGAATTGTCTATATGCCCACCCCATATTACAGAATCCGTCATTTGCCCTGACGGTCTCGTACTATGTACTTCCATGCCAAAGATTCCTGTACTATTTCGATCAGAAAGAGAATCACACCAACGGGGACCATCTTCTTGAACACGATAATTATAGACACACAATCTTTCTTGTCCGCAACCATCTATATCTTTATAATTAGCTCCCACGCCATCCGTAATTTCAGTCCAGCAACGATAATCGCCAACCATTACAAGCGAATCATCTACAAAACCAACAACTTTAGCACCGCTTCGCACGTCATTCCAACGAAACTCCGTATCCGAGCACCCCCACATGCATACGCATGCGAAGGCAACTGCCAAAACAGCGAGCAACTTTTCAAATCCAAAATTGTTCATTTTTTTCCATAAAAGGTTTTCCTATGTTTAAACCTTTCTATTATAAATTTATATAAAAAAGTGTTTTATGCAATAACTAGACTTTACTGGACCCTGCTCCTTCGAACCTAACTCCACTAAGGGGCTGAAGCCCCAAGTCTCGTATATCGCGTTGCTCAGGGTGACGAAGAAGCGGGTTCAGGATGACGTCAATATTCACTGGATCCTTCCGCCTACGGCGTCAGGATGACGGCAAAAAAGGAGATGCCCGATTGTCATCCCGGACTTGTTCCGGGACGGGCATGACAAAACACTAAACTGTTTTCTCTTCTACTTCGCCCACGACTTCAGGGTCAGCGGGCAATATTGAACGCGAGCCGCTGCTGACAGTACAGACAAAGAAAAAGAACGACATCCACACCCAGTACATACTTTGCTTGTAACCTGTCGTAAAGTTCCACAAAATAATCCACATCATGAACGTCGCCGTCAACAGGAGCGTCAGCGGACTTTTCGCAACCGCCGTTTTATGATAACAGAACGTAAAGACCACGCCAAAGAAAAACGGCAACAGGAATATTCCGGGGAGTCCGAAGTCCTTGTAGGCATCCCACAGATAAGGTATCGTATTGAGTCCCGGATACTTCACGATGCTTTCGTTGAAAGGCGTATCCCATCCAAAGCTCTGCTGCAAGCCATCGCCAATGTGCATCAAGTGCGTAATGCCGTAAAACGCATCGATACCGTAAGTCCATTCATGTTCGGGAATGTCGCTCCAGCGATTGAACGCATAATCCAAATTCCAGTAATTGTTCGCCACGTACTTGTACGGCAAAAGCGCCACTTCCCTCGCAATCTTGCTATCGGTAATGTCAGAATTCCCGTACTGCCCCTTGAGCGAGGCTACCGCCACAAAAAAGATACAGGCGAGCATCGTCATTACGGAAAGCGAGCGCCACGAAAAACGTCCGCGCAAATAGTTGAACAAAATAATGAACATGCCTATGCAAAGCATATTGATGCCTCGGCTCGGGTATGTCATGAACGAAAGCAAAATCGTAAAGGCGACCATGAACCGCGACGCATAACGCACCCACCGCACCGGGTTCATCGACTTGAACGATGCGACTGCAAAAAGCCCGACCACCATCGCGCCCGACGTAAAGAAGTCCGCGAACCGGAGCACGTTATTGTCCTTGCCCGTAAGCCATATCGAAGGATTGTCGGTCAAGAGCACAAGATTCCCCGCCACCGAAATGACACCGATGACGCCCACAAAGAAATACGCGAATGCCGAAAAACTAAGGAAAAAATGGCAGACCCAGTTATACTCGCCATGTACAGATAACTTATCCTGCAATGGAGGTCCGCCCAAAGAGCGCCAAGCAAAATCCGTCATGAAGCACCCGGCTACAAAGCAGAACATGCCACCGCCCCACACAAGCCACGTCGAATAATTGAAATCCGACATTTCCGGCAAGAACTGCAAGTACGAAACGCCGAGCATTACCATCTGCACTAAAAAGTACAGAGTCGATGGGCGGAAAAAATCTTCCTTGAAAATGGAAACCAGCACCAAGGCGACGACAGCAAGCGCAAACATCACGCTCGATTCTGGATGAGCAAGCAACGCCTCCATAATGCCAATCGCCTCAAAAACTATTTACGCCAGAAGCAGACTTTACCGACAAAGAAATTCCACTCGGCACCCGTTCTGCTGTTCGTGCGGCTTTCCGAACGCATGAATTCGATAAAGTTGCAGAAAAGCGATGCAAAGAAGAACGAAAAGAATACGGTAAACACAAGAATCAGCCCACGTTTCGGAGAAATCTTCTTGTCGTTTTCCCAAGGCGGTTCAAGCACATGGAGGTTCGTGAGCATCTTCGCCTCTTCCATGCGCATTTGTTCGCTCTGCTGGCGCAGCACCTTGTACATCGCTTCCTGGATGCGGATTTCGGCTTCACGCCTCAGGTATTCCGAATAAAGCTCCGGAGACTTCTTGAGTTCCAAGATACCGATGTCGCTATGCTTGCCCTTGAGCGTTCCGCCTAAAGCTGAATTCATTCCCTTCATGCGCTTTGAAAGTTCCTGGTAGCGCTTGCTATTCTCGCCGCGGTCCAGCTTTTCAAAATTCATCTCCATGTTCACTTCTTCGCGCATCGCCTGCAATTCGCTCAAGTACTTGATTGTAGCTTCGAGCTGAATACTCGGTTCATACACGTTGTTCGTCACCTGGAAATTGACGAAATCCTTGAGCAACGAATCAAGCACATGTTCACAAGAATCAAGCCTGGACTGGAAATACTCTCTGGACTGGCGAGCCTGCCTCGTCTTGAACGCATTGAACGCGGAGTCCGCCTTCGCGAGCATGAACTTCACGACCTCGACCGCAAGCTTGGGATCCGTATCCTTGTAATAGAGGGAGAACATCTCCTCCTTGTTGAGTTCGAGACCGAAATTCTTGCGGAATTCCCTCAACAGGTCCGCATGGAACTTCCCCTTGAATTCGTAATGTCTCGCCAGGTCAAAATTATTGATGACCATGTCATGCAATTCCCAAGAATTGAGAATCGTCCACACCGCATTCGCGTCCTCGCTCGTTTCCGACAAGCCAAGCAGCGAACTCATGCCGGAAGCACCCCCCAGCATACCGCTCAGCGCTCCCGCCATAGACTGCGAATTCGCCGGCGGAGTGACAATCGCCGATGCGGCATACTTGGGCTTCACGACCCACATCACCAAGACAAACGCGACAATAGTCGGGATAAGCACGCATGCGACGATTAACTTGAAATGCTTCAAGTCGTTATTCAAAATCCGCAAACAGATTTCAACAAAACCGATAGACTCTTGCTTTTCCATAAATTACTTGTAGTTGACGTAAATGATGAACGCAGAAGAAATCACGCTCAGGAGCGAAGCCATGAACAAGGTAAAGTCCTTGAACGATTCGTAATGGCTCTTGGGAATCTCGATGACATCACCCGGCAAAACCGGATCCGTGGCCACGTTGATATCCATAGCCTTCAACTTGTCGCCACGCCAGACCTTGACCTGACTCCAGGAACCCGTAATCGTATTAAGACCGCCCGACGAGATGTAATCAATGGCATGCCACGTCGGATTGTACGGATAACGCCCGATATAGTTCACTGCGCCGCCCACATAAACAAACAGCTCCTTGACGAAGAACTCTATTTCCGTATTCGGAGCCACAATCGTGGTTTTCATTTCGGAGAGAGTAATCCAGCGCGGATCCTGGTCCGGTTCACGAACGCATACAGCCTTGTAGCCGAAATTGTGCATCCTGTTCGCTCCAGCAAGATCGAAGTAATCCTGAAGCGTCCTGTCTGCACGGTAAGCGACACTCGTCCTGAATCCGGGGAACATCAAAGTGATATGGTCGCCCATAGGAATGAACGGCACGAAAATCTTGTCCCCCTGCTCCAGCATGACATCGTTTTCAAAATTTCCATTCGTCGTCATGTCCGCGAAATTCACGTGAATCGTATCCTTGCCACGAATAACCTGCACATCTTCCGAATTCGCATTCGGGAGCGTCCCTCCAATAGCGCGAAGAAACCAGCTAAGCCTCGTCTGGGGCTCGAGAATATGTTGCCCGACGAGACCTACAGCGCCCATCACGTTAACGCGGAATTTCTTCAAGGCCGCAAGCTGCACAAAACAGAATTCACGCTTGTACTTCTTGGACACCAAATCCAGAATCAGCCTCTGTGCTTCGCCAAAAGTCTTGCCGCCCACATCCACGGCACCGCATTCCTCGACGGCGACACGTCCATCCGGGTAAACTTGAATCGAAAGATACTTGTCTTCCAGCATCAAGTCCAAAAAGTCGCCCGGACCAATGACATAATTGGAATCCACCGCAACTTCGGCATACATCGGCGTAAGCGATGCTGTTCCACGCGTAGAAGAACCATCGCCAAGGACCAAACTTCTTGAACCCGAATTGCCAAACATGGATTCTGATGCAAAGGCACATATACAAGCCAAAAGGATACAGACAAAAAAAGAACGCATAATTTTTCTGCAATAGAGAAAGGATAAATTAGTTATGTAATAATACAAAAAATGCGGGAATAAGTTTTTAGTTATTGGTCAATAGTCATTAGTTATTGGTCAATAGTCATTGGTCATTAGTTATGAATGCAAAAAGGGGACACGGCATAAAAACCATGTCCCTTTTAAAAGCGGTTGACCGTTTTTGATCTTAGTTAGCGGACTTGCCTTCGCCTTCGACCATGTCAACAGCAGCGTCAGCCTTGGCAGGTTCAGCAGCCTTCTTGGCCTTTGCAACGATTTCGTCTTCAACGAGACCGATCAAAGCCATTTCAGCAGCGTCACCGGCGCGGTTGGGCCCAAGCTTCAGTACGCGAGTGTAACCGCCGTTGCGGTTTGCATAACGCGGACCGATCGTGTTGAACAAATCCTGGAGAACCTTCGGGTCCATAATGAAGCGAGCAGCTTCACGACGAGCAGAAAGGTCACCCTTCTTTGCGTAGGTAATCATGCGTTCTACACAGCTGCGCACAAGCTTAGCCTTGTGGAGAGTGGTACGCACATAGCGCTTGTTCTGATCCGTTTCCATGCCCATACCGATGATGGAAGTGGTGAGGGCGCGGAGGATGGCACGCTTGTGTTGGGCGTTAACACCCAGTTTCTTGTTTTTTACACCGTGTCTCATGTTTAATCCTTCAAGTAATCATCGACGTCCATGCCAAACGAAAGGCCCATCGACGTCAACACCTCGTTAAGTTCAACCAAGGACTTCCTACCGAAGTTCTTGTATTTGAGCATATCGTTTTCCTTGTTGCGCACAAGTTCGCCAATGGTATGGATGTTGGCCATACGGAGGCAGTTGCTGGAGCGAACGGAAAGTTCCAAGTCATCCACACGCATGCGGAGGAGGTTGGCGATACGCTGACGTTCTTCATCCATTTCAAGTTCTTCGGGGCTTTCGAGATCGCCTTCGAAGTTGATGAAGATTTCCAAGTGATCCACAAGAAGCTTTGCAGCGTATGCAAGAGCGTCTTCCGGGTCAATGGAACCGTCTGTTGTAATTTCAAGTTCCAGACGGTTGTAATCCGTCTTCTGACCAACGCGGGTATCGCTGATGTGCATTGCGACTTTCTGAACCGGGTTGAAGTTCGCGTCCATGGCGATAACGCCAATCGGAGCGTCCTTGTCCTTGAGTTCGTCAGCAACAACATAACCACGACCGCAGGAGATCTTCACGTCCAGCGACAGAGAAGCGTTGCCGTTCAATGTCGCAATGTGAACATCCGGAGTCAGGATAGTGACATTGGGATTGTCCATAAAGTCCTTGGCCGTGACTTCGCCATCACCGGACATGTCCAAGTGAAGGGTTTCGTCGTGATCAGACAGGAGCTTTACACGGATGCTCTTGAGGTTCAGGATAATGTCAGTGACATCTTCCTTCACACCCGGAATCGTCGAAAATTCCTTGTCAACGCCTTCGATTTTCACGGAGACAATAGCCGCACCCTGCAGAGAGGAGAGGAGCACGCGACGGAGAGCGTTACCGAGGGTGATACCCCAGCCACGTTCCAAGGCTTCTACGACAAACTTGGCGTAGCGGCCATCTTCGCCGGTTTCCACTTTCTGGAAGCTGCGCGGCATCTGAAGTGATTTCCACATCATTGGCGATACCTCTTTGGATTAAATTCTTCTCTTCTTTTTAGGACGGCAACCATTGTGCGGGATGCCCGTCACGTCTCGAATAGAGAGAACTTCGAGGCCCGCATTCTTGAGAGCGCGGACGGCAGATTCACGGCCACCACCGGCACCCTTGACGCGAACGTCCACCTTGCGCATGCCGAGGTCGAATGCCTTGTGGGCAGCAGTTTCAGCGGCGAGCTGGGCTGCAAACGGCGTGCTCTTGCGGGAGCCCTTGAAACCGGAGTTACCCGGGGAACCCCAAGCGACCACGTTGCCGCGAGCGTCGGTGATAGAAACGATTGTGTTGTTGAAGGAAGCGAACACGCAGGCGATGCCCTGGATGTCGATACGCTTCTTGCCCTTCTTAACCTTGACTTCTTCAGTTGCAGCCGGAGCTTCAGCAGCGGCAGCAGTTTCCTTGATTTCTTCTTCAGCCACGATGAATCTCCTTACTTCTTCTTGTTAGCCACAGTCTTCTTGGGGCCCTTACGAGTGCGGGCGTTGGTACGGGAACGCTGACCGCGGACCGGGAGGCCCTTGCGGTGGCGGATGCCGCGATAGCAACCGATATCCTGCAAACGCTTGATGTTCAGGGTAATTTCTGCGCGGAGCTGACCTTCCACAGAGTATTCGTCTTCGAGGAGATGACGAATCTTACCTTGTTCTTCTTCAGTCAGGTCGTCACACTTCTTGTTCTTGTCGATGCCCAGCTGAGCACAGACCTTGTTAGCGGTGAACAGACCGACACCATAAATTGCCGTCAGACCGTATTCAACAGTCTTGTTTTTCGGTAAATCGACACCAGCTATACGTGCCATACGATCTCCTTATCCCTGCTTCTGCTTGTGACGGGGGTTCTTCGAACAGATGATGCGCAATACACCCTTACGACGGATGATCTTGCAGTTTTCACATCTGGGTTTAATGGAGGCTTTGATTTTCATAGGTTTGACCTTCTTTTGATACCTATTACTTGTAACGGTAAGTAATTCGCCCGCGATTTAAATCGTACGGGGAAATCTCGACCAACACTTTGTCGTCCGGCAAGATTCTGATAAAATGCCGGCGCATCTTTCCTGATACGTGAGCAAGGATTTCGTGACCATTTCCGAGTTGAACACGGAAGAAAGCGTTGGGGAGTGCTTCCAGCACAACGCCTTCTACTTGTATACCTTCTTCTTTAGCCACTAGGATGCCATCCTGC
>NZ_JAFWOM010000087.1 GCF_017545445.1 Fibrobacter sp.
TGGTGGTGGCGATAAAATTGGTTCGCAGTTGGTTGCTGCGACATATAATGCGGGCGAAGGACCGGGCGTCTGGATTGTGGCCGATGGTGGTTACAGACTTTATCATAACGGAGCGCTTCTGGCCGAAGATAACCAGGCGGGACGCGTGCGGTTCGTTCCGATGACGTTCTTGCCGGGCGAAAATGCAATTTCAGTCGTGGGCGTGAACGGCAAAGGCGCCCCTGGCGTTATGGTGCAGATTGACGACCTCGACAAGTCTTACTATTCCGGCGCTGGCTGGAAATCGAAACCGGTCGTCGGTAATAATTCCTGGAAAAATAAAGGCCGCGACCTCTCGCAGTGGGGTGGCGCTACGACGCTATCTTATGCGAACAACAAACTCCCGAGCGGGGGCGACTTGAACGGCTTTGCTGCCAATACGCAGGCCAAGTGGATTTGGACGAGTGCCGAAATGGATCCGACGGCAGTGCTACTTTATACGTTCTATGTGAAAGCGGAAGGCTTTGGCGTATCCACAACGGGTGGCGACGCAGGCAAAGTCGTCATTGCAAGCGATTCCGCGAGCATTCGCAAGCACTTGCAGAGTAACGACGCCGTTACAATCCTCGTGCCCGAAGGCACTTACGACTTTAGGCAATTCCGCAACGCAGTTACCGAAGCCAAAAGCAAAGGCCGCACCTGGTGCAAGACCACCTGCACCGAGAAAAACCGCGTCACCGGCAAGACCAATACGTTCTATCGTATTACTTTTAAGGCGAATAGCTGCAGCGATTTGACCGAGGCGGGTGTGCAGATTGTACAGGAAAGCGAAAATCTGCAGGCGTGGAGCAACTGGATTACCACCAAGCCCAACAAGAGTCTTGTGGGCATGGGCCGTGGTGCGAACTTGCGCGGTGCATCCATCGCTGTGCGCAGTAACGAAGGTTCTAGCAACCACATCTATCGAAACCTCGCCATTTACGATGTGAACCCTCACCTGATTGAAGGCGGCGATGGCCTTGAAACTGTGGGAACGTCAGACAAACATGTGAAAAAATTCTGGGCAGACCACATCAGCTACAAGTGGATTTCTGATGGCATGGACATGGAATTTGTAGATGATGCGACTATCAGCTACTTGGATTTTGATGGTGCGAATGAATATAACTGCTGGGGCACCGACCCTTACATGGCCTTGGTCGAAGATGCTCACATGACCTATGCGAACAACTACTGGCACAATACCTATGGACGCGTGCCGAAAGTGACGGGCGAAGTCAACGGTTCGCAAGTTCATCTGTACAACCAGTATGTAGATTACAACCGCTTCTTTGTCGCCGGAGCCGATGGCCATAGTGCAAATGCGAAGGCTTATGTGCGTTACGAAAACAGCTACATCGACAATGGGCAAGGCTATCTTGCCGAATGGGGCGACAATGGCTATGTGTATTTTAGCGGTGTCTCGTTCGGGAACGGCACCAAGCAACAGCACCGTTACAAGGGAACGGTGACGCTGGGTGTCCCGAATGCGGCGACGTTCAATCCGAGCTACAGTTTTGAAAAGCGTACGGTTGCAAATCTCCCCAAGGAAATTTCGAACTTGGCTGGGGTGGGAGGCCGCTATGGCAAGATGCCGGAATACAATCAGAAATTTGGGCAAAGTAACAAGGCGGCAAGCGTTACCTTGACCGCCCCTGCGGCGGGTGCGAAGTTCCAAGTGGGTGCTGCGGTTACGCTGAAAGCCGACGCGAAGGACAACGACGGTTCTGTGAAAAGTGTGGCATTTTACGTGGGCAATACGCTTGTCGGAACGGCTACGGCGGCTCCATACCAAGTGAACGTCGAGGGCGTGGAACCGGGAACGCATTCCGCAGTCGCTGTGGTGACGGATAATTCTGGACTCTCGTGGATGAGCGAATACGTGACTTTTGCCGTGGAGGGTGCGGTTGTTTCGTCTTCTTCGAGTGTGCCGGAAGCAATGTCCAGTTCGAGTGACGCGGCATCATCTTCGAGCTTAGTTGAGTCTTTTTCTTCGAATGCGCAGGCTCCCGTGGAATCAAGCAGCAGCGCTTGTGTCGTCATTCCGGGCTCAGACCCGGAATCTTGTGGAACGACTGGCATTGCTCCTTACGCCATGCGGATGGCGACTGAAGCGGAAGCGTCTTTTTACCGCGTTTTTGACATGCAGGGACGCCCGCTGTTCGCAGGCAACCACAAGCCTGCGAAGATGCCCGCTGCGCGGGTCATCGTGGTGGAATTCACCACAGCGGGCTCCGTAAAGCGACGCTACGTGCAATAGCGATTGTTCGATAATGGTTGCTGTAGCGTACAATTACAATTTCTTTTTCCGAAATTCTTATATATATTGGTATCAATGAAGTTCTGCAAAAACATAAATGCTGTTCTGGTCGCCGCTTTGGCGGCCTTTATGGCGTTTTTTGCAGGGTGTTCTTCGGACAGTGATGTGGCTGGCAACAGCGCCGAGACGGGTTCTCCGGAACTTGCGGGAATTTTGGTGCTCGACAATGGTAAACCGGCTGCTCGTACGAAGGTTCAGTGCGTGCCGAGAGGCTACAATATTCTTGCAGCAAGCAAAGCCGAACAGGTTCTTCCATCAGCATTCGAAACCGTAACCGACGAAAACGGCAACTACGAATTTGACTCCATCCCGTCGGGCAATTTCTCTCTCGAGGCATTCCACGAAGAATCGGGCAAACGCCTTTTGGTGCAAAACATCGAGGTCTCAAAAGGCGACTCTATTGCTGTCAGTGATACTTTGCGAGAACCGGGAATCGTGAAGTTCGAAGGCGTAAAAATGGATTCGAACGGCGTAACGGGAATCGCAACCGTTTTGGGAACGACGATTCGTAGAGAATTCATTGTTCACGAGCAGGCTTTAGTTGTCGATAGCTTGCCTGCGGGAAAACTTGATTTGCAAGTATTCTTTGGCGAATATTCTGGCGAAAAACCTTGGGCGAATCTAAATGTTGATGTTGTTGCGGGGGATACTGAGACTATTCTTTTGACGCGTCAGATTGGGCCTGAAATTGAAATTCTTCATCATGATTCTGTAACCCTTACCTTTGTGGCTCCGCTTGCACTCCCCGAAGGGAATGATTCTCTGAATTCTGTAATGACTGATATCCCGGTTGCACTTCGCTTGACGGAGAATAACTGCAATTTTGATTCGCTGAAGTCTGTTGATAATGGTCGTTGGGAGGCTGTGCGTATTTCGAAAGGCGGAAGTCGTAGCAATAAACTCCCGATTAACTATGCAAGTTTTGATAGAAAGTCAAAGGAATTGGTAATCTGGGTCCGCGTAGATTCCTTGAATGTCTGTGATTTGTTAGAGATAGTTTATGAAGGTTTGCTGGACCCTCTTTACGCATTAGATGTGTTCCCGACGAACCGCAGTTATTCGCTTGTGTGGCATTTTGATAGTGGAATGGCGGCTGTAAGCGATGGGGCGGAAAAAGGGTATTTTGAAGGCTTGCCGACAGGGGATGCGCCTGCCGACGGTGTTGTGGGCGAGGGGATAAAACTTGATGAAGGCGATGTTGTTGTTGTCGAGAACTCCGCCATCGCAGACAGTTCACGCAAGGTGAACCTGAACTATGACGGCAGTGAATATTTCTGTTTCTCTGTATGGGTGCAGTTGGAATCGCTCGACAAGGAACAGAAAATATTCGAAAAAGAAAAGGAATATGAGCTTCGCTTCGACCCCGCCAAAGGCTTTGTTGTAAATCTCTGGGTCCCTGATTCCGTGAATTACCTGTATTCTTGGGCTTCGGGAACATCTGGCGTTAAGGCCGGCGAATGGGTCTATGTTGCATTCAGTCGCCATACGACATCTCAGGTCGTCTTCTATCTGAACAAAACCAAAATTGAATCTGAACCCGAACGGATTGCTTGGGGCGGTGCCCGCGATTTAAAGGATTTCAAAGTGGGTGGCTTTGCGGGCAAAATCGATGAACTTATGCTCGGCAGCTGCTTCCGCGACGACGATTGGACGCGCCTCACGTACTTGAATCAAAAGCCGACAGATTACTGGCCTGTTTTGCAGGTGCTAAAATAAAGATTTTTTTTTGGATTTGAGTGTAGTCTATAGACAACATTTCGTGAAAAAGTTATGGCATTTCCGCTTCAATGAATATATTTTTACGCGTGTAAAGAAAGGATGTTTGTATGGGTTTGAAGTTTGGCTTTTGCAAGAATATTGCTGTTTCTGCACTCGGCTTGACGCTTTCTGGTTTTGCGGGGGCCGGTGCCGAACCGCTCGCGTTTCCCGAAGCGCTTGGGTTTGGTGCAAATGTTACCGGCGGTCGTAGCGGTACGGTTTACCATGTGACAAATCTGAATGACGATGGCGTTGGCTCTTTCCGCGATGCTGTGAGTCAAGGGAACCGCATTGTCGTTTTTGACGTAGGTGGCATTATCAATATCAAGACGGCGGTTTCTATCAAGAGCGATATCACGATTGCGGGGCAGACTGCACCGGGTGAGGGTATTGCCATTCATGGCGGAAAACTCAGTACTGGAAAACAAAGTAACATCATCATTCGTTACTTGCGCATCCGTCCAGGCGAAAATACAGCCAGCACAAAAGACGATGGCTTGAATCTTTATGATGCAAAAAATGTTATTGTCGATCACTGCTCCGTGGAACTTGCTCCGTGGAACAATTTCGGCGGAAGTTCCGATAATGCAGATTATCGAGTTACTGGCATCACGGTTCAGAATTCGTTGATTGCAAACCCGATTGGACAACAGTTTGGTGCCCACATTGAATCTATTGATGGAACTTGGGCTTGGTATTACAATGCGTTTGTCAATACGCACAACAGAAACCCGCTAGATAAAATTAATGATATCTTTGTAAACAACATTCTTTATAACTTTGAAGCTGGATTTACGACGCATACGAGTGCAAAATTCAACCATGATATTATCAATAATTATTTTGTCTATGGTCCCGAGGGCAAAAATGAATGGTTTCAGGTCGATAAGAACCAGAGCATTTACGCTAGTGGCAACATGATTGACAAAAATCGCGATGGCGTGCTCAATGGCGGTCCGACAAGTATTTACTGGTATCAAGGCGAAGGGACGATTTTGAACAAGCCTTGGAATGAACTTACGACAAAAGGACCGATGCTGAGTGCGGCAAGCGCCTGGCGTTACGTGAATTCGCAAAGTGGCGTCCTCCCCTACGACGACATTGATTCGCTTATCTGGCACCAGGTCGGCACGCTCGGCAAGGAAGGCGCGCTCGTAAAATCCGTAGGCGCGATGGGCCTCAAAACAAACAACGGCTGGGGTGAAGTCATCGCCGGGAAAGCAGCCACGGACAGCGACAAAGACGGTATGCCGGACTACTTCGAAGAAGCAATGGGCTATGACTCCGCAAAAGACGATGCGATGGTCAAGGAAAGCGATGGCTACGTGCGTATCGAAAAGTACATCAACTGGCTTGGTGCCATGCACGCTAAAGTCGAAGGGAACGGAACTCTCGATTTTGACTTGCGTTCGATTACGCGTGGGTTCCAAGATGTAAAACCTGCGTATAGCGTTTTGGCTGCCGAAAATGGATTGGTCGATTTGCAGAAGGACGGTTACACGGCTCGTTTTACGCCTGACAAGAATTTCAAGGGACTCGCTTCGTTCAAATATACCGTCAAAGGGAACGATAACACCGAATACACAGGCCGCGTAGAAATACTCGTCGAAAAGTCCGCAAACGCAAGCGAGCCGCCAAAACAGCCGCAAGACTCCAGCGAAACGGCACAAGACTCTAGCAAGACAGCGCAAGATTCCACAACGGCAATTCGAGATGCTTTCCGAGATGCGCGCGCAATGCGCAACGCGCCTCAAACGCACAAAAATTCGTTCCACGACCTGAAAGGTCGCCGCTTTGATAAGCATATTCCGTACAGGGTAATGTTCTAAATCAAATTCAAACTATTCTCATCGAACCCTAAAACCACAACACCTCGACAAATGTCGAGGTGTTTTTTATTGACAAAGTCAATTCTAAGCACTGCGCCTCGGTCATGGGCAAGCAAGCTTGTCCGCGACTCTCGGCTTGGGTGCTTTTCATCAGCAAAGCCAATTCTAAGATTTAATAGAAAGATGAATATTACTTTACCGTTACCGGATAGACAGAATTTCCAATGCGGAGAATGTAGCGACCAGCACGCGGTGCAGTCATCGAGAGATCGCCCGTTTTGGCAACGCCCACACGCAAAGTTTGTCCAAGAACATTGGAGAGCGAATAATGGCTTCCATTCTTAACGCCCGTCGCAACGATATTCAAGCCGTCAGTATTCACGCGAACAAAATTGCGAGTAGCCATTCTCGTCGTCGGGATACTTAAAACGTCCGGGATTTCCATAACCGTGTAATTGGACACATTTTCGACGCACTTGAGACTATCAATCCAAAGATAATCGCCAAACGCAATGTTGGTAACGCTAAAGCGGAGCGCCGTCGTCAACTTTGTAGAGAAAATTGTCGGTACATCAGCCTGCCAGCCATTATTGACCATCCAGCCAAAATCCACATAAGCGGTTGTCCATTCCGGAGAATAAGGCATGCCGACAAACGGATAATCCCAAAGTCCCTGACCGAGAATTTCGGTAGACGTATTCCAATCGCTATAGGCTACAAATTGATGGTTCGTACCTTTATAGCGGTAGCTGAACATCTTGCACTTGGAAATATCAAAATTAAAAGTAAAATCGGCATTCACATAAGGGGCATAATCAAAAGCCGTGCCGACCGTATCAAGCTTGATTTTATCCATCTTGACCATTCCGTTTTCGGAATTATCTTCGAAACTAGAATTACCGTGGTCTCCCTGTTCATCGCTACCGCTCACATCCGTAATAAAGCTCCATTCGCCGGTAGCATCTGTCGATGTCGTCTTGAGAGCAAACGGGAGATCATCGTTAATTTGCGAAGCCCAATCAAGGTTCTTTGTGTAAGTCGTCTTTTGCGGAAGAACGTTCGCCTTGATATAGTTGTCGTCATCATTATCTTCAAGATACGGTTTTTCGACATCCCATTTGGCGGTAGAAAGTTTCTTTTCGTCAACCCATTTCAGGAACGCATCGGCATTCGCCTTGGTCTTGGCATCGTTGATATCTTTTTCGACCCAGCCCCATTCGGTCACGAAAACACTGAGACCCGCAGCAATAGCCTTGTTCGGGCTTGCATTCTGGCTAGTCGACGTTTCATTGATGTTATGCATATTGGCATAAAAATGATGCGTGTAAGCAACATTCTTGTCAACGACCGGATTTGCAACAGCATCGCCAGCCGCAGAAGACCACATCGGTGTCCCTACAATAATTAAGTTATCCGAATATTTACGAATTTCCTGAACAACTGTATCAGCATAAGCCTTGAGGTCATTCCAACTTTCACTTACCGGTTCATTGTAAATTTCAAAAATCACATGTGGGTATTTGCCATAACGCTGAGCCATGGTTCCAAAGAATTTTGCAGCGTCACTTGCCGTAAAGCAAGCCTTATTATCGTTAAATTCGTACTTCGGTTTTACACCCTTGTGAATGCAATTATAATAGCCACCTTCACTGTGCCAGTCCACCAAAACATAAACATCGTTTCTGATAGCCGCCTGTACGACCGTGTCCATTTGTGCGGAATAATATTCAGGACGAGTCTTGTAATTCCCTTGTCCCCAATTTCCAACGGAACCCATTGCAGAGCGAACAAGTTCAACATTCCACTCGCCTACAAGCGAATCAATAAAGGAATTGCCGTAGAACGACATTCCGTTTGGCCAAAAGATACTCCAGGTAAGGCTCATTCCGCGTACCTGAACTTCGGCTCCATCTTTGACGCCTTGCACGCTTCCATAAATGCGACCTTCGCCAGCGGAATTCTTGCCGGCTTGCAAAGCACCGTATTGACTTACGGGGCCTACGCGCGTGGGCTGAATTGTTGCAAATGCGCTACCCACAAAGGCAAACGCACACAAGGCGACAATCGCCATTTTTGACTTTTTCATACTCTCTCCTATACGTGAAAAAGAATTTTAAAAACGCATCCCGAGACTCGGCCACATACTGGGCGAAATACCGTCAAAGCGGATATTGTCAAGGTAAATTTCGGTATCGTCAATAACGAGAATGTTGATTGCATTGACCGCAATAAGTTCTGTATCGAAATCATCTGCCGTAAACGTGAAATGTTCCCATTTTTCCGTGAGCGTCACAAAGTACGATTCGTGATATTCACGTTCGCCTTTATCACTGCGTTTGGCTATCTGCAACGAGATTATTCCAGAACCTCTGGCATCAAACGAAATTGCAGTCGCCTTACGCAAATCATAGAACGCAAACATTTCAGCCTTATCAAAATCATCACCAATCGTAAAACCGATAACTCCATAATGCCCCGGAGTTTCCTCATCTATATCAAATGAGACGTGCAAACTTTTTCCGCTTTTAGCGCTATCACCAGAAACAAAAAGATTTTCACTATCGACACCCGCGCTTGCACGGCTTCCGCCACCCTGCAACGAGTCTGTGCAAATAAACCACCAGCCCTGTCCAAAACTTTTTCCGATAAACGTCTGCTTTTTCCAGTTTTCAAAATCTTCGACAACCGTAAAAATGCTATCTGCGAGATTAATGTTGTTCGTTGTCGCACCTTCTTTCAATCCAGTTTCCATCTGGTACGAGAGCTTTCCGAAGTAGCCTTCGACAAAAGCGTAATGCACGCCCGCAGGCAAATCATTAAATTCAAAGTTTCCGTTTGCATCCGTAACAACAGACTTATCCAAAATGGAAATAGTTGCACCTTCTACAGCAGCACCGTTATTCGTTATTGATCCCTTAAGGGATTCGCTTGCCGCAATAGAAAGGGTTTGTTCGGGACTACGTTCGAGATTGACCCAGCGCATTGTAGATAATGAGTCGCCCGAACGCGTTTCCAAAAGCTGGACAGGCGCTTTTTCACCAAGAACAGCGGACCTAATTTCAAGAACACCATTGTTATCCAAAGAATCTTCATACGCCACATGCATGGAGTCTTCGTCCAAAATCCACACGCGAGCAAGCGCATTCACCAAAGGTTTCCCATGATTTGTCGCCGTGATAATCCCTGCAATTTCAGTTTCACCAGCATTACTACCCGTGCCGTTTGCGATGTCAGAATTTTCGCTACAGCCAACAAGCGAAATACAAAGGATTGCGACAAAAGCCACAACACCCAAAGGGAATTCCCAAGCCAGTTTTCGTAAAACATTACGGAGGTACATTACTTTACCTCCTTGACTTTGGCGCGGTTCACCAACTGAAACCCTACATGGCAAACACGGTCTGGATTTTTCTCTTCACGAGATAATGCAAGAATTTTTTCGCGAAGTTTCGCAATTTCTTCGCGGACTTTTTCAAAGCTTTCTTTAGACAAACTGCACGTAACACTCGTAACGCTGCGGTCATCACTAGTGAACAGATCATAAACTTCACTATTCACTTCAAGATTTTTTAGATGGTATTTGCGTAAAATCGTAGAACGCACGCGAGGCGGAGTTGAAACAATAGGCTGTTCCACACGATATACACCATTTTCATCTAACGTAACGAATCCCGATTCCATCAAATAGCGAATACCACTTTCCACCTGAGGAGCGCGAAGCACTGGCGTAAACATGCGTCCAATTTTTTCCGCCGGCATATTTGGCGGAAGCAGAGGGAGCAAGTCGCGCAACACGGGATAGTACCATTTCGAGAAAAACTTGAGCGAAGAATCCTGCAGAGCAAATTCCTGATTGTTCGCACGGACCGCAAGGAGCTTTCGCAACAATTCTTCGCGTACATCTACATTCTTTTCGTTACCGAAGCGCACCAAATCGAGAAAGTAATCCGATTCATCAACAGAAAGCCCCCAAGACTTGGCGATATTTTTCGCATTCGCAATGGACAGCGGGCGCGAGCCATCTAGGATTCGGCTGAAAAACGCAGAACCGGAAACACCCGCATTTTCTTGAATCGCTCGGAGCGAAAGGCCCTTTGACTGCATTGTTTCCAAAACAGCGCGAATATAATCGCGGTAATCAAAATACATAAATACACTAATTTTGGAAACATCTATCATATTTCCAAATATAAGCAATTATTATCAATTTTTCAATGTAAATTTTTATATATAATTTACAAAATACATTATTTTTGGAAACACATTTTAAGGCTTCAGTTGCTCGTACATGACCTCAATCCACTCGGGACTGCGGGCGATGGATTCAACGCGAACTTCGTCAATGGCGCCGCTCCAAGTTTCGGTCTCGATTTCGTCGCCACCGATGCGGAAAGGAACGCTGCGTTTCAGCTCGTTCGGCACGAACTCCCTTGCAAATTCAGCTCCATCGGAAACCGCAATCGCTACGGGTTCGCCGTTCACATACATGCTCACCATGTGATTTTTGGAAACGAGCACGAGAAAAGCCCACTCCCCGACCGGTACGGAGGTCGAATCCCCGAAATACACCGCCCCAGGGTAGTCCGGCATACCTTTCATTACAGCAAACGTTCCGCTATTCACCTCGTAATGCCACTGGAATCGCGAAGTCGAATCACTCCAATATTCACGCTGGCTAAATAGCACTTGATGTTCTCCGTTGGGGCCATTCCACTTGGTCCAAAGCGAAAGTGTAAAGTCGCCGCCCGTTGGATCAAGCGTATCCAAGTCGATAAATTGTCCCGGTTCCAAAAGAACAGCTTCACCTCGAACCCCCTCTACGTAATTTATGCTATCCACTAAAGAGGAATCGTGATTTAGCACCTTGACATCACCATCCATGTGGAGAACTTTTTGAATTTCTGGATTGCCATATCCATTCGGGAGATAATAA
The DNA here is from genome assembly GCF_017545445.1 of Fibrobacter sp. Taxonomy (GTDB): domain Bacteria; phylum Fibrobacterota; class Fibrobacteria; order Fibrobacterales; family Fibrobacteraceae; genus Fibrobacter. Next base: position 10,859 of record NZ_JAFWOM010000087.1, read on the forward strand.
TAATCCGGAAGGTAATAATGGAAACCATAGTAACTCGCAATGACTGACATATCGCTGCTCGTAAGCATATCCCCGTTGACCGAAAGTTCAGGCAACTTAAGCGTATCCATCGAACCCAATGCCGTAAATTCGAACTCAGCGATAGCCGAATCATTCTGCATGTACACAAGGTCCATTCTATAACCCGACGGGATGGAATCGAACGCAAAGGAGCCGTCCTCGGCAATCGGCGAGCGCAAATGCGTTCCCGGAATGCGCATATAACCAGAAGTCGCCCCGGAGATTTTTCCGCTTACAGTCTTATGCGGACCAATACAAATCGTATCCTTCCTTACATAAGAAAGTCCATCGCCACGCAAGCCGGATTGTCCTTTGGATTCCGCATAAAAAAGCGGCATTTTTTTTAACTCCGAAAACCTTGTAATCGGGCCAAGCTTAAAGAATCCTGTAGAATCAGCGACCGTTTCAAGCGAATCCACAATTTCTTTTGAATTATCCAGATAAGCAACCACACGCGCAGCAGGCACGGCACGCCCCTGCAAGTCTTGCACCACGCCAAAATATCTCAGCGTATCAGGCTCCCTTGCAATAGAATTCCCGATATCGGTCACTCCACCAGCAACATCATTGCTACTTGAGCAAGCAAGAAGCACCGATAAAAACGCAAGCGACATCACGCACGCACTGCGACCATGCGACAACTTTAGATAAACTTGTCTATTTTTCATTTTCCGCCTCCTTCCCTATTTTCTTGCTCATCGGGAACGCCACAAGCATCATTTCGTAAACGCGTTCCACTTCCGAATCATTTGCCGCACGGGCAATAATTTTCTTGCGGGCTTCTTCCAGCACCTCTACCGCATAATTGTAGGATTTTTCACTCATCGCAAGAGTCGTGAACGCCGCAAAGCGTTCGTTTTTGGGCATAGATTCCACGGCGCCCATCGCATGCTGCATATATTCATGACGGATGCGTCGCAACGCCATTGGCGGGATTTCCGAAGCATCGAGCATTTGCGATGTTTCAACATAACGCCCACCCTCTTTTTTCAGGAGCCCCCATTCCAGCAGCTTTTTCACCGCATCGCGTGCCTCGTCCGTCGTTATCTGCGGCACAACTGAACGCGCCAACACACGGTAGTCACCATCCCAATCCGACGATACCGCCAACTCGCGCACAATCGGATAATACCACTTTTCGAAATACCCCTGTTCACGCGTGGTGACATGCGTAAATTCAATCTGCTTGCGAATTTGGACAATCTGATTCCAAGCATTTTCGCGCTCATCAATTTGTTGCGCCTGGTTGTACTGAACCAGCGCTTCGAAATACGTCCTTTGCAACGGTTCGAATTCCATCGCCTTTGAAATTTTTTCGATGGATTTCGGAGTCAAATTGAAACGGCCACGGATAACATTCAGACAATAAGAAGAGCTACTGAATCCCGCTTTTGCCGCAAAAAATCGATGCGAAAACACCGACCGCATTTTCTTCTGTTCCTCAAAATAGTCTTGCAGGAACTTGCGGAAGTCGTCATAGTCAAACAGATGTTCAAGCGCAATGCACATGGTTTTAAACTAGAAATTTTTTACACAAAAATCAATAAAATACACAAAATTACAATTAAATCAATATATTTCATTAATTGTTCTTACACATTTACACACTTCTAACACAGAAAATCATTCCATTTTTCTTAAAAACTTGCACTAGGGCACACCAAAAATTATTTCTCTAAATAGCATAAAAATGGAGTGTGTTATGCAAAAAAGTTGTTTGGGATGGATTCCGGGCGCCGTTTTGTCGGCTGCCCTAGGTGTTCACGTATATGCGGCGTCGGGTGATGCTTACACATGGCCCGGCTACCGCAGCGACCTGGATTACGACACAAAGTCTAATCTGGGCGACATTCAGCCGCCGACCAAGTTCAATAACAATTGTTCGGGCGTTACCGGAAAGAAGGCCGGTAAATGGTGGGCGTTTTATTGGGGCAAGGATCGCGACAGCCGCATTACCGACGTGACGATTGATTCGATCCTCAAGAAGTACGATACCGATTTTGAGTATTTGTACAATGAGATGGGATGGGCGCCGGATGCCCAAGCGCAAGAAGGCCAGTACAGCGCCATTTATTACTACGGTTCGGGGACATGTGCCGGTGGTGCAAAGGAAGACACGACGGGCGGTTGGCAAACATGGGTGGCTGGCTACACGGCCGTGGCCGCTTCGTTCTATCCGCTGTACAGCTTCAATACGAGTTGCCCCTACCGCGATCGCGTGGCGCAGATGGATGCGATGATTCACGAGGGAATCCACTCGATGACGAACGGTTACCCCGGCGCAAAGGATGCGCACTGGTTTCAGGAAGCGGGCAATACCTGGATTCAGCAGGATATGTTCAGTCACCGCGACGGTGTTTACAACGGTATGGGATTCTTGAACGCGGCAACGGTCATTGCGCCGTTTATGCCAATTGAAACTTATTCGGGCTGGCTGATTGACGGCACTTTCGGTGGCCCTGGTGGCGGTGCCGATGGCGGTGGCGTGACCGGTAAGAACCAGCGTTACCTGTTGGGTGGCTCGCAGTACAGCAACATTTTCCCGACGTTTATCGGAACGTGGATCGGTACGGGTGCGGTGCGCTGGATTTACGGAAATGCTTATGGCAAGACCAAGTACCTGCTTGAAACTTACGGCCTCGACAAGGGTCTTGGCGATGCGGGCGTGCGCAGGCTCATTACCGAATTCCGCGCAAGGCTTGCGATGCTTGATATGAAAAAATGGTCCGGCGAAATCAGGAACCTGCTGAATCAGCATTTCGGAAGCGACACCTACTGGGAACAGGACATGTGGGACAATAACAGGAAAAGCTACACCTGGACCATGACGCCCTACCAGACGGTGACGGAAAGCAACGGCTACCTTGTTCCGAATCAGGAAACGACTCCGGGATGGTCGGGTTCGAATGTGGTGCCGCTGAAGGTGCAAAGCGGCGCTAAAGAAGTGACGGTGAGTTTCTACCCGAACGGCGCAAATTCCAATAACAAGAACATGAATTTCTTGCTGTGCTACCGTGCAACCGACGGTACACCTGTGTACAGCGAACCCATTACGGGCGAAGGTTCCGCGACGCTTCGCCTAGACAAGACGCCTTCTTCGACGAACGGAACACAGATGATTTTTGCCGTGGTTGTAAACACCGATTACCAGTACACCGGCAATACGGGCATTCGTAAGTTGCACTACGATTATAAGCTGAAGCCCGAAGCAGGCGTAAGCGGCGCAGGGGCGGCAAACGTCAAGTATTACAACGACTTTAAACTGGATTACAAGTGGCCCGAACTCGGCGAGGTTCCGGCAGCATCGAGTAGCTCCGTTGCGTCAAGCAATTCTGTCGCTCCCGCAAGTTCCAGCAGTGTGACACCTGCAAGCTCTAGTAGTGAAAAGCCCGCGAATTCCAGCAGTTCCGCAAAAATCATCACGGACGGTGCCACGACATATTCTATCTCAGTGACGCTTCCGATTGACGACAACTATGCGACGGTTTCTGCAAAATTTGAAGTGAACGAAGTAGCGAAAAAGCTTGGACTTACAGCAGCGACGCTTTCTCAGGCGACATTCTTTGCCCAGGAAAGCGACGGCAACGTGGTGACCAACAGCACCGCCACCGCTCCGGGACACTGGTTCGGTAAAGACGGCAAGGTGGTGGAATGGGGCGAGTTCGCCTACATATTCAGCGAAGCCGACTTGTCGAAGGGGACGCTTGCCGTCGGACATTATCCGAACAGCGTGAAGGACGGCGAAAAGTACAGCTTTACGCAGGGACTCACTTACAACGGAAAAACGGTCCTTTTCAAAGTCACGGTCAGCATTACCAACGGATTAGGCAGTGACGAAAGCGGAAAGACCACAGCTATGATGTATGGGCTTGACAAAGTTTCAACGCACATGGACATCGCCCTCCGTAATGGGAATCTCGAAATCTGTTACTCGCTCCCACAGCGCGACAATGTGAAGATAAGCCTATTCAATGGATTCGGAGCATTACTTGCACAAGAAATCACGGGAATGCAAAACGCAGGCTTGCACAAGCGTTCGCTCGACATGAGCCAAATACCGCGCGGCACCTACATCGTAAAAATCACAACGGGCAGCTACCGCGAAGCAAGACCAATTAACATAACAAGATAAACGAGCAAAAGCACAGCACCTCAGCGAAAGTCGAGGTGCTTTTTATTGACGAAGTCAATTCTAAACACTGCGCCTCGGTCAGTTGTCCGCAGACAACGAGAAATTGAGCACATCAGGCATACTACCAACATCCAGATTTATATTAATCTTGCCGGATTATTGTTGTTTGGTTATTCGGCTAAAAAAGGGATAGGATATGAACAAAATTTGGTGTTTGGGATTGTCCCTAGCGCTTGGGCTAGGAAGTGCGCAGGCTGCGCGACAGATGGAATGGTTGAATCGCGGCTTGGTCGCCGTAAAGACGACTAACGGGGTTTTCCTCAGTTGGCGAGTTCTCGGAACAGACGGCAATACGACCGGTTTTAACCTGTATCGCGATGGCGAGAAAATCGCTAGTTTTACGGGTTCGCAGGCAAGCAACTACACAGATACAAAAGGAACAGCATCGAGCAAATACTCGGTGAAGGCTGTTGTCGGCGGCAAGGAAATGGCGGCGGATGCTGCAGTTTCTGTTTGGAGTAATCAGTATCTGACCGTAAATCTTGACCGTCCGAATGGTGGGAGCGATTACACCTACAGCCCGAACGATATCGCGGTAGGCGATGTAGACGGCGATGGAGAATTTGAGCTGATTCTCAAGTGGGATCCGAGCAATTCTAAAGACAATTCGCAGAAGGGCAAAACCGGCAATGTCATTATTGATTGTTACAAAATAAACGGCAAAAAACTTTGGCGCATCGACCTCGGCGTAAACATTCGCGCGGGGGCGCATTACACACAGATGCTTGTGGGCGACTATGACAGCGATGGCAAAGCTGAATTTGCCGTAAAAACAGCACCCGGCACAAAAGACGGTAGTGGCAAAAACTTGTCGCTAGGCTCGGCTAAAGGCGCCGACCATAGCAAGGACTACAGGAACTCGAACGGCTACATTCTTTCGGGACCCGAATGGCTCACGATTTTCAACGGCGAAACCGGTAAGGAAATGGCAACGGTCGATTACAATCCCGGTCGTGGCACCGTCAAGAGCTGGGGCGATAGTTACGGCAACCGCGTCGATCGATTCCTTGCGACAAACGCCTACCTTGACGGCAAAAAGCCAAGCATGGTTTTCCAGCGCGGTTACTACACTCGCACGGCAATTACCGCTTACGATTGGGACGGCAAGACGCTTTCACAGCGCTGGTATTATAACGCGGCTACGAGCGGCAAAGAATGTTACGGTCAAGGTAACCACAACATTTCCGCAGGCGATGTAGATGGCGACGGCTTTGATGAAATTGTTGAAGGAAGTTGCGCCATTGACCATAACGGGAAATTCATGTATCGTACAGGCTAGGGTCACGGCGATGCCATGCACTTGAGCGACCTTGACCCCGATAACCCCGGTCTCGAAGTGTGGCAAGTTCACGAAGAAAAGCCCTACGGATACGATTTGCACGATGCCCGCACCGGCAAGTTGCTTTTTAGCGAAACGAGCTCGGGCGATAACGGGCGCGGCGTCGCAGGTGACGTAGATTCACTAAACCGCGGACACGAACTTTGGTCTGCCGCCAACTGGAATACCTATACCGTAAAGGGAAAAATATGGAAAGCCGATAAGCGCCCGGCTTATAACTTCCGCATCTACTGGGATGGCGACTTGCTTGACGAACTATTGGACAACACAACCATCAGCAAATGGGACAACGCTAAGCAACAAAGCAACACACTTTTCCAAATGCAGGGCAAAAGTTGCAATTCCACCAAGGCAACACCAAACTTTAGCGGCGACATTTTGGGCGACTGGCGCGAAGAAGTTATTTTACACGACGGAGCGTCCAAGCTCTATATCTACACGACTACGATTCCCACAGAATATCGCATGTACACGCTTGCGCACGACCCGATTTACCGTCTCGGCATGAGCTGGCAAAACACCGCCTACAATCAACCTCCGCATTTAGGATTTTGGTTATACGGCAATAAGGACAAGTTCCCGACGCCTGACATTACGCTCGTCGGCGATCATACACCGAAACCCGCCGCGATTATCAAGCAGGGCGCAGGTTCCAGCAGCCAAGCCATTGCGCTCGGCGATTCGATTATTCCGTTCACTTTTGCAATCCAGAATGCCGATGGAGCAACAGTCGAAAACCTCCCTGCAGGCGTAACAGCCAAATGGAATGCACAGACAAATTCCCTATACTTCAGCGGATCGCCAGCCGTCAGCGGAGAGTACACCTACACGATAACAACTAAAGGCGGCGATGCGGAATTTGGCGAAGCAACCCGCAGCGGGAAATTCACAATTACCGACACAAATGCCCCTATTATTCCTGCGGATAGTACAAATGGCATAGCGGATTCCACGACAACATCGCTAAAGTCCCATGTGCAAAGAATGCTGATGAATGGTTCCGGGCGAATTTATGATTTGCGAGGTCGTCTCGTGAAACAACGTAAACATAGAGGTGTTTACTTGACGCGATAAAAGGAGTTTATTATGGGATGTTTTGGACTAAAAATGTTGACTAGCGCGCTCGCCGTTTGGCTCGCAGGGGTATCGCATGCCTTCGCGGGTTCGCCAATCGTCAAAGTTGATTTTGACATGAGCGGACGTAATTCAAGCGAAGTAACCGAGCCGAATTATGTGCCGTGGGTGGTTTCGGGCGTCACATCCAAAGATACGACACTTTCGGGCGTAA
>NZ_JAFWOM010000088.1 GCF_017545445.1 Fibrobacter sp.
ATCGCCCCGGCCGTAATTAAGACCAGTTTCTTTAGGGTCATACTGCTACGTTTCTCCAATCATAGAACACTTAAATTCGTTAAACATACGCTTGCCAGTTTGGCAAACACAAAACCCATGTGGGAATATACCTTCAAAAATAGCTTTAGTCAAATACTTTTCGGCAAAAAACGCCATTTTTCGTGTAAAAATTACACAGGTATAGCCTTTTGGGGGGAAATTTATCTGTCAATCCTCGCTCGGAAGATCGTCCTTCTCGTCCTCCTCCTTCTTTGCACCTTGAATTGAAACACGGATTTCCTGACAGGTCTTCTTGATATTCTGCAAGACCTTGCGAGCACGCGTGCCAGCTGACTTGTTACCGCGTTGGAACTTTTCGTATTCGCGTTTGAAATTTTCAATTTCTAGTTCAAGATCGTTTACTAAACTCATAAGCAAACTCCAAAAAAAGATGCTTTTTGGAAAATAAATAAAGTTTTTGCTAAAAATTCGCTGTTTTGCAAAATTACGTTTACGTTTACAAACTATTACATAGGTTTCGGTCAATTCAACAACTTATTAACAATGTGATAACCGCCAAAGATTCTCAAGAGACCTCCAACCCGATTCTCCGACGTTTTCGGAAAAATCATTCACGAACATTGCGATGTGAGATTTGATGACATCTTCATCATCAATTTGCGCTTTTTCGACAATAAATGACGTAATCGGATCAATTCTTTTTCGGGCTTCTTGGAGGCTACGGCGAATTTCGTTTTCGATTTTTTCGATGGTTTCAAAGCCGAGTTCCTTCTTGGCGACCGCGATTCCCAGCGGAATCGGAGAACCCGTTTCTCGCTCCCAAAATGCCCCCAAATCCTGCAAAAGATGAAGACCATCACGTTTCCACGTAAAACGATGCTCATGGATAGTAACTCCCTGAGGAACGTTCTTGCTCAGGAGCCCTTGGTAAACCTCGTTAAAGAGGGCATAACGGAGTTTTGGAGCATCCGCAAACTGCCGGGAGTACCAGAACTTGAAAAGGAGCGCTGCGGTTGTATTCGCCCCCGGAAGTGTCGTTTCAAGTTCCGGTTGAAATGAATCGGCAGCGGAAGAGAGCAAAAGGGGGCCACAACCGTATCCAATGGCGCCACCGCAACCGAGACAGCGGTACTTTTCGCTGATGCCTGGATAGACTTGCGCACTGATTTTCGCCACGTCGAGTTCGCCCCGCAAAACCTTTTCGTTGAGCGTCTGCACGTCGGCATACGTGACCTTCCAGTCAAAAGGGGAATTTTCAAGGCCATGAATCAGGGCTTCATAGATGAATGTATCGTTTGGGCAGGTGGAAATACCGAGAGAGAGTTGCATAGAGGTATGAGGTCGCGCCTACGGCGCTTTGAGGTATGGGGTCGGGCCTACGGCCCTCTGAGGTTAAGCAACTAGAAATTAGAAAAAAAGTCCAAGGGGCTTAGCCCCGAGCTCATAGCCCATACCTCACACTGCTAACAGTTCTTCGTTCAAAACTTCACTTCAGAAATGTCTTTTATGTCGCCGTTTGCATCAAACAAGACATCCATGTAGAAAATTCCTTCAGCGCTGCTGATGTACAACGGCTTTACGGTGTTCGTCCAAACGGTCTGCTTTTCGAATTCGACATCGATATGGTCGCCATTCAAAATGACCGATACCGGCATGAGAGCATCCTTGTTGTTCAGCAAGCCAAACGAAAAATATGGATTCAGCCCATCCAAAATGCGCGGGAAATGGAACGCCATGTTCTTCGAACCCATCACAGAACCAAGAATTCCCTTACGGTCCTTCATTTCGGCAGAAGTTGCAGAACGGACAAATTCAGCAAAGCGTTTTCCGTTCCACAATTTATCCATGTAGGAAAAATTCTTCTTTTCAAAGCTTTTGCGATTCAAGCGAGCCCCCATTTTGTCTAGAATATTCGTCCGCTTGACTTTATCCTCATCTACCCAAATAATCAAGCTGTCCGTCATGATGACCGCCCTTACAGAAACGATATCCGAAACGCTGTTTTTCTTTTTGCCATAAATTTCGTAATCCAATTGCAACTTTCCAAAATCGGCAACGGAATGCGGCTCGATATTGTTGACCGTCGTTTCCATCTTTTTTACCTGGTATTCGTCCTTGTACATATCGGTCAAGTGCAAGCACAGGAACAAACGCACGTTCGAAAGCTTTTTGTCCGAGCGGTTTTCCACCTTCACGGCTAACTTATCCGAAAAAGAAAGCGTTGGATTGTACGTCTGCAAGTCAAGGAAAGAGTGTTCCTCGAAAATCATGTTCAAAAGCGTAGGCATGTACTGTTCCACATACTTCATATCCGCTATAAGAAAATCATAAACGGCTTGATTCCCGCGGCGGAAAAAGTGGCGGAAAATTTCTTCCTTGGCCTTCGCGAAATTTCCCTTTTCGTAAGCAACAATTGCCTTCTGGAAATTCGGCGAGAAAAAACCGAACCCTTCCATCATCGACTTGTACATCGTCTGCACAAAATGGCCTTCAACGGACTTCATTAAATAATTTCTGTAATTGTACGAGTTGTACATGTCCAAAAGCGCATCGGATTCCCGCGGGTATTCAACCGAAGACTGGTCAAACATATTTTTCGCCTTGACTTCGTCGCCCTCAAGCATGTGGCAAGTTCCCAACAGCACCAGCGCCGGAGCTGATTTTTCAGGATTGTCGTGGATAAATGCACCCAGCATTTGCTTGGCCTCTTCGAGGCCTCCAAAACGTTCTGAACGGGGTTCGCCCAACTGAGCACGCCTCACAAGGCAGAACGATTTCAGTAAAATAGACTCGCGGTCGCCCGGAAATTCCGAAAGCACCTGCATAAGCACTGCAAGCGCCCCGTCAATATCGCCATTGCTGATGGAAATATACGCCTGGTCGCGCATGAGGCAAAGACGGTTCCATTTCGCCATGTAACGGATATAGAGCGAGATGTAGTCCTCCAAATACGCCAAGTAAGCGTCTTGATGTTTTTCGAGAGCCGCACGTGCTTCTTTCTCGATTTTTTCGTTCTGCTTTAAGTTCTTGAAAAAATCCTTGCCCGTTAAAATGCCCTTCGTCACCAGATTCGAAACGGCAATGACATCCAATCCGCCAGAAAACGCGGCTCGGATGCCCTCCGCAATAGGAGAATTCATAGAAATCAAAGTCTCGTTCCCAGCCACGGCGTTCCAAAGATTGCGTTTTTCGGCTTCGTTCAAGTCTTCTTCGGCACGGCGCAGAGTCTTATAGTACGGAATCAACTTCTTTTTCGCACGAATGACTTCGGGCGGGATTCCGCGATAATCTTGCACGGCCAAAAACTGGAGGTATTCCTGAATGTTATGGCTTTTTTCGTAGCCCGCGTCCAAAATATGGAATAACCTAATCGTCTTTTCCAAATCAAATTTCGATACATCAATGGAATCCCCGAACTCAACGAGACTAGCCTCCGATCCAGAAGATGCCTGTTGTTCGCGAACCGTCCCTAAACCATCCATTTCAGCGGAATTTGCGGAATCGCCCGACGCTTCGTCAAGCACTTTCACGACAGCGTCTATTTCTTGCTGGACCTTTTCATCCTTTGCGTTGCTAGAAACGACGCACCACACGACAATCGAGGCAATAACAGCCACAATCAAAGCAATGATTACAAATCTACTTTTGTTCATGAGATCATTCTCTTGGACTCGGAAAACGCGACTTCAAGAAAATATAAAAATGATGTAAGCCACGAGTAACGAAGATGAAATACCCAATCAAGTTGGGAATGACGAAAAAAGCTTTTGCAACGCGTCTAACGCACTTTGAATGCGCCATGTAGTTTTATCGCGGTCAGTCGCAATATTGCTCACAGCACGGATTTCGTAGCAGGGAATGTTAAACGCACGGCAAACGGAAAAACACGCGGCGCCTTCCATCGATTCGACATCGACGTTGAAATTTTGGACGCGTTCTGCGGCCATTGCAGACGTTCCTGTACAGCAATTGATGGTAAGACCTGCTGCGGATTTCAATTTTGCAAGCCAGTCGGGGACACATTGCAACGGAAAACTTTCGTAAGTTTGCACAGACGTTCCAGTGACCTTGTTCCAAGGCATAAACGAGCCGTCGCGTTCGACAACGCCTAGGTCCCCAACCCTTTCAGAATCAACACGAACAACATCGCCAATATTCAATCCGCGTCCGGGATAAGCCCCACAAATGCCCGCCAGTACGACATGCGTAAATGAGCCTTCGGCAGCAAATCGCGAGAGCAGCATAGACAAGTTTGTAGAAAATTCAAGAATGCCAATGCCGAGGACTACTGCAAAGCCTCGGCTATCAGAGAGTTCTATGATTTCGCCCAAGCGAATATTTTTTTGAACAAAATCTTTACATTCAGGAAATGCACCGAACAATTCCAAGCTTGACGCAAAGGCAAACAAAGGAACAAAGCGGTCTTCCATAACAGAACTCTTAAGCAAAAATTTTATTCGAGACGTTCAACCTTTGTCGCAAGTTCGTTTTCAAGTTCGGCAACACGATCTAGGCTCAAGTTCCACGGGCGCTCGACTTCGCAGCGGGCACAAGCAACAGCGGTGGCCTTGGCAAGGCAGCTTTCAAAGCTCATGCCTTGATCGCAAGCGTAGAGCCAGCCAGCAAAGAAGGAATCTCCAGCACCAATATCGTTTTTGACCGTAACGGAAGGCGGTTGCAACTGGATGCCCAGGAACTTCTTTTCGACAAGCCGGAATGCACGAACTGGGGAATCTTCGTCCGTCACGACGAGATTCTTGATGGGCAAACGTTCCAGGACTGCGGTCGCGGTCATTTTCCAGAACTGCGGGCTAGACTTGACCAACGGAATGCCCAAGCGTTCAAGCAGCTTGCAGTATTCCAGCTTATTGATTTTCAAGAGTTCGACACCTTTCGCAAGGAGTTCGTCGATTCCGTCAATGGCATCGGCAAAAATCTGTTTGCCGTTAAAGTCAAGCGAATCGAACATCTTGGTATCGAAGCCCTGCGGGAACGTTCCGCAAAGCGCCACATACTGCGTGGAATCCCAATAATCATTAAGCGTTTGTGCAAAATCATCGTTCTCGGAATCGGCAAGCGTCGGCGACGGTTCCACGAGTTCCGTCGTATCGCCATTACAAGCGATGGTCGTACAGATACGCGTGTTCTCGCGAATCCAGACCGGAACTTGCAGAATGCCACAAGTCGACAGCTCGTCAAAAATTTTCTCGCCGTTCCCGGCACCGAGGAAATGCATCAAGCGGGGAGTTCCGCCCAACAGTTGCAAAACGCGACAGCAGTTGATGCCCTTGCCCGACGCATATTCCTTGACTTTGGATATACGATGGACTTCACCTGGGACAAACTTGTCCAAGAAGAAGACTCTCTGCCATGCGGGATTCAAACCGAGAACTAAGATTTCGCGAGACATAAAACGCCTTAGAAGTTCACTTTGTAGAACTTGCGCTTGCCCACTTGGATAACCAACTGGTCGCCACCCTTGATTTCGAAGGAGGCTTGCGGATCAGCAAGCTTTTCGCCACCAATCTTGACGCCGCCATTCTGCACCATGCGGCGGGCTTCGCCCTTGGATGCAAACGCCTTGATGTTCACGAGCAAGTCAAGAGCGCCATAAGTTCCGGCTTCGACGGAGCATTCGGCAGCATCGCTCGGGATAGCATTACCGCTGTGGATTTCGCGTTCCTTGGCAGCAGCGGCTTCGGCAGCTTCGGCACCGTAGTACTGCGTCACGATGTCGATAGCGAGGCGGTGCTTCGCGTCGTTCGGGTTCATCTTGCCTGCGGCAATGTCAGCCATCATCTGCTTGACTTCTTCGAGCGGGATGTTCGTCAAGAGCTCAAACCAATTCTCGACGATGCTATCTGCAAGGCTGTAAATCTTGTGGTACATCACGTCGGCTGGTTCGTTAAGGCCAACGTAGTTGCCGATGGATTTGGACATCTTGACCTTGCCGTCGGTACCGAGCAAAATCGGCATGAAAAGACCGATTTGCGGTTCCATGCCTTCAAAAATCTGCAAGTCGCGACCGCGAAGCACGTTGAACTTCTGATCGGTGCCGCCGAGTTCTACGTCACTCTGGATAGCGACGGAATCGTAACCCTGCATCATCGGGTACATGAATTCGTGCAGACTGATCGGCGTGTTCGCCGTATAGCGGTTGTGGAAGTCTTCGCGTTCGAGCATCTGGGCCACAGTAAACTGGCCCATGAGTTCGGTCACCTTGCTGAACGGGAGCTTGGAGAACCATTCGCCGTTGTAGTGGATTTCCACCTGGTCGCGGCGGACGACCTTGAAGAACTGTTCCTGGTATTCCTTCGCGTTCTCGAGCACCTGTTCGTGCGTGAGGCGCGGGCGTGCCTTGTTACGGCCGCTCGGGTCACCAATCTGGGCAGTGTAGTCACCCACGATAAGCACCACAGTATGGCCCAAATCCTGGAACTGACGGAGTTTGCGCATCACGACCGTGTGGCCGAAGTGCACGTCCGGAGCCGTCGGGTCTACCCCCATCTTGATACGGAGCGGGACGCCAGTATCGTAAGACTTCTGGAGTTTCTTTTCGAGTTCGTCTTGCGGCACAATGTCAGTCACGCCGCGCATCAAAATTTCAAGCTGTTCTTTTACAGGACGGAATTGCATGTTTTTAATTAAGTGGTTAGTGGTTGGTGGTTAGTGGTTAGGGAAATTACAGGTTTAAACCGCTAATCACTGGAAGCCCATGTAGAAGGAATGGATAATCATAACGAGGAAAATATAGAATTAGTAAGAAGTAGGAAGTAGGAAGTAGGAAGTTGATAGCGGGTTATAAACCGTAAAATTGGAAGACTTTGGCCACCTACGCAAAATTATTTTCGCATTTTGGATTGACGTTGCAAAATATACTTCGTCAAAAAGTTATAAAACTGTTCGGTCTTGGAATTATCCTGCTTGTTGCGACGGAGCGAAATCACAATATCGCGTTTAAAATCCGTATCGGTAATTTCGAGAAGCTTGACTCTTTTGTGATCCATCTTGCCCCATGAAAGTTCCGGCCAAAATCCCACGCCAATGCCTGCAGCGACTGCATCCTTGACGACGGCGGCATTATCGCTTTCGAACGTCACATTTGTATGGAATCCAATGCTATCACATAGTTCATTGCATATTTTGCGGTACTGTTTGGAACCGTAAAGGCGAATGAACTTTTCGTCTTTCAAATCAAACAGAGAAATGGAATCCATCTTTTTATACTGAGCCGTATTCGGGACCGCCAAGAAAATCTTTTCGGAATGGACAAACGTTTCGTCACTTTCGGTGTTGTCGAGTTCTGGCCTGTAGTTCGCGTAAGTGCGAACGCAAATATCAAAGACACTCGTTTCTTCGTTCTGCAGCATATCTACATCTATGTCGGAGTTACTCCGTTTGTATTCAATAACTGCTTTCGTGATAAGCGTTGACGCAGCAAGAACATTTAACTTGACATTGCTGCTCTGCTTGTCGGCAATTTCCTTCACAAGTCCAGGAAGTGCCATCATGTTTTCGTAAAGTGGCTGGAGCTTTTCATAAAAGAATTTTCCGCTGTCGGTAAGCTTGATGTTGCGCCCCGAATTTTTGAACAGCGACACGCCCAGTTCGTCTTCGAGCTTGTGAATCGCCTGCGTAAGCGCTGGCTGGACGATGCAAAGGTTTTTGGCACTTTGCGTCACATGCTCCGTGCGAGCCACCTCCAAGAAGTATTTAAGCTGAGTGAGTTCCATGTTTGCAATTATAGCAAATGAGCTGTGAGCACGCTCGTAAACTCGCTATGAGGTCGCTTCGCTTTGAGGTATGAGAATTATTTACTGAAAGAGATTCCAGAACGGAGTCCGGGATGACAATATGAAGGGGAGCGTATCTGTTATTGGAACTGTGTAAGGAGATCCCGGCACAGGGGCCGGGATGACAGCGTAAGGGGAGTGGTTATTTGCTGAAGGCGGCGAGGTCAATGCCGAGTTGCTTGATTTTGTACGTGAGGATACGCGGGGTGGTCGAGAGGCTGCGGGCGGCAGCGGCCATTTTGCCCTTGCTGCTCTTGAGGGCATCGCAGATGATGTCTCGTTCGTACGCTTCGACCATGAGCTTCAGGTTTCCGCTCACGGGCGTTCCACTCGTTTCGTCCGTCTGGATTGTCGGCGGGAAGTGATGCGGATAAATGACATCTTCTTCGGTCAAAAGCACCGCACGTTCTATAGCATTTTCAAGTTCGCGCACATTACCCGGCCACGGATAGCTCATGAGCATTTCGATGGTGCCGCGAGCAAGACGGCGAACGTTTTTGCCGACCAAGCGGCAGTAATGTTCAACAAAGTAATCCGCAAGCAGTACAATATCGGTACGGCGTTTGCGTAATGGCGGCACATAAATTGGAACAACATGCAACTGGTAGTACAAATCTTCACGGAATGCCCCGTCAGACACCATCTGCTGTAAGTTTTTTGTCGTCGCACAAATCACGCGGACATTCACCTTTTTCGGGAATCGGGCGCCCACCCGTTCCATTTCACCTTGCTGCAAAAGACGGAGCAACTTTATTTGCAAGTTCGGAGTCAGTTCAGCGACTTCATCGAGGAAAAGCGTACCGCCATCAGCTTGCTCCACGCGGCCCGGGGCCTCATTGACGACGCCGACCAAGGCTCCCTTTTCGCTTCCGAAAAGTTCCCGGTCCAGAACGGACTCCGGGAGGGCCGCGCAATGCACACGCACAAACGGGCCTAAATTGCGATCAGAGCGAAAGTGAATCGCCTCTGCGACAAGCCCCTTGCCAGTCCCCACCTCGCCCACGATTAACGCCGGAAGCGGGCTTTTCGCGACTTGATCGATTTGCGTATAGACCTGCTGCATTTCGGGCGTACGGCCAATGATGTTATCCGGTTGGAAACGTGCCTTGAGTTCCATCGCCATGCGTTCGTTTTCGGCCTTGAGGATTTCGTTCTCTTCGCGTGCCTCGCGACGAAGCTTTACCGCCGCAGCCAACATTTGCGCAATGATTTCCAGCAAGCGGAGCTTTTCAGGGAGTTCGTTTTCGACCGGATTCTGCACGTCGGCACTGAAAGCACCAATCACCTGATGTTCCATAATGACCGGAACGCAAAGGAACGCCTTGTCCTCCGTCTTGCCGCGGCCCGTACGGTCCAAAAAGTCCGGATCCTTAGCGACCGACGGAATGATAATCGGCTTGCCGGTCTCGACCACGCGACCAGTAATGCCCTCGCCCACCTTGTAGCGGCCTTTACGCGCCTGGCGGCTCGAAAGGCCTTCCGCGATTTCGATGGAGATTTCGCCGGTGTGGCGGTTGTAAAGCGTAAGCGTCGCATGTTCCACGCCCATCATGGATTCCACCACTTCCAGAATCGGATGCGCGACACTCTCGAAATCGAGCGTCTGGTTCAGAATGGAACTGATTTTGTAGAGCAGTTCCAGTTCCTGGATTTTGGATTGCGACGTAGGCATGGAACAGAATTTAGAAAAAACAGGCGGAATGTAAAACCATCGCTCTATCACTTGAGCTACAGGGGAACCCCCTGGCCGGACTCGAACCGGCAACAAATGGGAACTAATATAGGAACATTCTATGCCCGTCTTTAAATCTTACGCAAACAATTCGATGAGGGTGTCCTTGCTCGGTTGCGTCAAGTCCAGCCCGACTTCATCATCGTCGCTTTTGGCTTCCGTAAAGCCAGCAGCTTCCAAAACCTCCTTCAAATTTAGAAAAGATCTTACTTTTACACGAAACTTGTCTATTACAATTTTCTCCAATTCACGCGTGGGAACCCTTCCGCTGCCGATATTCAAGTCCATCAGCACAAAGCGATTATCTATGGTCATCGCGATATTCTTCCTTTCATACCCTTCTACAGGAATCATGAATTCCGCCACAACATCATTGGGATCCACCATCGGGCCGCATTCGCTCTTGTCTAAGTTCAACGAAGCACGGTCGCATCGGGCTACAAAGAACTTGAACTGAGAATCATTCGTTGTTCCACTAAATCTGCAAACCTCGAACTTTCCTTCGGGTGCCTTCCCGCCGATATACATCAATTCCGTCGCACCTTTGGGAGCATTGGTTATATCGCCAGAGTAAATGACGTTTTCTATCTTGCCGCTTTGGGAGCTATAACGTGCGTTCCAACCATAGGACGCTCCGTCAAGCGACATATAATGGAGATCAAAATCACTCGTGCCCCAATCATTATGCCAGTAGATTCCAACAACGTTGTGGTCGTCGCCCATATCCACACTAGTTCCCATGGGGTAATTGCCTATGAAATTCTTTTCGCTGGAGGGGACTGCAATGTTCAATCCCTTCGGATAGCGAACCGTGCAAGCCTTCGGCTTGAGACTCTC
The DNA here is from genome assembly GCF_017545445.1 of Fibrobacter sp. GTDB lineage: Bacteria > Fibrobacterota > Fibrobacteria > Fibrobacterales > Fibrobacteraceae > Fibrobacter. Next base: position 10,384 of record NZ_JAFWOM010000088.1, read on the forward strand.
AACCAGCGAATCATGGAGAATCGTATAGATTTGCATCAAGTACGCATCGTCATTTTTGGGGGCATAGCCCTCACGCACGAACAATTTACCGTTGCGGATGACGTAGCACTGCCCCGACTGCCCCGAAAGCCGCATCTTGACGCCCTGCATGAGCGTCGCCTTTTTGAAATTCGAAATATTGGCAACATTTTTCTTGATATCGTCAAGGCTTTTCTTCTCGACAAGAACGGTCTCCCAGAAGCCCTTTTCAAGAGGGGTATGGTTCTTTTCGGCAAGCTTACGGAGTTTATTCACCACGGAGGCATTCGAAACTCTTTTTCCTGTTTCAGCTGGAACTTCAACGCCGATTTTTCGAGCAGCAGCAATAAAATCCGGATTCAAAATCGGAGATTTGTCTGCGTTCACCTTCATGGCTAAAAAGAGCGGCTTAAAGCGAAGGAAAATCCTGGAGAGTTTCACAAGCTGGGCATCAGACAAAGCGCCAAGGGGAATTTTGCTTGCATTCTTTTTTACGCAGGCAATAGCGTCCTTGCTCTTGATAAGCATGGTAGAACCGGTCGCACGATAGACTAGGCAACGAAGCAACGCGAATTCATCTTGCGGATACACGCACGTCAAAGAGGCTATCGTCGCCTGAGCTTCCTTGTTCTTCACGTCGTCAATCGAAAAACCGAATTCGCCCCAATCGGCAAGAGCGTTTACAACATATTCCGAGCAAGTCTTTTGAGTCTGCTCGTTCATGGCGATACCCGACTTGATAAGCCCCGCGCACTTGTCGAACAGCTCTCTCTTGGTGCACGGCAAAATGACCTTGAACTTTTTGAAGGGGATGACGACATCGTCATGGTTCGGCATATAGCCTTCCCCCTCCGTAAAACCCGTTCCGTAGGTCGATGCGTAATGGCACAGCTGATCCACCAAGAGTTCAAACCGAGTCTTGGATACGATATCCGCCCATTCCTTGTAAAACGTCTTGTTGTATTTTGTCTTGGCAACTTCCCGGACCCATTGCAAGGTGTCGGAGTTGCAGCAATCAGGATGCACCAACCACCCATATTGAGCGGCCTCGGCGTTCACATCTTCGAAGGTGAGAGCCTTCGCGTTACCCTCGGTATTGCTCAAGGCAATATTGAAATACGAAATGAGCTCAAGATTCATAATGCATCCTCAAAAGTTGCGAGTCGGGCTGTAAAAATTTAGGGCGTGCCCGCGAGGGCGCAAATAGGAACAGCCTATGACTCGCTAAAATCCACTGAAATCCGCTTACATTGTCAGACAGACGCTTCTACTTCATATATCGGGCATTCATCTAAAAATGTAAACCAGTTTCATTTTTTCTTACGGATACAAATATAAATCCGCAGGATGTCAAAACATGACAGTTGGAATAAAAAAAAATTCCCGGAGTGGGGCGGCAGTTCGCCAACCTTAGTCCGGGGTGACAAAGCGGAATGACGCGGATCCCGCCGTGGCAGGCATAACAGCGGGGCGTTGCGGGGCCGGCGTCTGAGGCACCGCTAGAAGGGGTGACGAGCCACGAAGTGCGAATCAGGGGAAGGCCTTCCCCTCCCACAGTCCACTTCCAACCATCCACTTCCTACTGTCTACTACTTCAGCGCTTCTTGCACGAGAGCGCTGGCGCGCTTGGCATCGAAACGGCCCTTGACCTTCGGGGAGAGTTCCTTCATGATCTTGCCCATGTCTTTCGGAGAAGCGGCACCCGTTGCAGCCTTGATTTCGGCGATGAGGGCCTTGACTTCGTCTTCGGTCATTTCAGCGGGCATGTACTTGCGGTAAATGGCAATGCAAGCTTCTTCTTCTGGAATCTTGTCCAAGAAACCGCCCTTCTTCAAGATTTCGATGGATTCCTGCTTCTGCTTCACGCTCTTGGCGAGAACGTCAACGCACATGGCATCCGTAATGGTGTCCATGATTTGAGCCGGGGCGGCCCCAGCCTTCATGGCTTCGTTCTTGATGTCGGAATGGAGCGTACGGAGCGTTCCGAGAGTTACGGCATCGTGAGCCTTCATTGCAGTCTTGATGTCGTCGAGAATTTTTGTCAAAAGTTCACTTGCCATAATATTTCCTTTTGCGGATATCCCGCAGTCTAAAAACACCTAACGAGTCATCGACGTAAGCCGACAACTCATTAAAGTTTAGAAAATTATCCGATTAAAAAATCGAATTAGTAGAGACGCTTGCGGTTCTGATCAGCAATCTCTTTGAGACGCTTGCGACGAGCTGCAGTTTCAATACGCTTCTTTTCTTCAGAAGGCTTTTCGAAACGCTGACGCTTCTTGACGTCGGAGATGATGCCATTCTTTTCGCAAGACTTGGTAAAACGCTTGAGAGCGCGTTCGAACGGTTCGTTGGACTTAACAATAACGCCGATCACGATAATCCTTTGGTTAAAATTCAATTTTTTTGATAGCCAAATATACCTAAATTTTTTAAATCCGTCAAGGGTAACATTTTATAAGCATTCATACGCTCTTTTTTTGAGACAATCAAACGCCGTCCGCCCCTTCGGGTCCCTTATAATTAAAAGCAAGCATGGTAATGTCATCGAACTGCGGCGCCGTCCCTACAAACTGGTCGATTTGTTTTTTGACGTAGCGGCACGTCTCTTTAGTGCCGTCACCGCCACCCTTAGACAGAGCGTCGAGCAAACGTTCATTCCCGAACAGTTCGTTATTCGCATCGGTCGCTTCGGTCACGCCGTCGGTATAAAGGAACAACGTATCGCCTGGAGCAAGGTCCAACGTCTGGAGTCTGTAGTGCGTGGTGTCCATCGCCGCCATGACGACCCCGGCCTTGCTCTTCGCAAATTCCACCCGACCATCCTTATGGCGAATGGCCGGAGGGTTGTGCCCAGCCGAAGCAAATTCGATATGTCCCGTCTTTAAGTCGATGAAGCCCATCCAGACCGTTACGAACATGTTCGCCCTGTTCCGTTTTTCCAATTCACGATTCGTGTTATCAAACGTCTCGACAACGGACTTCAAGTTCTTCGCCATCGTGCGAAGCACTATTCGCGAAACCATCATGAACAACGCGGCAGGAACACCCTTGCCCGAAACATCGCCCACAACCACGCACAAACGACCGTCATCCAACTTGAAGAAATCGTAAAAGTCACCGCCGACTTCCTTGGCCGGACGGAGGAACGGAGTCAATTCGTGAAGTTCATCTCCAGAATCTTCCTCTTTTTCGTCCATCGGCAAGAATCCTATCTGGATATCCTTTGCAAAGTCCAGTTCGCTTTCGATGCGGTCCAAGTCCTTTTGCTTTTCCATGTGCTCCTTGAGCGAGGTGCGCATGTGCGTAAAAGCCCCCGCAAACAGAGCGATTTCGTCACGACCGGAAAGATGCGGGATTTCGGCATTGAAGTCCCCGTTCCCAAGCTTGTCCGCCGCAATCGCAAGTTCATTGAGCGGACGCGAGACCCTCGACGAAATCACGAAAATCAAGCACAACATAACGACATAACCGATAAGGCACATCCAAGCAAACATCTTTTCCATCGAACGCTGGCTTTCCAGGTACTTCTGGGCGGGCCATACAATCATGAACGTCCAGCCGTTCGATTCCATCGCGCTAAAGTAAATAGCCGTTTCCCTGCCATCACGCGTAAACCCCATGAAGAGTCCCTTTTTCATGCCTCGCACCGTTTTTTCAAAATCGGACGAGGATTCATCATAGTCATTCCTGGCGAGATCGGCCAGAGTCTCCTTAAAAACGATATCGCTTTGAGGATGCGCAATCACGGTACCATTAGCGGACAGTACAACGACGTAACCGGAATTCGATACAGGTATCGAAGCGACCGTTTCCTTGAGGAACGCAATGGACATATCAAGGCACAGGACACCCGCAAATACTTTGTTCCCTAAAGTGTCCGTGTGGAAAATGGGGGTCGTGTAAATCGCAATCGGTTCCCTGATAAAGTCCCCGACGAACGGCTCCTGCCAAATCCCTTTCTGCTGCTCCTTCGTGCTCTTGTACCATTCCTTATCGAAATAGTTCTTGCCGTCGAACAGCTTGATATCGTTCTCCGAGAACTGGGCGAGACGCATCACGTTCACGTTCGACTCAGACTGGGGAGCCATGCCGGATTCATAGGCGACAACCACTGCCAGAACTTGCGGCAATGTCTGCCTTGCGTCAAAGACAGTCTGCGTCAAGAAATCGTCGAGATCCTTGCCTGCGAGTTTCTCGTTGCCAAGCACTTCGGCATATTCGTCGCCAAGTTTCTGCCCTTTTTCAAACAACTTTTCAATAATGGCGACATTCGCAAGGCTTATCTCTTCGCCTTTCTGCGTAAGCAAGGTCGAAAATTCACTTTGAACTTGAAAGCTGAGAATCCCGAACAGCGTCGCAAAGACAATGCTGAACCCAAGCAGAGTCAGCATGGACTGTTTGAACGCTAGTCCGTGTATATTGAATCCCATAAAAACCTTCTCTTTTCGCTACAAATAGAAATTATTTCTATTACAAGTAGAAATATATGTAACTTAATTGCAGCCGCTCGAGTTTTAACAGAATTTTATCTAAAAAATATGATATTTTTTTAAGTTTTGCGTTTATAAAACAATCGCGAAAAAGGGAATTTCAAGTTTCGTATAAACATTTGAGCACTATAAAATATAAAAAAAGTCCGTCAAAATCCGTCTTTTTATGTAAAATTTCGTTAATTTTACGATTTTTGATTCTTCATAACTTGCGAAGTATCAACGACTTATGTATATTCTCTACTAGAATATTCCAAATGTATGGAGAAATGTTTTAATGCGGAGTTTAGCCATGAAGTTGCATTCAGCATCTTTATTCGGGGCAATAGCCCTTTCCTGTTCATTGCTTTGCGCCTGCGGTAGCAAGGAAGAACAACCGGCACCGCAACCAGAAGCCAAGCCTGTTGCGGAAAAACCGGCACCGGTCGAAGCCGCCCCCGTTCAAGATGAACCGGACTTGGTTCCCATCCAATCCCTTAACGAACCCGAAGAAAAGCCAGCACCGGCTCCAGCTCCAGCGGCAAAATTCGCTCCGTCACATTCTAGCGTCGAACAGGAATCTTCAGGACCGTACGTCATTCAAGTGAGCATCCAGCCGACGAGAAAAGCGGCCAACAGCGTCGTGAGCAAGCTCTCTGATCAGGGCATCAAGGCATACGTCGCCGAAGTCGAAAATCCGGGCGAACTCGAAGGCACGTTCTACCGTGTGCGCGTCGGGTACTTTTCCTCGATTGCAAACGCCCAGCAGTTCGGCAAGGAAGTGCTCGCCCCGCAAGGTTACGCAGGCTGGGTTGACAACCGCAAGAACGACCGTATCGGCAAGCCCGGCATGAGCGAAGATATGTAATTTTTAACAAAAGCAACGAACTGACAAAGGCCCCGCGATTGCGGAGCCTTTTTTTTGCATAATCACCAACTAACAACTATTGACCAATGACTATTGACTAATGACCAATAACAAACGACCAATAACTAAAACAAACTTATCACTTGCCGCCGTTGGCTTTATAAAGCGAATCTAAAGTTCCGTTTTTTTCCAACTGATACAAGTAATTGCAGATATACTCATTATTCTCTCGAATTTCATCTCTACTATCAAGTCGAACATATCGTTCAATCACCACATTGCCATCGCACTCATAGTGATTCAATGCATCGCCCCATTCAGCTTTTAGCGCAGTACACTTTCTTTCGGCATCGGCAGAATTTGCAAATGTATATTTCCTGACAACCGAAGAATATTCTCCATCATCAAAATGATGAGTAGCGATATTCTCTTCAGAAGTACCTTTATACGAATAAAACAGCTTAGCGGTATCATCCGTAAAGTTTGTATAGCACTCCAAATCACTACTGTTGTCATCAGACGAGCACGCGGCCATGGCGAGCAGAATTGCAGAAGCAAGAATAAGTTTTTTCATATCGATCTTTTTCTTCTAAATTAAATCTTAAAACATGTCATCATACGAACGTTGAAGTTCACCGCTTTCATAAGCATCTTGAATGTTAGCGCAATATTTTCTTCCGGACTTTTCAGCGGATTCGATTGATTCCGTTCCATCCTCTATCATTTCTGTCATAACCATATTACCTGAACAAGACACGGACATTGTGCCTAAGGGGAAATCCTCAGCATCTCTTTTTACCTCTTTACATTCTGTACTTGCAATAGATTCATTCGGATATGTCGCTTTAGAAGTAACTACAGATGTAGTTCCACGCAAGGACATCGTCGTTTCAGTCGTAAAATCTTTGTACACAAACAATACGGTAACAGAATTACCGGAGCGACTAACATCACATTTGAACTCGGCGTTAGACCCATTGTTTTCTTTCGTTGAAGAATTATTCTTTCCTGTCGAAGAACCATATCGCGTCTCAAATTGACGGCACAAATCCCTAAAGTCGGTTTCATGTTCCCTCAAGGAGCCTTCATCTATTTCGCTGATATAAATTCTATTGCCAGAACAGGTCACTTGATACGAACCATCTTTCCAATGAGTCGCTTCTTCCTTCTGGTCTTCGCATTCGCCGTTCGCATCAGAAGAACTTGCATACCAATATTCCGACGAAATCGTCTTGTACCTGCCACCACCGTCAATGACTGTTGACGTATAGGTAGCCTCGCCTTCCAAGGCCATGCTAACTGTCACAGAATTAGCGGTCGTCGTCACGTTGCAGTATGTCTGCCCTGCATCGGAAATTACGTCCTGTTTACCGTTATTGTTCGAGTTATTGTTCGAAGAATTAGCGCTGCTGCTATCGTCACAAGCCACGAGGCCAAACGAAGCAGCAAACAAAGTTGTAAAGAACAAATGCTTAAAATTCATAGTCTCTCCTTAAAAAATTTCAATCACATCCATTTTTGATAATTACGGCAATATGCCTTATATTCTATCTCATAATCATCTAAATTTTTTGTAGGATGAATTGCGTGAACCACAATGCGATCATCCGTACGAACCAAGTTTAGAATTCGAAAATCAACATCATCGGCATACGATGTCACAATGTCATATTGAAAATCGGCTTCTTCCGAATTTATATACAAGCATTCATTGAAAAATTCGGCCCCCAATCCTTTTGGAAAAAAATAAAATAAACAGGATTCTCGACCGGCAAGGCTCGATTGTACGAGCACCAAGCTATCATTTCTCAATACGTTGCATCTTGTTACATCAAGCCAATTAGAAAGATCATCCGAATGTTGCGAATAGGACCATTGCAAAACATCGGTGTTTAGCGCGCCCCCGTTGTCTTCATTTGAGCTACCTGTGGAATCAGAACAGGCGACCAATCCAGACGAGACTGCAAGCGCAGCCACGGAAAACAAAAATTTCAAATTCATAACTCTCCTCTCAAGTCAATTTCAAGCTAACATAGGGAATTTAATAAAAAACAACGGGTCGTGGGAAAATGATACTACTCGCCGTAGTTTTTTTGATACTCCTTTTCCTTTGTGCCATTTTCTACACTTTCATAAAAATCTGAACATCTTTTTTCATAATTTTTTTCAGCCACATCCAAATTCGTCTCTTCATAAATGTAGGAGAATTCCACCGTTCTTCCATGACATTCTAGAGAATCCGCAAGCGGAAAATCTTTCATGAGTTCACATTCTTTTTGCGCATAAGATTCTTTCGGGAATGTTTTTTTGTTTGTCACAGTCATAAAATCATCACCCGAAACAAGAGTCACAATTTCTTGGGCACGCTCATCTTTGTACGATGCATCGATTTCTACCGAATTTCCTTTGCGAGAAACATTGCAACTGTATTCATTACCATTACCGCCCGTCGAATCACTATCAGAGCATGCGGTCATGGCTAGCAACACCGCAGATGAAAGAATAAGTTTTTTCATACAAGTTGTCCTTATTAAAGAATTATCTTAGCGACCAAAGGCTTCATCATATCCTTCCGCTAGCGTACCATTCTCATATTGTTCATCGTACCTAGCGCAACGCCTTTTATAATAATCTTCATAATAATCCATATTGTCGTCTTCAGCAAACTCACCCACTTGAACCGATTTTCCGTGACATTCAATATCCTTATAATAATCATCGTCTTTCTCGTCCTGACACTCGTCTTGTGCATAAGCTTCGGTCGGGAATGTCCGTTTGACCGTATAATACGGGTTATCGCCATGCGAGTCAAAAGTTACCGTTCTAAGTTCTTCATAAGCCTTATACTTTAGATCCATGGCAACAGTATTAGCGTTTCGAGAGACATTGCAACTATACTCAGTACCGTTACCGCTCGTCGAATCACTATTCGTCGAATCACTATCAGAGCATGCAGTCATGGCTAGCAACACCGCAGATGCGAGAATAAGTTTTTTCATATAAATACTTCCCTTACTATTTTATTATTGAAAAAATACAAAAAAAAGACACAAAAGAACAACTTAAAGCAAAATTCCAGCCAAAAGCACAACCTTAATGCCTACATTGAAAAAAAATGGCACGCCGCCACCGCCAAAAAAAACGTATCGGTAAAAAAAAGGCTCGTGAAGGTGCAGTCAAAGCAACCCTTGCCCTAAATTCTATATTTGGGGGTATGCCTACTAAAAAGCCCAAAGTATTTGTCGTGCATCTCGGATGCGCAAAAAACCAGGTCGATGCGGAAAACCTCGTCGGCGAAATGCTCCACGCGGGATTTGTCACTTGCGATACCGCCGGGAAAGCGGACTACATTCTCGTGAACACGTGCGGGTTCATCGAAGCCGCGAAGGAAGAGTCCATCAACGCGATTCTCGCACAGGCGAAAGCGAAAAAGGCGAAGCAGAAGCTGATTGTTTCGGGCTGCCTGAGCGGTCGCTACGGCGAAGAGCTGATGAAGGAACTGCCCGAAGTGGATTACTGGGTCGGCACATATAAGCCGGGCGAGCTTTTGAAGAAGATGGGCATTGTTGCCCCGCAAGGCTGCGAAGCCGAGAACCTCGCCCGCATGAACTTGGGCGGTTTCCCGCACCACGCTTATCTGAAAATTGCGGAAGGTTGCAACCGCCGTTGCGCATATTGCGCCATTCCGCTGATTCGCGGAAAGCAGGATTCGCGGTCCATCGAAGATATCGTGGCCGAAGCGAAAGACCTCGAAGCGCAGGGAGTCAAGGAAATTACTTTGATTGCCCAAGACACGACTTACTTTGGACGTGAAAAGGGCAAGAAAGGCGGTACGCTTACGCAACTTTTGCGAGCACTCCTCGACAATACGAGCATCCCGTGGATACGCATGCTCTACTGGTACCCGATGTTCGTGGATGACGAACTGTTGGACTTGATGGCGAACGAACCGCGTCTCGTGAAGTACGTCGATATGCCTATCCAGCACGCCAGCGACAAGATGCTGAAGCTCATGAAGCGCAATTACCGCAAAAAGGAACTTGTCGAACTGTTACACAAGATCCGCGAACGCATTCCGGGCGTGACACTCCGCAGTACGGTGCTCGTCGGGTTCCCCGGCGAAACGCACGAGGACTTCGAAGAGCTGATGGAACTGCTGCAGGACGTGCAGTTTGACCATCTGGGCGGATTCGTGTTCAGCCCCGAAGAAGGCACGCCGGTAATGGAAATGGATTTGCCCGCCGTTGACGAAAGCGATGCCCGCGCAAGACTCGAAGCGGTCACGGACTTCCAGGAAGAACTTGCTGCCGAATACGCCGAGAACATGATCGGAAAGACGGTCCGTATCATCATCGACCAGGTTGCCGAAGAGAGCGAATACCATTTTTACGGTCGCACGGAAGGCAACTCGATGGAAAACGACGACATCGTGAAGGTCGTCGAAGGCGACGGCGACGTAGGAGAATTCCACAACGCACTCGTAGTCGATGCCGAACCGCACGAGTTAATCGTTAAATTAGTAGACAGTAGGAAGTAGGAAGTAGACAGTGATTAGTGATTAGTGGTTAGTGGTTAGGAATTGCCAAACAACGTTCTTATCGCAATCCTGTTTACTAACCACTGTTTACTAGCCACTTCTCTCGTCTAATTTACTATATTATACCCGCTTAAAAAGCATACGCCCGTGTATCACAATGGATAGTGTCCTTCCCTCCGAAGGAAGGTATTCCGGTTCGATTCCGGACATGGGTATTAAAAATTCAAATTACTGAATCTTAGTGATTTTAGCTTTGATGCTCCCGAGCTTGATTTCGCACTGCATCAACACTGGGATTCGCTTTTCGTCATCCGTAAGCCAGATGAAAATGCGACCGCTGGAATTGAAAATTCCATCACCATCGAGAACAGGTTCCACCTTAATCGTGTTAAACGTTCCCAAATCCGTTTCTATAGATTCGCGACCGTGGACAATCACCTTCAATTCGTAACGCTTTTTGCCACTCACCGCAGAGAACCGCGAGGTTTCGCCAACCTTGAGCGGGAGTGAACGCACCAAATAGAACGCCGACATGATGCTGTGTTCCATTCCGTCTATCGTCACGGAGGTATCGGCAGAACGCTTGACCGTGTGCTTGACCGGGTCCTTGAATACCGAATCCGAAAGGACTGCTTTTTTGCCGTCGCGGTCAAAGCGGATAAGCGACTTGTTGTGGAACTTGCCTTCGTGGAGGGACTTGCGGAAGACATCCGTCATGAGGCCCTTGTTGCGGACAAGCGTATAAACGGTATCGTTTACCGGATAGAACTTGTTGATGGTCTTGTTAGCGGTCGCAAAAGTCAAGAATTCCGTCTTGCCATCTTTGCGGGGCTTGACTTCGAGCGAGGCGTAACCGGCAGTGACAAAACCCCAACGGAGTTCATAATCGAGGCGTTCGCCCTTCATCCACGGAGTGGCGACTTCGGGGAGCGTCTGCCATTTGGGAAGCGAAACACTTGAGGAAGAAACAACAGAACTAGAAGACAATGCTGACTCACTTGAAGACTGCGGCACATCCGGTTGCAAAGCTTGCGTTTGCGTAACAAGAGACTGTTCCGACGATGATAGCGGAGCAGTTTCCTCAGCAAATGAGACCGTCAGGAGCACAAGCTCGAACAATAAAACGTTTTTTAAAATGCGATAGAACATAAGCTCAATATGGGCTGAAATTTAAGATAACGACAATATACAAAAGAAAGAGGTTAAAAGTGGTTAGTGGCTAGTGGTTAGTGATTAGTAAACGAAAGAAAGTGATGAAAATCGAATTTCAATAGATGAGACGACAAAATCACATTACTGTTTCGTTGCTTTAAACTTCGTCGTGACAGCGAGTGAATCCTGCCTGCCAAACTGATCGGTGTAAACCAGAGTCCACGTAATGGTCGTATCGTTTTTCAAAGTTTGAGCACTGGCATTGTACAAATTCACTTTCTGTTTATCCACATAAGCAAAAGGATATCGATCGTGAACTTGATCGATACAAGCATTCATAACAAAAATTGTTTGTGATGAGCTGAAGGGGAACGGATAATAACTGGACGATGATTGAGGAATCGTGGGACTACTTTTGAAAGACATTCCTTCAGGAAGACCCTTCGCTTGGAGCTGGTAGTTGCTGAAAATTTGACCGCTAAGATAGTCTTCTGTTTTATAGTCCAACTGTGCAAAGGCGGCACGGAAAGCGACAGAATCCAACGCCGGGATATCATATACAGGCATCGCGTCCGTTATTTTATTCGGACCGTAGTTGATAAATAGCGTTTTTTCGGTAATCCTTGCAGGATTGTATTTTGATGCAGAGTAACACCTAGTGCAATCATTTTTCGTATAACATACCAGTTGAGTAGAACCGATGTAACAAAGGCCTTTTAAAGTACAATCTCCATCGAGGGCAAAAGTCACCGTGTCAAAGACTCCGCTTTTCATCATAGGACTAACAAAGCTGACGCGGTCATATTCCCCATTAGCATTGAGATTGATGTAGTGAACGTCGGCTGGCAACGGAACTTCTCCGTCAGAAAGAGATTCATTACCAATAAATTGAACTTCACTGCCCGCAATATAGCCCTGGCTTGAAGCACTTGTGGTGACATCAAAAACTTGATATTTAAGTTCAGAACCGTTCTCTACCACGGAGGACGCGGACACAGATCCACTAGAGACAGAAGATGACGACGATAGAGGTATTCCACTGGAGAGAGAAGTTCCATTGGAGAGAGGCTTGTCGGGACTACCGCTAGAAAGAATTTCGTCGGAGCCGTCGCTTGAAAGATTCTCGCCAGTTGAAGAATCATTATGTTCAGAACCACTATCAGAAGAGGTTCCCCGCAAATTTTCTGCATCACTTGATGAAAGGTGGTTTTCGCCAGCAATCGGCATAACCGGATCGTTCGAATCGCTCGAACATGATAACAGCACCATCAGCGGAATAACACAAGACAGTTTTTTCACCATTTTTCCTCCTAACAAGATTATTTTTCGTTGTTGACTTTAATTAGCCGTATTTTATTTGGCCGCAAACAACCCTCTTCCAATAGATTCAATATACATTTTATTTAATACGAAAAAACGCTGGCGGAAATGCCAGCGAACTTTATATTGAGCGAAACGCCATTATTTTTCTTTCGTCTAATCTATGTCCCCAAGGCCCTTGCGGTAAGCGACGAGCTTTTCGCGCACGCTTGCGTCAGAGAGGGCGACGATGTGGGCGGCGAGGTAACCGGCGTTCTTGCCGTTGCCAATGCCGACCGTGGCCACCGGGATTCCCGGGGGCATCTGCACAATGGAGTGCAGGGCATCGACGCCGTTGAGCGGGCCGCCGGCGCAGGGCAAGCCGATAACGGGAAGGATGGTGTGCCCTGCGAGCACGCCCGGGAGGGCTGCAGCGAGGCCTGCGACACCGATGAGGACCTGGAGGCCTCGCCCGGCGGCTTCGCGAGCATACTTCGCGGTGGCGTTCGGGGTGCGGTGCGCGGAGAGAATGTTGAATTCCCACACGATGCCGAAGCTGTCGAGCACCGCGGTGATTTTATCTACAGTTTCCTGGTCGGACTTGCTACCGGCAACGATACCGACCTTAGCATTCGGAACTTCATTAATCTGCATTTTCAATTCCTTTTTTATTTTTTCCCATACATATCAGCTAATCTATTAAACTGAGCTATCATCAAATTAGATTGTATTTCAACCTTTTTGCATTCAAGTTCAACTTCATTTTTATTCTCTTTTGTCTTAGCCTTCATATAGGCAGCAAAAGCATCCAGACAGCCAAGTCTCAACTGATACTTTGAACATGTCGTTGACCACAAAACATCAATCTGCTCTTTCATATCATTCGGCATACTTGAAGGAACCAAGCCGGACAACTTTTGGCAACGTTTCAATTTCCAATTTTCAAGAGCATAAATGGAATCTACTAATTGTTGCATATCAACTATTTTTGCAACCTTTTGCATGTAAGCATTTTTCGTTACTATAAAAACAGCTTCCTTTTCTGTACCTACAGTATCCACTGATAACAAATCAGATACAGTCTTTTTTGCATAATTGAAGCGGGCTTCTTTTTCCTGTTCTTCTTTACTTGGACCGCAAGCAACAAAAGCTAGCAGCAGACCAAGAAATGCCACAACTTTGATTGTGTTCGTTTTGAGCATTTTCCCATCTCCTATTTTGCGAGTCTTGCAAGGCCTTTCTTACCGATGTCCTTGCGGTAGAACTTGCCTTCGAACTGAACCTTTTCGGCGGCTTCGTAAGCGATGTCGAGAGCGGCCTGGAGCGTTTCGCCATGGCCCACCACGCCGAACACGCGACCACCGTTGGTCACCAGCTTGCCGTCGACCATCTTGGTACCGGCATGGAGCACCTGGGCGCCGTTCTTTTCGGCTTCTTCGATACCCGTGACGACCTTACCCTTTTCGTAGGAGCCCGGATAGCCGGCGCTGGCGAGCACGACGATAGCGGAGCTGCCCTTCGGAGCCTTCGGAGCACCGAGTTTGGCGAGTTCGCCCTTTTCGGCAGCGTCGAACAACGCGAGCACATCGCCGTCATAGAGCGGAAGCACAATCTGGCATTCGGGGTCGCCGAGGCGGCAGTTGTATTCCACGACCTTCGGGCCCTTCGCAGTCACCATAATGCCCACGTAGAGCACGCCCGTGTAAGGCTTGCCTTCGGCGGCCATGCCCTTGAGGGTCGGTTCGATAATCGTCTTTTTCACTTCATCGAGGAGAGCGTCCGTGACTACCGGAGCCGGGCTGTAGGCGCCCATGCCACCCGTGTTCGGGCCCTTGTCGTCGTCAAAGACGCGCTTGTGGTCCTGGGCGGAGCTGAGGATCACGTAGTCCTTGCCGTCGCAAACCACGAAGATGGAGGCTTCTTCGCCGTCCATGAATTCTTCAATCACGACCGTCTTGCCGGATTCGCCGAAGACCGCCTTGTCGCCGAGCATTTCTTCGACCGCGTCGTTCGCTTCCTTGTCGGTCATGCAGACGATGGCGCCCTTGCCCGCAGCGAGGCCCGACGCCTTCACCACGATCGGAGCCGGGTGCTCGGCGAGGAACTTCTTGGCGGAGGCGAGATCGGTGAAGGTCTCGAAGGCTGCCGTCGGCACGTTGTACTTCTTCATGATATCCTTGCTGAAAGCCTTGGAGCCTTCGAGCGCGGCAGCAGCCGCAGTCGGGCCGAAAGCGCGCAGCCCGCGACGACGGAATTCATCCACTACGCCAGCGACCAGCGGAATTTCGGGGCCGATGACCGCGAGGTCAATCTTTTCGGCTACGGCGAGGTCGGCAATAGCCTTCGGGTCAGCCACATCCACCGGCACGCACTTGCCGAGGTTTGCCATGCCCGGGTTGCCCGGAGCGCACACGAGAGTGTCGCACAGCGGCGACTTCTTGACTGCAAGAGCGATGGCATGTTCGCGACCACCGCTACCAACGACGAGAATGTTCATATAGCGTATCCTTTACTGTTACGGAGGATAATGTAGAAAAATGCGGGAAGCGAGAAAAAAGCTCTCTTGCGAAAATCAAGCTTTCACTTTATCGACCATCCAAAACGATTTGACCACCTATTTGATTATCTATTTGATTATCTATTCGATCACCTTAAAATCAGCCGTATAACCACCATTATTTTTTCGCAATGGCTTTTTTGCGCTCCTGTTTCAACTTTTTGGCACTGATTTTGGGCGTGGGGAGATTTTCAGGCATTGTTCCGCCAAGTTCAGCAATCGTCTGGCGGACTTTTTTACCTACGGCATAATGTGTTTCGTTTGCCTGCTCCTTCCCCTTGATGTTTTCACGACGGAGTTTGTCGTCAGTCTGGGTGATGCGGAACAGGTTCGCCGCAAGTTCGGTGGCCCCCATGTGGTCCAAGATCTGTTCGTTTTTCTTGAGTCCCTTGCGCTTGTGAATATCCTTCATTCCCAACCCGTTGTAAAGTCCCTGGTAACCGCGATTCTGGAACACGGCGTAATCTACGGGAGTTTCAACACCGGCCGCCTTTGCAGAACTGGCAAGGAATTTGTTGCGAATGGTCACTTCGTCACGAATCGCCAGGCGTTTTTCGTCTTCCGAAAGCTGTGCCGCAGAGTCCGAAATTTCCTTCTGCCGGGTTTTAACAGCAAAATATGTTTGACCCAGGGCAATCACTTCTTTGCGGGGGTCTCCGTTCATCACAATCAGGTAACAAGCGTAACGGGAAAGCTTGACATCGGCGATTTCACGCTGGGCACCTTTAGCGAGGGTTATCATTTTGCCGACGTCGGCAAAATGATCCTCAACATCCAACCCGCTGGCCTCACAGGCGGTTTTTGCACGGACAATCGATTCTTGAAAACGGCGCCACTGGGCATATTCAAGAGCCGTTTGCAGCTCCCTTGCATACCAGAATTCAGTTCCATTTTCGTCGGTGTGCTTGATATTCTCGAACGTCTGCTGAGAATAAGTGACAATTTCTTTTTTAGCCATAGGGCCTCCTGTGTTTGTTGTTTTTACTAGGAACGCCCTTGCAATACGGCAAAGCCAAATAAAGCAAAAGCGCATCATTCCTTTCTACGGAATGACGCGCTGGGATGTAATGTACCTAATATTTGAAAAACCGGCAAGAGGGGCAAGAAAATTTTACAAAGGGTATTCCTTAACTTGCCTATATCTTATAAACTCTTCACGCAAGCGTATAATAATCAAGAATCAAGTCAACCGCACTTGCGTCCTTGAGGATTCGATTTTCGAAGTGTATTCGACTTATTTTTGCTAGACTATTCGCTATTCTTTCTTGCTTTTCATATTCCCGTTGATACATAGCATCCGACATAAGACCTGTGCGTTGAACTTCTATCTCGGGCATTGGCTCGGGTTCGTTTCTTTTTTCAAAGTCCTTGAGATCCAAATACGTCGAAATCCTTAGACGGTTCTGAGAAGACAAGCCCATGGCCGTTGCATAGACTTTTGCTTTTCGAATAATCTCAGCACCACGAGGAATCCCTATAGATTCCAGATTATCCGGAATATAAGAGAATCCCATGAAATATACTCTCTGTGCATTTTTCAGGAATCTTTGATACTTTTCTTTTTCGGATTCATCGCGATTCTGGCGCTTTTCCCAGACCGTTTCCATCCTCTTGGCAATTTCTTGATACTTGCCATTTTCTACAGCACCAAAGGGAATTTCCTCAAGAGAGCCGATAAAGCCATTGACATGGTGTATTTGCATTTCTTTTATGAAGGCATGAGCATCAGCATCTGCATATTGCTTGTCCGATGTCAGATACAAGAAGATGCAATATTCCAAGACGCGGTCATAATTAAAGGTAAGGAACACTGTTTGTTTTAAGATTTCTTCCCAATTATCTTGTTGGTCTATCAGAGAAAGCAAATGCTGAATCCAGTCAATGTTGCCAAGCCAAATCTTTTTTGAAATTCTTTTACCATCTTCGTAAGCAAATTGTTTTTCCGATTCCCGTTCCGCAACAAGAATCTCTCTAGCGATAAGCCGCTTTCCAAAGTCAGCCTCTTCTGCTTTCTCTTGGTTAAGACGATTCTTTAAGAATTCATCTGTCGAAACCATCATTGAATGGCGAATACTTTGGGCAAAGAGAATTATTGTTTCATGTATCTTGTTAGAAATCTTAGCTTCAATACTATCAGCGACATAACTGTATTGCCCACCAGCCTTTCTTAAGTTGGCGTATTCTTGATATTTTCCAAAAAGTTCATAGTACAAATCAAATAGGTAAGAAGGAGGGCGGAACGATGGACTGTCTACGTTATTATCTCCGTAATTAAAATCCTTCAACTTCTGCATCAGCATAGCGCCCGTAGGAAATCCGTACGGGACACTGCAACCGGCACCTATGATAAAAACATCTGACATCATTTTTTCGCCACTTTTATCGCCGTTTTCGGCGTTTATCGCCACTTTTTCGCCATATTTATCGCCATTTTCGGGATTTATCGCCGTTTTATCGCCACTTTTTAAGTTTATCGCCATTCAATCTTGCTGTAAAGACATTCGCATTTTCCTCTTGTCCTTAAAGTAAATCCGTCATCCTGTTAAATATACATTCTTACAAAGACATAAATTGACATTTTGAGTTTTTATTTGGAAGGGGAAAGCTTTCCCCTCGCTGCAACCGCCTTCGGCGTTTTCCGCCACCCCTTCTCCTAGGGGCTCTGCCCCTAAAACCCATTCTCAATTAAAATCATTCACCTCTTTGAACTTTCGCTCTTTCTTCTTCATCTTTCAATTCATAACGAGCAATCTCTAAACGGCTTTCCCAATAATCCTTTCGTGCCGTAAGCGATTCTCCTTTAAGCATATATTCATAATGATCGACATTTTCAAAAAAAACTTTAGCGACTTCACCAACGACACTAGATGAGAAAATTCCTTCATGCCAATCTAAATCCGACCAAAAAGATTGTTTTTCTTTATCAGAGAGCCTTCTTGCATATATACACACTTCTGCGGCGATTTCCAGCCATGCAGAAGTGTCATCTTTAAGATAACTCGCAATACTAGCATAAGTATGGCGTTCATCATCATTTTTTGCCGTTTTAAACTTTTCAACAACAATTTGTCCAACACATTTATTTTCTGGGTCTAATAACGCAATATCTTTCTTTATTCTACTTGATTGCCAACTCAAAATCAAATCGATAATATTTGCAAAAGCATTTCGCTCATTCTCATCGAAATTTGATTTTACAAAATAGGTTAAAGAGAAATCATGCGATAAATGATAACCCCGGTCTTTTCTGAAAAGAAATACACTATAAAGCCACTGTATATTTTTTCGTGAAAAAAACAAAGATTTTTGTTTTTCCAAATGAGGGATTTCATTAGCAAAGGAATCGAGTTTCTCTGTTCGTGCTATTTTTTCTATAATCCAATTTGAGGCAAACTCATTCCATTCAAATGAATTTTGGGACCATCCGGATGCGGATGCGTATGCATCATTTAGCAATCTTCCCAAAAAAATTTTTTTATTAAGATCAGACCATTTTGACCATAATGAGTCTATTTCATATAGGAAATCCTGAGGCATATTTAGTGTAAATCGACTCATCAATAGCACATATTTGTTTATGTCTTTATCCAAAACTGTTTCTTTGACTAAATTATATGTATTTATGCAAAAAAATCGCTTTTCTCCTAAGCAGGATGATAAAACATCCAAAATATCTAGCCCCTGCTTTAAAAATATTCTTATAAATATTATCGCACTATCAACATCGTCCTGGTTGCTCACGATTCCATTTATCACAGACAGATAAAATTGTTCAAAAATTTTATTTAATGACCTTTGAGCAAGTTGTTGTGTTATAGATATAATAAAGTCCTTGTTTTGCAAAGATTGTCCATATTCAAAAGCAATGTTATTTATTCGATAAAAGTCATGAGTTGTATAAAAAGCCAATTTATCAACAAAGGCGATGACTTGTTTTTCCTCTTTATCAAAAAGATGTTTTTTTATTAAATCCGTTCTAACTTCTTTTTCGTTTTCGTCATACGGCATGTTTATATAAGACAAAACATCTTCATCAGTTTTATTCAAACAGTAAGCCGCTTCACATTTCTTTGCAAGTTCCCAAGAATCATACTCTTTGCCATATTCTAATAGCCAACTCCAGATAACCTCTCGCATATGGTTTCTTATTTTGGGATTCAACCCTTGCCCCGAAGAAATGAATAAAGCAGTCCATTGGAGTTGTTTTGATATAAACTCTTCTTTAATTTTTTTAGTATCTTGATCTAGATAATATGATGGATAGTGCAAAACTTCATGAAAGATTTTTCCATAGCAGTCAACAAAAACACTCGTTAGTTCCTCTGGCAAAATCTTTTTTTCAAGGATGTTTTGAATTCTTTTTACCCATTTGAACGAGTCAGATATTGTATCTAATCTAAGGTAACCTTGCCGAAATGATAATGTTCCGTTAAAACATACCCCTGTATTGTATTTTGTAGTAAAACATCCATCAAGAAAACATTTTAATATAGAGTAATCAATATTGTCAAAATTGTCATTTTTAATTACTTCAAAATAATCGGACAATATTTCATCTACATTCTCTTTGTAAACGGATCTCAAATCACCTTCAAAGATGGAATGCAAAATACTTTCCAAACTTTGGTTTTCTACAACAGATAAATGCCCCGTTTTACATAAAATTAAAATATTTTCCAAGCACAACTGCCTAGAGCAAAAATCTTCACAGTAATACAAACAATTCTGCAATATGTCTCTAATTTTGATATAACAGATCCACAAGCTGTTATAAACATCTTTTTTTGCCGGATATTCGGATAATTGTGCGTGGATAATTTCAAGAGCTTCTCTTGTTTTACTAGCACACAATTTTGCCACCAAATCCCATAATTGCCGATGATCATCAATATCGGACGTCTCGAATTTTTTCTTTAACGAGTCAGTAAAAGAGCCTAATACATCTACAGGCTCTTTTCCTGAAATAGTATTTTCAATATGACTTAACGATTCTACAACTGCATCTGGATACGGAATATCATTGTGGATTAAGCCGTCAATGACTTCCTCGCCCCAATTTGAAAGTTTTTGATTGAAAAGTAGCCTTTCTTTTAAAATATACTCGCGAATTACATCAGGACAAATAGAATATGTTTTATTTTCATATCCATAATTTTGCATCAAACCATTTTTGGTCATAACTTGAAATAACTTTTCAAGTTTGGGTTTGTCAACACTTGCCTTTAAGCATATAAAGTCAATTACTTTTTCCTGCTTTAATGAAATTGCTCTATATAACGAACACCATCTTAAAACAGAATCATACTGTTCATTTGAAATAAAGTTATAATCCAAATTAGGAATGATAGATTCTGTATATTTTTCATATAGTGCAGCCGCATTTTTTTCAAATTCTTCCCCAATAGAGCCGTTGTTTTGTAGAATTGATTTTAACGTTAAACAAATCCACAACGGGATTCCTTGAGAAGTTTCGCAAATGTTATGAGCCGCCCTTTCCTTGTCTTCAAATTTTATTTTACGTGAAGTTTCAACGACATCAAGTAATCGTTCTGTAAATAGTTTTCGATTTTGATAATTTAACCTTGAAAGGCTGCAAGTATCCTTTCTGATCGATTCATACCTTGGAAGATTTAATTCTTTAATTGTTTGCGCATCGGCATTTCTTTCTGAAAAGACAACTTTCCAATTTTTAGCTTCATTGGCAAGGACTGCAACAAGCATTCTCAAAAGATTTATATCATTTAGTTCGTCAATAAATAAAATTGAAGGATGCTCAAAAACAAGTCTTTTTGTCCATGACGAAGATATTTTCATAACCTGCGGCATGCCGAAAAATACATTTCGATCATTTCGGTTAACGCGCTTAGCACATTCCAATAGAAAACGACTTTTGCCCATTCCTCCTGGTCCAGAAATCGCCCAAACTTTTTTATTTGAATTTAGAAATTCGTCAAATTTTCGTAATTCGTTGTTTCTTCCGACACATTCAACATCGTAGGATTCGGGCAAATAGCTATTTCGATTGTTTTCATGAAATTCTTGTTCTTGCAGAAAGCATCTAACTTCGTCATCAATATATTCTTTTTTGACTTCGGGATGTTTTTCTAAAAGTGTCCAAATAGCAGGCCAATTCCGTAATTCAATTTCTAATCCATGACAGTCGCTATTCTTTATAGACTCTTCCCATTTTTGCATGTCATTAGGGTTTTCTTCGATATTTGTAAAAAGAACCCATTTTTTTACAGATTTCCAATATTCAAGGGTTTCCTTATATTCTCCTATTTTTCCCATTTCACTTTGCAAATCCGCTATACATTTGCTAATAGAGGGATTTTCATGATACTTAGCTTGATAAACAATTTGGCCATTTCCACTAATCGCATCAATACCATTATCCTTTCCCGGACGCGAAAACGCTTTGACTTGATAATCTTCATGCAATAACAGCATTTGCATCATAGATTCCCATGATGTTCCATTAAACCTTGTATTGTATCGTGAGAATTTTGACATATCGGACCATCTTACAAAAAAAAGTGAACTTTGCACATTTGTTCACTTTCAAATATAAGTTCTCACATATTAGTTGTCAATAGGGCAAAAACTTCTATATATCGAATAAGGCTATTTTAAATAGTTGTCTCAAATTCATTCTTCATAAAATTTCATCAACTTCTTTTCAATTTCTTTATAACATTTATCTGATATCTTTTGCGGTTTCTGTTTTAGTTCATCAATTTTTCGAGCCAATTCGTTAATCTTCCAGACATCAATAACACAATCTTTATCATAACTCGTGACATCGGAATTCGCCCATATCAAAATGGGAGTTACATACGCCGGACACGCATGTTCACTAAGAATCGGTTCTAAGAAACATTTTAAATCTCTCGCATTTCCACGCACTTGCTTGATAGGATTTCTCTTGTCCTTTACTTGAACATACTTGTTTCCAATTCTTTTTTTAAACTCTTCGCCGCATAATTCAAAAGCACTGTTTCCACTAGGGTTCTTTATCTCTATAGCAAACACCCCCCATGGAGATAACAGGATTTGGTCAACGTCCTGTTTTTTACCGTTAATATGATAGTTTCTAAATAGATGACACGCACCATCGAGATTCTTTCTCAGTTCATCAGCGACTTTATCTTCTCCTATTTGACCCGCTTTATGCTTTCTTATATCTAGTTCAAGAGTGTCAATACGACGAAATACCATTCTATTTATAATTTTGACACACAAGATACTTCCGAAGGCAACGCCTAAAATAACAATCAACCAACTGAACCAATTTAAGCTTAGCAAACCATCAATGAGATTTTTTTCGATTATTTGATAGACAAGATAGCCTATATCAGCCAAGACAAGGACTGTCCAAAAAGCCCAGGTCATTCCCATCCAAAATCCGTATTTATAGGTTGCAGCTTCGCCCTCTTTACTCATGAAGCTAGTTCGTTTTTGTTCCACAAGCAATGGGCAGTTTCCAGAAATTATCTTTTTGCGTTCAATATTGAGTAAATCGCTTAAAATTATAGCACTAGCTTGATAAACCTGGTCATTCCAATGTTGATAAAGGGCATAGCTAAAGTTTTGTTGACCAATTTCATGATTATCTAGCAATTGTCCGATAGTCCATCCCGGTCTTTGAGTCCATTTGTCATAGGGCCATACAACAGCGCGGGCCTCATCTAGATTCCGAGGCATTTTACCAGATGCGATATACGCTTTTATCTGATTTTCTTGTTCCACTTTAAGAATGGAACATGCCGCTTTGATATTTGGATTTTCACTTTCCTGTCCCTTCGTAAGCATAGAAAGAGTCATCGAACCATCATCAAGCATTTCTCCGATGGTCCGATTTCCGTCAATCCATTTTACTTGACGAGCTTGTTGTGGTTGCATAAAAAATTTATCTGGCATAAAATTTGCAAATGGTTAAAGGTAGGTCACTCGGCCGGCATCATCAATTGAAATCACTTTTTGTTTCTGCAACTGATTTATGACACCATTAATTTCATCGTCGCTTATCCCGCCACGGAAATTGAACATATCCTTGATGAAACTAGATAAAGATTTTCTCTTGACCGGTTTAGATTTTAAAATTCTCTCTACGATATTCGGAAATTCTGCGGCAAACTTGGCTACGGAGGAATTCTGTTCTTCCTCTTCTTTACGAGCCATTTGCAGCATCGTTTGTGCAAGATGAAGTTTATCACGATAAGATAGGGATTTTGCTAAAGATTCAATTTCCTGGTAAGTCATAGTATAATTCCTTTATTAAAGGATAAGTAACTTTTTTAACAAAAAAAATCCTAAAATTTTAAATTTTTAAGTATTTCCGTCAAATGCTCTTTGTATCGTAAGAATTCCTGGTTACTCTTCTCTAAAGCTAGCACCCACTGAATTTTTCCCATTAAATGGTACACGTAATTCTGTTGATCAATGCGTTTGTAAACCATATGGGAGTTTAAACCATATTTTTGTATATAATACATTTGTTGGCGTAAATCTTTTTTTAGCTTTATATCTGCAGACATTTTTTTATTAACTACAGCGCCTGTGACATATTGTTTTTGATGTTGACGAAGAACTTTTGTTTTTTTTTCATTGAGATTCAATCCATAATCTGACAGCAGATATTTGCAAAAGGACATTATTTGAGGAATTTGTACATCAGAAATATTCCCGGAAATCGTTATATCGTCAGAATAGCGAGTGTAACACAAATTTAATTTTTTCAAATATTTAGATAATCGAGCGTCAATCTGTTCGCAAAAAATATTTGATAAGCAAGGACTTGTCGGCGCTCCTTGAGGTAGGGATTTTTTCAAACAGCACAATGAAGCCAAATCAAATGAAAGTTGTCGACTATAACCCATTGAATTGAAGATTTTGATGATAGCACTTTTATGTATAGAACCAAAAAAATCATCAACATCCAATTTTATAACAACTTCATGATTGGTATGAAAACGAATATTGTCTAAAATTTTTTTTCTTTTTATATACGCTTTAGCATAAGGACTCACCTTCTTTTTTTCAAGAATATTAACCAGTATCCATTTTTGAATTTCATTGAGAGTAGGGTATGGAGCGTTTAGTTCTCGAAATTCACCATTTCGTTTTGAAATTGAAAATGACCGATAAAATTTTCCAGGACGATGTATAATTTTGTCCAACAAAGAACACTCATAACCCAACAATTTAGATAAGTGAGCTTTATCAAATATTATAGGAAAACTTTTTTCCCATAGACAACGTGCATAAGTTATCCACACGTCAACTTGTACTTGTGGAATTTTTTTGAGATCACACTTTAATTCAAATTGTTTTTTGTAATCAGTCCAATTCATAAAAAAAAGAGAAGACGAAGAACTACATATTTTGCACCCGCAGGGTCCGCAGATGAAAACTTGCGATTATGAGCAAGTTTTCATCTTTGCAATTCCTTTAGGAATTGCATACGGTAAAGCGGAAAAGGCGCGTCGCATTTTGCGCTTTACCATGCGGGATATTGTATGGAAATCTCCAGAACAACGACTCGCTGTTCCCGCATTGCTGCATAGACTAGTTCTTCGTCCTCTCAACGCTCCTTAATATAATTAGGTACATAAATATTGTCAAGAGACAATTTGTTTGGTTTCTCTATTTTATATTTTTTTAAAGGCCTTATTTTAACATAAACCTCGTTTTCCAAAGCATTTTTTCCATTTTCTGTTATAACATAATGATCTTGCTTGTACAACAAATAGCCTGATTGTTGCAAGCATACTAAATTCTCGGCAAGTTCAAATAAGGAGAAACCTTGCTCTAAAGCATTTTCTAAAGGTTTCTGTTGTTTAACCAACTTTAAAATTCGACATTGTATGTAATTCATTATTTTCTCTCAAAAGGGGGAGTATTCTTGTGAGGCTGCCAATAAATAGGAAACGTATTGTTCGGGGTTCGACCTAAGCTGATTAAACTTTCGCTACGTCCATATCCAAATCTGTATTTCTCGGGAACATCTATTTGATTTTCGACATTTTCCATACACTCTTTATATTTTTCACGGGTTTCATCATTTGAGATAGATGATATTCCTTGCTGTAAAATTTTTCCCGGTACAATTCGAATACCTTTTTCCTGGAGTTTTGACAAAGCCATTTTCATTGTATACAATGAAAATACAATAACTTTAGATTCGTCTATCTCAAATTTTTTTAGTTTTTTTTCCAAACATTTAAACGCCGTTTCTCCAGAACCAATAAAATCGTCAACAAACATAATTAAGCACCTTTTTTTTGCTTTTTTTTGTTTCATGTCGTCTAAAATTCGATCTTCTTCATCGAAATATAGTCTAATCCCTCTGAATTTTTCATGCATGTTAATTTCATCTGTTCTGAAATAATAAGTCATGTGAATTGAACTTTTTGTTTTTTTTCCCTCATCTTTCGGATCGAGTAAAGGTAAAATATGCAATGATTTTTTTCCAATCAACCATTCGTCAGGTATGCGTTGTATGTTATCCATTATTTCTTTTGGATATAAACTTATCGGAACTTTAATAAATTTTTCCGTCAAAGAATAAAACATTTCCCTTTCATCTTCAGACATTTTTGAAGAAATACAAAGCATACTCTTTAAAGAGTTTTTATAGACATTGACGTTGTGCCATCCTTTTTCTATAAAGAGATTTGAAATTTTTTCTACAAATTCAATTTCTGTCATTTTTCACCCTACAAAAGCATCTTTTAGGATGCTTTGCATGAGTTGTTTGGTGGTGGTTTCGCGGGTGGCGATTTGGGTTTCAAGTTGGATGATGGTTTGTAAGTGTTGTTCTACTCGGGCGACAATTTCTTTTTGTTCTGCTAATGGAGGGAGAGGAACTAACATCCTTTCTAAATTATATTTAGGCAGTCCTTGTCTCCCTGCTCCGGATGTTTTAATATTTTTCTGAAATAGTTCCGATAAAACAAAAAGATGAAGATGCAAGTGATTGGTTAATAAAGGGCGAATTATGCATACATGCTGACTAACATTTCCTTCTTTTATATTCTCGGAAACAACGGCACAACGCCCTAAAGAGCCTCCAGTGATATTGAGTAACAAATCATTTGGGCGAACAATCGTTCCCTTCATTTTTTTTTGCATAGAAGATGAAATAAAGACGATATCTTTAAATTCAAGACCTTCATTGTAAACATTTTGAGATCTAAAAAATGGGATTCCATTTTCGCAATAATCACTTCCTAGAGGAGTGCTACCTGAACCTATTTTTGAGCAGATTTCTCCGAGTCTTACCCATTTCCAGTTGGTTGGGATTTCAAAGGGGATTTCGTCTTTTGCGATGGGAGCGACTGTTTTTTTTGTACTTTTGGTTTCTAATTTTTCCGCTTGGATTTTCTCAAATAATGCTTCGGCGTCGTAGTCGGGATTGCCTTTTTGGACGGGGTGTTGTTTACGCCAATCTGCAGTGAGTTTTCCTTCTATGGCTTCTTGGAGGATGTTCTGACGGAGTTGTTTTGCATATTCCGTCTGTTTTTCGAATTCAGTAAAGAGTTCTTTTTGCTTTTCTTGTAGTGTAACAAACATCTCAGCCAATTCGCGTTGACGCTGAATCGGTGGTAGAGGAATTGAAACGCCCGCAATATCTTTCATAGAAAGAGATACATTCGCAGCCCCTTTCATCAATGGGACAAGAACCGTATCTTTATAAAATTGAAGATATTGATGTAAATATCGAGCATCCAATTCATCGGGATTATTCGGAATGACAGCACAAAGGATTGTTCCGAGAGCAAATTTGCCGCTTTGGTAATGCACATTGTTCAGCGACTTTTTACCATGTCCGCTAGAAGATACGAGAGGAATGCAAACGGCTTCGCAATCAAATTGGTAAGTAGAACAAGTCTTGCGTTCTACGGCGGTCACAACAAGCGGAAATTCACCAGGTACTGCACTTGCAATCCCTGTTGTGCCTTTGACAATTTTGCACACATCACCAATCTTTACTTTCTTCCATTCGCTCATTTTCCGCCTGCAATATTCCTAAAATTGATACCCTATTTTCTTTTATTACGTCTATTTCTGTGCAAAATGAGGCCAAGTTTATTTTCAATCGCGCTTGTTTCCGGGAAAATATTTTTTACTGCCGGAATAATATTTGTCAGTTCGTATGTTGAAATACCAACAGGCTCACGGCTGTTTTCTACGGTCCACTGAGCGACTAAATCGTTTTTTTCGCTACAAATCAAAAGGCCTATAGTATCCTTGTCAACATCATCTTTTATAAGATGATTTACTGCATTACAGTAAAAATTGAGTTTACTTACAAACTCCGGTTCAAACTTGACAACTTTCAACTCTACAACAACATAACGACGTAATTTAAGATTATAGAACAGCATGTCGCATTCAAATTCGTCGCCATTGACAACAAAAGGAACATGACTACCCACAAAAGCAAAACCAGTACCCAGTTCCAACAAAAATTTTATGAGGTTTTCTTCTAAAGCCTTGTGCAAGTCGTTTTCTTCATAGTCCTCATACAAGGTCAGAAAATCAAGTTTGTATGTATCTTTTAGGATTTGCCTTGCACATTCACTATCATTTTTCGGCATCGTTAGCGAGAAATTATTTACCGTATTTCCCTGAGTCTCGAAAAACTTTGTTTTCATCATGTTTACGAGCATAGCCCGACTCCATCCATTTTCTTTGGTTTTCTCTATAAAGAACAGGGCTTCTTCTATGCTTTTGGACCGCGTGAAAATTTCCACGTGATGACGCCAAGGAATGACAAATAGCGTTTTTTCCAATTCGTCACCAAGCTGGTGACGAATTATAGAATCTGGAGCAAGCAACAACATTTTTTCAGTATAAAACTGATAAAAACGCTTCATATATTTTAAATTCGTTTCTGAAAATCCCTGAGCATCTGGAAAATCAGAGCGCAAATCTCGACTCAATTTTTCAAAAAAGCGGCTTCCATATTGCGCATCCATTTTTTTATTGGAGATATCTTTGCCAATATTCCAATACAATATGAGCATTTCTTCATTTACAGCAATGGAAGCTTTTATCTGAGCAGACCGAATATTCGCCTTTAATTGACGAAGCCAATCACGATATTCATCGTTCAAAACTTCAACAGGATTTCTTTTATTTGCCATTAGAAAGTCCCTTTCTTAAATCGTTCAGCAATTCTTCGCTTGCTTTGAAGGATTCGTGGAGTTTCTGCATGAGTTCGGCGGTGGTATATACGGTTTCTTCTTCGGGGACGGTGGGGTTCTTGATGTCGAGATTGTAGCCGTTCTCTTCGAGTTCCTTTATCGAGACCTTCCAGGCGACATCGGATTTCTTGCGTTTGTTCCACCATTTTTTGAGCGGTTCGAATTCCGATTTCTGGATTGGCTTTGTCTTGGAATACGCCTTCATTCCTTCGGGCACCTTGTGCTCGTAATACCAGACATCCTTGGTCTTTTCGCCCTTGGTAAAGAAGAGCAGGTTGGTCGCGACGCTTGCGTAGGGCTGGAAAACGGAATTGGGCAGTCGCACGATGGTGTGCACGTTGCACTGAGTCAAGAATTCCTTGCGGATGCGTTCCTTCACGCCGTCACCGGTGAGCGAACCGTCGGGCAGCACGATCGCCGCGCGGCCACCGTCCTTGAGGTAACGCATCATCAGGAGCAAGAAAAGGTCTGCACTTTCTGTGGTGCGGAAAGAGGCGGGATAGTTCGTCTCAACGCCATCGCTGACGGAAGCACCGAAAGGCGGGTTTGCCAAGATGACATCCACGCGATCTTTAGCGCCGATGCTCGTGTATTCACGGTTCAAGCTGTCGGTGTAAAGGATGTTCGGCACTTCGATATCGTGCAAAATCAGGTTCGTCACGCAGAGCATGAACGGGAGCGGCTTGAATTCCTGCCCGCGAATGGTCGCGTTGAGCGTTTTCAAGTCTTCTACGGAATGAACATCTTGCTTGCGGATGTTTTCGATAGCGCAGGTCAGGAATCCGCCCGTACCGCAAGCGGGGTCAAGCACGCGTTCGCCAAGTCGCGGGTTCACTATTTCCGTCATAATTTCGGTGATGGCTCGCGGGGTGTAGAATTCACCGTAATTGCCAGCACTCTGCAAGTCTCGCAGCAAAGTTTCGTAGATGTCGCCAAACAGGTGGCGGTCTTCGGACACATTGAAGTCGATTTCGTTCAGCTTGTTCACCACTTGACGGATGATGGTGCCGTTTTTCATGTAGTTGTTGATGCCGTCGAAAATATCGCGAATAAGAATAGCGCGCTTGTTGCCGGTAGAAACGTCTATCTTTTTCAGGCCAGGAATCAACTTGTTGTCAACGAATTCCTGCAAGGCGTCGCCCGTCATGCCTTCGCTATCGGCAGCCCAGTTGCGCCACTGCAATTTTTCGGGGATTACCGACTTGTAGTCATCATCCAGGAGTTCCATTTCGGAATCCTTGTCGTCGATAATCTTGAGCGTAATCATCCAGCCCAGCTGTTCAATGCGCTGCGCATCGCCAGAAACACCCTGGTCTTTTCTCATGATGTTTTGCAGGGTCTTGATAATTCCACCGATGTCGGCCATTAGGCTACTCCTCTATAAATTTCATCTTCCAGTTCGCGCACAGCTTTCAGGTAATCTTGTTTGGTGCCGAACAGTTCAACAATTTCTTTCGGGGTCCCAAATTTAGTAATGGGGTCCACTTTTAGGACTGCAGTATCTTCGATATTTCCGATACCCTCTTCGGCATACTTGTCTAAAAGGGCTTCCAGAACGGCGCGCGCCTTGTCGCCATACTTGGTAAAGTAATTGCGTTTGCGGACGTTTTCGGCTCGTTCCTTGCGTGTGAGTGCCGGAGCGTCGTATGCGATATGGCAAATCAGGTCGAAAATATCCAAGTCCTTTTTTATTTCTTCTTGCAGGTTTTCGGCGATAATTCCCTGTTTTTCAAGTTCCTCGATAATCGCCTTTTTCTTATCCGCATTGTTCCATTCTTGCAAGAATGTTTGCAGGTCGCGATAACGGTCTAAAATGCCCTGGCGGGTAAATTCGCGGAGCGTAGTCGTAATGAGTTTGCCCGAGGGGTCAAGGAACTCCTTACGCTCATTTAATATTGATATCGGAACTCCCGCTACATAGACCTTTGAAGGCCTGTCCGCAACTTCTCCACCAGGAGGATTGGGGGTAGGATACGGCGGTTTGTCCGGAAAGACAACTTCACTGCCCGTAACTGGATCAATCAGGTCTTCGGGAGCATCACCAGCCGTTGAACTATCCGCAGGAATCGGGTCATTTGGCTTGACTTCCTTAATGCGAATGGCATCGCCATCGAACGCTGGATCAGAGAACAGGTTCGTCACGTTACGGAAATCCATTATCGTGAAGTAGAGTTTATCATATTCTTCATAAACTCTTGTTCCACGGCCGATAATCTGTTTGAATTCGGTCATGGAGCTGATATTAGATTCCAGTACGATGAGTTTGCAAGTCTTTGTATCAGCACCTGTACTCAATAATTTTGAAGTAACGGCAATAACGGGATAAGGCTTTTCTGGATTCTTGAAATCATCAAGTTTTAGCCGGCCTTCTTTGTCGTCGCTGGTAATGCGCATGATGTACTCGTCAGACCTTTCATGCCATTCCGGCGGAGCGGCTTTCCAAAGTTCATCACGCATGCGGCTAGCATGTTCCTGGTCTATGCAGAACACGATAGTCTTTGCCATGGGATCGTTCTGCTTCAGGAATTCTACAATCCTGCGAGCAACAATCGGCGTGCGGTCATCTAGCACCAAGTTGCGGTCAAAATCTTTCGTATTGTAAATACGATCTTCAACGATGTTTCCGTTCTTGTCACGTTTACCTTTTTCAGGCCGCCAGCCTTCCAGGTCCACATTGATGCCAATACGCAAAACCGTATAAGGAGCAAGGAATCCGTCATCTATCCCCTGCTTCAAAGAATAAGTGTATATCGGGTCACCGAAGTATTCCGAAGACGATATGTCTTTTGTTTCTTTCGGTGTTGCAGTCAAACCAATGTGAGTTGCACTCTTGAAGTAATCCAGAATCTTTCGCCAAGCGCTATCTTCGGCCGCACTCCCGCGGTGACATTCGTCAACAACTACCAAATCGAAAAAGTCGGGCGAGAATTCCCTGTATGCGTCGGCATTTTCATCGTAATTTGTAAGCCCCTGATACAAGGCCAAATAGATTTCATAAGCCTTATCAATCTGCTTATGGCGGACAATCGTCATTTTGTCCTTGAAAGGCTTGAAGTCTCCACGCTTGGTTTGCGTAATCAGGTTATCGCGGTCAGCAAGGAAAAGAATTCGCGGGGTCTTGCCCGGAACCTTGTTCTTTGTCCAGCCGCTTTTCCACAACCGCCAAATGATATGGAATGCCGTAAGCGTTTTTCCGGTACCGGTAGCCATTACCAAAAGGATTCTATCTTTACCTTTTGCAATCGCCTCTACTGTGCGGTTGACGGCAATCTGTTGGTAATAACGCAGATTGTAACCTGAACTATCGACATAATAATCTTGTGTAGCCGTGGATTCCGCTTCTGGAGAGTCAATACCTTTGTACCGTTTGTAGCAAGCCCAAATTTCTTCGCTTGTCGGGAAATGGTCCAGGTCGCGTTCTTCTACTGCGATAGGGTTTCCTTGGCTATCTTTCGGACCGCAGTTTTCACGATAGCGAATCGAGAACGCATCGCCATTACTGCTAATCGCTACGGGAATATCCAGAGTCTGCGCATAAGAAAGAGCTTGTTGAATGCCGTCACTTACATAGTGATTGTTGTCCTTTGCCTCTACCACGGCAATCGGCATGTTCGGCTTGTAATAGAGAATGATATCCGCGCGCTTTTTTTGCCCGCGCACGATGGTCTTGCCTTTCACAAAAATTCGACCGTCTGTGAACGAGACCTCTTCGCGAATTTGCTTATCAAGACTCCACCCAGCATTCGTTATGCCGGGCAAAATGAACTTGCTGACAATGTCGCGTTCGGAGAGGTCTTTCTTATTCACTTCCATGGGAAACCTTGTTTGCAAATATATATCAAAATTAGAGTGCGCAATATACGGAATTAAGGTGATAAAGGCAAATTTCAGAGAAAATCGCGCGAGCCTATTGACAAACAAGATTTTTTGAATTTACATTCAGTGCACAAGTGTGTAGTCTTTGGTATTTTTTTCGCTTGTATGCCAGAGGAGTCGACGATGAAGAAAGATGTTGCGGCCAGTGCGGCCGGGGCCGTTGCGCCGAAAAAGCCCGAATTTTCCCCGATAGACGAGGATTTGCTCAAGTCACGGATGTACTTCGTTCTATCCGCTAAGGCTCGGTCATGCCAATTCAAGCAAGCTTGATTGTCGCGACACTCGCCAATTGCGGATTTTATACCATCCGCGGGGTTAAGGTGATGCTTGATGCCGACTTGGCGGAGATTTACGGGTATTCGACCAAGTCTTTTAATCAGCAGGTCAAGAATAATATCGAGCGTTTTGCGGAGGATTTTCGGTTTCAGCTATCCAAAAGGGAAGTCGAAGAATTGCGGTCAAAAAATTTGACCGCAATTACCGGCATAAATGACGCAGAAATTTTGCGGTGCAAAAAAAAGGGGATGCGGACAATAATTTAGACAGATTGTTTGTCCAAATATAGTTTCCGATAATCTGTTGGATTCATTCCGTTGAGTCCGACCTTTATCCGTTTCGAGCAAAACCATTCCAGATATTTTTCAAGTTCAGCCTTGAACTC
>NZ_JAFWOM010000089.1 GCF_017545445.1 Fibrobacter sp.
AAGCGGAATTTTTGTCTTTGCAACGCAACACCCTTGTTTTGTCACGTTGACTGAAAAATATATGACACCGCACAGTTACTATGATATAGCGATTGAAGGGCAACCGAAAGAGCAGATTTATTATCATCGTTCCATACAAGGTATATATGGATAAAGACTTGGAAAAGCTCATGGAAAAATATAACGTTCCATGCAAAGTCAAGAAAGTCAAAAAGCAAACTTTAGACTTGAATTCTCAAGATAAAGTCATTGACTGCGATTATGTTGACCCGGCTGGTTTTCCCCATTGGGACAAAGATTAAATCTTGAATGTCATAAAGGCCCTTTATGCTAAAGAAATTTCTTTCAGTGTATCTCCTTTTATCTGCTTGTCTTTATGCAACGGATTATGAGTGCATAGAGCTTTATGGAGATTATAGAGTTGTAATTGAAGGGACTAAAAATACAGCGAATCAAGTCAGTACAAAACGTTATTCAAGCTATAAATCCTGCAATCGTGATTTGGAAAATTACCTAAATGGTAAAAAGACTCCTATCGCATACGAGTGCATAGAACTTTATGGGGATTACAGAGTCGTGCTCGAAGGAACTAAAAATCCAGCAAATCAAGTTAGCTCAAAACGCTACTCAAGCTATAAATCCTGCAATCGCGATTTGGATAATTACCTAAATGGTAAAAAGACTCCCGTTGAATATGAGTGCATAGAACTTTACGGGGATTTTAGAGTTGTGCTTGCGGGAACTAAAAATCCGGCAAATCAAGTTAGTTCAAAACGTTATTCAAACTATAAATCCTGCAATCGCGATTTGGATAATTACTTAAATGGCAAAAAGACTCCCGTTGAATACGAGTGCATAGAACTTTATGGAGATTTTAGAGTCGTGCTTGCGGGAACTAAAAATCCGGCAAATCAAGTTAGCTCGAAACGCTACTCAAACTATAAATCCTGCAATCGCGATTTGGATAATTACTTAAATGGCAAAAAGACTCCTGTTGCATACGAGTGCATAGAACTTTATGGGGATTACAGAGTCGTGCTCGAAGGAACTAAAAATCCAGCAAATCAAGTTAGCTCATTGCGTTATACCAGCTATGGGTCTTGCAATAAAGCCTTGAATGAATACTTGTCTAAGCAAAGACAATAATCTGCAACTAGAGCTTCTCCAGCTTGCCGTTTTTTATGTAAAAAACCTCTGTTCCGATGGATTTCCACTTTTGGGCGAAGCCTAGATACTTGGACTTCGCCTTTTCTGTTAGGTCGTAAGGGAACGTCAGCGACTCCACGCAATCGACCGTCACATCGCCGTGAAATTGCAGTTCAAGATAGCTGCTGATGTTGTCGCTGCGGAATTTCGTCATGTCGTTCGTCTGCGTTCCCTTCACTGGCAGCTTGCTTTCATACATGTCGTCGTAGGAAACCGCTTTCGGGTCGGTGACGAGACTGGGCTGGTATCTTTCGCTTAGGCTGTCGCCAGCCGTCCATGTGCAGGTCACTTTGTCCTTCTTGAAACGTACCGCGACATTTCCGTATTGGGTGGCGCGGTTGTGCGTCGTCGCCTCTCGTAGTTTGTCGTGGTCGAGAAGGTTTCCGTACTTTTCGTACTGCGAGATATTGAGCTGGTTCGCCTTTTCCGTTGAACCCAGGTCAAAGAGCTTGTGTGCTGCGGATAGTCTCAAATGGCTCTGCTTGATTGAACCGTCCGCGTTTAGCGACGGGCCGCTATACCCGCCGGAGCTTCCTGTCTCGAAGGTGTTTTTGAAATGGCTGTTGAAAACCTTTTCAAGCAGGTCGTCTTCTATGTGCATCCCCAAGTCGTGCTTCTGGAACAGCTCGCGCATCGTCGCCTCGATTTCTGCGGCGTGTTTCTTTGTCGCCGAGCCGTAGTAATGTCCCTTCTTATATTTCTCGATGGCTGTATCAAGGTGTCCGAGCGTGGGAGGCAACTTGTCGCCCTTGAGGGCGCGAAGGTCGTCGATGCTGATGTTTGTCGAGAACGGGACGCTTGAGCCGGACTTGATGCCAGCCTTGATTTTCTTGAGGCGTTCGAGTCCTTCCTTGTATTCGATTTCCTTTCTTCTCGTTTCCGCTTTCTTGAGCAGTTCCTTGATTTCCGTTTTCGCGGCGTTGTCGCCCTTGGCGATAAGCGCGTCCATGTCGCTGGTGAGTTTTTTCAGAACTGCGGACTTGGGGTGATTCTTGAGGAATATCTTGATGGAGTCCACGCGGCCAAGTTCCGTTTCCCAGTCGATGAGCCGTTCCACTTCGGCGAGGGCTTTCTTGTAGGCGTCCTGTGCCACCTTCCAGCTCGCGTACTTCTTGTGCTTTTCAACCCAGTCGATTTCAAATTCCAGGTCGTGCTTTTTGCCTGCGAGCGAGCTGCCCATGCCTTCGAGCTTCTTTCTTACGGATTCGTTGACGGTGATGGCGGTTGAATAGTCGAAGTCCCTTGCCGCCTGGATGGGGTCTGCAAGATACGTGCAGCCCTTCAATGTACCCAGACTTGTTTCGAGCTTTCGGGAGAGCTTCTTCATGTCGCTGTACGCCTGTTTGCCGCCCTTCTGCAAGGCTTTTTCCAGTTCGTCCATTTCGGGTAGGCCCTTGATGCCGTTCGCGTCCTGCAAAAGCCTGTGCGCTGTCTGTCGCGTATCAAGCCTTTCCTGCAATTCCTTGCGAATTGCTGCGGCTTCCTGCGAAGTTCTGCGGGAATGTCGCTGTTCGGCGGCTTCCTTGAGCCTGCGCCTTGACTTGCGTTCGTCCCAGCGCTTCTGAATGTCCGCGATTTCCTCGGCGCTTCGGGCATGGCGCTTTTCCGCCGCCTGTTCCAGCCTTTGACGGCTCAAAAGCTGCATTTGCTCGTTTTTGAGCTGTTGCAGCTGTTTTTCCTGCTCGGCGATAGATTGTTCCACCTTGTGAAGGTTTTCGCCCGTAGAAGCCTCTGTACGCTGTTCTGCG
>NZ_JAFWOM010000090.1 GCF_017545445.1 Fibrobacter sp.
GGAGTAGGAAGTAAACAGTAGGAAGTGGTTAGTGGTTAGTAAACAGTGGTTAGTGGTTAGAGGTTGGGATGCGTCATCCTACGAAGTCGAAGGATCCAGTTACGGTCTAGACGAGAGACTCAAAAGCAACACGGACAACAACCGAACAACAGCCGCAATCTTCATGTACTTGCGTGATTTTACCCAATAGCGGGACTTGAGTTTGTTTGATTCGTTATTGACAAAAGAACGGATACCACATCCAGCTATCAAATGGTACTTGATTTCAGCAGAAGTATCGCGAGATTCTATTTCAGCAGATTCGTTACCGCAGGCATCTTTTCCGTCCAAAATCTTCTTTATGCCATCATCAGCAGAATCGGGCGTTATGTATGTAATAGAAAACGAATCCAACAGTAACTATCTAAAAAATTCTTTGAAAACAAATGTTTTCATCATAACAACTCTTTTGTAAAAATAAATTAAGAATACACAGATTATTCCTAATTGAACAACATCGCACTACTTTTCGCACACCCTAATTTTCTAAAATTAAGGTGTTAAACAATTTTATAATGAGTGTTCCTATGATTCGTTCGTTTGTAAAAAAAGAAAGTTCTCTCGCCCGCTTGACCGCTGCATTCGGGTTGTTTTTCCTGTTTTCTTGCGCTGGCAATAACACGCCAGAGGTGAATCCCTCCCCCGCAACGGATGTATCGGCTACGACCGAAGAATCGTCTTACGAAGAAGACACCCCAGAAGTCGATTACACTTCTGAAGAAACGGTCGCGCCAAAAGCAACCGGCGGCACCATCGAAACGAGCGGCTACACGTTTACCGCCCCACACAACGGATGGACAATCATCGGCGGCGAAGACAACGCCCCCTACGAATTTTACAACCCAGAGACAGGTCGCCGCGCCGTTCTCGTCGAAGTGACGCTCCCCGATGGAGAACCGCTCCGCCTCATGGATCGCGCACAAATCGAAATGCAGTCGTTTGAATCGAGCGGCAAAAAAGCGACGCTCGCAGAGACTTACCCCGAAGAAGCTTTCGGCACGACGGGTGCATTCTTTGACGTGGCAGGCAAGCGCTACGACACGCCATACGAAGCCGTAGGCATTGTCCTCGGAGCCGGAAACCGAGTCTTTACGCTCACGCTTGCCGCAAACGATGTCCAGCTGTCCGCAGGCGAACTCAAGCAAGAATGGAAAGACTTCTTCGCGGCATTCAAGCTCAAGGACGTTGTCAAAGAAGCCGTATCGGAACTTTCCGACGAACGCGTCACGAAGCATTCAAGCGCAGACCTAGGCTACACCTGGAGCACCAAAGACACGCTTTGGCATACCTGGACAAGCGTTGCACGCCAGAACGAAGACCCAGACTTGGTCTTAAGCAACAAGAAAGAAGACATTTCGTTGTTCGTATATGGAGCAATCGTCCCGAGCGAAGAAGTCGGCCAGCAGGACATGTTCAAAGTGCTCCTCAGCCGTCTCGGCCTTTCAATGAACGATCCGTCCATTGAAGTCCAGCGCGTGAAAGTCGGCGACCGTTACGCCCAGGAATTTACGCTCACTCGCGTTGTCAACAAGTTTGACTTCTATTATACAGGCCGCTATTTCTACGATAACGGGCGCGGCATCCTCATCGCCACATGGACGCAAGGTGTCAACAAAAAGAAATACGCTTCGGTGATGAAGAACGCCATCGAAGGGCTTAAAGTCGGTGCAAAGCCAGAACAGGCCAGCGACGAAGAAGCACGCAAAAAGCAGAACAAATTCAACGCAGCCGTCATGAGCCAAGTCGGCATTCTCCGTTTGCTCGAAGACCAGCCGTTTGTCGCCCTCAGTTACTTTGAACGAGCGAACAAGATGGACCCGGAAGAACCGCTCTACCTCATCAACTGCGGATTCGTATATCAGATGAAAGAACTTTACGGTCCTGGCATCAGCTACTTTACAAGCCAAATCGATCTCGTGCGCAAGAACGGCAAGTTGCTCTCCATCCTCGGTGAAATGTACGAAGCATTGTTCGATTACGGTCACGCCCGCGAATGTGCCGAAGCAGCACTGCGCTATACGCCGAACAACCCGGAATACGTCATTAACTTGAGCGACGCCCTTTGGGGTTTGGGACAACGTCACCAGTCCCTCATCGTCGTGCAACGACTCTACGACACGCAGCCCAGCTCCCGCCTCGGCGTTTATCTCGCCAAGACATACATGGGCCTGGACCAGTACGCCGAAGCCGTCGATATTTTGTACGCTATCCGTGGACGCTTTGGCATGAGCAAGGAACTTGGCGAAACGCTCATGGATGCATTGATGTTCCTCGGTCGCTACGAAGAAGCCCGCGCCATCAGCGAAGAAACGCTCGCCAAGGCCAAGAACGATTACAAGATTTGGACGATGCACGGCAAGATTCTTTTCTACAGCCGCAATTACCGCGATGCCGAAAAGGCGCTCACCAAGGCACTTGCCCTCAAGTCGGATAACGAAGATGCAAAGAGTTTCCTCTCCGCGACAAAAGCTTACCTCGGCAAGGCCGACAACCGCACGTTGCAAAAGCCAATTACGCCTGTCGAAGACCGCACCGCCGACTTGAAAACGCTCCTGCATCCGCAAGCCAAGAAAACCGCCGTCGAAGGCGACTTCCCAGCCGTCATCCATTACCAGAAAGAAGCTCTCAAGGCAGAAAAAGGTTCTAACTGGGTCCGCAGCGAAGAAATGTTGCTCGAAGTTTTGGACCAGCGCGGGGCCGCCATCTATCGCGAATTCACGTTCGACTTTTTGCCGGGCTTTGACCGCATTTACCTGAACGCCCTTGAAGTCTATGACAGCAACTGGAAGCTGAAACAGAAAGCAAGCTTGAACGGAGCTTACATCACCTACGCTACAGAAATCGGCGGCGGCAACGAAAGCCAGACGGCCCACTTCCCGCTCTCCGAAATCGCTCCGGGAGACTTCATTTACATGCAGTTCAGCCGTACGAACATTCAGAACAAGGGAATGATACCTTACACAAATTACGAAAGCAGCCGCGACGTGCCCGTGGGAGAATCGGTATTCCGCATTTATGCCGACACGACACGCTTTGTCACCGAAGAATACGGTCCGCTCCAAAAGGCACCTATCAAGGGTGGCATCGAATGGAAGATTGAAAATCCTGTTATCGTCCGCAAGGAACTTTACATGCCGGTGTATCGCGACTTCGGCGCAGGCCTCATGCTCACGGGCAAGCAGGAATGGCGCGACGTCGGCGACGATTACCAGAACCTCATCAGTCACCAGTTCAAGCAGGCCGTCAAAGTTCGCGAACAAGCTTTCGAAGTACGTGGCAACAAGATTGGCGACGAAGCCGTCAAGGCGATTGTCAACTTTGTCCGCCATGACATTCGCTACCGCGACGTGCGATTCGGCGGTCACAGTTTGATTCCGCAGACCGCAGAAGTCACGCTCAAGGAACACCGCGGCGACTGCAAGGACATGGCTCTTTTGCTCAAGGACATGCTCGAAGCGATTGGAGTCAAGAGCTACCTCACGGCCATCCACCTGACCGAAGAAGGTTTCTCGCACTTGCCGACCATCCAGCAGTTCAACCACATGATACTCTACATCCCGAAGCAAGGCAAGATTAGCGAACGCTGGGTCGATGCAACCGACAAGACCGGCAACGACCGCCCCGTACCACTCGACATGGAAGGCAAAGTCGCCCTCGTCATCGACGGAGACCAGAGCCATGTGGTAACAACTCCGATTCTCGAAGACAACCAGGAACATCAAATTGCAATCCAGCACGATTTGTTCATCGGCGAAAACGGCAATTGCGAATTCCGCGATTCCGTGCAGCTCCAGGGCAAGTTCGCAAGCGCCATCCGCAACAAGTTCTTTGGCCGCGATGTCAAGGAACAGGAGAAATTGCTTGAACAGTTCCTCGCATCCGGCGTACCCGACGTGAGCATCGGCAACATCCGCATCGAGAATCTCGACCAGTTCAACAAGCCGCTGATTATCGTGAATACTTACCTCTCCAAGGGTTACTTCGGCCAAGGCGGTTCTGAACTCAAGGGACGCTTCCCGAACGTCTGGGAAAGAAGCCTCTTCAAGCTCCCGAAAGTCGCCAAGCGCCACCACCCCATCCGCATGCCGCACGAAACGCAATTCAGCTTCAAGCTGAACATCAAGACGGCAAGCGGACACACAGCAACGCTCACCGAAGCCAAGCCGCTCAACCGCGAAGTCGATTACGTCAGCTTCGAAAAGCAGCCGAAGTCCAAGACTTCCAGCGGTATCAAGTGGACCACGTTTGCGCTCTACGCCGACCCCAGCGAATACGACAAGATCCGCGAAGAATGGAACTACCTGTTGAACGAAACCAGCCCGATGATTACAGTGAAATAAGCGGCTTCGCCGCAGTAGGCAATAGGAAGTAGACAGTAGGCAGTGGTTAGGATTTACAATCGCGGAGAAGCCGCCCTGCATACTAACCACTGTTTACTAATCACTAAATTCATTCCTGTTTACTAACCACTGTTTACTAACCACTAACAACCATTGACTAATGACCAATAACCATTGACTAACTATGCGTGCTTTAATTCTCTCCGATATTCATGGTTCGGCCTTGGCAGCAAGGCAAGCACTCTCGTTCTTTGAAAAATTCAACTGCGACAAGATTTTCTTGCTCGGCGATACGCTTTATCACGGGCCACGAAATCCGCTCCCGGCAGGACACGGCCCCATGGGCGTTGTCGAAGCACTCGCGCCTTACAAAGACCGCATCGTCGCCGTCCGTGGCAATTGCGATGCCGAAATAGATTTGATGATGCTCGACTTTTCCATCGAAAACGAATACGCCGTCATTGAAGATAACGGTTTTCACTTGTTTTTGAGCCATGGGCATATCTTTATGCCGGAATGCTTTCCGCGTAATGCTCTCGAAAGCATCGAATCGACAGGCGCCGCACACTCCATAGAACTCGAAATCGCCGCAAAACAAAAGCCGTCAATTGACGTTTATTTATACGGACACACGCACATCTGGAAACTCGAAAAGAACTTTCGTGACGTGCTCATCGTGAATCCCGGTTCCACGAGCCTGCCCAAAGGTGGAAATCCCCCCACCTTCGGCTTTTATGAAAGCACGCCGGCAACCGCAAATGAACCTGCCCAAGCCAAATTCAGCATCCACAAACTTGACGATGGCAAAGAACTAGCAACCTTCAGCATCACTGCATGAAGTTAAGTTATAAATAAATCCCCCTAAAAGATTCCGATAGTATTTAATAAAATTAAAGAGTCTCCACCGGAGACTCTTTTTTTACGACACTCGCCTTTAAATTAAGTAAAAAACAACTTCGTTGTTTTTATAGATATTGCGCCTCGGTTATAAAAACGTGCAAGCACGGTCGCAGCTCTCGCCTTTAAATTAGTTCTTCAGCGGTGATTTTTTCGTCGTGTTCGGGTTCCTGGTAGCAGGCATCCGGCACTTGAACCTGATTCTGGAAATAAGCCCTGTGAGCGGCTATCACCTTTTCACGGGCGAACGCCGCATCTTTCCAATCGCCAATTTGAACGTCCTTGCCTTCCAATTCCTTGTAGTTCTGGAAGAAGTTCTTCGTAATGCGGAGGAACATTTGATCAACGTCGGTAATATCGCAGAACGGACGCGGGTTGAACACCGGCACGCCAAGAACCTTGTAGTCCTTCTTGCCGCCGTCGGTCATGTCGAGAGCGCCAATGACACGGCACGTGCAAACGGTTCCCGTAATCATGGATGCCGGACTATAGATGAGCATGTCCAAAGCATCGCCATCGTCAGCCTTGGTGCTCGGAATAAACCCATACGTGCAAGGGTAGCTCATGGAACTCAAAAGGCAGCGATCCAGACGAAACACATGCAAGCGTTCGTCGTATTCATACTTCAAATTCGTGTCTTTGCCGATTTCCACGACGCAATCCACTTCAAAGGGATACTTGCGTCCGATAGGAAGATCTAGATAGTTAATAGCCATTTGTTCTCCGTAGCCCCAAATCGAGCTTTTTCATTTCTTTCAATATGGTAATATAAATTTAACATTTATTTACATAAAATTCAAGGGGGATGGTTAGAGGAAAGACGAGAGACGAGAGACGAAAGACGACAAGCGCGAAAGACGAGAGAAAAATCTTTCGTCTCTAGTCTGTAGCCGCGTAGCGGCGTTCTTTCGTCTATCATCTGTAGCCGCATAGCAGCGTTCTTTCGTCTAACCTACCGGGCTCGCCAGCGGATGGCGGTGGTCTTGTCAAACAAACCTATGTGGAAAACCGGTTCCCCGTGATCAGGGCTGTACCCCACTTCAAAGCGGATGCGATCCAACGCAGGAACGATAAGATGCAAACCTCCATAAACAGCGCCTTCGTAATTTTTCCAGCTAGGAGTACCTTTATCCCAAAGCAAGCGGCCATCCAAACCCGCCACAATCTGAAGCCCATAGAAGAAGTTGACACCCCACAGCGACGCAGAACGGCGTTCGAGCAATACAAAACGCTCTTCGAGCGTGAGCAACACTTCGTTGATGCCCAAATACAACGAATCCGATTCATGACCGCGGAAAGTATTTGCCCCGCCATGATAATAGTAATCGTAGCGTTCCACCTCACCCAATCGCATACGGAGCAAGGCGGTAGCCCCCGTCACAAAAGGCCCATACGAGTAATAAATACGACCATCCCCCAGAAATTCCGTGAAATTTTCGTTCGTACTTCCAGCCCCCACATGCGTTACGTTACCTTCAAAATAAACACCCTTGCGGGAGTCCAGTTCACTATCGCGGAAATCAACAGCAAAACCAAGACCGAATTCAGGCAAATGGCCAGGACCACCTTCAAGATAGCGGTAAGCCGTCTTTCCCAAAATCGACAAATGCGGGAGCATATTCCAATCCAGATCCAAACTAAACAACCAACTTGCATCTTGAAAACCACGAATATCGTCCCAACTGTTCGTCCGCAAAAATTCAAAATTCCAACCCAGCGGAAGCCCCAATAAATACGGAGAACTGGCATACAAGGCATACTCGTTGTTTTCGAAGAACGGATTGACCGAAGTACGGTACTGCACCTCTGCACGGATATCTTCACCAAGAACGTTCAAGTCCGCAAGGGCAACTCCCAGCATGAAGCCATCACGATCTGTCTTTTTACCTGCGGGAGAGGGAATCCAGCGGAAAATTTCTTTAAAGTGGTAAGTAACTTTATACGAATTTAACGAACGTACCGTAGAGAGGTAGCCTTTATCAGACGAGATGGAATTAGGATTAGATGAACGT
This sequence comes from Fibrobacter sp., assembly GCF_017545445.1. GTDB lineage: Bacteria > Fibrobacterota > Fibrobacteria > Fibrobacterales > Fibrobacteraceae > Fibrobacter. Next base: position 7,289 of record NZ_JAFWOM010000090.1, read on the forward strand.
TGTTCAGCTAATTCGACAGATTCATCAACCGGAATGAGAGATGAAAGTGCGACGGTATTAGCCGAAAGACGAGAGACGAGAGACGAAAGTGAGTCCGTGTTAGACGAGAGGCGAGAGACGAGAGACGAGAGAGAATCTGTATTAGACGAGAGACGAGAGACGAGAGACGAAAGAGAATCTGTATTAGACGAGAGGCTTGCGACGAGAGACGAGAGGGTTTCGTTATTAGACGAGAGACGGGAAACGAAAGACGGGAGCGAATCCGGGTCTGGCGAACTCGATTTTTTTACAGGAACACTTGGCGGAGGTTCTGGGGATGGTTCATCCGGAACAGCAAGGATTTCATTGATGGATTCCTTTGTCGGCTCACAAGTGACCGTAATTTCGGTAAAAAGGTCAAGATCTTGCAACCGCAATTTTTCAACTTCAAAAGTTTTCTGTGTAAAGTGCTCCCCTACCTTTTGCAAGAGTTCACGCAAGACGACATGCGGCTGCGTATATTTAAGCCCCTTGAGTTCAATGGATGCAATTAAAGCTTCATCAGTACAAGGAACAGAATTATCAATGATTAGACCAGCGAAAGCTTGTCCAGAAAAACCAAGAACAGCACCCCATAAAACACAATTTTTCAAAGAACTAAACATGGGTGGAAATATAAAAATTCAAATTAATGATTTTCATCTACGGTTTATAATTTCTCGAATTACAGATTTATTTAAAATATAAGCTTTGGGCGATGGAGCATTTTTTCTATATTTGGGTCGTCTGAACCGAATGTTGAGGTGATTATGTTAGACTTTTTTGCAAACTACTGGCCGTACATCCTTATTCTGGTGGTGGTCGTTGTTTTATTTTTTGCTATCCGTGGTGCATTGAAGGGCCTAAAGGCTAGAAGCCCGTTCAACATGGAAAACATCCGCAAGAGCACCGAGCCGAACTTCCTTGCCCTCCAGCAGAAATCCAAGGCTCTGCTTGCCGACGCCGACATGATCTGCGAAATCAAGCCGGGTAGCGATCAGGTAATTCCCAAGAAAGAAGACATCAAGTTCTTCCGCCGTGCCGTGTCGCAAAAGTTCAAGCTGGCCGTGTTCCAGGTTCCGGGCACCAACAAGGTCGTATTCTTCTTCTGCAAAACCGAAGCCGGCATCAAAAGAAGACTCCAGAATTTGGTCATCAACCAGAAGTTCCGTGAAGGCAAGCCGCCCTACATGGACGATGCCACCGGCGAAAAGCTGAGATATCCGAAGGCTTAGGAAGTAGACTGTAGACGGTAGGAAGTGGTTAGTCGTTAGTGATTAGTGGTTGGGTTTTGTCACCATTGAGGGAGCCGCAAGGCAAGTCCTAGAGCGATGTGATAAAACAGATCCAGAGCATATATTTTACCGTTGTCACCCCGGTCACCGTGCCGGGGTCAGTTGTTTAAAGAGAAACTAAGAGAAAAAGACGCATGCGCACATACAAAGACCTAGCCATTGCCGAAGAAGAAGATAAGCTTGTCCAAGCCATCGAAACTTCAAGGAATTTGTTGATTGAAGCGCCTACGGGTAGCGGCAAGTCCTTGTATATTCCGTGGTTTTTGAGTAGGCATTGTAGCGGTCGCATTGTCGTGTTGCAGCCGAGGCGAATCGCGGCCCTCGCACTTGCACAGTATTCGGCAAAACTCCACAGCGAACCATGCGGAAAGACGGTCGGTTACCAGTTTAGGCAAGAGAGCTGCAAATCTAGCGAAACCCGCATTTTATTCCAGACATACGGAAACTTTTTGCAGGAACTTTTGCACGGGAAACTCGATGCGGACTGGGTCGTGTTCGACGAATACCATGAACGCAAAGCCGATATGGATTTGCTGTTCGCATTTTTGGTTAGACGAGAGATGCCACGGATTGCGGTGATGTCGGCAGCGCTGAACCGAGACGAACTCGAAAGCGCCCTTGGTGTAAAATGTTTGCAGCTCGGGCATCCGCTTTATCCTGTACAAATTCTGCACCAGAAACCCACCGCTGGAATAAACCTTGCAGCAGGGCAAGGCCTCGAAAGCGAAGTCGTCCGCGCTTTGCGAACTCTGTACCGCAACAACATTTGGCAAACGACGCTTGTCTTTTTGCCGGGTAAAGCAGAAATTGCCCGTTGCCACACCGCCGCAAGCGAAGCGTTTGGCGAAAACGTCGCTGAATTTTTGGAACTCTACGGCGGACAAGACCGCGCAACGCAAGACCGCATTTTCGAAGAAACGGAACGTCCGCGAGTCATCTTTACGACCAACATCGCAGAAACATCTATCACTGTGCCGAATGTAACTGGCGTCGTCGATAGCGGCATCGAACGCGTGAGCGAATACGACGATAGCGAAAAAGTGAACGTACTGCGAACGCTCCCGATTTCGTTGCAAAACGCGATACAACGCAGTGGCCGCAGTGGCCGTACGCAGAACGGCTGTGCCATCCGCCTCTGGACCGAAGATGCAGAAAAGCACATGCCGCAGGGAATCGTGCCCGAAGTATTGCAAATCGAGCCATCGGAACTCTTGCTGCAAAAAGCGGCACTGGAATTAGACGAGAGACGTGGTTCGACTAATTCGACAGGCTCATCAACCGGCTCACCAACCTTGACGAGATATACAACACTTGGGGCTTTGCCCCTTAGTGGACGTTATCCACTTTGTGGAGACGAGAGAGGCGAGAGCTGCGGGGCTGCTTGCAGACCCATAGCCGAGCCGACCAGTTTTGGCTCGAAGAGCAAAGACGAAAGAGGCGAGAGAGATGTCATTGCGAGCGAAGCATGGCAATCTCAAATACAATTGCCTACCGCGATTCCAGAAGCACGAGAGAGAGTCGCGACCAAGCTTCTCGAAATGTTCGGCATGCTCCAAGACGGTCGCATCACGGAACTTGGCAAACGTGCGATCCAAACGCCAATTTCAAGCATTCCGCTCGCCCTCATTCTCGCTAAGGCAAACAGCGCGGCAGACCTCCCCGACTTACTTTTAGCAGCTATGGCATGGATCCATTCGGGAACAGAATTTGTCCAGAAATCCAAGGTTTCGCTGGACTTGCTCACACTTGCGAATGACACACTTTCAAAAGCTGTGAACGTTCCGCGAGAAGTAAGCTTTACGCTGAAGCAGTTAAAGGATTATAGAGACTTTATAGACGAGAGACGTGGTTCGACTAATTCGACAGGCTCATCAACCGGCTCACCAACCTTGACGAGAGACGAGAGACGTGGTTCGACTAATTCGACAGGCTCATCAACCGGCTCACCAACCTTGACGAGAGACGAGAGACGAGAACCTTACAAGGCAAGCGACAACAATGACAAAAACAGTTCCATCAAAAGGAACGAAGTTCCGTCCTCGCAGTTCATCGCCCAAAGCCTTCTCGACGCTTTCCCAGACCGTCTCGGCACGCCGAGCGGAAGTGCATACAAGCTAAGCAACGGCAATACAATCCGGTTGCAAGTAGCTGAACCGCCTTACGCATTGCTCGCCCTCACGATGCTTCGCACCGGCGGTGGCAGCAAATCGGAACTCCGCGTAAGCCTTTACGCCCCCATCCCTAAAGAACTGCTCGGCGGCGAAAGCGAAAACGTCCGCTACGAACTCCTGTGGCGAAGCGGCCAAGAACGCTTTATCGGCGTTGAAATTCACGAAAGCGAAAGCATCAACGGCGACGTGCGCGAAATCAGCCGCAAAGAAATCCTCCCGCAAGAAGCGTCGCCCAAAGTTCTCGAAAAGCTCAAGGAACTCACCGCCGAAGCGTGGCAAGACAAACTTGAAAAAGAAAACTGGACGGGACGCTACATGACCGAAAACGTGCAGACGCTCCTCATCAAAATGCGTCTTGCCGCAAAACTTTATCCAGAATACGGGCTCCCGGAATTCAACGACGAGGACATGGAACTGATTTTCAATGAACTCACGGACGGCATTTTCTTGCTGCGAGACATCAACGAAGACCGTTACAGAAACATCGTCGAAGATTACTTCGGGAAGTCGATGTTAGCTTGGTTGCAAAAGACATTCCCCAACCATTACGTTCTTCCGAACGGGAAACGCGCACGCTACAGCTACCAAGCCGTCGCCACAGCCGACGAACAAAGCAGCGGCAAGATTGTGCAAAGCGCAGACGGCGTACTCGTCGAAATTTCTGCCCGCATCGAAGACTTCATGCAGCTCCGCGGTGAACATAAAATTGCCGACGGCAAACTCAAAGTGCGTTACGACATTCTCGCCCCGAATTTTCGCACGATACAGAAAACGTGGGACCTCACAAGCTTCTGGCAAAACACCTACGCCGAAGTCCGCAAAGAATTAAGAGGAAGATACCCCAAGCACCCGTGGCCGGAAACGGTATAAGTGGTTAGTGGTTAGTGATTAGTGGTTAAGGATGTAATAAAAACGTTCTAATTACACATCCTGTTTACTAAACACTGTTTACTAACCACTAAAACCTACTTCACGCTATATACCGCTAGCGCTTTGCTGTACTCGTAGCCGACGACTAAAAGCGGCTCGCCGTTCGGGCTTTTTTCAGCAGGAATAAATAAAATGCCTTCAGGGCCGCGATCTTTCGGATTCAAATAAAAATCAACGATTTTCGGCATAGTTCCGTTTTCGACTCCGGTAATGTCAAAAACAGCGACAGCACTTGCGCGTTCCAGCCCAGCAAAAGCATAGCGTTTTGCGCCCGCAACTCCCGTCGTCACGTTTTCCGGTTCGCATCCTTTGTCCTCACTGCGGGCATCCATCTTGACTTTGCCTTTCTTGGAATTCCAGTTAAAGTAATCCGGAGCGACTTTTGCCATCGTCTGTTCAAAAGCATCACCGGAATCCCAAATCAAGCGTCCCGTTGCACCTTCAAAAATGCTGATGGAACGTGTTCCAAAGCTGTACATATAAGGGCACTTGCCATTCTGCGTTTTATCCGGCGCGGTGTCGCAACGTTCCAAATTGCTGACCGTCACGTTTTTGAGTTCATCAAGCATGCCTGTGTTAAACAGAACCGGGTCAAGAACTCCCTGCTGCATAAGCATCATCGGAGTCGTCACGTCCGTCCAAGCCTTGTAATCATTGACTGGCGCGCCTTCATTTGCGGTGAGCACAAACGACTTTCCGTTCACGGTGAACGAAGATATTCCATCCGGCTGGCGCAAGCCTCGCAACGGATAATTCTTGATATCAATTTTCTTGTCCTTCTTGACATCAAGTCCAAAGCCCGGCTTCGAATGATCGACATACCCCAGCGGGAACACGTCCAAAATTTTCTTGGCCACAACATCAAACTTCACAAGTGCATTATTTTCTTGCAAACTAATCCATGCCGTCTTGGAATCCGAGGCCACCGTGATATATTCCGGTTCGAGCGACTGCACGAAACTTTTCACGCCCGTTTTGCGGACACCGGCAGCCATAAGCTTTAGCGAGTCAAGCCCATTAAAACCCACAACAGTTTTTTGTGGCTTTGCCCAAGCTTTCGCAAGGTCTGCATCACGCGCCGGCGCATTTACGCCAGCAATCGAAAGCACGCCAATGCCGCCTTCCGGGTCTTCGGCAAACGTCTCGTCCGGCGAGCCTTCGCAAGCCACTAGCAAATTCTTTCCGTCCGGCGTAAACGTAATCATGTCGGGCATGTAGCAAAGTTCGTGCAAGCCCAGCACCTCAAGCCCTTTATTGTAGCGCATCACCTGCACATGGCCCATCTTCCATTCGGGATTGTTCAAGAGGCTCACCGCCACGAGGTCGCCATAAACGGTCACGCTAGAAGCGCCGCCCGGCAGCTTGACTTCACTGACCTTTTTCGGATTCGCAGGATTGGCCATATCCACGACTTCAAGGACGTTTTCGCCACCGACAACGAACAACACCTTCTTTTCGGGCATGAACGATGAGATTTCAGCCGTTGTCATGGGAATTGAAGCAATCTGCTTTAACACAGAGCCCATCTGGAACGGACCCGCCGGAGCATCCGACTTCTTAGCAAACGAAATACCCGTACCGAAGGTCGCTCCCAAGAGCAAACTACAGACTAAAGCGAATTTATTCATTTCAACCCCCACCGCGACGACCGCGATTGACTCAAAAAAGTTATTTCATGATAAGCCACATGATAAGCATGCCCACGCCAAAGCTCGCCGCCATCGACATAGAAGCCATCGCACGGTCGGAGACTTGCTTATCCTCGTCCGCTTGTTTCTGCTTTTCAATTTTTTCAGCTTGTTCCTGGCTGGCTTCCATCGCAACGCTCAAAGCCTTGGCACAAGTTTCGTTGTTTTTCTTGAGCGTGTTGTAGCTCTGTTCCCAGTTTTCGCATTTTGCACGTTCGACTTCGAGTTCAGAACGGAGCGAGTTTTTCTCGACGGTGCAAGAGCTATCACGGAGGGCCATCACGCTATCGCGAACGGCGATTTCCGCAACAAGTTCCGCCTTTTCCGCATCCTGAGCCGCACCCTTAGCGCTTTGAGCAAGCACAGGCGATACAGCCAAAGCAGCGACAGCAAACAACTTCACAAAAGAACGAACAACAGAAACCATATATCCTCAACTACATCTGTGCGTGAACGCGCTGCCAGCCTTCTTCCGGGATTTGCGCACCCATGACCTGGACGACTTCGTTCGAAACGATGCTGCCGAGGTTGCCCGAACGTTCCATGTCCCAGCCGTTCATGTAGCCGTAAAGGAATCCCGATGCCCAGAGGTCACCGGCGCCCGTCGTGTCGATTGCTTTTGCAGCCCCCGCAGAAACACGAGTCACCACGCCGTCCTTTGCAATCAAGGCACCGCGTTTGCCAATCTTCACGACTGCAACCTTCGCTTTTTTCGCTAAAACTTCGAGTGCAGCTTCTTCTTTCACGCCCGCATAAGCAAAAGCTTCGTCTTCGTTCGCGATGATGATATCAATCATCTTGTTTTCGAAAAGTTCATCGAACAACTTGCGGCAAGCATCGACCACGCCGAACGAGCTGAAATCAAGAGCCGTTTCGACACCGAGACTGCGGGCAAGTGTAAACGATTTTTTGAAGCATTCGCCGTTAAACGCACGGTAGCCTTCGGCATACAAAAGTCCCACATCGTCATAAAGCGCCGGCGTAAAATCATCCGAACCGAGGAAATCAGAAGCACCAAGATACGTCCACATCGAACGCTGGGCATCCGGAGTCACGGCAGAGAATACGCAACCCGTAGCCGCTTCGGAAAGACCGACCTTTGACTCCACACCGTTGTTTTTCAAATGAGCTTGGAAGAGCTTGCCGAGTTCGTCATCGCCCACCTTGCTGATAAACGCAGCCTTGCCACCGAGACGGGCAACACCCACCATCGTATTGCAAGTCGAGCCACCCGGAACGCGAATCGGATTTTCGAGCGAACCCAAAAACTTTTCCATCTGCGGCCAATCGACCATGTTCATGCCGCCTTTCTGCACGCCCTGGGCCGCGATCCATTCATCGCTTACGTTAGCCAAAATATCAACAAGGGCAGCGCCCATACCAAGTACTTTTTTCATTAGAATCCTCCGCGACGGCGACGCAACTTGTCGCCCGCTTTCAATAAAAATTCACGTTCCGATTCGCTCAAGGACTGGACGCCTTCGCGCTCCACTTTCTTGAGAATATCGTCCATGCGTTTCTGTTCATCAACGTAGAACACTTCACCTTCGAGAACTTCCGGCTCTTCGCTACGACTTTGATAAGAACGCGAAGAACTTGTCCGATTATATTTTTCAGGATTGTTCGAGAACAAGCGGAACAACCCGGACAACGGAGAGTTGTAAAGAAAATTCGAACCGTTCTGGTAAATCGACATATAAATGAAACCGGCGACAACGCCGCCCAAGTGGGCAAAATGCGCAATCATGTCACCGGATCCGGCAAAGAAAATATCCAAAAAAATCATCACCCATATAGCATGCTTGATTTTCATCGGAATGATAAAGAACATGAGGAGCATGCGTTCCGGGAAGAACTTGTAATAGGCGACAAAGATTCCCATCAACGCACCCGATGCGCCGATAATCGGATTGTTCGTAAGACCGAGCAAGCACATAAAGAAACTGAACAAGGCCGCAAAAATTCCACAGAAGAAATACATGACAACAAAATGCCGCGTCCCCATCCATTCCGCCACTTCAGAACCGAACATCCAAAGCATAAGCATATTGAAGAAAAAATGCACAAAATCGACATGGACGAACATATACGTCACATAGCGCCAAACTTCGAGCGGACTCGTCGGGAAAAACGCCCCGAAATAAACGATATACTCGCGTAAACTACCGTAACCGACTCCCGGCAAATTCAGAGCAAGATCTTTCCCAAACAAGGCCATCAAGAAAACAGCCGCGTTCACAAGCAACAAGAGCCGTAAGGGTGTGGTTAAATATTTAAAGGGTTTCATAAGTTTTCCTATACGCAATTAAAAGCATTCTAACAATATTTTTCGGAACGAATTTCGACAAGAGATTCTTCCGTTCGGCCAAGGATTTTTCTTTACCGCACTTGAGGAGTTCACGGACAAGGGAACTGCTCACCGCGAGGTGTTCCTGCGCGCTCATCAAAAACACAGTTTCGATATCGCCCACCCCATAAATGACCTTGTTGTTCCATGCGACCGCCTGTTCTGCGTCGAGGTCAGACGCATTGCGGATTCCGCGAACGAGGTAACGAGCATCTACGGACTTCATAAAATCGACCGTCAGTCCATCGTGAACAGCAACCGAAACGTTCGGAATTCCTGAGACAGCCTCCTCCACCATCGCCTTGCGGGTTTCGGCATCGAACATGTTCTTTTTGCTTGCGTTCTGCGCGACAACGACAAACAAGGAATCGAACATCATTGCGGCACGCTTCACAAGGTCCAAATGCCCAACGGTAAACGGGTCGAAAGAACCGGCAAAAACCGCCACGCGAAGTCCGCAACGATTCCCTTCAAGCAATTTTTCCGCGATTGCATTTTTGAGTGTGTTCAAGTTCCGCTCCATGGTTAAAATTTACAAAAAAGCAAGCAGGAAAAAGAGGTATTAGGCAATAGGTTTTAGGGATTAGGCTTTAGAAAAAGGTCAATGGTCATTAGTCATTGGTCATTGGTCAATGGTTTACAAACATTAGAGAAGCCCGATTAAGTCGGGCATGACAGGACGAAAAGTCCGAGACAACAACGCGTAATATGTCCTAAAACCTACAACCTGTAACCTAACCCCTAACAATTATCAACGACGATTCGCCGTAGCGGCGGACCTGACCTTGAAAACCTTCTTCTGTGGCCCAATCGGGCAACTTACGGCTCGGAGCCTCGAACACAGCGACTCCGCCGGGATTTAGCCATTCGATGAACGGTCGCAAGTCCGGGTAGTCCATATCCTTAAACGGAGGGTCTGCATAAATTAAGTCAAAGCCTTCTTCCGCACAAAGAACTTCTTTCTTGAGCGTAAGCACGTTTGTTTCTAACAATTTAAGTTTGTCAAAAACGCCAACGGCCTTATACGAACGCTCAATCATCCGCGCTTGCGGACGAGCAAGCTCTACCGCAGTCACGCTTACAGCCCCGCGACTAATCGCTTCAAGTCCCATGATGCCGCTCCCGGCAAACAAATCCAGCATGTGGAATCCTTCGACTCCCTGCAATATATTAAAGAGAGCTTCCCTTGTACGGGAAGCTGTTGGACGAGTCTTCATGGAGTCCGGGGACTCTATATTACGTCCCCGCAACAAACCACCAGTGATACGTATCGGCATACTAGCGGAGAACGAACATTTCGATGCGCATCGATGCGAGCATAAACTTCTTTGAGAACTTGAGAGACGTTTTTGGAATACCCATACGGATTGGGGATTCTGCGAACGCGTTGAAGAAGTTCAGCATATCGGCAAAGTCTGTCGTCGCCGTCACAAAGTACGCATAACGTTTATAGACACCGAAATCCTCGATTACAGGCTTTTCAAAACCCTTCAGCACGACTTTATTTGCAGTGCCCAAAGCCTTGACCGCCTTTATCTCAGCAGCGATTTCTGCAGATGGAACAAACTGACGCACCGCATCAAGGCGTTTCTGCGGAACAGAGAACTTACCAAATGCGGAAACTTCCGTCGCTGCTTCAGAAGAGATATCCGACTTGAGATCCATAGACACAGCCTTGAGTCTATCCATAAGCGAATGCTGAGAAGAAGACTTCATCGCAACACCGCGCAAATAGTAGTAGTTCGGAACTTGATAAACTATTTCAGAGAAGCCGATATCGTCCGGTACAGCCGTATTGAGGAACGACATGAACTGCGACAAGGATGTCTTTTGGAACGAAAGTTTTTCAAGAGGGAGATAATTATCATAGTCCGTTCGTTTGTTATTAAACAACGCTTGCGGACTAATCTCGCCGACAAGTTCCTTCACAGGCATCGCAGCACGCTTCTGTGCAGCCAAACGTTCTTGCTCGGCAATTTGTTCGGCAGTCGGACCGGCAGGGGCTGTCGGAGCAGCCTTCTTAGCACCAATCAAATCCACATAAGCATTCGGCAAAACGCCATCCAACGCAGCAGGAATACCAGCAACTTTCAAGAAAATGCTAAAAGCAGCAAAGATAACGACAGCCGCAACTGCAATAGTCAAAACTTTCTTCTTATGGCGGCGCTCCACTTCCACCACATTCGTCACATGCAAGTGTTGCGACAAATTACCCAAAGTGGCGTTCTTTTCAGCCACTGCAATAAGGTTCATGTGAATCATAGACCCTCCACCAAATTCAATGCTGCACCAACAGCACCGACACAGCAAATCATATCAACCGGGTTCACGCTTTCGTCAGACGGAAGCTGCGACAAACCAGTCACCAGCGAAACCTGGTATTCAGGAAGCTTATCCATAAGGATATTTACAAACAGTTCGTTCGAAGCCATTTCACCGCACAAACGAACATCAGTCACGCCCTTGACAGCATTCTCGGACTGGACCAGTTTCATCTGTTCGACAATTTCATTGGCAAGAATCGGGTAAGCAGCGTCTTCAGTCTTACCGACCATCGAAAGAGTCGATACGCAACGCAATGCTAAAAGTTCATCGCGGCGCATCCAGACAAGCGTCACGCCAGAGAAGTCCGCCTTCACGATGCAAACGGCATCCTTGATTTTTTCGCCAACATCCATCACGTTCATCAACGAAAGCACATCGACTTCCATAGACCTCGGGGAAAGCACACGAGAACGGAATCCCTTGCGAAGAGCATCAACCCATTCCTTGCGGACCGCCATGACAAGTTCGTTGTAACCCAACGAATCATCGCCACTTAACGTCTTGGAATCAACGATATAAGCACTTGATTCGGCATTGGTAAACAGTTCCAAATACCAGTCCAAATACTGATCCTTGCTTGCAACAGCCTCAGGCGGAACATAAACCTTGCGAATGATGGACATCGTCGCAGGCATCGTAACCGACGTAGCTTCAATGTTTTCGATCTTATTATCATCAACCCACTGCTGGAGCGTACTTTCGAAAAGAAAGATGTCATAAACAGGGTTGCACTCCGTCGGAAGGACTGCAGCCTTGAGAACCTTTTTTGCGGACGCATCCACAAGGGCGACTTTCATAGAAGTGTCGCTAACTTCAATTCCTAGATATAACTTCGTTTCACTCATAAAAATGCTTATGTAAAGTTTTATATCCTAAAACTAATCAAAAATTATCGATTGTAACATGTTTTCAAGTTTTTTCTTTCCAATTCCATGCACTTTTTTAAGGTCTGAGGGGCCTTTGAACGGTCCGGCAGCGTTTCTACGCTCGATAATCTTCTCGGCAAGCTTCGGTCCTACCCCTTTTAACGCACATAAATCATCGACACTCGCCGTGTTAATATGAAGCGGCAACACGACTTTTTTCTTCGGTTTTCGGTGATTTTCAAATTGAACCGCCCCCGCCTGATCAATCGTCTGGACAAGTTCTGTAGAGGTATTTATTTTATTTACAACGTCTCCAGAATCCGCACTAGCTATCGTATCGGGAACATCTTTTTCAAGCAGCGGCGATGACGCATTCGCGACAACAAAAGCCTCCCCCACCTCGAAACTTTCGATAGACGGGAGCCCCCAAGGGAAATAACGGAAAACAAGACCAATTGTAAAGAGGATTATTGCAAGTTTGATTATTCTTTTTTCAGATACGTTCATTGCCTTTTCTTAAAGGTTCATCTAGCAAAGGATATAGCAAACGATCTAATAAAATATTTTCAACCTGCTCTGCGTCCGAAGGGACATCCACAGAGATGCTCGGATAAGCGCTCTTGACAATGCGGATGGGACGACGTCCAAGAATTCGCATTTGTTCTAAAGAACGCTCCAGCTCAATTTTGCTCTGCGGAAGCGACGCAAACTCTTCGCGCGACTCGCGGGAGTAAGCGTAAATGCCCTGGTGCTGGAACCAGCGGCTAGCTTCTGCAGGGGCAACCGACCTTGTAAAATCGACAGCCACACCATCGCAAACGAGCACTTTCACGACGGTCTTGAGTTCTGCTTCTGACGGATTGAGCGGGCACGCCACCGTCACCCAGCAGTCGGGGTGTTCCGAGAGGTCTTGCGCAACATCGCGAAGCACCGAAGGCTCCACAAGCGGTTCGTCGCCCTGAAGATTCACGACCAAGTCGAGACCGAGCTTTTTGGCGGCCTCCGCCACGCGGTCCGACCCCGTCGCACATTCGCCCGTCATCACGCAGTCAAAGCCCGCCGCCGTGACTACCGCTTCGATTTCGGAACAGTCCGTCGCACAAACAATGCGGTCAAAGCAACCGGCAAGCATCGCCCGTTCCATGGTACGCACAATCATCTCCTTACCGTTGAGCTTCAGGAGAGGCTTTCCCGGGAATCTGGACGAGCCCATGCGGGCAGGAACAATGCAACTGACCATAATTTTGAATAGCGAGGTAATGCGCGGAGACGCGAATTGAACCGACTACAAAGCCCCACTCAATGCGAAGACAACTCGTCATTGCGAGGAGTGCAGCGACGCGGCAATTTCCGACTACATCACCTTCGGGATGGCAAAATGGTCGTTCTCAACCGCCGGAGCGTTCGCAAAAGCCTGATCGAGCGTAAAGCCCTGCACCGGCACGTCTTCGCGGAGGATGGTCGCGCCGTTTTCGACAGCGGTCATCGGTTCCACGTTCGAAAGGTCCAAAGCCTTCAATGCTTCGAGATGGTCGAGCATCTTATCCAGGTGACCCTTGATAGACGGAATATCTTCTTCTGCAATACTCAAGCGAGACAACTTCGCGAGCTTCAAAACTTCTTCACGTTCAAGCATAAAAAACCTCTTTTTTACGGAATGCAAGATAGAAAATTTTAGTGATTAGTGGTTAGTGGTTGGTGATTAGGATTTATGAATTAAGAATAAAAATTTCATTTTTAATTTTTCATCTTTAATTTTTCATTTTTTATCTGGAACGCCTACTTTGACGAAGAGCTTCAAGCCTAGCCTCCATTTCTGCAATTTGTTCATCGGATATTCCCATTTCACGCAAAACAGTTTCAGTGTCGTCACGATTCTGCGCTAATTTTGCTTCCGCCTTGGCTTGCTCTTCGATGCGCGCATCGGCAATCTCCTGACGGTAAACATCGCCGGCACTGACGAATCCGTACTTTTGTCCAATGCTCTTAAATGCCATGTTCAACTCCTTCAGAAAGCCATTTCCTAAAAATAAGTATAACTTTCAGAATCAACCGATTATTGCCTTTCCGCTAGAATTTGTTCCTTGGAATAGCCGAAGTAAGCCATCGCGTTCTCAACAGAAATGACACCGTCACACACCAGTTTCTTGGCTGTATTGAGCTTTTCCGCTTCAGCAATTTCAGCTTTTTGATGTTCTGCTTCGGCTCTTCGATCGGCTTCGGCAATTCTCTGGCGGTAAACATCGCCGGCACTGACGAATCCGTACTTTTGTCCAATGCTCTTAAATGCCATGTTCAACTCCTTCAGAATTTTATCCATGAGACTGTCTACTTTGACGAAGTACCTCTAATTTGGCCTGCATTTCAGCAATTTTTTCATCGGACATGCCCATTTCACGCAAAACGGCTTCAGTATCGTTTCGATTCTGAGCTAATTCCGCTTCTGCATTCTCGGCTTTTTGACGTTCTTCGTTAATCAGCTTTTTCGCCTTGGCTTGCGCATCGGCAATTCTCTGGCGGTAAACATCGCCGGCACTGACGAATCCGTACTTTTGTCCAATGCTCTTAAATGCCATGTTCAACTCCTTCATAACTTCTTTACCGAGATACTCCGTCAAATATACACTTATTTTTTCGAGCAAACAAGAGAGCTCGTTGCTGGGCATTTTTCGCAATCTCGGCTTGAATTGACGGAACACTTCAAGGAAGGCATCCTTGTCGTAAGCATGCGCCATCGCCGCGATTCCGAGGCCTGTTGCGGCATTTTCGCAAGCAAGGCAGTCGCTGTCCGGAATGTCCGACATGTTCACGAACGCACAGCGGAACGGCAAAACCATGCCATGAAAATATGCAGGATAGTCCTTTTCAAGCAACTCTAGCGGGTTCCAGTTTTCACGCCCGTTGTAGAAGATCATCGCCATGGTCGGGAGGCCGTCGAATAGGCGGCCCTCGTCAAAGCGCTTCATCACGGAACGCATGTAACGCGCAAGCTGGTTGAACATATTGGCGTCGCGGCCGGACTTGTGTTCCACAAGGATGCCCACAAACACGGGCGCACCCGTCAAGACATTCACTCGGAAAGCCAAATCCGCGTCACCCGTTTCGTACACTTCGGAATACGAATCCGGAATGCGGACTAGCGTATCCAAATTTACCGCAGCGAGGAACTCCCCCACATCAATATTTATTTTACCAGCAAGTTCAAGCAAGTACCTGAGATGCTTAACATCTGCAAATAGCCAACGGAAAAAAGCATCGTGAGGCTTTTTTGCCGCCTGTTTTTCTTCCATAAAAATCCTTTCTCTTTTTTAGAGACAAGTTTATATAGCAAACGATATAAGAAAGGATATAGATAACGATATAATAAAGTCAGTTCACCAGAACTGTTGATTATAATCTAACAAAGTTATTCAAGAAAAGCAAGAGGAAACATTGTCAATCGTTCATTTTGCAAACAACCGTTTGCACAAGCGTCGCGGCAACCAAGCTTGCTTGGATTGACATGACCGAGTAGCAGGTTGTTCTACAAACAACCGTTTGCAAATAAAATTCATTCAAAAAAGGTAAATGGGATTGTGACGGTTGTTTCACCTGATTTTACCCTGAAAAATACCCAGCTGCCTACTAATTGTTGTATTTCGGCATCAAATTTGCTGTTTTGTGTTGTAGAAGAAACGATGGAAACGTCTGTAATTTTACCTTCGGGAGCAATTGTGAATTTTAAGGCTATTTCACCTTGGAGTCCTGGAATTTTTTTCAAATTTTTGTTATAAACATGACGAAGTCCTGGTGCACGCCTACGAGCTATTTTTATAATATCCGAAGCAGAACGGTTGGCACCTTTTTTATTTTTCACCTTAATATCACTTAATGACGGAATCTTAACATGGCCCCTATACTTAATGTTCTTAGGTCGATTGTCTAGGAGACACTCTATTCCAGGGGAATAACAATCGAAAATAGAGTTTTCCCCTACATCATAACCTTCCCTGAAACAACAATTTATTTTTTCATTTTTACTTTGCGATTTTACCGATTCCTTCGTTACGGTCGAATTACTAGACTCCATCTGTCGGCTAGTTTCTTCATTACACCCAGAAAATACCAAGGCGACACATGCGATGACAATCGCAATGATAAACTTGTCCATTTTACAAATTTTCATATTTACAAAGTTAGCAAGCAAATTTCATTCAAAAAAAGTAAATGGGATGATGACAGTTGTATTACCCGATTTTACCCTGCGGAACCCCCAGCTGCCTACTAATTGTTGTATTTCGGCATCAAATTCGCTGTTTTGTGTTGTTGAGGAAACGATGGAAATGTCAGAAATTTCGCCATCTGCAGCAATTGTTAATTTTAAGGTAATCTTGCCTTGAAGTTCAGAATTTTTTTTCAAATACTTTTCATAAACATGGCGAAGCCCCGGTGTTCGTTGACGAATAATTTTCATAATCTCCGAAGCAGTTCGATTGGCACCCTTTTTATTTATCATCTTAATATCACGTTCAGAAGGCTTCTTAACAAAGCCCTTTATTTTAGGAGCAACTAAAATATCACATCTAACCTGATCACCGAAAAAAAGACCAGAACCTTCATAACCACGGTTATAATAATCATGCTCTGACGAGTCTTGACTACTCTCGGATCCATTTGAACTACTTGAAATTTCTACCAGCCCCTTTTCTTCATTACAACCTGAAAAAATAAAGGCGACACATGCGATGACAATCGCAATGATAAACTTATCCATTTTACAAATTTTCATATTCACCATACTTTCTGTATTACAAGCTTTAAGACCTCTGAATATCATTTACAAAATCACAAAAACAACGCCAAGCGTTTTTATGAAAATTTACATGCAAAAAAGATTCCCGGTCAAACAGGAAATGAGGTCGCACCCCCTAAAGGTGCTTTATGGTATGGGCTCGGGGCTTGCGCCCCTTTGGGGTATGAGGTATGAGCGCAATCAAAATAGGAAAGCTCGAAGCGAAGCGTGCACAGAGGAGCTTTAGCGCCGACCTCACACCTCAATCACCCAACTATTTCCAATGCGGCGTACTTGAGGATGATGGTGCGGTTCATGCTGTCACGGTCAAAGCGCACATCGACGCGAGCATTGTCGCCACTGCCGTAAGCTTTGACGATAACGCCGTTTCCGTACTTGGAATGTCGCACTCGTGCTCCGACGTGATACGGATTCTGATTTGCAACTTGGCTGTATTCATCATAGACTACACGCGGACCGCTTGGTGCAGCAGGCTTTGGCGAAGCCACCTTAATCGGATTGCGATAAACAATGTGCTTATCGTTTTTCTTGATGGACGCAGGCACCGCCGCCGGGCGAGAACCGTACGAGCCTCCGCCATAACTGCCGGAACCGCTACGCGAGCCATACGAATTGCTGCCGTAAGAGCCTCCGGATGAGCGAGAACTTCCGAAAGATCCCGAAGAACCACCATAAGACGGACGGGAACCAAAACTTGACGAGCCGTAAGAACCATAAGACGGCTTAGAACGAGTATTGCCTACAAAATCAGGCACGCCCGGACGCGTATTCAAGCACGGCGTAAAGTCCACAACCGACGGGTCCAATTCCTTGAGGAACCTAGACGGAGCAAAAGGACGAATGTTTCCCTGGAAAAACCTACGTTCCGCATGGTACAGATAAAGTTTCTTTTCGGCGCGGGTACAGCCCACATAGAACAGGCGACGTTCTTCTTCCATTTGCTCGTTGATTTCGGCCATTGATAGCATCGACGTTCCGCGCACGAGCGGGAAAATTTCGTCATCGCAGCCCGCAAGGTGGACCGTATTGAATTCAAGGCCCTTCGCCATGTGGATTGTCATGAGCGTCACAAGGCCCTTCGACGTATCGACCTTCTTGTCGCCATCCGTCAAAAGCGAAATATCCTGCAAGAACGCATCGAGAGTCGCCCCCGGATGGTCTTCGTCAAATTCGCGAATAGCGTTGATCATTTCGTCCAAGTTTGCAATGCGTTCGTCAGCCGTAGTTTCGTCTTCCTTACGCAAGAAATCTTTATAGCCCGTCTCGTTGATAATCGTCTCGGCAAGAATCGGGAGCGGCGTTTCGCCCGAATTCATCATATTTTTCCAGCGAAGGACAAGGTCGGTAAAGCCTTTCAGCTTCGGAGCACCACGGCTTGTGCCGTTCGCTTCGGCCAAGAGGTTATCCCATAGCGAACCCTCACCCGCTTTCACTTTCGCAAGAACGCCTTCGACTGTAGTTTTGCCGATGGCACGCGGCGGCGTATTGATTACGCGCAAGTACGCGGCATCGTCTTTTTCGTTCGCGAGCACGCGCAAATAAGCCAAAACATCCTTGATTTCTTTACGGTCCCAGAACCTCGTTCCGCCAAAAATCACCGACGGGATTCGCAAATCGTTGAGCGCCTTTTCAAGCACACGGGACTGCGCGTTCGTGCGATAGAAAACAGCCGTCTTTGCATAAAAATCAGGCCCCGCCTGTGCAATTGTCTTAGCTATGTTTGAAGCTTCGGAACGGTCATCTTCAAAGTAGCGAACATGAATCAATTCGCCCGCATCTTCCTTGGAATACACGTTCTTCTGCATTTCTGCAGGACGGATGTTATGCGCAATCACGGAACCGGCACCCTTCACAATGTTAGCCGTCGAGCGATAATTGCGTTCGAGCTTGACAATCGTCACCGGGGCAAAATCGCGGTGAAAGTTGCGGATAATCTTGATGTTCGCACCACGCCAGCCGTAAATACTTTGGTCGTCATCGCCCACCACCGTTACATTCTTCGTTTCCGGATTGATGAGCAACTTCAAAAGTTCGTACTGCACATCGTTCGTGTCCTGGTATTCATCTACCACAACATACTGGAATTGACGTCTCAAAGACTCGACCAACCTAGGCACCATCTGCAACATCTTGACCGTATTGAAAAGCAAGTCGTCGAAGTCCATCGCATTCGATTCCGCAAGTTTTTTCTGGTAAGCGGCGTAATAACGGGCATAGCGTTCTTGATCGGCGAATTCCGCATTCAACATCGCGATATCCGGAGTCTGCAACGTTGCCTTGTCGCCTTTGTACAAAATCGTGTTCTTGTAACGCGAAATCGCACCGTGAACTTTTTTCAGTTCCGCAGCATCGTAATCATCGCCCAGATCGTCCTTCAAAATTTCCTTGAGGATGCGTTTCTGGTCATCATCATCATAAATCGAAAAGTTCGCATCGAACCATTTACCGCCAAGCGCCTGAATCACAAAATCCTTTGCAAGGCAGAGTTTCAAAAGCTTGAGACACACGGAGTGGAACGTGCCCATCCACATGAACGGCAAGCGACTATCCAAAAGTTTCTGGATACGGTCCTTCATTTCGCGGGCAGCCTTGTTCGTAAACGTCACGGCCAAAACGCGATTGGATTCTACGTTATGGAACGAAACCAGATGAGCAATTTTGTAAGTAATGCAACGCGTCTTTCCCGAACCTGCACCGGCAAGAATCAGCATCGGGCCGTTAATCTTTTTGGCGGCAGCCGCCTGTTCCGGGTTCAACTCTTTATCTAAAACACTACCATCTACAATATTTGCCATCTAGCACCTCTAGTCGATATACAGATGTGCAATATAGAAAATAGGTTGTAGGTTTTAGGGGTTAGGCTTTAGGAAATGGTTATTAGTCATTAGTTATTTGTCATTCGTTATTGGAGATTTGGGAATCTGAGGACAGTTTACTTTCTACCCAAATTTTTGAAATCCGGAGCTATAAAAGCACAGTTTGAGTCTTTGGGAGCTACACGGGACAATATCAAATCTACAGTAAAAAATCCCTTCGTCGTTGCACTCACAGTCCAACGGCTCCCGGCAGGGCAATCCTTGATATTCTTGTTTAACGTCGCCACAAAGCGGCTCCCTGTCACCCGATAAGTAAAGAAATCGGTCGAAAGTGAATCCGGCATCTGCAAAGCCTTAGGGCCACCCACGGCTTTGTTCTTAGCAAAGTAAGATTTTTGAGCACTTATATAAAATGAAGCTTGTTCCGTGAGATCATCTGTTAAAGCTTGGGATCCACCAAAAACACTCCCCGTAGAACAACCGCGCACACCGAAAATAAGAATCATTATAAAAACAAAAGCGCCCCCTATAAAAATCCAATATTTCATTTGTACTTTTTTAGCAGCTGCCAGAGCCTTTCTGCAAAAATCCTTGAACTTTTTCACAGGTTTCGAACTAGACTCCCTGGATCCAAAGATTGACGCATCTTTCAACAATCCTCCATCTTGCCATTTAAGCAGTTTCACGGCCACGAGTACACGACAGAACGGTTTCGGAAACGCTAATCCAAATGCTGCAATCACAAAGAGAACTATGCTAACAATAAACAAAACCAGCAAAGCCTCATCTGCAACCGGCAGCAATTCCTTTGCATTTCTGAGAACGCTCAAAAGCTTTTTGTCATCCGAAAAGTTTTCAGCGGCAAATCGTCCCGTAAACGAATTCGTATAACGAGCAAGCCCCATCTGCACTCCGCTTTTCGCCATAATGCAAACCTTCGTAAGCACTCGTTCAACCGCAAAAGAGAACATTCCGAGAATCGCTATAAGAGATGCAATTAAGCGAGCTGTACGTATTGAAGTGAGTCCTTTCATTTTTTTCCTTCGTATCTGCAATGAATCATTATTAGCTGGAATATAAATCTATAATAGATAATATATAAAAGCAAAAAAAAACGCATGATCTTGCGATCGTGCGTTTTTCAATTTCTTTCGAAAATCAAGAATTACTTGGCTTCGAAGTAATACGTCTGGAGAGTCTTTCCGTCTTGGGAGAGCTGAATAATCTGCTTGCCCTTCGGAAGGTCGCCCGTAATCTTAAAGAGGTTTTCAGCAACGTATTCGACCTTGAGGTCTGTGCCCTTGTCCTTAACCGGGAACACGCCGTTCGTTTCGCCAGCGCCGAAGCCCTTGCAGTCCTTATGAGATGCAATGGAAGCGACAACAGCCGGGTAAGTCTTAGCAATGAGCGGAGAAGTCACAGAGGAGGCATTGCGATAGAAGACTTCGAACTTGCCTTCGACGACACGCGGATCCGGAAGGTTCGAAACCTTAGCTGCGACCGGAGCTGGAGCTGGCTAGGCCTTCTTGCCCTTCTACTAGCCCTTCTTCTGCGGAACGCCAATCTTTTCAGCAAGGCTTGCAGTAGCGTTTTCAACCTGCAACGGCATCGTCAAGCGGTAGCCTACAATGGATTCATCGCAGTTGGTAGAATAGACAACCCACTGGTTCGAAATCTTGAGCGGTCCTTCAGGAGTGCCCTGGTACAAACCCGGTTCCACCTGGGAGTTGTAAATGTAAAGACGAATATTTGCGTTCGGATTCTGTTCCGTCGTCTCGATTCTCATGCGAGTCTTAACGTACTTGGAACGGCCTGCATAAACTCTATAGGAGCCTACCGGAACCTTCGTAAACTTGAATTTACCCTTGCGGAGTTCCTGGTTGAACTCATACTTCTTGGAAAGGGTGGTGTAAATCGTGGAGTCCATACCGACGGTCGGCATTTCCAGCGGCTTACCGGTGAATGCATCGCAAACTTCACCTTCAATAGTACCAGTCTTTTCGCAACCGGTCATGGCGAGAGCGATGATTGCAGCAGCACAAATGCTAAGTTTCTTTTTCATTTTGCGTCCTCTAGGGTTAATAAGACAAAAGCCTCCCTAATTAGGGAGGCCCTAAGCTTTAGAAGATTAAGCTTCTTCTTCAGTCTTGACCGGCACAGCCTTGCGAGTCTTACGCTTTGCAGAGGTGATGTTAGCACCGCCGCCATAGCGCTTGTTGAAGCTGTCGATACGGCCAGCCGTATCCACGCGATGCTGCTTGCCCGTCCAGAACGGATGGGTATCAGCCGTAATTTCCAAGGAAATTACGCTATATTCAACACCATCGATAGTCTTCTTTTCGGCGGAAGACTTCGTGGAGCGGGTGATGTATTCTTTACCCGTATTCGCATCGACGAACACGACCGGTTGATAATTAGGGTGGATACCTTCTTTCATTATAAAACTTCCTGTGAAGTAAAATGTTTGGAGCCTAAATTTAGTTGTTTTTTAGGATTTTGGCAAGTTGCAACCTCATTTTTAGTATTTTTATAGCATGAAATCTTTATTGTTGCTCTGTACATTATCCTGTTTTTTGCTTTTAGCCTGCGGAAACGACCATCCGACCATTAAAATAATCCAAGTTAACAAGAAAATGGTCCTCGAAGAATGGCCGGACAGCAACTATATTGCCTCATTGGACTCCATTCTGGCACTCGAACCCGTCAAAAAGGGCAAGGATTCCGCCGACGTAAGCCTCAAGATGAACGCATCCAAGGCGCCCATTTTCAAATTGCCGCCATCCGTCACCGGAAAACCGAACAGTTCCAAAAACGTGCACTCGAAGAGCGATTCCCAAAAGCCTAAAAACGACAAGTCCGTCGCTAAGAACTCGCAAGAAAGCAAGTCCAACCATTCCGCCGAGAATTTCGTTGCCAAGTTTTCGAACGCACTCTCGGCACTCCAGTCCGACCCGTCGAACAAAAGTCTTTACAAGGTCGTCACCGTCAACGATGGAGAAGACTTGTTCAAGCTGCTCCGCAGGACTTACGGTGCCGGTACGCAGAACCTCCCCCGCTTTTACGTGCTATCTTCGTTGCAGTCCGTCAATCCGGGAGTCATGCTAGAACACCTGAACGCAGGCGACAAAGTCAGAGTTCCTAGATTATAGACGAGAGCCTACCGTTTTAAAGACTATTTATCCGAACCTTTAGTACTTCAGCAATTTCCGCGGAATAAGCAACTTGGGTAGGCGGAGCCAAAAACGGGGCGAAAGGGTAATAACTTTTGGAATGAGGCGAAGAGCATCTAATTTGCTCTGGGCCGCCACGGCAGAAAACCAATTCGCTTTCCACGCTTGAACCGCTTTTTTGTACAGCGGGTGCGTGCTATAATTGTCCGCCAAGATACGCAAAATTTCACGGTAAATGCGGTCGTGATTCACATGCAAATTGTCGCCGTGTTCGCGGTAATAACAGCAAACAAAATCAGGCGATACCGGTTGCGGTCCGTACTGATAAAGTATTTTGAGGTAAAGCGGATAATCTTCGAAAAAATACCGCATGTCGTAGCCGCCAATCGCAAGAATTTTTTCACGCATGAACATTTCGGCACAGCCATGCAATGCCTTTAAGCCCAAGAACGATTCCTCGAACGATACCTGCGGCACGCTGCGGAGGTAACGCGCATCCATTTCCGTCCCAACTTTGTCGCCTTCGTACAGCGGAACGACTTGGCCAAAGCACGCCACCGCATTCGGGTGCTGGTCTAAGAAGTCGCTCTGTTTTTTAAGACGTTCTGGCGGCATGATATCATCCGACGAGAACGAACAGACGTATTTTCCACTGGCCATCGAAAGCGCTTCTGCAAATGTTGCCGTCGCCCCTTTATTCGGACGATGGACGTAAGCGAAACCAAGTTCTAGCGACAAGCGTTTCAAAATTTCCGGGGAACGGTCTTTGCTACCGTCATCGACGACAATCAATTCAAAATCAATGCCAGTCTGCGACATCACGGAACGCACCGCCTTTTCGACATACGGTTCGTGATTGTAACTTGCAATGATAACAGAAACTTTCGGTGTCATGTTCTAACAATTTAAATTTTTTTCAAAAGAAACGTTCATCACGCATCCGTCGCCAAATCATCGATCGCCCAACGGTCCCCATTTCAAACGGCTCACGATTATGAGCGAAGCCACAAGCGTGAGGAAGTTTTCAACGGCATACGCCATCATCGGCCCATTAAATTCGTACAGTTTCACAAAGATGTAAGTGCCACCCGCAAGGACGCATTGCGAACAAATTTCGAGCGTCAAGAATTTTTTCGTTTCACGCCGTGCAATAAGCACAAGCCCAAGAGCCCAACCGCCCACGCGGAAAAAGTCTCCCAATAGCTGCAACGGTATGTAATCGGCAGCGCCCGCATACGACGACGAGAGCATCACCGCGACAAGAAGCGAACGCCCAAAGTAAAGTATTGCAACCGCCACAAACGCAAGCATCATCGTTTTGACGAAAATCGGGCGGAACAAGCTCCAGAATTCCGACTTCGTCATGGCCGAAGAAACTTTAGGTAAAATAATGACGCCGAGAATCGCCGAAAAGAATGCCGTCAGAAAATCAGAAATTTTCCAAATGCCCTGCCAGATGCCAGCCGCGTTCCAGCCCAAATTTTCCCCTACAGTCACACGCATGAATGTGAGCACCACAGGGGTCAAGACCATCGGAACAATTCCCATCAACGCATACGAAAACCACGGAGAGCGGATATCAAGTGCGGTTTTGCGGATTTCTTTCAAACTAAATCCAGCTCGTGACGCAATTTGCAAGGCAAAAATTCCCGCAACAATGGACTGCGTGGCCACAATAGAAAGGACACTCAGCCGTTCCGTATAAAGAAAGAACGCCACCCAAAGCATTTGCCACAATGACGCCACCATGTTGATGATAGCCCATCTGCGGTAATGTCCCAGCCCGTTAATCACAGACGACGTAATCGTAATAATGTTCGTGGCAAACACGCCCGGCAACGCAAATAAGATTGCCGTCTTTACCCAAAGCGGATGAATTTCAGGGAAAAACGTCTCCAACGGAACCGTAAAGCAAAGGACAAGGGCCACTGCAAAAGTTCCAATGCTCGCAAACGTCGTCAAACGAAAGCCGCCGCGCCAAACGCCACGCAGTTGTTCAAGATTGTTCTTGTTCTGAGCAGAAAGGCTCACCCAGCCATTCTGGAGAGCAAGCGAAGAGGTCGCCTGCCCCATCGTCATGAAGTTCATAAACTGCCCAACGCACGCAAACACCGTAGGCGAAAGATAAACAGCAAGCAATTTATTTACAACGAACACACGCAAGGCGTTCAAGAACGTCACCATTCCAGACCCCAAAAACACTTTTCCAAAATGTACAGAATCAGACTTCATCAAATTTCACCATGTATAGATTGCTTCATAGATTGCTTCCACCACGCTTTGCTCGTGGCAGGCTCTGCTTCGTTCCTCGCAATGACGTGTAAGAAAAAGTTGCGCCCAAAGACAAGACTGTTCTTTAAAACGCATTGATTGCTCCAATGACTTCGGACACATCATCGTCTGTAAGCACAGGGCTCATGGGAATGCTCAAAATCGTCTTTGCCATCGCTTCTGCAACAGGGTACTCGCCGCCAAATTCCCCAGCGTAAGCCACTTGCAAATGCGGAGGAATCGGGTAATGAATAAGCGTTCCAACACCGCGTTTTTCCAAGAACCTTTGCAGGTCGTCGCGATCATTTTCACTCTTTAAGCGGATTATAAACACATGCCAGACATGCTCCGACGGCGATCCCGGAAGCTCTGGCAGCAAGACCTTCGAATTCGTGATTTCGCGGCAATAACGCTCCGCAATTTTACGACGGCGTTCATTCGATTCGTCCAAATGCGGAAGTTTCGCAAGCAACAATGCGGCTTGCATTTCGTCCAAACGAGAATTCACTCCTTTAAATTTATTCACATACTTCTGCTCGGAGCCGTAATTGCCAAGGGCGCGGACGACGTTTGCGACATCCATATCGTTCGTCAATACCATTCCGGCATCGCCAAGCGCTCCCAAATTTTTTGTCGGGTAAAAGCTAAATGCAGCCGCAGAACCAAACGTCCCCGCAGAACGACCATCACAAAGACGCGCCCCATGAGCTTGAGCGCAATCTTCAAAAAGGAGCATTCCATGTGAATTGGCGAACTCGCAAATTTCATCCATCGCACACAGTCGCCCGTACAAATGAACCACCAAGATACCGCGAGTTTTCGCACTGCAAGCATTTTTCAACCGCTTCGGATCCATGTTGAAATTCTCGGCAGGTTCCACAAGAACAGGCTTGAGTCCAACAGCGCTCACGGCAAGAATCGTCGCGATATACGTATTCGACGGCACCAGAATTTCATCGCCCGCATGCAAGCGCCCCAGTTCCATCGATGCACGCAGCATAAGCGTCAAAGCATCCAGACCGTTCCCAACACCGACCGCATATTTAACGCCGCAATATTCCGCAAACGCCTGCTCAAAACGCTCTCCGTACCGCCCACGAATAAACCACCCCGAATCCGCGACATCTATCGCGGCCTGACGCAGCACGTCATTGTACGGTTCGTTCAATCGTTTCAAGTCCAAAAAAGGAACCATTGCATAAACTCCAGTTGAGTCGTTTGTTGCTAGCGGTTAGAAAGCAATATAAAAAAAATCGGCTCCGATAAACGGAACCGATTACTGAGCTACGAAGGGCTCGAACCTTCGACCCACGCCTTAAAAGGGCGTTGCTCTACCAACTGAGCTAGTAGCCCGAGCAAGTCCAAATATAGTAAATCTTTTTCTTGTTGTAAAGGTATTAAAGCACGTAATAAATAAAAAAAATGAAAACGGCACATCAAAAATTACCTATCCTACATGTTATACTCAAAAAAGTCATTAATTTTTTTATAAATTTGCATCATGGATTTAATGAAAAAACTTTCAGCAATTGCAATGTGCGCTCTTACGTGTTCGGCAGCAGAACTTGGCTATTTTACTAAACACGATGCAGGAAAAGAAGCTTTTTCATTTTTATCTACTTTTGACAGCCCCCGCAATGCGGCACTTGAAAAATCAGCAGCGGCACTACCCTCCACCGATCCGACCATCACGCAATTGAACCCTGCAGCAGTCACCATCGCGAGCGATAAAAAACGCGTCGCTGCATTCCACTGGCAAACTGGCGAATTCGCAGGCAACGTGGGAACGCTCTCATACACGACACAGTTCGACAAATACATCGTACAAGTTTCGTACAACTGGAGTTCCGTCGGCACTATCGAAGGTTATAACGAGCTAGGAGAACCCACCGGCAAAGAGTACAATCCGTACAGCCAGCTTGCAACCGCTACCGTAGCATTCCCGATGAAGCACATCCGCTTCGGTGCAACCATCAAATTTGCCTCGGACTTCTTGACCGACGAAAGCGGAGACCAAACGGCCATGGCAGCGGCATTTGACTGGGGCTTGACTTGGATGTCCGACACAAAAAACTATGGTTTTTCGTTTGTAGCAAGAGATTTCGGTGCCATGCTCCGCGGTTATGTCAAGAATAACGCAGACAAGTTTTACACACCATCGCAGACGTTCGCCTTTGGCGGATTCCTCAAGCCTCGCAGCGTTCCGCGTTTGACTTTGTTTGCCGAAACAGACTTTCCACGTTACGCAGAACCAGACTTGAACCTCGGCGCCGAATATGCTCTTGGCGAATTTTTCCGCATCCGCGGAGGTTTTACACGCACATGGCTTGACCTCTCCCGTGACATCAAGAGTCTTGCTTCCTCAGCAAGCAGGCCGGACGAGACAAACGAAAGCCGCTTATTCAGCCTTGGCCTTGGCTACACCTCTAGCCTGTTCGCTTTTGATTACGCGTTCTCCTACCTTGCCGAAAGCTTAGGCTACGAACATAGGCTCGGTCTCCGCGTTGAATTTTAACATTTCGAGATAAGCGATGCGGCAGTTCGATGTTTTTGTTTTTAGCGAGAGCTTTGACGAAAGCGACGAACAGCACCGGAACAAAATCCAACCACCATTCACGGACGCCGAACTCGGCTGGTTCTTTACAAACGATTGGAACAAGCATTTAAACGAAATTGAAGGGGAATGGGTCGTTTTTGCGCACCCGAGCATCAAGATAGACCGTGATTTTTTGAATAACGTTGCAGACGTCACGGATAGTTTTCCGATGGTCGATGCGTTCGCCCCGAGGATTCGCACACAATCACCCAACAGCCCCAAAACTCCCGCCAGCACAGGCAAAAGAAAATTTCTTAGCGGGTATCTGCTGAAACGACCGCTGAAAGGTTCCGGCTTTGTAGAGATCGACGAGAACGCGCCATTGCGTTATGTCGCAGCACCGCACCCGTACCTCGCCGTTTTTTCGAGACGCATCATCCAGCGCACTGGCGGATTCGACACGACACTCCCGGAAAACGCAAGGCTCGCGGACTACACGCTCCGCATGATGCATGCCGGCGGCAAGATGTTCTCTGTACCCTACTTAGTAGCTCAAGCAACAAACGACGATGCTGAAGCCATTGCGGGGAACATCAGCAAAGAAAATGCGTACGATCTCGCAGGAATGCTAGACCTCAACTCCACCGCAATTATTTTATCCAAAGCATTCGGATTAGAAGCATCCTTGCCGTTTGCACTCCACCACCCAAGCGTTATTCCAACACTACTGCGTAATCGCAAAGAGCGTAAGCAAAAACGCGAAGCCGCGACACTACTTTCAAAGTTGAAAGCAGATTTTTTGAAAGAAGTGGTTAGTGGTTAGGGACTAGACGAGAGACGAGAGACGAAAGAGGGAAACTTTTAGGCTCGTCATCCTGAACGAATGTGAAGGATCCAGTAAATTCTAGACATAACTGGATTCCTCATCCCTACGGGATTCTGAATGACGAGAAGCTAGGATTCGGGATAACAACCCCAGAAAGCCCCAATCCTTCCTACTGTCTACTTCCTACTGCCTACTGCGCCTTCGGCGCAAAAAAAAGAACCCCGTCATCAAGACGAGGTCCAAAAGATTTTCTAGCGGAGGTGCGGGAATCTATTTGCTTTTAGGCTGTTGCGCCCGCACCACTAACACTATTTAAAAATCTTACTTGGTGATCACGCGGGCCATTTCGCAAACCTTGTTGCTGTAGCCCCATTCGTTATCGTACCATGCGCAAACCTTCACGAAGGTCGGGTCGAGCTGGATGCCAGCCTTGACGTCGAAGATGGAAGTGCGAGCGTCGTTGCGGAAGTCCGTAGAAACGAGAGTTTCTTCGGTGTAACCGAGGATGCCCTTGAGTTCGCCTTCAGAAGCTTCCTTCATAGCAGCGCAGATTTCAGCATAGGTAGCCGGCTTTTCGAGTTCTGCAGTGAGGTCAACGAAGGACACGTCAGAAGTCGGAACGCGGAGAGACATACCAGTGAGCTTGCCATTGAGTTCCGGAAGAACCTTGCCCACAGCCTTTGCAGCACCCGTAGAAGACGGGATGATGTTTTCGAGGATGCCACGGCCACCGCGCCAGTCCTTCATGGACGGGCCGTCAACGGTCTTCTGAGTAGCAGTTGCAGCATGAACGGTGGTCATGAGGCCGCGCTTGATGCCGAACTTTTCGTGGAGAACCTTGGACATCGGAGCCAAGCAGTTCGTGGTGCAGGAAGCGTTAGAGATGATGTCCTGGCCAGCATAGGTCTTGTCGTTCACGCCATAGACGAACATCGGAGTTGCATCCTTGGACGGAGCAGACATGATGACCTTCTTGGCACCAGCGGTGATGTGCTTGCGAGCGAGTTCGTCGGTCAGGAAGAAGCCAGTGGATTCGACGACGACGTCAACACCGAGAGCACCCCAAGTGATGTTCAGCGGATCACGTTCAGCGAAGATCTGGATCTTGTTGCCATCAACGATGAGGTACTTCTTTTCGCCATCTTCGAAGGAAACTTCGTGCTTGAATGCGCCATGAACGGAGTCGTACTTGAGCATGTAAGCGAGATAGTCAACAGAGAGGAGGTCATTGATACCGACAACCTGAATGTCGTTAGAGAAGTTTTCCACAGCAGCGCGGAACACCATACGGCCGATACGACCGAAACCATTGATACCGAGTTTGAGAGCCATTATTGGATCCTTTTTTATATTGTGAAATGTTTGCACCCCCACACGGGGAACGCTCAACTGCAACCAAATCTATTAAAATTTTTTTTAATTGTCCACTCATTCAAATAAAAAATTAATCGAATTGGACTTTTTTTAAACGGATTTACCTAATTTTGTGATGCTCCCCCCGAACCGAAGAAAAGGAAAAAGTATGAGTGAAGACATTTTGGCTAAAATCGTACGGATGCGTCGCGAAGATATCGAACGACTCGGATTGAATTTCGGCATAGAAATCCCGAAAGCACGCCGCGTCGGTCATACGGAATTCCTCGGTAACGCAGGGGCGATTCTCGAAGTCAAGCGGGCATCGCCCTCCAAAGGCGATATCGCTCCCGATTTGGACCCGGTGGATTTAGCGAACACGTACGCCGAAGCTCATGCGCAAGCCGTTTCGGTGCTTACCGAAATGAACTTTTTCAAAGGTTCACTGCGCGATTTGATTGCAGTGGCAGATTTGATGGAGCGGAGACGCAAGCAAGGACAACACGCATGCGCGGTGCTCCGCAAGGATTTCCTCTTGTACGAAGATGAAATCGACATCGCCTACCGCTGCGGTGCCGACGCAGTTTTGCTCATCGCCCGCATTTTGAATGACGAACTGTTAATTAAGATGGCCAAACGCGCCCAAAGTTTTGACATGCAAGCATTTGTCGAAGTCCGTGAAACAGACGACTTGCGAAAGCTTAAACTCGTGACAGACGCACTCGGCGAAGGTGCTGCCAAGACCATCGTCGCTGGAGTCAATTCACGTGACCTCGCCACATTCCATACCGATCCGCTAGTTCCGGCAGGAATCCGCAACAAGCTCCCCGCCAAAGCCGTCTTTGAATCGGGCATCCACAGCGGCGCCGATGCCACCTATGCCCGCAGCCTCGGATTTACCGGCATCCTCGTCGGTGAAGCTGTCGCCAAGAATCCGCCGCTCGCAAAAGACGTTGTGAGTTCGTTCGAAGGCGGATGCGAAAACGCATGCGGCAAATTCTGGAAGGAATACGCCGAACGCCGTGATGCCAAAAGATTGTCCGCTAAGTTCCCTGAGCTTGCCGAAGGGAACGTGCGGCCTCATCCGCTTGTCAAAATCTGCGGCATCACCCGCGAAGAAGACGGTCTCCTTGCCGCAGAACTCGGCGCTGACATGCTTGGATTCGTGTTCAGCAAAACCAAACGCCTCACCACCGAAGAATTCGTTCGAAACTTCGCTGCAAAAATCCGTATGTGTCATCCTGAGCCCTTCGACAAGCTCAGGGACCTAAATAAGGTTGGTGAGCCTGTCGAACCACTACTCGTCGGTGTGATTACCGACCCCAATTCCGAAGAAGGCCAAACCGCCATCAAGCTCGCCCGCGAAGGCATCCTCGACGCAGTACAATTCCACGGGATTGCTCCCGCGCAATCGAACCTTGCATGTCATTGCTCTGTGAGCCATAACGACGGCGGTTCTCTTATGCGTGAGCAAGCTCCCGCGCAATCGAACCTTGCATGTCATTGCGAGCACGAAGTGCGAAGCAATCTCAATGCAGCCATTCCGCACTACTGCGCGGCCCGCGTTGGCGAAGATTCCGACTTCGAACAAGTGGCCACCCTCCGCAAAAATGGCGAACCCCGCGTTCTCCTCGATGCAAAAGTCGAAGGCATTCCCGGCGGCACAGGCAAGACAATCCCTGAATCGCTCCTCCGCGAAAAAGCAGGCGACATTCCGCTGTGGCTTGCAGGCGGCATCAATCCCGAAAACGTCGCGACAATCTGCGAAAAGTTCCACCCCGAACTCATTGACGTTTCAAGCGGCGTGGAAGACGCCCCCGGCATCAAGAATCACGACAAGATGCGAGCGCTGTTTGCGGCAATTTCCGCCGTGAAATAACATTCACAAAGCCGCAAAATGAAAATAGTCTCTCCGCCAAGGAGAGACTTTTTTATAGTTTATCAAGAACAATCACTCTTTTCCGTAGCACCATTTTCCGTTGGTTTTTATCGGATGATATTATATTGTAGCAGCGGAGCAGCCTACCAAGCGCAATAAAAAATTTACAATAAAACTTTACTAACCTATTGACAGACAACGAGTTACGATGTATATTGTTAAATGTAAAGGTGAAATCGGCAATCCACTCAAACCGCTTGCGGGAGGGGTTCCCGTAAAACGGAACGGATTTGCAGGTTTCATCAAGTGTTTAGCAAAATGGCTTCCGAAATTTCGGAAGCCTTATTTTTATGTGTTGTCCAATAAAAACGGATTACATTTCCTGCAAAGACGTGCATTGGTTCATAACGAATTCAAAAAGTTCATCCCTATTTTGATTCGTCATCGTTTTGTCATCCTTGTCGTTGTGGTAATTTTTCGTATAGCTCTTGTATTCCACAGTCGTGGCATCCACCCAAGTGTATTCTTCAACAAACTGGTACGAAGAATATTTAAACTTCCATACGTTATCTGTCTTGGCAAAGTTACAGCCCGCCGCCGGCAAGCCATCACCGCCGCCGCCACCACCAGCAGAAGAGCCTGAATCGCTGCCACAGGCCGTAAAGAGAGCCATCCCAATGGAAAGCGGAATTGCGAACAAAAGTTTCCTCATATTATACTCCTTTTTAGAATAGTTTAAATTGTTCGTATCAGCAAATTACAAAACAAGCTCCCCCAAAACAAAGTTGTGCATAATTTTTTTTCAAACCATTGATGCTTAAAACAATTACCATTAACGCTAAGATAATGTTGTAACAACATTTACAAGATGTCTGGATTGACTCAACGCCTCTACAGTTCTCAGAAGTTAAAATTTTATTACATAAATATTTCATTAATCTATTGACAGACAACGAGTTACAGTATATATTGATATACGTAAAGGTGAAATCGGTAATCCACTCAGACCGCTTGCGGGAGGGGTTCCCGTAAAACGGAACGGATTTACTGGTTTCATCAAGTGTTTGCAAATATGGCTTCCGGAACATACCGGAAGTCTTTTTTATTTTTCCACTAGCAGCAAAAAATTGGTATTTTTACGTCAGTCCAGTCAAATCTCAAATTTGCAATACAAGAAATAACTGGATCCTGCTCCTACGAACCTAAGAATTGTAAGCCAATAAATTGGCAACAATTCTATATCACGTCGTTCAGGATGACGAACGAACAAGTCTATTAACAGCCAAACGGTATAACAAAGCTTTTGAGGAAACTTCATGGACGCTACTCTTTGTTCCTGCGAAAAAATCTCGGCTGCAACCATATCCGATTGCAAGAGAAACTTTGAATTTACCGAAAGCATCGCAGCTATGGACTGGGGAAAAGGCACAACTTACGTATTCGGCCATAAAACTCCCGATGTCGATGCGGTCGCCTCGTCGTTAAGCTATGCCGCCCTCATGCGGACCTTGGGGCATAACGCCGTTGCAAAAGTATCCAGCCCCGTCAATCGCGAAACAGCCTTTATCGCAAAACGCCTCGGCTTTGAGCTCCCAGAGCTGATGAAATCCGTCGAACCCGGGACTCGCCTGATTCTCACCGACCACGCCGAATTTGCACAGTCCGTCGATGGGGCGAGAGAGGCAAAGATTCTCCAAATCATCGACCACCACACGCCAGGAAACATCGATACGATTTCGCCAAAACCTTACGTGCGGCGAGAACTCATAGGCGCGACTTGCACTCTCGTTTGGCTCCTTTACCAAGAAGCTGGATTCAAGATTGACGATAACGCAGCACGCGTCTTGTTCGCCGGAGTCCTCTCGGACACGAAGAATTTGACCAAAGTAAATACGACAAGCATCGACATCATCGTTTTGAACGAACTCGCAAAGCAACTCCATTTATCACTCGATAGCGTACAAAGTCTTTATCAAGAGATGTCCGCCGCCACACTCGATTACAGTGGCATGACAGACAAAGAAATTTTCCTCGACAATTACAAAGATTACGAAATCGAAGGTTTCAATATTGGAATTGCGAGTAGCGATTGGAGCGACTACGCCACGCAAAACGACTTTTTCAAAAAACAATTAGCAGTGATGCCCGAAATCGCACAGGATAAGAGACGCGACATGCTTTTTGCAAAGATAGACTCGCCCACTCTAGCCGCAGAACCAACTGAAAAAGGCAAACTTGTTCTAACGACAGCATCTTACATTCTCTATTACGGCAACGGCACAAATGCGGATTTCGCAAAGAAAATCGCCGAAACCGCCTTCGGAAAATCAATCACAGAAGGGATCTGCTTTTCCCAAACGCCATTGAACCGCAAAACGCATGTGGTGCCGATGATTACCGAAATCATCAAGAAAATGTAATTATTTCATAACACGTAACCTCAGAAATTTCATTTATCAAAATAAATTTACATTATTTTGTCAACTACGTAACAAAAATAAACTATTTTTGTAATATGAATAAACAAACTCTCTTCAACAACATCTTATCCCTTTGTCTCTCGGGCGCTCTTTTTTGCGCTTGCGGTGACAGCACTTCTTCGGACTCTAACAACGAAGGAGACGAATTCAAAAACACCATCAACGCCTTGGACTGGGGAACCGACACCACGTTCGTCATCGGGCACAAGACTCCCGATGTCGATGCAGTCACATCGGCTTTAAGCTACGCGGCACTCATGCGAGCCTTGGGCCACAACGCCGTAGCCAAAATTGTAAGCCCAATCAACCGTGAAACCGCCTACATCGTCGAAAAATTCGGCATCAAAGTCCCCGATGAGTTGAAATCCGTAAAAGCAGGCACTCGTCTCATCCTCACCGACCATGCCGAATCCGCACAGTCCGTCGAAGGAGTCAAAGAGGCTAAGATTCTCCAGATTATCGACCATCACGTTCCTGGCGACCTTGACGAAAAAGTCACCTCCGACACTTACGTGAACCGTCAAATTATCGGTTCCGCCTGCACTATCATTTGGGATCTCTACAAGAAGGCTGACGTCAAAATTGACGACGAAATGGCCAAGATTCTTTTGGCGGGCATCCTTTCTGACACGCGCAACTTGACCAAAGTCGCATCCTCGGCTTTAGATTCGTCTGCATGGAAAAGCCTTATCGAACAGCTCAAGATTTCCCCCGATAGCGTTGCCAAGCTCTCCCGCGAAATGAGCGACGCGTCGCACGATTACTACGGCATGACGGACAAGGAAATTTTCCTCTCCGACTACAAGGATTACGAAATTGAAGGCGTCAAAATCGGAATCGCAAGCAACGACTGGTATGTCGATTCGACCAAGAGCGACTTCTTTAAACGTCTCGCCGCCGTGATGCCCGAAATCGCCAAAGAAAAGAAGCGCGACATTCTCTTCACCAAGGTTGATGGTCACGACCCGAATCCGGATCCGGAAACCGCAGAAGAAATGCCGTTCATCGAAACGGGTTCTTATACCCTCGTTTACGCCACAAGCGGCAACGAAACCACCGCCAAGGAAATTGCCGAAAGCGCTTTCGGTGAACTTTTCAGCGAAGGTGTTTACTTCTCTGCCACAAAGTTAAGCCGCAAGTCGTTCATGGTTCCCAAAATTACGGAATACCTCGAAGGCAAGAAAAAATAAAACCACCCCTTGCCAAAATAAAATTCCATTCCTACATTTGTAGTATGAAGATGAACGCAGTAATCCGTTTCAACCGTTGGTGGTGGGGCTCTACGAAATAGAGTCCGGTTTGCTGATTTCATCAAGTGTTTGTAAAAGGCTTTCGGGACTCTCCGGAAGCCGATTTTTTTGGTTTCTGGACTCGCAGCGCCTCAGCAGGCATAGAGACTTTAACCCTTAACTAGATCCTTCGACTTCGGGCTCCGCCCATCGCTCAGGATGACAGAACAACAATGACCTCTACAACTTCTAACAACGGTTTCTTTGACAAGTTCGGCGGCAAGTACGTTGCCGAAATCATCCGCCGCCCGCTCGACGACCTCGAAGCGGCATTCAACAAGTACATCCACGATCCGGAATTTCTCGAAGAACTCCGCATCATCCAGCGCGACTACATTGGCCGCGAAACGCCGCTGTACTTTGCCCCGACCGCAACGGAACTGTTGGGCGGCGCACAGATTTACATCAAGCTGGAAGGTCTCGCCAACACGGGCGCCCACAAGATCAACAACGCTATCGGCCAGTGCCTACTTGCTAAGAAGATGGGCAAGACCCGCATCATCGCTGAAACAGGAGCCGGCCAGCACGGGCTTGCTACAGCCGCCGCTTGCGCAAAACTCGGCCTCGAATGCGTCGTCTATATGGGCGAAGTGGATGTCCGCCGTCAGCAACCGAACGTTGCCACCATGGAAATGTACGGTGCCAAGGTCGTGCCGGTCACAAGCGGTAGCCGCACACTCAAGGACGCCGTGAACGAAGCCATGCGCGACTGGGCCACGAATTTCAAGAACACGCATTACGTGCTGGGTTCCGCTCTCGGCCCAGCCCCATTCCCGGATATCGTCCGCACTTTCCAGTCCATCATTGGCGAAGAAGTGAAGCGCCAGGCCGCAGAACGCAACATCGACATTGCCGCGGTTGTCGCTTGCGTGGGTGGCGGTAGCAACTCCATCGGCGTGTTTACGCCGTTCATCAACGACAAAAACGTTCGCTTGATTGGTGCAGAAGCCGGTGGCGTAGGCCCGAACGTTGGTGAAAACGCAGCCCGCATGACGGGTAACGCCAGCCGCGAAGGCATCGTGCAGGGTTACAAGAGCCGTTTCCTCATTGACGAAGACGGTCAATCCATGCCGACGCGCTCCATTTCGGCAGGTCTCGACTACATGGGCATTGGCCCGCAGCTCGCCGCACTCGGTGAATCCGGCCGCGTGGAATTCACCGCGATTCTCGACAAGGAAGCATTGGAAGCGGTGAAGTTCTTCGCCCGTAACGAAGGGATTTTGTTCGCCCTCGAAAGCGCGCATGCCGGTGCCGCCGCCATGAAGATTGCGAAGGAGCTCCCGAAGGACAAGGCACTCGTCATCAACATGAGTGGCCGCGGCGACAAGGACATCTTTATCACGAGCCCCGTGTTCCGCCCCGAAAAGTGGAAAGAATTCCTGAAGGCAGAACTCAAGCGCCTCGACAACAACGAAGACATCCACGACGCGGAGATAATGAATAAGTAAACAGTGGTTAGTAAACAGTAAACAGGGATGAATTTAGTGATTAATAAGCAGCGGTTAAGCGTTTAGGCCATAAATAGGAATATAAAAGGAATGTTCTTATAGCAATCCTAACCACCAACCACTAATCACTAACCACTTTTAATTTATTTCCTAACAACTAATCACAGAAATCTAATCACTAACCACCAACCACTAGTCACTATGAATTTAATGTCTCACCTCATTGCCGGGTTTCCGGACGCAGAAACTTCTATCGCTATCGCCGACGCTCTCGTGAAGGGAGGCGCGAACATTCTTGAAATCCAGCTCGCCTTCAGCGACCCGAGCGCGGACGGTCCCGCCATCCAGACGGCCTCCACCATCGCTCTCGAAAAAGGCTACTCCACCAAGCAAGGGCTCGAAGTCGTGAAGAAGATTCACGAACGCCACCCTGAAACGCCGATTTACATCATGACTTACGGCTCCCTCGCTTTTACCCCCGGCGTCGAAAACTTCGTCAAAATGTGCAAGGACGCAGGCGTTTCCGCCTGCATCATTCCCGACCTTCCGTTCGACTGCGACGAAGGCCTCACCGAAGCTTGCAAGAAGCACGGCCTCGAAAACATCCCGGTCGCCGCTCCGAGCATGACGAAGGAACGTCTCGAAACGATGGCTTCCAAAGGATTCAAGTACATCTATGCAGCCCTCCGCGCAGGTACAACCGGTAGCGAAACCACGATTGACCAGGCGACGCTCGACTTTATCGACACCGTCGGTAAGGGTGGCGCGAAGGTGCTCGGCGGCTTTGGCATCCGCAACGGCGAACAGTCCAAGGTGCTTAGCAAACACGTATATGCCGTGGTGGCGGGTTCCGTTTTCGTGAACATCGTGCTTGCAAACGCAGACACCGCCGAAGGCCGCGCAAAAGCCATTGAAGAAATCGAGGCGAAGGCCAAGGAAATCGCCGGCAAGTAACAATATTCCGCTAAGAAATCCTTGTAAGGCGATTCCGCCACGGAACAAGTCCGGGGTGACAAAAAGGCCGGAATGACAACGCATATGAATTCGGCACTGGATCCTTCCCCTCTACGAGGGTCAGGATGACGGTTCTTAAAAGAGGTCGGGCCATCCGGCCTCTTTTTCTATTCATCTTCACAATAGACCATTCATCGTACAAATATCAGTCATTTGTCATAATTTACAGTTCCTTACCGTAAGACTTATTATTTTTTATTAGACTTTAGCTGAAAAACATTATGCGTAAAATCATTCTTTTAGTCATTATTTTTGCATGGGTAACCGCATGGGCTGAAGACGATGTCGTTTTAGCCCCCAGCTTTGCGCCCCCAGCTATGGCAGCAAAGCAGATTGCACCAGGCACGGAGTATCTTTTCACAATCGGCAACTCGCTTGGAGCCTGCGAACCCTCAAGCCCAACAACAATGCATTCCGACTTATGCCGAAGCGACCGCGAATACGGTGAAGATAAAATCAGCGGTTTCAACGCCCGCCTTGACATCAGCTTATACAGCATCATGTGGCCCAAAACAGAAAACACCGAAGGAGCAGAGAACTGGTACGGTCACACGTTTGGCGGCGGATTATTCTTGACCATGCATTACTCCATCCCGTTAGAAATTGGAGTCTCCCCCATCATCGTGCAATGGCTCGGCCCCATATACATTGGAGCCGCATACGACTTGTCATTCGGTCATTACTTTGGCTACAACAGGACTAGAAAAGGCAACGAAGTCTATTACACATACAACTTTGACGCAGGGGTCAGTACAAACAACATCTCCGGCTCGCTCAATTTAGGAGGCGGAACCATGTTTTTCATGAACAACCACGGTCTAGCCTTTGGCGCTCACGCCGGAATACGGCAATTGCACATCATCAATGCCGGCGAAAATCTTAAAGAATATCCAGCGACCCGATTTTCAAAAGGCTATAAATTAGATAAATGGATATTCTATTACGGTTTTGAATATGCCTCTTATTCAAATTTGCCTTTGCTGAAAGAAGCAAACCAAAAGCAGCACTTTTTCTCTATTATTTCATACGAAATGGGGCTTCATACAGAAACAAATCCTGTCATTTATTGGTCTTTGTCGTTTAGTTTACTCCTATGAAAAATATCTTAAATCATTGGATACGTTCTTTTTTAGCAATCGCATTGGCGATATTCCTTGCTAGTTGCAGCTCTATTACGCGTCCGCCTCCAGCAGCCGCTTTTATGGACAGCTATGGAAGAAACGAAGCTCTCAACAGCGCCAGTTTTGCATATTACGCAGGGCAACTAAAAAATGCCGTTCATGACGATGACGGTCACAACACTGAATGGTGGGGCGACGTATCCTTCGAAAGATTTATCAGCGGCAATTACTTCACTTT
The DNA here is from genome assembly GCF_017545445.1 of Fibrobacter sp. Taxonomy (GTDB): domain Bacteria; phylum Fibrobacterota; class Fibrobacteria; order Fibrobacterales; family Fibrobacteraceae; genus Fibrobacter. Next base: position 46,162 of record NZ_JAFWOM010000090.1, read on the forward strand.
CGGATACGGACTGCAATCATTCACCCCCATCGTGCAAGCTGGTTTTGCATCCCCGTACTTCGGCATCACAGGATGGGGCAACGCATTCGCTATTTTGTACGCACCGATGCACGATTCCAGCACATTTTTCACCCGATATTCCGGCGGAGGAATGCTTATCGAGCAGATACCAATCAACGACAAATGGAAATTAGGTTTTACGCAACACTTGTCAAGGAACGGGCGCGAGATCGACAATGGCGGCAGACTCGGCAAGCTATGGATTCCGTATCCTGAGCCTAAATTCTATACAGAAGTTGGCGGAGGACTTTTCATAACCGGCCCTATTGGAGAAAAAGGCAAAATGTCATTTGAACTGCGTTATGGCAGAGACCTCGACGAAAAGCGTAACCGTTTTGCAATAACGATAGATTTTTGGGGATTTTCCTCGCCATTTTCACTCGGCGGAAATGACGAAATAAGGAAAGCGGCTGCAAAGAATCTTGAAAAAATGAAAAACATGAAAACAGCTACGATTGAGAGTCCCCAAACAGCAACGTTCACAGATGCACAAAAAAACGATTCTAAAACGACGAGTTCGCTAACAAATTCAAGCACGTTCACCACAACAGATATACTACACACGATAAAACGACGCTGGTTCCGTTTCAGCGACACCACTCAAACGATTTCAACCATATACCACCCCGTTAAAAACGTTACCGCAAGCACCACCAAGGGAATTTGTTACAATGAAAAAGACAATACCGTTTGGCTCAAGCAGGATTATGGCAAAATGTTGTACCAAGTATCCGCAGATTCAATTGACTATTGCCAAGAAATGGAACGCAAAAACCTTTGGGGTACCGCTATTTTAGAAGGCGTACTCGGAACACTTCTAGCGGGCACACTTACAGGGAGCCTCCCTGCAAGCATTGCGATAGGAGCCGGTTTTGGAACAGGATTTTGGGCACTTTTTAACTTTGGCTTTGATCCAGAAGAACTCGCCCCCAAAGTGTATCGCGAACTCTGTTCCGAGCAGCACACCAAAGAGCAAATTATCGAGTGGCTCAAGCAATACCCGTGCGGCGGAGATTTTAAGACGATAAAAATAAAAGAATAAAGCTTTCAATCCGGGGGCGTTGCGGGGGTGGCCCCCGCTGTGGGGGTCGTGTAAGACTTGCCCTAGACCCATTCGACTCCGTGCTTTGCACTCCGCTCAGGGTGACACAATGTACGCACGGAATGACACAGGGCAAGGCTGGAGCGAGGGGGAACCCTCCCCCCTTTTAACCTAAAATTTCTATCTTTTCAATTGAATCAATTCACAGGATTCTTCGCCCCCGTTTACCCTGAGCCTGCCGAAGGGCACAGGATGACTCCTTAAGAACGATCCTACAACCTAAAACCTATAACCTAAAACCTATCCTATGCTTTTTAATTTCGACATGATCCAGGCCACATACGCTCGCATTCCTGCACGCGTCGCTGTTGCCCGCAAGCAGCTTGGCCGCCCGCTCACTCTCGCCGAGAAGATTCTCTACAGCCACCTGATCGATGGCGCAGAAAACAGAACCTACAAGCGCGGCGCTGATTTTGCCGAATTCCATCCGGACCGCGTGGCCATGCAAGACGCAACTGCCCAGATGGCCCTCCTCCAGTTCACGACTGCAGGCAAGTCCCGCGTGGCCGTGCCGAGTTCCGTGCACTGCGACCACTTGATTATTGCTCGCGAAGGTGTCGAAAAGGACCTTCCGCGCGCCAAGGAAGAAAGCAAGGAAGTGTACGACTTCTTGCAGTCCGTCTCTGCCAAGTACGGCATTGACTGCTGGCTCCCGGGTGCAGGCATCATCCACCAGGTGGTGCTCGAAAACTATGCTTTCCCGGGCGGAATGATGATTGGTACCGACTCCCACACCGTGAACGCAGGCGGTCTCGGCATGCTCGCGATTGGCGTGGGCGGTGCAGACGCTGTCGATGCAATGGTCGGTCTCCCGTGGGAACTCAAGTACCCGAAGATGATCGGTGTGAAGCTCACTGGCAAGCTCCAGGGTTTTGCAACGGCTAAGGACATCATCCTCAAGCTCGCAGGCATCCTCACTGTTAAGGGTGGCACGAACGCTATTATCGAATACTTTGGCGAAGGCGCACGCAGCCTCTCCGCTACCGGCAAGGCAACAATTGCCAACATGGGTGCCGAAGTGGGCGCTACCTGCTCCACCTTCAGCTACGACGATTCCATGAGCCGTTACCTCCGCGCCACAGGCCGTGCCGACGTCGCCGATGCCGCCGACAAGATTGCCGCCGACCTCAAGGCCGACCCGGAAGTTGAAACCGAACCGGAAAAGTACTTTGACCGCGTTGTAGAAATCGACCTCAACACGCTCATTCCGCATTACAACGGCCCATTCAGCCCGGACCGTGCATTCGCCGTGACCGACATGGCAGAATCCCTCAAGGCCACCGAAACCAAGCCAGAATCTACGCCGGTCGTGAGCGCAGCCCTCATCGGTTCTTGCACGAACTCCAGCTACGAAGACCTCTACATGGCCGCGAACATGATCAAGCAGGCTCTCGCCAAGGGTCTTTCCCCGAAGTGCCCGCTCCTCATCAACCCGGGTTCCGAACAGGTGCGCTACACCGCCGAACGCGACGGCCTCATCGACTTGTTCAAGCAGTTCGGTGCAACCATCATGACGAACGCCTGCGGTCCTTGCATTGGCCGCTGGGACCGTGCCGGTGCCGACAAAAAGGAACTCAACACCATCGTCCACAGCTTTAACCGCAACTTCGCGAAGCGCGCCGACGGCAACCCGAACACGCACGCCTTTGTGGCTAGCCCGCTCATGGCCGTGATTGCAGCTCTCAGCGGCGACATCCGCTTCAACCCGATGACCGACACCCTCGTGAACAATGAAGGCAAGGCTGTGAAGCTTGATCCGCCGGAACAGTGCGAACTCCCGCCGAAGGGCTTCGAAGTCAAGGACGCCGGCAACCAGGCTCCGGCCGAAGACGGTTCCAAGATTACCGTTTCCATCAACCCCGAAAGCAAGCGCCTGCAGGCCCTCGCACCGTTCGCCGCCTGGGACGGCAAGGACATCGTGGGCGCCCCGCTCCTCATCAAGGCCAAGGGCAAGTGCACTACCGACCACATTTCTATGGCAGGTCCGTGGCTCAACTACCGCGGTCACCTCGAAAACATTTCGAACAACATGCTCATCGGCGCCGTGAACGCCTTCAACGGCGAAACGAACAAGGTCCTCTGCCAGTGCGGTGAATACAA
>NZ_JAFWOM010000091.1 GCF_017545445.1 Fibrobacter sp.
CAAGTTATTCGGGAAAAAAGAGGAAATCAACAAGCTTCTTGCTCACGGAATGAGCCAAAGAAAAATCGCCAAGCATTACAATGTCGATAGAAATACGCTTGCAAGATTTTTAGGAAAAATGAAGTAATTAAAGGAGCGTTTTTATTCAGCATAATTCTTCTTTGATGAATTTTGATAGTTGTGAAAGCTGGGTGATTCTATCTGCGATAGAACATAACATCAAAGAAAAAATTGCGACGATAGGAGTTCCCTTACGAGAATGGAATATTACGATTTATCGAGGTATTCTTACGGGTTTTAACGACGCTTTTATAATTTCTTCGGAAACAAGAAAAGAAATTTTAAGCAAATGCGCCAATGAAGATGAACGCAAAAGAACTGATGCGATAATTCGACCGATTTTGAGAGGCAGGGATATTCAAAGGTATAATTACGAATGGGCGGATTTATACATCATCGCCACTTTGCCGTCACGTCATTACGATATTGAAGACTACCCTTCAATAAAGAACTACCTGCTTTCTTTTGGAATGGAGCGTCTCGAACAGACTGGCGAAACGCACATCATAAACAAAGAGAAAATCAAATCAAGAAAGAAAACAAATAACAAATGGTTTGAAACGCAAGACAGCATCAGTTATTGGGACGATTTTAATAAGCCAAAAATAGTATGGAAAAGAGTCGGTTCTATTTTGCGCTTTTCATATGATAACAGCGGTATGATGGCTTTGGATAGCACTTGTTTTGCGACCGGTCAACATATTGAGTTTTTGGTGGCATTACTCAATTCAAAAATGGGCCACTACCTGCTGAAAGATTCCCCCAAAACAGGCACGGGAGATTTACTTGTTAGTGTACAAGCTATCGAACCCATAAAAGTACCTGTTCCAAGCGAATCACTGGAAAAAAAGATTTGCTCGTTGTTAACGGAGGTCATTCAAAAAAAGAACGGTTCCGAAGCAAAATTAGACGAATTGATTTACAGCATGTACAATCTTGAGCCAAATGAGATTGATTTTATCGAACACCAATAAAATCAAGCTCCTGCTCGTTTAGATTGTATATTTCGCCGATTTTAGCATTTAACTTCTTTATCAAGAGATTTATTTTTTGCTGACTTTCGGCGGAATCATTTTTGATATTATCTGTTATTTCGTCAACTATTTCAACAACATCTTTTTCTTGTTTCTCATTTGGGGAAGCTATAGGAATGTCCTCTATCCATTGCTTTGAATATTGAATAGTCCTTTTTCCTAGCAGCCTGCACATTCTTTCCAAATACCATTCGATAATTTTAGAAGTAAGCATTCCTTCTAAGAATTTTAGTTTTTCACCACTTATGAAAAAACATGTTTTGTCAAGCATGAATTTTGAGTCGTCATAATAGAACTGACTCCGTCCTACCGTAGTTTCAGGATAAATAATTTTTGGCTTATCAAAATCGTCCAAATAAGCGCAATTTCTTAAATTATATGGAGTGTCGCCTTTATCAGCTCTTGTCGAAATTTTATCCCAATATCTATCTAAATGCGTTTTTATTGCGGGATATTCGTCGATGTTTATTTTGGGAAGTTTTCCCTTCATACCATTATGTGTATTGATTAACCACAAGCCATTATTCACGTAGGTATATCTTTGAATATCTCGGCCTCTCAAAATCGGTCGAATTATCGCATCAGTTCTTTTGCGTTCATCTTCATTGGCGCATTTGCTTAAAATTTCTTTTCTTGTTTCCGAAGAAATTATAAAAGCATCATTGAAGCCTGTTTTTATTCCATAATTTATGGTTATATTCCAGTTTTTAAGTGGCTTGCCTATTTTCTCTATTTTCTGTTTAATCGTTTGTTCTAAAGAAGACAGTATAACCCAACTGTCAGAATTATTAAAATTCATATCGGTTGAATTTTGCTGAACGTAAACGCTC
>NZ_JAFWOM010000092.1 GCF_017545445.1 Fibrobacter sp.
CTTGTCGCCCACCTGGAGCTTGACCGTTGCCTGCGACACGGAAACGCCCTGCGGCGTTTTGTCTTCAATCACGCGGTAGTTGAGCACCTTGAACGGTTCCTTGACCATTCCCAAGTGGCGGAAGACCAAGAGCTTGAAGCTCGCTTCGGCACTATCGAAATGCCAGCCAGCGTTTTCGCGTTCTTTGATTTCTTTGAGGAGGCTTGCCACCACCGGGTCCTTCTTGTCGATACCCGGCTTGATGGCCTTGAGCTTTTCGACAACGAGAGAACCACCGGCCTGGTCGCTTGTCACGAACACGCGGTCGTTGCCCACGGAATGCGGGTCGATATGTTCAAAGCTGCGGCTGACCTTCATCACGCCATCAATGTGAGCACCGCCCTTGTGCGCAAATGCGGCATCGCCTACGTACGGAGCATGCACGTCGCTCGGCAAGTTCACTATCTGATCGATGTTGCTACTCAGCTGGCGCAAATGGCTCAGCTTTTTAGCAGCAGCAAAATTGCAATCCATCTTGAACTTCAAATCAGCAGCAATCGTCGTGAGGTTCGCGTTTCCGCAACGTTCACCGTAACCGTTCACCACGCCCTGCACCATCACGCAGCCAGACTTCACCGCGTAAATCGAGTTCGCCACGGCAAGTCCGCTATCGTTGTGCACGTGGATGCCAAGCGGCGTCGAAATATGCTTTTGCACATCCGCTATAATCTGTTCAATTTCCCACGGCATCGTTCCGCCGTTCGTATCGCAAAGCACGATGCAGTCGGCATTGCCCTTTTCAGCGGCACGGAGCGTTTCAATCGCGTATTCCGGATTCGCCTTGTAGCCATCGAAGAAATGTTCCGCATCGTAAATGACCTCTTCGGAATTTTCCTTGAGGTACGCGACCGAAGATTCAATCATGTCGAGGTTTTCTGTGAGCGTCGTACGAATAACGTCCGTCACATGCAAATCCCAGCTCTTGCCAAAAATCGTCTTGACCGGAGCACCCGACTTTACGAGAGCCTGCAAAAGCGGGTCGTTTTCCGGCAAGATTTTTGGACGACGCGTAGAACCGAAAGCGGCAATCTTCGCGTGCTTGAGCTTTACATCCTTAATAAGCTTGAAAAATTCTTCGTCTGTCGGATTGCTGGGGTTCGGCCAACCGCCTTCAATATAGTCAAATCCAAAATGGTCCAAAATTCGTGCAATCTGCACCTTGTCGGCTAAAGAGAGACTTATTTTACGGTCTTGGTTACCGTCGCGGAGAGTTGTATCGTATAAAAGGACTTTTTTAGAAGAATTCATGTTATAAAAAATAGTAATTAGTAGACAGTAGGAAGTAGAAAGTGATTATGGATAGACGACAAATGCGTCCTCCGAGAGTCGCGGCAAAACTTGTTTTGACATGACCGAGGTTAGCATTTGGAACTTGAGCGAAGCGAAAGGTCAAAGACGAAAGAAAGTTGGCAGAACTTAGAGTAAACAGTAGGAAGTTGTTTGGTGGGGGAAGTCTCCCCCTGATTTCTGTTTCGTCAGGCTAATGACATAGAAAAGGTTGGTGAGCCTGCCGAACCATCCATCACCCCCTCTAGCGGGCTTCAGACGCCAGCCCGCAACGCCCGGCTTACCGCAATAACGCTATTCACGGTCGTCAAATGCTTCGGCTTCTTCTGCTTCTTCGACGGTCCATTCGCGGATGTGGTTCGCGAGATCGGTTTGGCCAACGCGTTCAAGTTCGTCCGAAACGGTGTTCAACTCGGCAGCGTCGAGGCCCGGCAATTCCTTTTCGAAATGATTGACATACTGCTCCAGCAATTCGAACTTTTGCAGGTTCACGAGGAGCATCATGTAGCTCGTGTCGCAAGCGTTGCTGCGGTACTTGACATGGTCAATCAAAAGTTTGTCGAGTTCCGAGCCGCTCTTGAGCATGCAGAGTCTCGAAAGGTTCATGACCTTCGGGAAGCATTCGTACAAACGTGTCGCAAACTTGAGGCAATCCGCTTTGCGGCCTTCGCGGTCAGCAATGGCGGCCTGCAAATCGAGGAACGCTTCTTCATCTTCGGCGCCTGGGTCCTTCACATCGCCGAGCCACTGCTTTGCCATCGCGATATCGCCTGCGACAAAGTAAGAATTCGCAATGTCGATGAGCGTCGCGTTGCTCTTGTCCGGGTCCTTGTAAAGCGAGGCCTTCGCAAAATTTTCCGTATCCTTGATGGAATCGGCCATATCGCAAATGGCATCGAGAACGTCTTCGCGGTTTTCGAGTTCCGTTGCGTCGATTACGCCCAGAAGCTCCACAATCAAGGCCTTAGCACGTTCAACCGGCATCAATTCTTCGAGCGAAAGGAACACGACAGAGCGGCCTTCCCCGCCCACGTGGCGTACAGCCAAATCGTGAATCAAGTCGGCAACGTAATCCTTGTCTTCGTATAGCTTAGCCAGTTCCACAAAGAACGTTCCCGCATCGTAGAACAAGTCGTTCCACGCATCCATTTCGTCATCGTCCGCCTTGAACGCCAAGAAATCGGCACGCAACGTCCATGCCAAAAGTTCCAACTGGACCTTGGCATCCTTGATTTTCTCGATTTCATCGAGACCGTTCGCAATCGCCTCGTACAAATCGTCCGGGCGGTGCAACAAACGGCTTTGACCACTTACAATCTCGCTAAGAGTCTTGCGGAGATTGTCTTCTTTACCACGAAAAGCCGCCTCAGCAGAAGGCGACTTCCAAAATTTTTTCTTTTTTGCCATGTTTTAAATGTAGAAATTACTTGGCCCAGTCAAAGGACGGATAACCGCCAAACTTAGCCGGATCAATCGTCCAAGCGCGACCAGTTCCATTCAAAGTAGCAACAAACGTTGACGACTTCATGTCTTCAGTTGCAAAACCGGTCGGAAGTTCCGAGTTCATCGTTTCTGCAACCACAAGACTATTGCCACCAACAGTCTTGTCAAAATAAACATCCTTTACCGTCGCAGTAGATGTCACGCGGCCAGCAACGGTTCCGGCTTTATTGTCATTTGGGACTTTGCCAGCATTGTAACCAAAACTCAGATTAGAAGAACCATCGACGATTCCGACGAGTCCACCCTTGAACGTGGCTGCATCGCCTGTTACTTCGCCTAGGTTAAACACGTTGGTTGCAGCAATGTTCTTCATGCTGCCAAAGACACCGCCTGCAGACTGAACTTTAGTCGCAGTCACCGCACCCGTATTGAAAACTTGATCGACACTGGCCTTGTTCGACACCACTGCAGCGACACCGCCAACAGCGCCCATCTGGCTTTCGCTTGCGGTCACCGCTCCGTTGTTGCCCGACTGAGTCATCTTGGTCGTTGACATTTTCGCGACAACACCGCCGACATCCTTTGTTCCCGTCACAGCACCGTAGTTGAATGCTGCTGTAATAACACTTTCCTCACCAACGCTAGCCAAATCACCGACAACACCGCCCACCGTCGATTTGCCCGACACGGTAGCCCTGTTCGTCAAATTTGCAAGCGTTCCGTTCTGCACACTGCCAAAAACACCGCCAACATTGCTGGTTCCACTTACGGTTCCCGTTACAGTAACATTCGTCACCGTAACATATTTGGCCTCGCCAACCAAGCCAGCTACGCGGTCCGCGCCCTTAAGTTCTGCATTTTCCACAGTGCAGTTTTCAATGATGACGGAATCCGCCAAACCCGCAAGAGCACCAGCAATGGAACCGACGCTCATCTTGGCACCGCTTACAATAACATTGCTAATGCGAGCACCGCGGACAAGCCCGAACAACCCGCTGTAAGAAGACGTATCCGTGATATTCATGCCAGAAATCATCTTAGCGTCACCATCAAATGTTCCGCTAAAGGGACGGTTACCCCAGCCATTCGCATTTTGGCCAAAAATTCCAATCGGGTTCCAAGCCTTCGTAAGGGAAATATTCGCCGTCTGCTTGAAAAATTTGTCCTTAAAAGTCATGGACGAATCGTTTACATAGAACGCAATCTTCAAAAGCTCTTCTTCGTTCGAAATCAAGAAAGGCTTTTCAGCCGTCCCCTCGCCTTGCCAAAATTGCGAAAAATCTCTTTCAATAGGCTTCAAAAGGCTATCGGGAATATTCGGAACGATGGAATCTTTCGGCTGATCCACCGGATCTTTAGGATCAGAGGGATTGGAAGGAATCCCAGAACTATCATCGCCGCAAGCGAGAAGAATCATTGGCACAGCAGCCACGGACAAAATTTTGGCAAAACGCATATAAGCATCCTCTAGTGAAAAATTTCCACACTCCTTAGCTTAAATTATATAAAAAAAACTAGGACGTACAACAGCCCTAGTCTTTTTTACATTTTTTTTTGAGGTTCTGAACTCAACGCAAACGATTATCCGTGGTGTTCGGCGTGGTGTTCGCAGCCGCAGCCACCCTTGCCGTCGCAGTTTTCCTTGTTGCCGTGACCGCCGCATTCGCATTCGTGGTCTTCGCCATCGTGGCCACCGCAGCAGCAATGATGTTCGAACGGCTTGAGGTCTTCTTCGGTCGCTTCACGCACGGATACGACTTCGATTGCAAAGTTGAGGTTCTTGCCAGCGAGTTCATGGTTCGCATCGATGACCGCAGTCTTTTCGCCAACGGACTTGACGCGGATTTGCATCGGGCCACCCGGAGTCTGTGCAAAGAACGCCATGCCTTCTTCAACTTTTTCGACACCTTGGAACACGTCGAGCGGAACTTCCTGCGTCATGCGTTCGTCGTATTCGCCGTAGCCTTCAGCCGGAATCACGACAACGTCAAACTTGTCGCCCACATCGTGACCGACCATCGCCTTTTCGAGGCCCGGAACGATCATGTGCATGCCCTGAATGTACTGGAGCGGTTCGCGACCTTCCGAAGAATCAATCACGGCGCCTTCGTCGGACTTGAGGGTGTAATGCATCTGGACAACGTTTTTTTCAGCAATTTTCATAAATATCCTCTAGAATCGCAGGGCAAACCTGCGGTTGAACTATGGGCTGTAAATGTAGAAAAAAGTGGTTAGTGGTTGGTGGTTAGTGGTTGGTGGTTAGTGGTTGGTGGTTAGTAGGCAGTTGAAAGCGCGCGAGGCGTCATCCTGACGCTAACGGCGGAAGGATCCAGTGAAGGTATGGGGTATGGGCACGGGATGCAATGTCATTCTGGAGGGAGGGGTTAACCGACCGATAGAATCCAAAAGCATGAATTCTTTCGCAAATGTTATTCAAGAAATAATGGTTCCTATCGCCTTCGGCTCCAGGATGACAATAAGCCAGATTTGTTAAACTATAGACAAGAGTGGAAAATGCGAGAACAGATGCCGGAACGGAGTCCGGCATGACAGACATTAATAGGAAAACTTTAAAGTCGTTTGCTATACTACTTGGTTAGAATCCTAGAACGGCTTCAGAGATTTCGTTGGCCTCGTCGGAACCGTCATCGGCACGGTCTTCGATGAACTCGCCCCAGCCTTCGCTTGTACCACAACCAATCCCCACATCCATCGTGGACCACTTGAACACCGCATAGACACGTTCATACTTCTCCAAAAGTTCCGTAAGGATATCCTCAGGAGGTTCATTCTCCACGACAAAACTGCCATCGACAGCCAAGAGCTCCGATTCCGGCAGTTCTTCGAAACGGCATTCGTACTCGTCGGTCATATAATCTTCGACGGAATACCATTCGCCCGAATCAACACTGGGCAACTCCGCCTCGGGAAAACGTTCCATGAATTCGGACCACAAAGCATCCAAATCTTCTTGAACACCGACAAAGCGAAGCAAAATTCGACAATCCATAGGTCCTCCAAACCTAGAACAAATTACGTTTCGGCAGCAGCGCGCATCTGCTCCAATTTTTTCAACCTCATTTTACGACGCCAGCCACGACGTTCACCAAAGGCGATGAAGAACATCGAAAGCACGGGATAAATAAAGTTAAGAACCACTCCAATTTTTGAGTAAATCGTTTCAACGCCCTTTGTCGGAACGTCCGTAATCGTAACATGATTAAGTCCGGCCTTATCAATCCGGTCACGGAAAAGTTCCTTGCCCACCGGATTGCTAACAAGCGAAAAACCATCATTCGTCGTCATGACAAGATTGACGCCCATTTCAACCGAACGAACACCAATGGTCCGATAATGGAAATCATTGATAGATTCCCAATCCCAAGACGGATTGAAATAGACTTGTGTTTCAGGTTCCATGCCAAGAACAAAGTCCGAGAAATTTCCATCGTAACAAATAACAAAAGAAACATTGTAACGATCATTTCCAACAGCCAAATTCACCATAGGAATAGCGCTTTCGCCAAGGACGAGGGTATTGGATTCAGCTACAGGAATCGCATTGTGTTTGAGGTATTCTGCTGAGATACCGCCATCCTGGTCGATGAGCACAGCCTTGTTTATCCAACGACCATCATGATTGTTATCCAAATCGGCAATTTCAAGCGTCAAAAGCATCGGGAGCGAAAATTTTCTCGCCAACATTTTAGCATGATCCATAAAGTTGGCTTCTTCGACATCCTCAATCGTAAACGCTTCTTCGCTAAACGCAAGGATTCCGGCACCCTTTTCAAATGCGCCAATGACGTTCGTTTCTAAAGCCTGCACATTCTTATCAAAAGGAAGTTCCAGCAGTTCATCCTTGTCCAAATCAAGCTTAGGACCTATCGCCTGTGCAATTTTTATAGAATTTCCATCATCTTCCCACATCGCATAACGGATAGCGCCCCCGACATGCAGCAGCAAAAGAACAGACAAGGCAATCAACCCCACACGTTTGCCTTTGGGCTTTTTCCAATGATCTATAACGAATACAGCCACCGAAGCTGCCCACGCAATCAAGAAGGTGATACCAAATTCACCAATAACGGAAGCAAGCTGCAATAGCGGTTTGTTGTCGTATTGAGCGTAAGCCAAATTGCAAATCGGAAGCACGTTGCACGCAGAAAGAATCAAGTTCATCGTGCAGTAAAGAGCTGGGAAAACAAGCGTATAGACAAACGAGCTGATTTGATTGCAAAATGCGGAATCCCACGCAAACGGGACCCAGAAAACGCATGCCGCAAAAACGATCAAAAGCCCTCCGGCTCCATCAAGATTCGAACCTAGAACGCCAGAGAAACGAATGCTCAAGCCTAGAGTCAGGAATATAAACACGATCGCCTGCGCATAACTCTTTTTACTGCAATGGGCGTAATACAAAAAGAGAAACGGCCAAAGCCATGCACTAAGGACGTACAAGAGCTTAAATTCAGGGTAAAAAGGTGGTGACAGTAAGAAAAAGCACCCTAGAATAACTATGAAAACAGGCTTATGATCGATCAAGAATTTGCCAATACGTTTTAGCTTTTCCATATATCGCAACTCCTTTTAACTCACTTCTTATGATAAGAAGTATAATTTTTTTTAACGATATAAGGATAATAAAAATGCAAAAACAGCGGAAAAGAGCCGTGCGGAGCATGTAAAAACAAAAAGAGACTCACTAAGTGAGTCTCTTTTATTTTCTGGAGGTGAGGAGAGTCGAACTCCTGTCCAAAATCACGTCCATGCACGTTCCTACAAGCGTTCCCTTCGCATTTAAGATCTTGCCTTATCCACGCCCAAGAAGGTCGGCGCGGAGTTTGGCCAGCCTAGTAAATCTCGGGAGGCGTCCCCAGGCATGACACTACCCTATCCCATATTGCGTCCGGACGTACACCCCGATGGGAGCGGAATGAGGCCCGGCGTTGCCGTTAATTAGGCAGCGAGTGCGTAGTTTTCGTCAGCACTTATTTTTTTTCAGACTTTTTTACGAGTTGCCCTCGTCTGAGACCTCGGCTTGCAACTAACACTTCGGTAACCCTGTCGAAACCAGAGCACCCCCTTGTGTTCTACACAAGGGTGCTCGGTTGAGACAGGCCTGTCGATTAAATGCGAGCTAGCGAGCATTTAAGCTCTTGAGAACGCATGCGTTCGAAAGACCCGAAGGGCAAAATTACTGCGAGTAGCAGAAATTTTGGCAAACCAGAGCACCCCCGGTGCCTGCACCGGGGGTGTTCTGGTTGAGACCCGTCGATTAAACGCGAGTAGCGTTATTCGAAGCAAACCAGAGTACCCCCGATTCAGCACAAATATACAAAGTTCGAAAGAATTTGTAAAGTAACCGAAACCCTAATTTCGTGAAACTCGGTCTGTACGCTCTACCATCAGTGTTGACATTTTCAGCACCATTTAAATTCATTTTCGAAAAAATTTCAAATTCATCATAATCCATCAATACCTGTATTCACTAACATTTTGCATTCTTTTTTTCATCCATGCGTGGACAAAAATCTCATGTTTGCCAGAAACAAAATCAACATCTACGAATATTCCGATTACCGCAAATTCTTGCAGGATTTTTACGAATTGGAAAAATCCCTCGACCCAACGTTCAGTTATAGGGTTTTCGCCGCCGCAGTCAATATCGACGCAAGTCTGCTGGTCAAGATTTTGCAAGGCAAGCGACACATTTCCTCGAAAAGCATCGAAGCATTCGTGCAATTTTTCCGTTTCAAAGAAGGCAAGGCGGAATATTTTAACGAATTGGTCGCCTACGGCAAAGCCAAAACGGATGAACAAGTACGCAACCACTTCGAAGCGCTCCAAAAAATGCGGCCTGCGGCTTGCCGCGAACTCGACGAAGCACGCTACCGCTATTTCCAGCAGTGGTACTACCCCATGATTCGCTCCGCACTCGACGTATTCGACTACCGAGGCCCGGAACACGCAGATGCCCTTGGGGATTCATGCATTCCCAAGCTTACCGCTAATCAAGTGGAAAACGCAGTCGATGCACTGCTGCAACTCGGCCTTGCAAAACCGCGAAAAGACGGACGCATAGTCCCGACCGATGCCCACATCAAGACAAAAGAACATTGGCTGAGTGCCTCCATCAGCGAATACCAAAAAAACATTGCCGAACTCGCCCACCGCTCCATAGCCGAAACCCCGAAAGAGGAACGCGACATCAGCACGCTCACCATGGCACTGGATTCCACGCAAATCCAGAAAATCCGAGACATCCTCGCCGAAGCACGAAAAGCCATCGTAAACGTGGCAAATTCCATGCCCTCCCCCATTTGCGACAGCGTTTATCAATTAAATTTTCAGTTGTTCCCGATGATGAAGAAAAAAGATTGACGATGAAACGACTTTTGACAGCAACACTTTTGGCCCCTTTTATCTGGGCATGCTCCGATTCAAATTCTGCCGGAGCGACAAGCGAGACCACGAACGGAATCGCGCTCACCGTTGTTGATGCATCACGCACGCCAATCGCACACGCTCGCGTCAAGCTTTATTCCAAAGAAAACATGTCCGTGCTGGGAACCGCAGAATCCGACACCGCAGGCATCGCGCAATTCGCATTGAACGCCGAAACGCTCGACAGCGTACTCGCCACCAAAACGTTTGTCGAAGGGATTGCCGGCAAAGATTCCTCGCTGATGTCGTGGACAGCACTCGATACGAACAAAACAGAAATTTCGCTTTTGCCCTCGGCTAGCCTTACCGTACGCACCGGCACCGCAGAAGCCGACTACGCAAAGCTTTACGAAGCCATCTCGCTCGATTCAACCCCTTACGCTGCACTCCGCAACGGAAGCGAATACACATTCGCCCACGTGCCCGCGGGCTTATTCAACGTCGTTGCTGGAGATTCGCTCATTGCATCCGTCACGCTCGAAACAGGAACTTCCGCCGACACCATTTTCCGAGTCCCAGGAATCTCCCGCGAATTCGTATTCGAAGACTTCGACGACGGCGATAGTCTGAACAACATTGCTAAAGTTTATCCAAACTACGGGTGGTATTTTTCCGCCATCGGAAACGCAAAATTCGTAAGCCCGGATAGTGCATCCGGTTTCAAAGGCGCCCTCGAAAACAGCAGCAACGGCAAGCATCTTTCGATTCGCTACAACATTACCGATTCCGACTACGTGCTGCTCGGCACGCACCTCGGCCTTGACACGGGCTATTACGACCTCTCTCAGCTAACCGCCATCCGCATCAAAGTTCGCGGCGACGGCGAATTTTCCGTAGCTCTAGAACACTACAAAGAAATCGGCGACAACATGTTCCGCAAAGCATTGTGGAAATCCAAGGCCACCGAAGAATGGCGCGAAGTCGTATTCCGCCCCGGCGAAGAAATTCTAGAAAGCAACAGCTACCAAGTCCGATTCAAAGAAATTTCAACCGAAGTAGGATTCTTCACCATATTCGCGAACAGCGGCACCTACCTGCAAATAGACGATATCGTATTCGAAGGGATGGATTCAATTTAGCAGAAACAAGCCTGAAATGCACAAAGCCCGCCTTTCAGCGGGTTTTTGTCATTCACGCAACTTCAGTACCGGCCAGTAATCCGTAGGCTTTTGATTCAGGTAAGTCAGCCGCGTCCAAGTTTCGTCGCGGAAGCAACCACCGAGCATCAGTTCGTCAATTTTGCCTGTAAAGCCTCCCACCCTGAACTCACGCATGGCGCGTTCATCTTCCCAGGCAACTCGTTCCGGTTCAGATTCAATCTTATTGTCGTTCACATAAAAAACGGTTTGCGAATTCACATGACGACTAAACGCCAAATAAATCCATTCTCCCGCCTTGATACCCGAAGTACCCGACGACCAGGAATATTTATAGGTTGCCGAATCGGTCGCCCTGAGATCAACGACAAAGCCCTGTTCGGGAACATACCGCAACATGTATTCGTCTAACTTTTTCACAAAGGTCTGTTCCTTGTCGAGCGCATCGAGCTGTAACCACACCGAGAAACAGAAATATTCGTCACCGCCATACGACAAGTTCACCTTATACAAAGTATCGGGTTCCGCAGAATTCCTGACGTAGAAGGCTCCCGAGGTATCCATCCTTACACCGCCACCCACTACGCCGTCAATCATAGCATTCACTCCGATGTTACCAAGAATTTCCCCGTCAAAATACCCATATTCAGAATAATCAGTCATGGGAGAAAGAGGATTGCCGAAATGCCACACCAGCGAATAACTGCGGTTTGTCGGGAACACATCTAGGGCATAAACGAAATTTCCCAGGCCGTCATAAGTCACTTCCAAGGAATCGCCCACGTTCAAGGAATCCACACGAACCCAAAGCACGAATTTAGGGTCCTTTAAATAACGATAAGAAGTAAACGTTATCGGAAGTTTTTTGCTGCGGGTTCCATCTTTCGAAATACGCACGGCTTCCCAACGGCCGTAATCAGCATACATGATCGAATTGAAATCGCAGTTATCCTTCGTCAGGCGAAACGCTATCGGAATATCGGTCACCACGGAATTCAGCGTATCGGCCCCTTCAGGGAGTGCAAGCGGCGCCACAAATGTAAGAGATACGGAATCATGCGGAATTACAATGTCGGGTTCATCAGGAATTGATCTCGTCAAAAGAATCGTCTCGGTATCGCCAGGAACGACATCAATAGGACCTTGCATCCAAGGCTTTTCGCCCAAATCTTCATTAAAGAACACTTGCAAATCAAGTTTACCAGCAGGCAAGCTATCGATAACAAAAGTCTGTCCGTGAACAACGACATTTCTATGTATCGTCGTCCCCAAAACGGTAGCAACCCCTATCGCTCCCTCTTCAAGATCGCGCACGTATTCAAATTTTACGAATCCCGGTTCACGCAAGGTATCGTTTACAGCAAGGAGTTCGTCTTCTGAAACTTTGACGTTTTGCACTAGAAGGCGTTTGCCCGATTCTTCGTGATAAGCCTCGACCGCATAAGTCCCGGTAGGGATAGAATTCAGGCTGTAGGCTCCATCGGCATTCGCTTCGGTCGTAAAAGCAGTAGGCAACACATTGCCAGCCTTGGCATCAAAGTTCTGCGGCACGCATTGAACGCGTGCATAAGCGGCAGGATTGCCCCCTTCTAAAAGCAAAATACCGGCGAGTTCTGGAGAACCCGTCTCGGCACTGTTGCCAGCCACCTGGTTGCCGGAAGAACATCCGCAGAACGCAGCTACAAATGCCGCCATTGCAGCAAGCGTCAGGGAGGCCGATGCAGCCATTATGTTTTTGCAGAACTTCATTGTTATCAATATATATAAGAATTTCGAAAAACGAAAATGCAGTTGTCGGCTAAGGCGATCGTTATTGAATCATCGCTATCAATTCTCCGCTACTGGATGTAGCGGCGCTTCACGGAGCCCATCTTGGAATATTCAACAACAATAACGCGCATACCCGGCATTTTTGAGGGTTTCTGGAGGGATGTGGACAGCGGACGGCCTTGCATGTCGAAAATGCGGTAAAATCCAGCTTCCGCTTCCGTCGCGATCCGCACGGAACGAGGCGCGAGACCCGTTGAGGCATTAGACGACGACTGGAGATCCCCGGTCAAGCCGGGGATGACAGAGGAAGAGGACGATTCCACGGGACCTTCAACAGAGCTCGACGATGAGACTGTTTCACTCGAAGAAGACTCTGCCGCGCCATCCACGGTAAATGTCACAGATTCGCTCATCCAAGTGAGACCGGAATTATCCGTCACCACCGCCACTGCAGAATGTGTTCCCGCTTCAAGATCCTTCGCTGTCACCTGATACGGAGCTGCTGTAGATGTTCCGACCAACGTATTGCCGACATAGAAAGCGACACTCTTGACCGTTCCATCGTTATCCTTAGCATCGGCCTTCAAAGTTACAGACTCGCCTGTTTTGAATTTAGCACCAGCCGCTGGAGCAGTCAGCGAAACGCTTGCCGCCTTGTTGCTTTGGCCAAAGCCCTGGTTGTACTCCGGCATTTTGCCGTAACGACCGCCTACACCCGAAAGGCTCGGGATTTCTTTGGGGAGATTTGCGACAGTTCGCTTTTCAAAGGAATAACTCGGATTGAATGTTTCTGCCGTCGGGATTCCGCTCTTGACCATTCCATTGTAACGATGCTGTTGCTTGGTGCCGTTCCCGAACGAGACTCCGCTAAAATAGACATAGCCGTAATCGCCCCATTCGGCGAGATAACCCTGCCCGTTATCGATGTAGCTATTTTCGTAGCGCACATAAGCCTTTGCACTTGCACTATGACCGTTTGCCCCCGCCACAAAGAATCGGTTGTAATCTACATATTGGTTGTACAAATGAACTTGCGAGCCGTTGTTTTCGCCTGTCACCTTGGGAACGCGACCGTAAGTGTTATGCCAATAGTTGTTCGCATAAGTTAAATGAGCGTCTTCGACAAGAGCCATGTAAGGGTCCGTGCCCCAGCAATTGTATTCGTTGGCTCCGTCAAAGTCCAAATAACTAATCGTCGCATTGTCAACAAATTCCATATCCATGCCATCGCTAATCCACTTGTAGCTGATATGGTCTGCCCAAAACTTATCGACATGTTTTGAAGCTGTTCCGACTGTTTCCAAGCCATCGCCGCCTTCAATCAAATGCGGGTTCACATCGTAAATGGCAAGGTTGCGGTAAATATGGTTGCCAGAGCCTTCGTTGCTACGCACGGCAATGGCGGCACCGCGCAAATTCGCACCACGGCCCATGCCGATTAAGCTTTTGTTGGACTTCGTGGTAATCCAATTTTCCCACTGTTGCAGGTTTTCGCTTTCCTGCACAATCTGCACTCCCGCTTCCGTCAAATCGCTGCAGCTGTTCGCCTTGAAAGTGATGCGGTAGAACGTATTCGTCTTGCCTGTCACGCGATTTTTCTCCGTGCAAGTAGTCTTGCACCAAGTGCGGCTCTTTTTCTTTGCCTCGGTAACAGCGTTGCGGAATTGCCTAAAGTCATAAGTTCCTTCGGGAACAAGAATCGTCACGGCATCGTTACTTTGCAAGTACTTGCGGATACTCGCCGAGTCGCTTGCGACTACAATTTTTCCAGCATCGCCGCCCGTCGTCGACGCACCAAAACCTTCAGCCTTCACATAGAACGTATAAAGCAAAACCGCCGTCGAGTCAGATTCATCGCTCGTCCAAATCCACTTGGCCTGCGTATTTGCGGCAAAGCCATTCAAAGTGCCGCCACTCGGAAGTTTGTTATTTGCATAGCTAAGCGTCGTTGCACCGCCCCACTGCGATAGATCGCGGCCCTTATTTTTCCACGAAGCATTCCCCACAGTCGGTTTCGATTTCCAGCCGGAACCGGAATAATACGACTTGTCGAGATCATCAATTTGCACCATTACACCGGGAGCACCAGCGCCATTCACGCCCACGACCGAGATAGCATTTTCGCCCGGCAAGAACGTCATCGGGATAAAACGCACACGGCCCGCCTGGTTATCTTCGGCCAGAAGCGCTCCGTTATGATAAAGTCTGTAACCACCATCGGCCACAATCCAGACGCCCGGTCCTTCGCCCGCATTATATGTCGCAGCAACCAACTGCGAACCAATTTTATCGCCACCACCA
>NZ_JAFWOM010000093.1 GCF_017545445.1 Fibrobacter sp.
GAGCGTCGCGGTAGAGACGCTGGCAAGCGTATTCAAGCATGTAGCCCGAACCGCCGTGAACCTGGATACAGTCGTAGCTGTTCTGGTTTGCGTATTCGGAGTTCATGCCCTTGGCGAGCGGCGTGCAAGCGGAAGCGAGCTTCTGGTAAAGCTTGAGTTCCTTCTTTTCGTCGTCGGTGAGCTTGCGCGTGCGTTCGATGTCTTCGAGGCACTTGTAGATATCGACGTAACGAGCTGTCTGGTACAAGAGGGCGCGGCCTGCATCGAGGCGAGCCTTGATGTTCGAGATCATTTCGTAGACGGCCGGGAAGTTCACGATAGCCTGACCGAACTGCTTACGGTCCTTGGCGTAGGCGAGAGCTTCGTTGTAAGCCATCTGGCTGATACCCACGGACTGAGCGGCAATGCCGAGGCGGGCGCCGTTCATGAGGGCCATCACGTACTTGATGAGACCGAACTTGCGGCGGCCGCAGAGTTCAGCCTTGGCGTTCTTGTAGACAAGTTCGCAAGTCGGGCTTCCGTGAATACCGAGCTTGTTTTCGATGCGGCGAACGTCAACGCCACCGTCACGCTTGTCGTAGATGAACATGGAAAGACCACGGCCATCGTGCGTGCCTTCTTCGGAGCGGGCGAGCACCAGGTGAATGTCGGAGTCGCCGTTCGTGATGAAGCGCTTCACGCCGTTCAAGTACCAGCACTTGTCAGCTTCGCTGTAGGTGGCCTTGAGCATCACGCGCTGCAAGTCAGAACCTGCATCCGGTTCGGTCAAGTCCATGGACATCGTTTCGCCGGCGCAGATGCGCGGGATGAAACGGGAACGCTGGTCTTCGTCGCCGAATTCATAGAGCGTCTCGATGCAGTCCTGGAGGGACCAAATGTTCTCGAAACCGGCGTCTGCAGAGGCGATCATTTCGTTGATGGCCGTGTAGGCGGTAATCGGGAAGTTGAGGCCGCCGAAGCGGCGCGGCATCGTAACACCGTTGAGGCCAGCCTTGCGGGTGGCTTCGAGGTTTTCATAGGTCTTGGATGCGTAGCGGACGCGGCCGTTTTCGCAGTGCGGGCCTTCGGCATCCACGTCTTCGGAGTTCGGGAAGACCGTGTTTGCGGTGATGTCGCCAGCGACTTCGAGCACGCGGTTGTAGTTGTCCATAGCGTCGGCAAAATCTTCCGGCGCATAGTCGAAATTGTCCTTGTCAGCAAAGCCGTTTTCCTTGAGCTCGACAATGCGCTGCATCAAGGGGCTGCTTTCGAGGTTGAATTTAATCTCGGGGTGATCTGTGTAGAAATTTGCCATAGCGCTTACTTGTTGTTTGCCTTGTAATACTTGATCATCTTCGGGAGAACTTCTTCGACGGTGCCGTTGATCACGTAATCAGCGATAGCGTTGATCGGAGCTTCGGGGTCGGAGTTCACGGAGATGATGATACCTGAATCCTGCATGCCAGCGAGGTGCTGGATCTGGCCGGAAATACCGAAAGCGATATAGACCTTCGGGCGGACCGTCACGCCAGTCTGACCGATCTGACGGTCATGATCGACGAAACCTGCGTCCACAGCGGCGCGGCTAGCACCGACTTCAGCGTGGAGTTCCTTCGCCAGTTCGAACAGCATGTCGAAGTTTTCCTTGGAGCCCATGCCGTAACCACCGGCGACCACGATCGGAGCGCCCTTGAGGTTGTGCTTGGCCTTTTCCACGTGGCGTTCGAGCACCTTGACCACGTATTCCGTTTCCGGAACGTACTTGGCCACGTCGTGCTTGATGACTTCGCCCTTGTAGTTCGGGTCCACGATTTCCTTCTTCATCACGCCTTCGCGGACGGTTGCCATCTGCGGGCGGTGTTCCGGGTTCACGATCGTTGCGACGATGTTACCGCCGAATGCCGGACGGATCTGGCAGAGCTGGTTTTCGTAGAACTTCTTCACGCCACCGATGCTCATTTCGAAGCTGTCGATTTCGAGTTCGGTACAGTCAGCGGTAAGGCCGCTGTGCATGGCGCTAGAGATGCGCGGGCCGAGGTCACGGCCGATAACCGTTGCACCGAGCAAGCAAATCTGCGGCTGTTCTTCCTTGAAGAGGTTCACCACGAGAGAGGCGTGCGGGTTGGTGGTGTAGGGGAACAGGCCTTCGGCGTCGAACACATGAACCTTGTCCACACCGTAAGGGAAAACCTGTTTTTCAATGCCATCAAGGCCCTTGCCGGCGCAAATGCACTCGAGCTGAACGCCGAGAGTGTTGGCCAACTTGCGACCCTTAGAAAGCAGTTCAAGGGAAACGTCAACGACGGTGGTTCCCTCAATTTCGCAATATACAAATACGTTATTCATAGGTTAGCCAATAATCTTCCCGTCTAAAAGTTCCTTGATAAGTCCTTCAATGTCGGCGTCGCTTGCGGAGAGCGTGCGGCTTTCCTTGGCCTTGAACACGATGTTCTTGACGGCCTTCACGTTCGTCGGCGAGCCTGCCTTACCGATCTGGGCCGGGTCGGCGTCGATGTCGGCTGCACCCCACTGCGGGATGTCGAGGTAGGGCTTCTTAGCGATGAGAGCTGCGTACTTGTCTGCATCTTCCGGCTTGCGTTCGGCAACTGCAGTAGCGTTCTTGAACTTCATGATGCGCTTTGCATTGCGCGGACGGCACGGAGCTGCACTGCCGTTCACGGTCACGACCAGCGGGAGCGGTGCTTCCACAGTTTCGACACCACCGTCGATGTGGCGGCGGATCACGACCTTGCGTGCCTGTTCGTCGAGCTTCAAGATTTCTTCGGCGTAAGTGACCTGAGTAAGTCCAAGCTTTTCAGCAATCTGCGGACCGACCTGTGCGGTATCGCCGTCGATAGCCTGGCGGCCACCGAGGATAATGTCGTAGTCACCGATCTTCTTCACTGCCTGGGCGAGCGTGTAGCTCGTAGCGAGCGTGTCAGCACCACCGAGCGGGCGGTCCGTCACGACGTAACCGCAGTCAGCACCGCGGTACAAAGCTTCGCGGACGACTTCGGCAGACTTCGGGAGACCCATGGTCAACACGGAGATGGTGGAACCAGGGAACTGGTCCTTCAAACGAAGGGCTTGCTCCAGGGCGTTCAGGTCTTCGGGGTTGAAGACCGCGGGCAATGCGGCACGATTGATAGTCCCCTGCGGCGTCATAGCGTCCGGGCCTACGTTTCGTGTATCAGGTACTTGCTTTGCAAGCACAACGATTTTAAGACTCATATTATTATAGTGTTTTAATTTAACGGTTAATTGAAAATCCTGCTACTCTGCAAAATTTTACAAGCTACAAGATAGATTTATTAAACCCCTCAAATGTTCCTGTTCAATCCAATTGGACTGCAAATAATCCGTTTTTAAGAAGTTTATAATAGTTTTGTAACAATAGATTTTGATGAGG
Source organism: Fibrobacter sp. (assembly GCF_017545445.1). Taxonomy (GTDB): domain Bacteria; phylum Fibrobacterota; class Fibrobacteria; order Fibrobacterales; family Fibrobacteraceae; genus Fibrobacter. Next base: position 3,389 of record NZ_JAFWOM010000093.1, read on the forward strand.
TGGGGGAGGCCTCCCCCTGATTTCTGTTTCTCCAGGCTAATGTGAGTTACAAGGTTGGTGAGCCTGTCGAACCATCCATCACCCTCTCGCCTAGGGGCTCTGCCCCTAAAACCCCGTTTGCATTCAAAAACAGCAAATCGACCAATGGTAAAATCGGTCCATTTGCCTTTTGGAGCGTAAAAGAATATCTTTACATGAGATGAAGTTGGAGGTGCAGTATGTCTGATGTCGCATTTGCTGAATTTACCGAGCAGGTACTGTCTCTTTCCTATGAGCAGACGCTAACCTTAATGGGCAAAATGCTGGAATCGCTGAAAACTAAGCGAAGAGAAGAAGAATTTTGCAGATATGGAAAAAGATAGTAGGTGTGCTCAATAAAAGATGCCGTGGTAAAATTAATTGATAGTGAAAAATAGCTGCCAAAAACACCCTGAAAGCATCAAATTGTTTATAAAAATCCTCTCATGCATGTGTGAGAAAAAACTAGCTTTTTAGAGTGAATGAAAATAAACAATTCTTTGTGGAATGAGAAAAAAGTTTTAGGATCGAATGTATGAAAAGTCTAGCCTTGCTTGGTGTTTCTGCTCTATTTTTATTGTCCGCTTGCGGTGGCGATTCCGATTCGGCAACCAGCCCAGCAAAAAGCAGTTCCGCTGATATGGAAGTGGCGACTTATGAAATGTTGCCATCCTGTGCAGAAAAAAGGGAAGGCAAGACCGCCTATGTGAAAGATCAGGATCAGGGTTATATCTGCCAAAATAAAAAGTGGGTAGAAAGCGACGATGCTGTAGAAGTTTATCCGTCTTCTACAAGTGCATCTGTAGAAAAAAATTCTATAAGTGATGGTTATTTTACGGATTCTCGCGATGGCCAGAAATATCGAACGGTGACCATTGGAACTCAGACTTGGATGGCTGAAAACCTCAACTTTAAAACGGAATATAGTTACTGCTACAATGATTCTGCTGAGTATTGCTCTAAGTACGGTCGCCTATACATATGGGCCGTTGCGGTAGGTATTGGTATGGTTGATGGCGGATACAACGACATAGAAGCGATTCCATCGGGGAATGGTGTGTGTCCCAGTGACTGGCACTTGCCTTCGGACACCGAATGGAACATCCTTATCAATACAGTCGGTGACACTATAATTGGTGTAAAATGGACTGCGGGGACGGTTCTCAAGTCCGTATCTGGTTGGTATTGGTATGAAGACAGTAATGGAACGGATGCATTCTCGTTCTCGGCGTTGCCTGCTGGCTATAGGTATGGCAGTGGGAATTTCTATTATGAAGGCAACATAGCGGTCTTTTGGAGTTCTACACAGAATGGTAAAACGGATGCGTCTGCTATACGTTTGGACGACTTCGGCTATGCAATCCTGTTTGAATCCAACATGCTCAGTGGATATTCAGTTCGTTGTCTAAAGGATTAACCGTAGGCTCACCTTGATTATCTCCAGTGCGTCGAAAAAAGTTATCAGTATAGTGAAAACTTTTTCTGTTTTTAGCAAAAGTTTTCAGTAGAAAAGCTCTATAGGAGAGGGAATTCCCTCATACAAAAAAATCATAAAAAGCCTTTATCTTAGAAAAAATGCGTTGATTTAACATTTTTTTCGCGGAAAAAATGCATGTTCTTTACAAAAATTCTATATTAAGAGCATGCTTAGGTATATAATTGATAAAATGGTCCAATGGAAGAATTCGAAAAACAGGAAGCCTCTTGTTCTTTGGGGGGCTCGTCAGACGGGTAAAACTTGGGCGATGAAGGAATTCGGCAAGACGTATTTTGAAGACTGTGTCTATGTCAGTTTTTTCAACAACACCAAGATTGCGAAAATTTTTGAGCCGGATTACGATGTCCGTCGCATTTTGAATGCATTGGAAGTTGAGTTGCGTGTCAAGATCGTTCCTGAAAAGACTTTGTTGATTTTTGATGAAATTCAGTCAGCACCGAAGGTGCTTGAATCGCTGAAATATTTTTTTGAGGACTGTCCCGAATATGCAGTTGTAGTTGCTGGTTCGCTCTTGGGGGTTGCGATCCATGAGGGAATATCTTTCCCGGTTGGAAAAGTGAATGAACTGTGGCTTCACCCGATGAGTTTTTCTGAGTTTTTGATTGCACTCGGTGACGAGCGTCTTGCGTCGTATATAGGTAATCCTGAAAATTCTGAGGTGAATGAGTTCGCTGATTTGTATCGCGAACGTCTCAAGCAGTATTATATTGTCGGGGGAATGCCTGAAGTTGTAAATTCTTTCCGTGAAAAACATGATTACGATGTTTGCCGTGAAATTCAGAATTCAATTTTGAATCAGTACGAGGGCGATTTTGGTAAACACGTGGATTCAAGGGAATTGCCGAGAATCCGTATGGTTTGGAATTCGCTCCCATTGCAACTTGCAAAGGAAAATAGGAAGTTCTTTTTTGGAAAAATTAAGAAAGGCGCTCGATCGAAGAATTTTGAGATTGCGATACAGTGGCTTTTAGATTGTGGACTTGTGCATAAGGTAAATATGGTTTCTAAACCGGGAATGCCATTGAAGTCGTATGCAGAAATGGATTTCTTCAAGATTTATATGCTTGACGTAGGCTTGCTTGCTGCTAAAAGTGAATTGGACATATCGTCGGTGTTAAATGGAAATGGCGTGTTTACCGAGTTTAAGGGAGCCTTGACAGAACAGTATGTGTTACAGGAATTGCTTGCAGAAACGTCTTATACACCTTTCTATTATGCTTCTGAAAAATCGACGTATGAAGTTGATTTCTTAATCCAGAAGAAGGGTGATGTTGTTCCTGTTGAAGTTAAGGCAGAAGAAAACTTGAAGGCCAAAAGTCTTCGTTTCTATGTTGATAAATTCAAACCATCTACGGCGATTCGCACGTCTATGTCTCTATTCCGCAAACAGGAATGGATGGTGAATGTTCCTTTGTGGGCAGTGAAAGGAATTTAATGTAATTGCCGATTCTTATTTTTTATCACTATATTTAACACTGAATAAATTTCAGAAAAAAGGGGAGCAATGTATGATTGCAAAAATTTTTGCTGTTGGTTCTGTGGCGGTGATGTTCTTGGCGGGCTGTTGCGATAAGTCGTCTTGTGAAGACTGCTCGAAAAACGATGTAAAGTCTGCGGCACTCCCGACGGCGACTACAGAAGTTCAAAAGTCCGCGACCGTTTCGACTGCGGCTGCGGCGGTCTCAGCTGAATCCCGACAGGCGGAATCTCGGGATGGCGCGACTCTCGCCGAGCAATCCAAGCAAGCCGTACTTCCCGAGAGACCTCAGGAATCTCTTTCTCTTTGGAACGATCACGCTCCTGCGAAAGATTCGCTTGAAGCGTTTGTTCGTGCAACAACGGATTCGACCTCGCCAGATTTTATTCCGGTGGAACGTCGCATTGCTGTTTTCGATTGGGATGGCACGCTATTCCTCGAAACCGCTCCGACGTATTTTGACTGGATGCTTTTTGAACACCGCGTTCTTGACGATTCCACTTACAAGCCTTCGAAAAAGCAGTTGAAGGCTGCACGCGATGGCCGCGAAAAGGGAATTTTTCCGGGGTTGAGTGCAGAGCGCGAACGCATGGTGGCCGAGGCTTACAAGGGCATGACGCTTTCGGAATTCGAAGCGTACGTCCGTGCGTTTATGCAAGAACCGCAGCCGGGCTTTACGGGCCTCAAACGCGGCGAAGCTTATTACAAACCCATGGTCGAAGTGGTGAAATTCTTGACATCGAATGGCTTCACGGTTTATGTGAGCAGCGGCACGGAACGCTACACGATGCGGCCTGTCGTTGTTGACGGTCTCGGCCTTCCGCCCAAACAAATTATCGGTTCCGATGTGGTTGTGGTAACGAGCAACCAAAAAGGCGAAGACGGTCTTGCTTATACATTCCAGAACGGCGACAATCTCGTGCTTGCAGGGCAGAGCATTATCAAGAATTTGCAGACGAACAAGGTAACGACTCTCGCAAGTGAAATTGGCTACCAGCCGGTGCTTGCTTTTGGCAACAGCGGCACGGATGCGAGCCTCTTGAATTATACAATTTCAAACAACAAGTATAGGGCTATGGGCTTCATGCTGCTTTGCGATGATTTTGAACGCGAATATGGCGACGAAGTGAAATACAAAAAAATGCGCGTCGCAAGCAAAAAGTACGGATGGATTCCCGTGTCCATGAAAAACGACTGGAAAACCATCTACGGGGATGGTGTGAAAAAAGAATAGTCGTATTCTACGTAAACGCCTTTAGGCAGGTCGGGCATGTCGCCCGATTCTGTACGCTTTCCGACGGGCTTGCCGAGCACGTTGAAAATCATATTGCCGGGTGTGCCACGTCTTGAACTGCGGATGTTTGAAATTCTTGTCGTCCGTTCCTGTATCGTGACCGTAATCTCGAAAGTGACTTGCTTGTTCTCGTAAACGATTGCTTGTCGTATGGTGAATGAATCTCCCGCTTTGACTTTGTTCGGCATGTGGCCGATTTTTGTCGTCATCGTCGAAAGGTCAACGTTGGAGTAAATCATGCTCGTGCCATTAACGTCCCAAGCGACGATTTTGCCGTCTTTATCGAACCAGTGGCCGGTGCCTTCGCCGGTGGTGCGGCTGTTGAGTGTGCCGTCGGGTTCTACGCCGTAGAATTTGACTTTATCTGCGATTTCGCTTTGGCTTATGCCCAAGATTTTGGCGATGTCTTCACCATTCAAATCTAAAGTCGCATAGCCGTAGTTGTTGTCTAATTGCAATGCTACGTCAAACGCAATTTTTTCGATTTTCATTTCGACAGTACTGCTGCTTTCGGGTTTTGGCGTACTCGACGAACTTGATATAACTGCCGCACTCGAAGAACTTGACGAAATTTCTGTTGAACTAGACGAGGTTGGCGATGCGATTGACGAACTAGAAGACTCTTGTGCAGGGCAGTTTCCGCCGATGCAAAACGTGAGCGTTTCTCCGGGTGTTCCGATGTCCGTAATCTTGAGTCCTGTTTTGGAACCGTTGTACCAAGTGATGGCAGGATACTTCTCGTCCGAAAATTCTGAATAGGTTCCGCTTTTGAAAAAAGCGGATGCTTTGCTCCCGGGGTTTGGCCATTGGTCATTTTTGTTGGTGTGCGAAATATCTGCATGGTCGGCGTTTACGATTTTCAATCCGAGTCCTCGTTCGGCTGTGTTGCCTTCGATGGAAAAATCGTAGTGCTGCATCAAAAGTCCGCTTCCTTTTAGCACTTGGTTGCGGCCCTTGTTCCGCACGTACGACCATACGAGTCCTTCCTTTTCGGGCCTAGCCGGGTTTTTGTATCGGTAGCAGACTTCGTTTGGCTTTGTGATTTCGAGGCTTACGTCGTTGCTCGTCACATCAACGAACGGAATCCAGCCTTGGTCCGCACGGTAAAAGTCATTGATGGCAACCGGGTTCAAGTCGTGTGCTCGATTGCCCATGGTGCAGTAATCGCCGTACCAGTAAAGGTCCGGCCAGCCGAAAATCATGTGCCCGCTTTCGTGGACAAAAACGTAAATGGAAAACTTGCCCGGCATGTCCGTCATTTGATGGTGCGTGAGGCGGACCCCGTCACGTTTTTCGTTGGACCATCCGGAATGCGGCCAAAGCCCTTGTCCCCACGTTTCTCCGGCACCTGCATACACGATGTTGATTGCCTCGGTCGTTCCGTCCTTGTCGTTGTCGTAACGCGAAAAATCAACCTGCGGATCGAAATACGCGAATACTTCTTTCATGAGCGAGTCTGATCCCGTATAATCTTTCAGGCTTTCGTACCAGGATTTTGGATGCTTGGCGCGGTACCAACCGAAAACTTCGTTTGTCAAGTCTAACTGTCCATTAGATACGTCGAGGTAGTAGTCGCGCACGGAACCATTGCAACCGTCCCTATTAAAACCTTCTTTGTTCAGCCATTCTTCGATATCGCTCACTGTAACGGGAGCTGGCTTGTCCGAAAAATCGACGAGCAACGTCAAACTGTAAATTTTACCCTTGGGGGCGGCATAGTGGCTTTTCGTTTGTGATGCGTCCGTTCTTGATAAAAGAAAACTGGGTTTGTCAATGCTGGAATTATTGAATTTGGGCCGAGCCTCTTCGGGCCAAGATTCAACTCTTTTCCCTTGATATACGATGTCGGCAAAAAGCATCGTAGGGAGCGATAGTAACAAAAAGTAAAGAGGGAAAAGCTTTCTCATGCAACTCTCCAAAACAACCTATACATAAATTATATTGTTTTTGGGGGAAGATGATCGTTGTATGAAAATAATCTGCTTCATTAAACTTAAAGTCTATGGTTGAGGCGGATAATGAAAAATCAAAATGAAAAAAGGTGCTCCATACGGAACACCTTTTTTAAAATGGATTGCCGCGGCTCCTTGCGGAACCTCGCAGCGACGTGAACTACTTCAGCTCTTTCAATGCCGCTTCGTTTTTGGCAATGATGTCTTGTTGCGTTGCGAGCTTGGTGCGTTCGGCGTTCACGACTGCTTCCGGAGCTCCGTTCACGAACTTTTCATTCGACAATTTGCGTTCGATAGAAGCGGCGAATGCCTTGGCCTTTTCGATTTCCTTTTCGAGGCGTGCGATTTCTGCGGCCGGGTCAAGGATACCTTCGAGCGGGATGTAGAGTTCGCCACCCGGCACCACGGAGCTTGCGCTGAATTTTGGCTTTGCGGCCTTCACGGCCACAGAGAACGATTCTAGTCCACCGAGTTCGGTGATGATAGCCTGGCAGTCCTTCACGCTTGCTTCGGTTTCGGCGGTATCGACGCTCACGACAGCCTTGAGCTTGGTAGCCGGGCTTACGTTGTAGCGACCGCGCACGCCACGTACGCTTTCGACGACGGCGAATGCCTGGTTGAAAGCTGCTTCGATCTTGGCGTCGATGAGGCTCGTGTCAGCCTTCGGCCATGCGCTGTTGATCACGCGTTCAGAACCCGGGAAGAGCGTTGCGTTCAGTTCTTCCGTGATGAACGGCATCACTGGATGCAACAGGTCAATCACACCGCGGAGCACGTGGCTGAGGATTGCCATAGCGTTCTTCTTTTCGGCGGTGAGCGTTTCGCTGTTGATCACGGCCTTCTTGATTTCCAAGTAGCTAGAGCAGACATCGTCCCAGACAAAGCGGTAGAGGAAGCCGGCGAGTTCAGCAAAGTGGAACTCTTCGAGCATCTTCGTTGCGTCCTGGATGGTGGAGTTCAAGCGAGAGAGAATCCAGCGGTCTTCGAGAGCAAAGATCGAAGAATCCATCGGGAGCATGTCCTTGGAAAGTGCGCCAGCCTGTTCCAAGTGCGGGAACAAGAAGCGGCAAGCGTTCCAGAGCTTGTTCGAGAAATTACGACCAATTTCGAACTTTTCGCTGGTGTTGATGACGGTGCCGTCTTCCTGCTTTTCCTTCTTCACCGGGAGTCTAACGTCCTGGTTGTCGGTGCAGAGGCTTGCCATCACGAAGCGGAGAGCGTCCGTGCCGTACTTCTTTTCGATATCCATCGGATCCACGCCATTGCCCTTGGACTTGCTCATGGTCATGCCATTGCCGTCCAAAATCTTCGGGTGGATATAGACCGTGTGGAACGGAACCGTGCCCATGTTTTCCTGGCTGAAGAGCACCATGCGGGCGACCCAGAGTGTAATGATGTCGCGGCTCGTCACAAGCACGGAAGTCGGGTAGTACTTCTTGAGCGTGTCCGTCTGTTCCGGCCAGCCCATTGTGGAGTGCGGCCAGAGACCACTGGAGAACCACGTGTCGAGCACGTCTTCTTCCTGCACAATCTTGTGACCGGCAACAGCATCTTCCTTCAAGTTTTCTTCTTCGGAGCAGATGAGCCAGATGCCGTTCTGTGCCTTGTAGTAGTAAATGTCGTTACGGCCTGCGAATGCCTTGTTCAAGTCCTCTTCGGTCGTCGTTTCGTCGGCGTGCCAAATAGGAATGCGGTGGCCCCACCAGAGCTGACGGCTGATGCACCAGTCGCGCTTTTCCTTGAGCCAGTCGAGGTACTTGTTGGCATAACGTTCCGGGATAATCTTGATTTCGCCGCTCGTGACAGCCTTCATAGCGTTGTCGGCGAGGACGTCCATCTTCACGAACCACTGGTCGCTCAAGTACGGTTCAATCACAGTCTTGGAACGGTCGGAGTGACCCACCTGCATTTCGTGGTCTTCGACCTTGATGAGGAGGCCGAGATCTTCGAGACCCTTCACCACGGCGTCGCGTGCGGCCTGACCCTTCATACCCTGGAACGGACCGGCGTTCTCGTTGAGGCTGCCGTCGTCGTTCATGATGTTGATCATCGGGAGCTTGTGGCGCAGTCCCGTAGCATAGTCGTTCGGGTCATGAGCCGGAGTCACCTTCACGGAACCCGTACCGAATTCCATATCCACGAGGATGGCATCTGCAATCACCGGAATTTCGCGGTTCACGAACGGAACCTTGAGCATCTTGCCGATGAACTGCTTGTAGCGTTCGTCGTTGGGGTGCACAGCGAGAGCCGTATCGCCCATGATCGTTTCCGGACGAGTCGTCGAAACCGGGATGAATCCCGAACCGTCGGCGAGAGGATACTTGAACGTCCAGAAGTGACCCTTCACAGTTTCGTAATAAATTTCATCGTCTGCCACAGCCGTCTGGAGCTTGGTGTCCCAGTTCACGAGACGTTTGCCGCGGTAGATAAGGCCCTTCTTGAAAAGGTTGAAGAAAGCGTGGCGGACAGCCTTTGCGCAAACCGGGTCGAGCGTGAAGCGCTGACGGCTCCAGTCGCAGCTAACGCCAAGGCTCTTGAGCTGCTTCGTGATGCGGGCTTCGTATTCGTCCTTCCACTTCCAAATGCGTTCCACGAGGGCGTCGCGGCCAATGTCGTGGCGTGTCTTGTGTTCGTCCTGGAAAAGTCTCTTTTCGACGACAGCCTGCGTGGCAATGCCGGCGTGGTCCGTGCCCGGAATCCAGAGCGTGTCGCGACCAGTCTTACGGCGATAGCGGACGAGAATGTCCTGCAGCGTGTCGTTCAGAGCGTGGCCGAGGTGCAAAGCGCCCGTAACGTTCGGAGGCGGAATGACGACGGAGAACGGTTTGCCCTTTCCGCTCGGGGCAAAATCATTATTCTTGTTCCATTGGTCGTGCCAACGGTCTTCTACAATTTTCGGATTATAACGAGTTTCCATTTCCATAGTGGGCACAAATGTAGAAAAGTAGGAAGTAGGAAGTAGGAAGTAGGAAGTGAAATGTAGCGGGAAATGCGCTAATCGCGTCATCCTGAGCGTAGGCGCAATGCGCCGATTGTGTCATCCTGAGTGAAACGAAGGATCCAATAAAGTCTTGGAAAATAGGGGAGGAGGGGAATGTCTTCCCCTCGCTTCAGCCGAATGTCATTCCCGGCTTGACCGGGAATCTCCTTTCGGCTTCCGCTACCCCTTCGAGCGGGGCGCTCAGTCGCCGCGCCCCGCAACGCCCCGGGCTTTTTTACGCAGCCAGAATTTCGCCAGCCTTATAACATTCCGCTATATAATCGCGAGACTGATAGAACAAATCGGAATTAAAATTCAAAATTTTCGGAGCAATCCAAGAGCGATATGCAGCTCGGATCCCGGCAACATCATCCATGCCAGCGAAACAATCTTCCACAAGACGTGAAAAGACATCACCGATATCCCAATAACTCGGAACATTGTATTTGCAAGAGCCAACATTATCAAATCGCCCGACAGGAATCTTCGCTCTTTGAATAAAATCGTCCGCAACTTTTTCAATCGGCTCGCAATGAAAAACATCCTGATACTTGTAAATGCGATCGAGATCTGCTCCCAACAACTCTACAACCACTGAACGTTCATTATGCGTTTGGCGTCCAATGAATTCGACAAGACTACAAGTGTAAAAAAGGGAGGTATTGCTATTCATGGACTTCTTTCGCTGAATTATAGGTTAATGTAGCTAAAGCTTTCTCTGTATTAAAGCAAATTTGATGAGTTGGATACTTAAATTTAGCCAATCCCCAAAAAGCTTCACGAGTTATTTGACCATCAATAAAGCTTTGTACATAATTAAATATGGTATCATCCGCCATCGGACCTTCTACGATATCATAATCATGGGCTTTACCACTTCTGCAAGCGACAATAAAATCAAGCCATTCATCGGTCATTTTTTCAAAGCGGAGTATTTTTAGATTAGCGTCTTCCACATATTCATAAACATTAATATAACCCGAGCCGAAACGAGTCGCCCAACGGACAGCCTGCTGTTCAATAGACGTGCAATAAAAACCGAAGTAAAAATCTTTGTTGAACCTCGAAATTCTAATTTCGGGCTTTTCGACAATCTCTGTACTTCCATGATAAAGCTTCATTTAACAACCTCAAGCTAAATATACATCATTCCGTCCAAAGAATTATTAAGCTAATCCTTTTAATCGCAAGAAATCGTTCAATGTCATCATCTGACTTCAACAATATATATTTTAAAGAAGATTCTTCTTAACAGTCAGGATGAAAGCCATATGGATATAAAACAGCAAAAAGGCGTTTTCATTTTTGTAATCGCATATTCTTATGCTAGGAAAAGTTCGATAAATAAGAGGATCGATGACTGTTTTGTAACCGTAACAGACAATGAGCCTGTCCCTACTGAAATTTTTAGAGAATTTTATCAATCGAATCAGGGAAAGGGAGAAATTGAAATAACAAATTACGAAATATACGCTAGTTATCACAAAAAATCTCGCATCGTGACCGAGAACTTGATCAAAGCTATCAAAATCATTTACAAGCGGATTAATAGTTTCAAAATTGTTGGAATTCTAGAAAATGAAAATGATTATGTATTCGGTTTGCGCTGTCATAATGGAAGTATTCCAATATTAGGCTCTTTACCTGCGATTAGAAAGAAAGACCTTTCATACCATGCGAAGACTGTCCATAACGATGACGAATTTCCAAACATGAAACCAACTTGGCAATCTGCAATAGTTTTGCACAACTACAAATAAATTTCAATATTACGGTGTACAAGTAACCTTTTCAATAAGTTTCTGTACGCCATCAAAAGCAATAGCCCAATAAGGCGGCTCTTTACCTGACCAACGGGACAATATTTTTCTGTATCCTAAATGGAAATTTTTGAAACATACTTTAAGAAATCCACAATTATCACAACGCCCATCATACATGTGAGATAAATGTTTTTCGTACGCCTGAGCCCACTCATGGCAAAAAGCTTTGTTAAATAGAATTTCAAGGAATTCTCGCCAATCATCATTGCTTATTATATAAGACTTCTTTTCTAATTTACCCTGCTTTAGATTGGCATACTTGAGTAGAATCTCTTTCTTTTTTGAAATCGTTAGTACAAATCCTGTTGTATTTTCTGAAAACTGTTGATCCGTAGCAAATTCGATTTTAATAAATGAAACGACATCTGCCAAATCAACGCCTTTGGGTAATGGAAAATTTTCACACGCTTTTTTATAACACTTATAACAAAATCTTTTTGAAAGATCCTGATAGTCTCTATAATTCGTATCTCCACCGCAGCAAGGACACTTGCAAGGCTTAGTGTCTTTAGGATAGAAGATATCATCAGGCTTTTGAAGATTCTGTAGATTATATTTAGCACCACAAAAATTCTTTATTGTACCGCCATTATCGAGAAAAGATTCTTGTTCTTTTGCGAGGAAGAAGCCCTCTTCAAAAGAAGTTCTGGTATTTTTTCCGAAGAACCGATTGAAGAAAGTCAGAAATTCGTCCCAATTTTCAGGCTTTTGACTTGTCCAAGAAAAACTTTTTTCAAGTTTCTGAGTATAGATACGAATTGAACCATACTCGCCGGGATTTGCGTCTATTTCACCATCAGATTTCCATTCCAAAATATTGATTTTTTGGAACAGAACCCACATGTAGTATTCCCAACTGATGTTTTTAGAAGTTATAAAGCAGCCAAACCACTTGCCGTTCCTTATCCATACGCGCGTTTTGAATTCCACCCCATCGCCTTTTTCAATCCAAACAGTGATTGGATTTTCTTTAATAGGACGTTTGGATGTAGTTGCAGTCATTTCCTGATTTATCCCCTTGAAATACGTGATTTCAAAGGATGTTACAGTTTCGCTCGTGAAATTAGAATCACCGACAATAACGCCACGGTCAATTCGTTCTTTTAGGAATCTTCCATTTTCTACGGGATGTGTAAAAGCTTCAACTTTCGGATCGACGATTCTTTTTTCCTTAGGTCTTTCTAAAACTTTTCCCTCTGGCTCCGGAACATCGTCTGTTATAATTTTAGAAGGATTAAAGCACTGAGATGTTACATCTAAAGCTAAATAAGATTCTGATTCGTTCAAAAATACAGAATTTGCAGCCTTATGGATTTTTTCCCTTTGTATTTCATTTAAACGTTCCGATTCTGTAAGCCCAGATGCAAAAAAGAAATCAAAATAGCATATTCTTACATATTCGCCATGATCATACTGAATAGATTCAAATAATATTCCATGTTTGTTATATCGCTTTTTCAACCCATGAATCAATCCGTCAGTATACGGAATTTCAGCCTTAATCGTACCATCAGGAAAGTAGCGCTTTTTCACGCCATTCATAAGACCATCCACATAAGGAATTTCACTTGCAAGAAATCCTTTTTCAGAATAACGCTTGACAACGCCATTGATCATTCCATTTTCAATGGGGCATAGTTCGCGAATTTCGCCATTCCTATGGTATATGGTCTCTATAGGCATTTTTTCTTTTTGCGCGTTTTATTTTTTTGGCGTACTTGACCGCTTTTGTTTTGACCTTTTGTATTATCTACAAATACGAAAGGATGGTGACCATAGAAGAAATATACTGCTTTATCATATCCCTTTAAATCTTCAACAACACCTTTGGGAAACCTAGATATATCAACAATTTTATTTTTTTAACTTCATCTAAAGCAGCTAAAGTTCCTTTATGTTTGAAAAAGGGGATCATTTTTCGGACTCCTTTCGGCTTTATATTAATATACCCTCGCAGAATGTCAAAATCTGTCCTTTGACAGAAAAAAGTTTATTTTCGCCTTAGATCAAGGCGTTTTTATGTTTTTTCGTCGAGTTTTTGCATCAATTTGTGGGTTTCGATAAGGATGGCGATGATTTTGCGGTAGTGCGAGATATCGTCGTAGGTCAGGGTGCGATTTTTGCGATCCTTGAGCCACTTTTGGGCGGGTTGATAGCCGCCGATGTAGAAATTCCAAGCTAACTCAGGAACGTTTGCGAAATACTGCGTTTTGTTAATATAGACTTTTTCTGTTTCAAATCGCACTTCAGTTACGACGTTGTAAGCTTTCAATCGACAGGTCAAGAATAATATTGAAAAATTTGACGAGGATTTTCGCTTTCAGTTATCAAACAGCGAAATTGAAGAAAAGTCAACAAGGAAGAGTTCAAGGCTGAACTTGAAAAATATCTGGAATGGTTTTGCTCGAAACGGATAAAGGTCGGACTCAACGGAATGAATCCAACAGATTATCGGAAACTATATTTGGACAAACAATCTGTCTAA
>NZ_JAFWOM010000094.1 GCF_017545445.1 Fibrobacter sp.
ATGCTGCCAGAAAGGAGGATGGCTACAAGGCTCAAGAAACCCATCCAGAAGAACGTGCCGACGGTTGCGTTCCTGTTACCGCCAAGGGGGATGTACAAGTAGTCGCGCCACCAGCTAGAAAGCGAAATATGCCAACGGCGCCAGAATTCGGTCGGGCTCTTTGCCTTGTAAGGACTGTTGAAGTTCTGTGGCAAGCGGAAGCCCATCAAAAGCGCAACGCCAATAGCGATGTCGGTGTAACCCGAGAAGTCCGCATAGACCTGTAACGAATAGGCGAAAAGCGCAATGAGGTTTTCAAGGCCGGTGAACAAAAGCGGCGTATCGAAAACGCGATCGACAAAGTTTGTCGCGAGGTAGTCGCTCAAGATAATCTTCTTGGCAAGTCCGTTCAGAATCCAGAACACGGCCATGCCGAAAGCGCGGCGGGGGAGGAAATACGGCTTGTAAAGTTGCGGCACAAACTTGTCTGCACGCACAATCGGGCCTGCCACGAGCTGCGGGAAAAACGAGAGGTAAAAGCCGAAGTTCAAAATGTTATCGACGGCCTTGATTTTGCCACGGTAAATGTCGATGCAGTAGCTCATCGCCTGGAACGTGAAAAACGAAATACCGACCGGGAGAATAATCTGATCGACGAGTGAATGCGTGCCGAACATGGCGTTGCTTGCCGCCGCGAAGAAGTTATAGACATGCAGCTCGATGCCGGTAAAGTCGTAAAGCGCGTCCAAGAAGAAGTAAGAATACTTGTAATAGCAGAGCACCAAGAGGTCGATAATCACGACGATGATCATCAGCAATTTCTTTTTCCACTTGACCTCGGATTTCTCGATCCACTTGCCGATGAAGAAGTTCGCGATCACGCAGAAGATGAGAATGCACACGTAGCTGCCGCTCGTCTTGTAGTAGAAGAACAAGCTCGTTCCAAAGAGGAACGCGTTGCGGAGCAATAGCTTGCTGTGTACGAGCGAGAATATGGCGAATACGACCGCGAAGAACCCCCAGAAGTAGAACTGGGTAAAGAGAAGCGGGGAGTTCGGGTCAAAAGCGAATGTGCGAGTCAGGTAGGGGATGATGTAGTCAAGCATGATCGTTAGGCTTGTAGATTAGTGTTTTTGGATGCTATTTCTTTTCCGTGGATTGTGCATCCGGCTTTAACGGAATTTGAATTTTTTGTTGAGTGTTTTTAGAAGTTTGTTGCATAACCTTTGGCATGGGCATTTCTGCTTTTGTCTTTCTGGCAGATGCGACGGTCGCCTGCATCGGTGAATTTTTCATGGGAGTGTCTTTCACCGCTTTGGGAGAGACTTGCTTTGCTATGGCGGCTGTTTGGGGTGTCATTTGTGCAGCCGCTTTTTCTGCAGCTTGTGCTTGTGCCGCTGCTACAGGGTCTTCGGCAGGGAGGTTCGCAATGTGGTCGAAATACGCCTGCATCAAAGCCTTGTAGAACATGTCGCCGAGCAGCTGGTAACCAGCCGTCTTGAAATGGACTTTGTCTTTCTTGGCGAGGTCCGCTTTTTCCCACTTAGCCATGGAGCCGAGGCCGCCCATGATGGAGAACTTGTCCCAAACGCCAGCCTTGTGCTTGTCGGCGAGCATAAAGAAGGACTTGCGGGCCACTTCGCCGTTTGGATGCTGCACGTATTTTCTCTTGCGGACTTTGCGATAGGAGTCGTTGTTCGTCTCGAAAATGAACGCCGTCTTGGGGCTCACCTTGCGGATTCGCTTGATGAGCATGTCATAATCTTCGCGGAACGCTTTGTCGTTAAAGACTTCGACGTTTGCGTCGTTGATGCCGATGGCAAAGATGACGAGGTCGGGTTTGTAGTACGACATTTCTTTTTCGAACAGCGGGCATGTTTCTTCGAAGTAGTTCGAGACCTTGGCTCCGTTAATGCCGACGTTCGTGTAAGTGATGCCAGGAGCGTTGTTTTCGGCGAGAATGCCTGTGAGCGTAAAGTGCGGACGAGGCGGAACAGTATCGGTTGCCGCGGAATCCCTCATGGCACTTTGCAATTCTTCATCGCGATTGAGACAGTTGGTGTCCAGAACATCTTCGCAATCGCCTTGGAACATGGAGTCGGCGGTCGCAACTTGTGCCATAGAATTGGAAGAAGGCAAAAGTCCAAGCGAATCGAGCCTAAGCGAATCCGCTACGCGTGCAAGTGAATCCGCCCTTGCGACGGAATCCTTGTAGAGCGAGTCTGTGATGAACGCCGCGACTTCGGCCTGCTTTGTCGAATCAGACCAGCGGAATGCAATTTGTATGGTGTCAATTGGGCGTGGGCTTGTAAACACGTAGCTTTGGCTTGCCGTGTCGAGCGTCCCGAAAACGTCCATGGAATCGATGCGGAGCACGGGCTCCACATTGTTGCTGTCGCTGAATCCGAAAACTCTAAAGCTTGTTTCGCCCCAAATGGGTTCGCTGTTGTACTTGTCCAAAAGGAGCGTGATTTCGGCACGAGGGTCGCTTGTGCTAATTGCAATGCCAAGGAGGCCAAGCGGTTTCGTAATTTCTTTTTGGACGTTTTTGTTTTTGTCCCAAATGCCCTTGTAAGAACTGGCGTAGCTTGCCGGCGTGTTTGTTCTTGCAGCTGAATACGGGAATACGAAGCCACGACCCGCCGATGCACCCGGATATTCTTTAATCAGGTGCTCGCGAATGCGTCCGGAGATAACGTCTGCTTGCAAGTGAGAACCGCCAATGTGGAGAATCCTCACCTTGCCCCTGTTCTCGAAGACAAGCGTATCGAGCTTGTTGAAAAACAAATCGAAACTTGCACTGCCTCTCGGAAACTGGATGGTGTTTAGAGACGTATCAATGAAATCGTATTTTGAAAAATCTACATCATAATAGCCCGGTGTAATTTCCATATCCTTTGCGGAGACTTCCGTAAAACCGATGCTGAATATGCCGATAATAGCCGCAATAATGGCAAGCTTTTTTCTCACTTATACACCCCCTCCGGCTTTAGTGGATTTAGCTTTGTTGTTGGATTTTGTATTAGATTCTATTACTTTGGTAGTATCTGCGACAGGGGCTTTCTTGTTCGAAATTTTGCGGATGTCCTTGAGCTTCGAATCGTTCAAGTTGTGCCTTTCGCGGAACTGGAAGTAATCGTAATACATGTGGAGCGAAGAGCAGAACAGGTCGCCCATGTAGGCTGCACCGCGGCGTGTAAAGTGGACGTGGTCGGTAAAGCCAAGCGGCGGGGATTTCTTGACCCACTTGATCATGGAGCCTTCGCCGCCCATTACGCGGTACATGTCCCAGTAGGCAAGGCCGTTTTCGAGAGCCACTTCGCGAAGCATCTTGATGGTAATGCCAAGCCCCGGATACGTCTGCCACCTGCCGTTATACTGCTTTGCCATGTGGGCCGGTCCGATAAAGAGAATGTCCGCATCGGGATTCGCTTTCTGGATGGCTTGAATTTGTCTGGTAATGAGTTTTTTGCTCCAGTCCAAAACTTTCGGAGTCATGCTCGGCACCATGTTTCCGCCGTATTCCATGATGATCAGTTTTGCGTTGACGGCCTTGTAAGATTCGGCGAGCAACTCGTTGTCTATCTTGTGGAATATCGTGCCCGAACTGCCGCGCATGGCTACGTTATCAACAGCGACACCGTAAGCGCCATCGACGGAAATACCGTAAATTTCGGTGCGTCCGCTCAAATAAAGCTTGATGTTCGATGTCGTGTCCGGGAGTTTCCACGTATAAACTCTGAGCTTCGTGAATTCTTCGTAAACCGGGTCTTCGGCGGTCTCCTTCTTGTTCTTGAATTTGATTTTCGGCGTTCCGTCTGCATTTTGACCAACTTCTTCGGCGACTTCGTGCTCGTATGTGAGTCGTACTTTCAAGTTGCCTTTTTTGCCGGCGAGCACCTTGATGGTCGAATAGCCACCGACGTGCGGGAACATGTCTTTTTTGCTTTCACGCTTCTTGATATTGACAACGGCGGAACCGCTGAGTTCGCCCACCTGTGCCAGAGGACCGTAGCGGTTATGCGTTGCATGTTCCTCTTTGGGGCCAAAGATGATGTAGCGCTGCATGTTGCCGTTGTTCCACTGCGATGTCGTTTGCGACGGAATGTGCATCACGGCAGGGAGGAGTCCCGGACCGTTGCCGCCAAATTCTGTTTGCAGGTCTTCGCGGATGGCCGAAGAAATGCGGTCTTCTTCGAGCTGCGAGTCGCCGTAGTGGATGATGTGGACGACGCTAGAATCCTTTTGCGCATTCTGGAGATTCGTGAAGAATCTATCAAACCACGTCAGGTCGTCGTTCGGCAAATCAAAGCGTGTGCGACCTTCCCTGAAGAAATCCTCATAGTACTTGAGCGAATCGGAGTAAGCTGCAAATTGCTTTGCCTTTGTCTCTTCCATCATCTGGCGGATGGCTTCTTCCGGATCGACTTGCTCGACCTTGACTTCGTTTCCGGCGGAGTCCGTTGTGGTCTCGGCCTTCTCGAAAACCTGCGATAGCTTCGGGTAGCGCAACGTCGTATCGCCAATGTGGATTCCGTCCTCGGGGTAGGCGAGTGCCATCACCCCAAGGGTGAGGAACAAAGAAAGGATGGTGATTAATACTTTTACTGGTGTCATGCAGAGATGTCATTCCCGGCTTGACCGGGAATCTCCTTTATGATTTTTTCGATTCGATGTTCTGTTTGCTGCGTTCGATGATGGCGGCGGTGTCGCCCACGTGCATCGAGCCGTCGCGGAGATCCTTGAATTCGAACTGCCCGGCTGCCGCCTTGTCGCCATCGACATAAACGACAATGCTTGCGCCTTGGTAGTTTGCCTGTTCCAGCTGCTTGCCCATCTTCATGGTGGCAAGCGGGTGCGATACGGAGTTGCCGTTTGCGCGGAACACCTGGGCTGTTTCGAAAATCTTTTTCATGTCGTTCGTGAAGCTTGCAATGTAGAAATCCACATGCTGCTTCGGACTCGGCAAAAGTCCGCGTTCGCGCAGAAGGTCGGCCAAGACGACATCGCCCATGCCAAAGCCGACACCCGGGATGCGGTCGCCACCGAGCTTTTCGGTGAGGCTGTCGTAACGTCCGCCACCTGCGATAGCGCGCATGGATTTGCCCTTGTCGAACACTTCGAACACGATGCCTGTGTAGTAGGCGAGGCCACGCACAATGGAAAGGTCGAGGTTCACGCATTCGCTAAAGCCCGCTGCGGCAAGCGTTGCGAACAAGTCTTCGATTTCCTTGAGGGCTGCTGTAGCGTTTTCGCTTTTCACGGCGGCCTTCACTTCTTCGATGGACTTGCAGCTCATGAAATCGTCTAGCAGCTTGATCTGTGCTTCGGAAAGTCCTGCTTCGGTGAGAGCCTTGGCAAAAGCTTCCGGACCGATTTTCAGGCGGCGGTCGAGCACCGGATACACAAGCGCCGGGTTCGGAGCGCCAATTTCTTCGAGGTAGGTGGCGAGGAGCTTGCGGCTCGAAACGCCAATCGCAAAATCGCTGTCCTTGAGGCCGAACTTGCGAAGCATCGTCGCGATGGAAGCCATGAGGTCTGCTTCGGCGTAGATGCTTTCGGTTCCGATAATGTCCATGTTCAGCTGGAAGAATTCGCGGAGGCGGCCCTTCTGCGCCTTTTCGTAACGGAACAAGCGCGGCATGGAGAACCACTTGAACGGCTTCTTGAGTTCGCGGGCCTTCTGGATCACGAGGCGGGCGAGCGTCGGGGTCATTTCGGGGCGGAGTGCGATTTCGCGGTCGCCCTTGTCTTTAAAGTTGTAGAGCTGGCTTACGATTTCATCGCCGGACTTTCCGGTGTAAAGTTCCAGATGTTCAAACATCGGTCCTTCGTATTCTTCGTAGGCAAAGCTTTCGGCGACTTTGCGCCAGGTGTCGAAAATATAGTTCTGGATGCGTTCAGCTTCCGGGTAAAAATCACGTGTGCCCTTAGGCAGTTGAGGAATAGCAATACTCATAGTGCGTGCAAAGATAGAAAAGTGGTTAGTGGTTGGTGGTTAGTGGTTCGAAAAAATGAAGGGTTACGATGCGAGAATCACCATCTCGGATGACAAATAAATAACAATGTAACGTTGCCGGTTTTACATTTCTTTTGCTATATTTGACACGTAAAATTTTTAATACCTTAAAAGGAAGGTTAATCATGGCTAGAAAGAAGATTGCACTTGTTGGTGCAGGTCAAATTGGTGGTACAATGGCTCTCGTGCTTGCACAGAAGAACCTTGGCGATGTCGTTCTTATCGATATTCCGATGACTCAGGGCATGCCGAAGGGCAAGGCTCTTGACATTATGGAAGGCCGCTCCGTCATCAATTCGTCCGTCGATCTTCAGGGTTCTACCGACTACGCCGACCTCAAGGGTGCTGACGTGGTTATCGTTACCGCTGGTTTCCCGCGTATGCCGGGCATGAGCCGCGACGACCTTTTGGACAAGAACTGCGGCGTTATCAAGACTGTTGCCGAAGCCATCAAGGCTAACGCTCCGGACGCTTTCGTGATCGTGATTACGAACCCGCTCGACGCCATGGTCTATAACATGCAGAAGCAGTCCGGTCTCCCGGCCAACAAGGTTATCGGTATGGCTGGCGTGCTCGACTCCGCTCGTCTCGCTTGCTTCGTCGCTGACGAACTCGGCGTTTCCGTCGAAGACGTCAAGGCTCTCGTTATGGGCGGCCACGGCGACACGATGGTATCCATCATGGAATGCGTCTCTGTCGGCGGCATCCCGGTATCTCAGCTTATGAGCAAGGAAAAGTTTGCTGAACTCGCAAAGCGTACTGCTGGTGCAGGTGGCGAAATCGTGAACCTCCTCGGTCGCGGCTCCGCTTTCTACAGCCCGGCAACTTCTGCTATCCACATGGCTGAAGCTTACCTCCTCGACAAGAAGAACGTGTTCTCTTGCGCAGCCATGCTCAATGGCGAATACGGCGTGAAGGGCCTCTACTGCGGCGTGCCGGTTGTCGTTGGTGCAAACGGTGTCGAAAAGATTCTCGAAGTCTCCATGAACGACGAAGAAAAGGCTGCATTCGACAAGTCCGTCGAAGCCTGCAAGAAGAACGCCGAATGGGTTGACGCACATACGTAATCCGTTCGCGTCTAGAATCCATAGAAATATGTGAGTGACGCTCACTCTCGCGAAAACGCCTGGCTAATGCCAGGCGTTTCTCGCTCACGGTTAATAAGACCGCTCGGCTCTTACGCAATCAGAATTAAGGTTGGTGAGCCTGTCGAACCACGCCTCGCTCTCGCCGACACGACCGGTTGATACCGGTCGCTTTTCGTTCACGGGTAATCCGTTCGCGTCTAGAATCCATAGAAATATGTGAGCGACGCTCACTCTCCCCATTCGCGGACCATGTCCACATAAGCACTAAAGTGCTAAGTGGAACAAAGGTCGCAATCGCGCTCGGTTAAATAAATCTAAACCGAGTGCAGCAGAAACAAAACTTGTTTGTTTCTATTGTTGAGGTGCCGGTTTATGCGATGTAATCGCAATACCGAGCGCTTTTTGCTCACGGAAGACTGCTCGGCTTTAGTGTAGCGAATAAATGTCATTCTGGAGGGACGTTGTCCCGATAGAATCCATACTTTAGAAAAATCCCTCGGCGTTTGCCGGGGGATTTTTGTGTTAAGCTTATTGTCGAAATGTTGCGAAATCTGAAATTCTGTATATAAATTATTATTTCTTATAACCGAACCAGTAACCGATGTTGAAGTTTATGCGCATGTAAGACCAAGTCGGGCTTTTGTATGTGTATTTACGTTCGACGCCGTTATAATCGTCATAGTAATCGGTGTAGGTGCGCTGCTCGTACAAATCAGTGATGCCATAAGTGAAGTTGAGATTGAATTCAAGCCCGAAGAACAGCGTAACACCAAGGCCTCCAGTAACGCCGAAGTTTAAAGCATTAGATTCTTTGATATCTTCCCAACCATTGTTTTTATATCTGTATTTTTCAAAGAAATTGTACATGGCTTCAACACCAAGTTCTCCGAAAAATACGTTGTTAAAATAATAGCGAGCCATTACGGGGACCGTGATGCCAAGCGAAATAACGCTTTGGTCATCATTCGAGGAATAGCTGACACCATAACCGCTATAGCTGTCATTGTCCGATTCAGACGTTATGCGGAAGTTGAAACCGATACCCGGATGTATCGCCAATTCTGGAGTTATAGCAATCAAAGCGTTATAAGAAAATGCCATGTAGATTCTCATACCCATTATTTGGTCTAATTTTGGGGAATCGTCGCCAGTGGCAAATTCAATACCTTCTGTAAGTTGAAGGCCTGAAATAAAAGGCTTTTCGACATATGCAAACGAATGCGACGCAAATGTCAAGAGCATTGCTGCGATAAAGATGATTTTTTTCATGATATCTCCTCGAGATGAATTGTTTCGAAAATAAAATAGAAAAAAACAATTAATTTTTTTTTCTTTTGCTATAAAGAAAATTTTACAATGTTGTTTTTTTGATTAATTATCAGGTGAAATGCTCAGTAACGTGTATTCTCAGTTCTTTTGTATTCTCAGTTCACTTGATGAAACGCTGATTTTTTCTATTATATGAAATAGGGTTGAAATTTTTGTTTGGAGAAACAAATGTTAAAAAAATTCCTTATGTCTAGCGTCGTACTAGGGGCTGTGCTCAGTACGACGAGTTTTGCGCAGGACAAAAA
This sequence comes from Fibrobacter sp., assembly GCF_017545445.1. Lineage (GTDB taxonomy): Bacteria > Fibrobacterota > Fibrobacteria > Fibrobacterales > Fibrobacteraceae > Fibrobacter. The sequence goes on from NZ_JAFWOM010000094.1 coordinate 8,661, forward strand.
CCTGCACATTTACCTTGCTTACGGGCAATCCAATATGTCGGGGCAGGCGACCGTCACTGATGCGGACCGTCAGACGAATCCGCGTTTCTTGGTGCTGCGTGCCGGGAACCATTCCAATCAGAAAGTGGGGGAGTTTTATCCGGCGGCACCTCCGATGGGGCATAGCCAATCCAAGGTGGGCATCGTCGATTTCTTTGGTCGCAAGATGATCAAGGAACTCCCGGACAGCATCAAGGTCGCTGTCGCGAATGTGGCGATTGGCGGTCAGAGCATTGACTTGTTCGACAAGGACCGCAACAAGTCCTACGTGCAGAACGCAAAGAACAAGGGCGATACGTGGTGGATCCAGTACCTCGACGAATACGGCGGCGATGTGTATAAACGCATTGTCGAAATGGGAAAAATCGCAAAGCAGAAAGGCGTCATCAAGGGCTTTTTGTTCCACCAAGGCGAAGCGGACTACCAGATGAACGACTGGCCGAAACGCGTCAAGAAAGTTTATGATGACTTGATCAAGGAACTGGAGCTGGACCCGGAAAAGACCCCGATTCTCATTGGCGAACTTGCACCGACAGGCGATTTGGGTTGGCGTAACGATGCCGTGAAACAGGCGGCGGACCTTATTCCGAACGGTCATTTGATTTCGGCACAGGGTTGCCCGGCACTTAAAGAAACGAGCTACACGTTGCATTTCACGCGTGATGGCTACCAGACTTTTGGCGAACGCTATGCCGAAAAAATGCTCGAAATCCTCAAGTCGCAAGAACCTCCACCAGATACCAGCAAGAAAGATACCGTCGTGACGGACACGTCCAAGATTGATACGTCAAAAACGGATACGACCGCTCAGGATAGCACAAACTTTATTCGAAGTTTTTCAATCGTACGAACTGTAGAATCGCATTTGCCAAGACTTATCTACGACGTTCGCGAACAAAGTTTATTCGTGCGGTTCAAGAAAAACGGCGTGGAACATCGCTACCGCCTGACCGGCCAAAAACAGTAGTAGAATCCTGTAAATTGTTATATCACTGTGGCATTTTCATGGCGGACTCCTGTGCTGAGCAATGTCGAAGCATGAGCCGCCATTTTTTGTGACTAAGATTCCGGCTCAAGTCCGGAACAACGTAGGAGCTTGCTCACGCATTGGATAATCGCGGCTTATGCACGAAGAGCAATGACGCGGGAGTCGAGTGATGCAGAAACATGTTTTTTTACTACATCATCCATTAGTTTCGTCATCGTCGAAATTTCGGTATTTTTCGTTGTCTCAAGACTACTATGCGTTAATTAAATCTTGCTCTTGAGAGCGTGAGAGTATATATTAGTAATACCTAGAATGTTCTAGGGTTGTTGATGGGTTGTGATATGAGACTATTTCCGCAAATTGTATGCGTTGCCGCCGTTGCCGCATTCGCAGACGTAAACTGGATTCCGCAGTGTGAAAGCAATGGCTTTACGCTGATTCGTTCTTCGGAACATTTCGAGGTTTGCAAAAAGCCGACGAGTGACGACGGAAAGGCGAATAATGTTTCCATTCCGACATCGGATGCCGAGGGTGTACTCCAATCGCTAGAGAAGGTGTATTCGTTTTACATTGATTCGCTCGGCTGGATGCTCCCGTTCCCGAAAAGCCCGGACCGAAAACTCAAAAGCAACATTTACGTGTTCGACAACTCTGTGATGGCGGCACTTTACGGCGGCCAGGATTACGTGAAGGGACTGAACAACGAATTTGGCCCCGGCATGTGGATTGGCGTTGGTTCCCTCAAGGATTATTGGGGTACGTCGCACGAATTCGCTCACGGCTTACAGGGCGTTGCCGGCTGGATGGGCAACAACAGCCATTCGGGATGGTTCGCCGAGAGCCATGCGAACTGGATGGCTCACCAGTACAATCCAAATGACGCCCATTGCTCGGAATATCTGATTAACTATCCGTATTTGTATTACGGTTCGACGCGTGACCGTTATTGCAACTGGCAATTTCTGGAACACCTCAAGGAAGAATTTGGAGGTGGCTACAAGGGGGCGCACGAAGTCAACCGCATCTGGATGGAATCGATTCGCGACGGGGAAGATGGCCGCATGGAGCAGACTCCGTTTAGCGCGATGATGATGGTCTATGGCTGGTCGTTGGAACAGTTGAATGAACAATTCGGAAAGTTCGCCATGAAAAACGCGACGCTTGAATACGCTCCGACAAAAAAGAGTTTGTACAAAAAATCCTATGGCGATTATGAATTTAAGACGCGTCGTGACGCAAGCTGGGGCGACAATTACCGTAGGCATACGCGTGTGACCATGCTGAACAAGATGGAGTGTGCCGCAGGCGAGGAGTGCGCGGACCGTTACATTTCGCCCTCTTATTGGGCTCCGCAGCGTTGGGGTTATAACCTTGTGCGCATTTATCCAGAAACGGCGGGGAAGGTGACAATCAAGTTCCGTGGCATCGTGCAGGACAAGCCGACTGTTAGCGGATATAAATGCTTTGGCGACAATACCGACTACTACAAAGGAAAAACGTACAATTGGTGCAATTATGCACCGGACAAGTTACCCGATCCAAAATCGGGTTGGACTGTCGGCCTTGTGGCGGAAGGTGCAGACGGTACGCCGCGTTACAGCGAAATGAAGCATGGAACGGGTTCCAATCTTGAAATTGAGACGAAGTCAAATGACAAGGCTTTGTGGCTTGTGGTAACGGCGACTCCGACCGAAATGCAGACGATTCTCTGGGACCAGTTCTACTACAGCATTGTGCGCTACCCGTACATGATTGAAGTCGTAAACGGCGCTCCCGAAGGCTATAACAAAGATTTTTGGAAGCCCGCAAATGCAAGCGGCTATACTAAGCATGCAAATGGCGGCGGTCTCGTGAGCAACAAGGCGAAAGTGGCGGCTACCGCTTATGTGGGCCCCGATGCGGTCGTGAACGGCGGTACGATTTCTGGGAATGCCCGCATTGAAGATTTTGCAGTCGTGAATGGCGGAACAATTAGCGATAACGCCGTGGTACGCGGGCGTGCGCTCGTGACTGCGGGAAACATCAGCGGTGATGCCGTGCTCGAAGAGGATGCTTGGCTCGTAAGCGGCACGATTAGCGGCAAGGCTAAAGTCGGTGCGATTTCGATTATCGTGAATACGACCGTGACCGACAACGCACAAGTCTATGGCGTGATGTGGGCGGTAAATGGTAAGAAACTGTCCGGCACAGCTCAGCTTCGCGGCGACCTCGAAAACAACTTCGATAAGGAAATCTCAAAGGGAATTTTCTACGGCATGGTCAATACTGACATGCTGAACAATGCGAACTTTGGTGCAAACCTCACGACGCCCCCGACCGATGCAACGGCAAACATTGAAAATGCCAAGTGGTACGCCGTTGCGGATGATTCGATTGCTTCGGGCGATACGTCGAGAACCGCAATTCCGGTATTGCCACGCGAAGCCGATTTGATTTCCTCGCACACAAGGCTCCAGGTTTTCGATCTTTCCGGTAAAAAGCTTGGTACGATTCTCTTGACGGATGATTTACAATCTTCCCTCGGTGCAGCCGGATTCAATAACGGAGTCTATATCGTCCGTAACCCGCATAGCAAGCGGTCGCTACGCATTCTCCTGAACCGCTGAAATTAAAATTTTTACACCAGTCGATTATTTTAGACGCGATTTGCATTTGCCTTCGCGTCCTTTATTTTGCTATTTTATCCGTCAAGAATAAAAGTGATAAGGAAGGAATCATGAATACGACAACGCTTCTTGCACACCGTTTTTTGGGTGCGTTGGTCCTTGCACTTTGCTTTGGCAATGTGCATGCGTCCATGGCAAGGCCCAATTTGGACCATTTCTATTCGTCCAGTAACCGCTATTTGTACACTCCGAAAATTGTCTGTTGCAAGAATAATGCGAAGTTCAACGATCCTTCGACAGCCTTGAAACTTGAAGTCGCCAGCGCGGATTCGAGCATTCCCCGATTTGATGAAAATTTTGAGATTCCGCATGTCAAAAGCGGTCATTCCTTGACGTTCTCCATTTACTCTTCTTATTTTGGGGGTCCTAGTGCAAATTTGAAAGTAGGCGATTATTGGTATAGTGTTTCTGAAATAATCGGTAAGGTCGATGCCGTGAGGACAAACATCATGCTTGCCATGAAGGGCAATATGAGAGAATACAAGGACACGCTGTTGTTGGACTTGCCTGGCCTCAAAAAGACGATGGATTCCTTGAATTCGAAGATGGGTTCTCGACGGTATTCCGATTTCTTTTCGTCTATCAATCTCAACTTGATGCATGATGCCGATTCCAAGGTGGAGTCCATTGATCTCCTGACGCTGAAAGAAGATTCTTGCATGTCGAACACGTATGCCAAATTGTCGGGCATCGATTTCAATCTCAATACGGATAGCGTATATCTGGATTTGGGACCCCTGAAAAAAGATTCTCCCCTCAATGCTGTTGTTTCGTTCGATTTTAAAATTTCGAAATTCAAGGAGAATCCTGAACTGAATACAAATTTCAAGTCATTTGTCCTGGAAATGCCAGGATTGACGTCCGAGGATACGAAAGGCTGGCCGGCTCGGATCAAGGAAGGCAATTACAAGATTTTCCTGTCCAAGGATGGGGCGAAGGATAACCTGGAGTTGATAGATGAAATAGGGGAGGTGTATTTTTCGCTGAAGGGTTATTATTGGGCTTTGGACATTGTCGAAATCCCATTTCTTGAAAAAAAGGAATTCTCCTATGGAAAGAGTAAATACAGCATAAGGGAGATTGTCGAAAATCTCGATGAGTATCTCCACATTGTTCAATATGGAGTGGATTGTGCTATTGGAGATGACAACAAGATAAATCTCTCTGATGCGAAAAAAGTAATGGATAGCATTTTCGTGAAAAAAATCCCGTTGAGCGGAGTGTCCATATTGAACCGCACTCTACGGGATGTGCGGAAGGAATATGACGAACGCGATTTTGTGAAGTTGTATGGAGATTCTTTGCAAACTGTTACGGGGAGTGTCCCGTTGCATGAAGGGAAGAATTATATTGTTCTTAAAATTTCGCCCCAAAAGCTGATGTATCTCCCGAAATTCGATGTGGATATGAAAAATACACAATGTTTTGAAGCCGAAGTCGATGTCTATGTTAAAATTCTGATTTATCTCGCGAAAGGGGGCACTCTAGTCTATGACGCCCTGATTCTCGATAAAGTGGATTTTTCGTTGTCCAACCATGTTTATTCCATGGGGGTCGGAATATTTGATACCAAGTTCGGAGATGGTCATGAGGAAAATTATGGAAAGCTCCGCTACAATGTAAGTATAAATGCGAAAGATGCAGATTCTGTGATGAGGGCTCATCCGTCTATGGTCGTGGATTTTGATTCCCTCTCGTTCAAGGTTGGCTATTCTGTTGTTTTGCCCATGAAGAACAAAGGCGGCAGGGAAAAGTTTACTTACGATTTTAACCGTGGCGAATGGAATGTACCCGCTCCTTTAAAACGTTTTGCCTCGTTTACTGGTGAAGATTTGCTAGCCCATGTCTATGCCGTCGAGAACGCCCTGCGTGAGTTGCGCAACCATGTGGAAGGTTCGACGACGGCGGATTCCATTGGCGAGGCTGTCAAACACGTTGCGGCGGTTGTCGGGAAAATGGATCGTGTCGTCTTCGTGGATACTACGAAATACAACAGCTACGGCCTTGTGAAAAACGTGGGTGCGAAGTACCGCAAGGTCTTTGGCGATGTGCAGGATTTTGCCGAAAAATTTAACAGTGCCTGGAAAAATGTCTTTGGAACCAAAGGCCTGTGCAAAATCGAATTTCTCGATGCCAAGAAAAAATCGGTCGCTGTTGAGCGGGGCTTGTTCAAGGGGAAGGTCGCCTATGCAAAAATCTCGTTCGACCTGGACTTCGGATTGCGACCGGATTTCGGGCAGGAGCTGGTAAAAATCCTGCGTAAACGTCTGGCGGAATTCCCGACAAAGGCTCAAGTCGCATTCTCCCGAGACGGAAAAATGACCATCGATTTACTGGTTGAATTTAAGTAAGAGACTGATGTAGAAAAGCCTCGGACTCAAATCCAGGACATACAACAGGTATTACATTTGTGGCGACACCGCTCAAATTGAAAGGCGTGAATGGAAAATAATAAATTTATGCGGTAATAAATATGCGTTATTCAGGACTCACTAAAAGAAAAAAATGTTGGTGCGTTGTTTTTGTGATGACTATTTTGCTAATGGTTGGCTTAAACGATGCGAAAATGAACGTTTCCTATTTAGCTGATTGGTGTGATGAAGGGTCTGGTTATAGACTGCCGGTAGAAGGGAATCCTGTTGTAAAGTTAAACATTGATACTTTAGATTCTTTTCCTGCAATAAGCGAAAATTATAAAATCCCGTATGTCGGAAAAAAACTGAAAATAGCAGGAAAAGAGTATAGTGCTTATAAAATAATTAGAAAAATCGATAATGTTAGAGCGGATATTATGCGGTCTTTACACGTTCAGGCGAAACCTGGTATAATGCTTCGTGTGGATATGCGGGGGGTGAAGGCTGTTGTTGATTCGTTGAAGAAAAAAAGTATTCCATTCTCTGCAATAAATCTAAAAATGAAGAAAAACTATTATTTGGGTAAGCCTATAGAAACGATTGATCTTTTTAAATATGATAAAGAATATTTTTTGTGGGATCCCAAAGATTCTTTGAAAATTGAATTTATTTTAAAAACAGACCGACAGAATGTAAGTTTTGAAACGATTAAAGCAAAATCGCAAATTACGGCTACGTTTGGGGCTGATTTTGTATTTGCCAAAGAAAAAGACGGATATTCCCTTGGTGCTAAATTTGACTCTTTTACGATGGATGTTCCTGGTATAACAAGGGAGAATACGATTTCATTACCTGGACCATATTTCGTTGAAGAAGGCAATTTGAAAATTTTTATAACGAAAAAAGAGATGAAGACTAATATTCGCGATGAGTCTCTTTGGATGGATGTAGAACTTGATAAATTGAAAGATGTACAAATACCCGTTTTTGGACAACTTGCGTTTTCAAGCGGAAAGAAACCTTTATCGTTAGAAGAAATTGTTGAAAGGATAAGAAAGCTCAATGTATATACGCAACATGTTTTGGATTATGGCATTGACCTTGATAAAGACGGTAATGCAGGAACTTTAGACCTAAACAAGGTGAAGAAAAAATTAGCCCCATTCGCTAGAAAAATTTCTCCTGTAGGCCATATTGCGATATTGAACGAGTCTTTGAAATACATGTTTGATAAATATGATGAAAGCAATTTTTATGATATGCAAAACTCAAAAAATTTGAGTAAAATAAATAAAGCCAAATTGCATAATCAGTCAAATACGCTTGTGTATAAAATAACTTTAGATTCTATTGGTTTTGCAAATAATGTTGATTCTAGTCTAATAAATGGAAAGGGCTTTAACGCTAGTATTGATGCCTATATTAAGCTTGCTTTTTCCATAGCTAATGGCTTTATTATTATGGAGTCTTGTGATGTTGAAAAGATTGATTTGAGAATTTTATCAGATGTAAAGGAATTAAATCTTCCTCCGCTTAAGGCTGTATTTTATGATGGTTTTTCAAAAAAATATGGCAAGTTCCGTTATTCTGTTCGTATCAATCTTGAACCCGCTTCATGGTATGATTCTGTAAAAATCCAAAATCCCGGTATGGTTGTTGATTATGATGCTTTATCGCTAAAGTATGGCACTCTTCCTTTGGATGGAAAATTCTGGAAAGATCAATTTGTCTATGATTTTGAAAAAGGGAATTGGATAATTCCTGGTTCTTTGAAATCAAATATTTTTTTCTCGGATGAACTTTTAAACCAAACCTATTCTGTCATAAATGCATTGCGAAATTTGCGAGAATCTGTTAAAAATGAATTGAATGGATTTTCGGCGGAGACTGTTAAAAATGTTTCAAGTTTTGAAGAAAAATTAGAACAAGTTTTTTATGGGGATGGAACGGAAAAATGCCAATATGGTCTTTTCGAACATAATTTTGTTAAACTGCCAAATGAATGGCGAAAACGTATTGTCTATAAAAAGCGCTATAGCAATCTATTTGATTTTGTGAAAAAGTATAATGAAGCATGGAAAATTGTATTCAAGGGCGATTCGCTTGAAAAATCTTGCGAATTCAAGTATCTCGATGTAAAGAAAAATGAAATTACAGACGAAACTGCCTCTAAAGTGGCATATATAAAATTGGTCTTTAATTTTGGCGCGAATATAGATCCAGTTCTTGTGAAAAAGCTGGATGAACAGTTGGCAGAAATTTCGCCAAATGGCAAAGTCCGTGTCGATGCAAATGGAAACGTGTTGCTAGAATTGACGATGGCTTTGAAACGATAAAAACGTAAACAGAAAAATCCTCGTTCTGAAATAGCTCGAAAATCTTCCTTTTGGCAAGGAAGTAAAGAAAAGTTGTTCGGTTCAAGCATCAAATCATTTGGCAGATGACCTGTACGTAATCGGGCGAGTGACCTTAGGAACTTTGAGTTCGCCCCTAAGATACTTCAAGACCCTTTCGACCTGGGATGCCGGAACAACAACGGGTTTGTAGTTCGGAAATACGACCGGTTTTGTATGGGTAGCCATTGCCTTATCATTTTTTTAATTCATATAGCAAACGATATAATAACTCTGGGGCTTCACTAGACAGGTGCAAGCCTGGCAACGCACTCGAAAAAATCGGTGGTGATGTTAATATATAAATAACGCTATTTGAAAACAAGTGGTCGCGTTGCGGCTGGAAAATGCACAGAAAAAACGCCCAGCGATGTGCTGGACGTTTCTACGAAATATTCTTTCGTCTTTCGTCTGTAGCCACGTAGTGGCGTTCTTTAGTCTATTTTTGGAAGCTTTGCGAGGCTCTTCGCGATGTCTTCATCCGTCGGGATGTAGTCGCTCATTTCGCCGTCGTTGAACTTCTGGTAGGCAACCATGTCGAAGTAACCCGTACCGGTGAGGCCGAACACGATGTTCTTTGCCTGGCCAGATTCCTTGCACTTGAGAGCTTCGTCGATCGTTGCGCGAATGGCGTGGCTGGATTCCGGAGCCGGGAGGATACCTTCGGTCTGGGCGAAGAGCTTTGCGGCTTCGAACACCTTGGTCTGTTCCACGGACGTTGCACGCATCAGACCCTGATCGTAGAGTTCAGAGAGGATGCTGCTCATGCCGTGATAGCGCAGGCCACCGGCGTGGTTAGCGGACGGAATGAAGCTAGAGCCGAGAGTGTACATCTTGGCGAGCGGGCAAACCTTACCGGTATCGCAGAAGTCGTAGGCGTACTTACCGCGAGTGAAGCTCGGGCAGCTTGCCGGTTCCACAGCGAGAATATCGTAGTCGGCTTCGCCACGGAGCTTTTCGCCGACGAACGGGCTGATAAGGCCACCGAGGTTAGAACCACCGCCAGCGCAACCGATGATGAGGTCGGCCTTCACGCCGAGCTTGTCGAGAGCAGCCTTCGTTTCGAGACCGATCACGGACTGGTGGAGGAGCACCTGGTTCAGCACGGAACCGAGAACGTAGCGGTAACCCGGCTGCTTCACGGCGGCTTCCACGGCTTCGGAGATGGCGCAGCCAAGGCTACCCGTGGTGCCCGGGAATTCTTCGTTGATCTTCTTGCCGATGTCGGTCGTCATGGACGGGGACGGCGTCACGGAGGCTCCGTAGGTGCGCATCACTTCGCGGCGGAACGGCTTCTGTTCGTAAGAGACCTTCACCATATAGACTTGGCAGTCGATGCCGAAGAAGGCAGAAGCCATCGAAAGGGCGGTGCCCCACTGGCCAGCACCCGTTTCGGTTGTCACACCCTTGAGGCCCTGCTGCTTAGCGTAGTAAGCCTGTGCGATAGCGGAGTTGAGCTTATGGCTGCCCGAAGTGTTGTTGCCTTCGAACTTGTAATAAATGTGTGCCGGAGTGCCGAGAGCCTGTTCCAAGAAGTAAGCGCGGACCAGCGGCGACGGACGGTACATCTTGTAGAATGTCAGAATATCTTCTGGAATAGGAATGAACGGAGTGTCGTTGTCGAGTTCCTGCTTGATGAGTTCGTCGCAGAAAACGGGCTGCAGGTCTTCGAAAGTCACAGGCTTGCCGGTACCGGGGTTCAGCAGCGGAGCGGGTTTCTTCTTCATGTCGGCGCCTGCACCCATGGTGACGAGGACAGATTCTTCGCTGCGCTCAGAATGACAGTCCTTGTTGCAAAGATGCAGTACCG
>NZ_JAFWOM010000004.1 GCF_017545445.1 Fibrobacter sp.
AGAACGTCGAAAAGTACTGATTTCAGGACTATTAATCGCCCACAGGCCTTATAGAACAAGGGGTAAACATGAAATCGGGTCTCCAAATGACACTTAAATGAAAATGAGGCCTTGTTCAGGTCTCATTTTGACACTTAAGCCAGAAAAATAGAAAGATGGAAATTGTGCAGACACCGTCTGCACAATTAAGCTCGTTTCCGAAGGTTGTTTCGCTTACATCATTTTCAAACCACGTAGAAATTCTTTGCCATTGCAAAACTAAAGAGCAACGTCTCTTCTATATGCTTTACGCAAATAAAGAGCGTCTTAATTTTAGGGAATTGAAACGTTGTATTAAGAACGATACTTTCACGACCCTTTTACGTTCAAAGAAGAATCTTTCAAAAGGGATGCTGAAAAATTATCCGCAAGCAGGAATAGCCTTTAAGGACGAACTCTTCCTAGATTTTTTAAACTTACCGCAAAAGCATTCGGAAAACAAACTAAAAAAATCTATTGTAGAGAAAATGAAGAATTTCATTTTGGAACTTGGCAGCAAAGATTTTCTTTTTGTTGATATGGAATATGTTTTGCAGGTCGGTGCATCTACATTCAAAGCCGATTTACTCTTTTATCATAGAGGCTTGCAGGCTTTAGTTGCAATTGAACTAAAAACAGCAAAGTTTCATCCTAAGGATTTGGGACAACTTGAATTCTACCTGGAAGCGTTGGATAGGGATGTGCGAAAGCCAAACGAAAATCCCTCCATCGGTATGATTCTTTGTCCTTCGGCAGATCAAGTTGTTGTCGAATATGCGATGAATCGTTCAATGAGCCCTACATTGGTCGCAGAATACAAGAAGAAGTTAATTCCGCAAGAAACGGTTCAAAAATTACTTGGTGAATACTGCGCCTCATTTGACAGAGGAAACAAGCAAGGTTAAAAAACAAAAGACTAAAAAAGATATTTTAGCAGGTTCGATAAAATTGACCGTTATACCATTTGCGGTTCCCGAGACAAAAGGGAACTTTGAAGTAATTCGAATAGCAATGTGCGAAGAAGAAAATTTGTTGAAAAGAAATCTAGTCATCTAAGAAAAATGCTATCATTACACAATCCCGAGGCCTCACATGAACGAACAGCAGCAAATCCTTTTTATGCAAATTCGCATTCTTAGAATCGCGGCCCAGAGGTTTAATCTTTCACTGAAAGAAGCTGCACAACTTTTCAAAAAATTCGATGTTCTTAGATACATCCGCGAAGGTTTTGGGATTTTCCATGTAGAAGGCGACGAGGCTGTTTTTGAAGATGTAAAGTCATATCTCAAATTCAAAGGGGCTACCGTTTGATGCAAATTTCAGACTGGTTTAAAATCAGCGACAAAACTTTATTCTCAATGGATCTTGTGGCCCGCAGAAAGAGAGCAAAAATCCAAAGAAGATGTCCTCATCTCTTTCATGGAATCAAACACAGCGAAGATGCTCTACGACGACTCCACAAAGCTCTGGTGGGATGGCCCAGCCGCAACAGCAGAGGAATACGAGAAGGAAAAAGGTCGAAAGCAACCATTTCCTTCAATTGCCGCTGAAAGCTTACCCCCAGCGTACCACTAGCCCCATTTTTCTCGTTAACCAAGCTCTTGCAATCCGAAGGCATACAAAAAGAGTTAAAACCGCAATATCTTGCAGATTTTCATTGACAAACCGTTTTAAATTATATATTTTGAAGCAAAAACCGCAATATCTTGCGGAATTTTACAACAAACAAAAATGGACTAATGGGTATATTCGGAGCATCGCGTATGGAAAATCTCGGAAAACAGATTTCGGAAAGGCGAAAAAAACTGGGACTCTCCCAAGAGGACTTGGCCGAGATTTCCGGTGTTTCGCCCAGAACAATCAACTCCGTCGAACTCGGGAAAGCGAACCCGTCCATCAACGTTTTGAACAAGATAGTGAAGCCCCTCGGTTTTGTGGTCTCATTAAGCGAGAGGGTAACGCATGAATAACAAAATCCGCAGCGCATGCGTTTATTATAACGATATTCTTGCCGGATATCTTCTGCAAAACAGCAAAGGCTACACATTTTTTTACGACTCCAATTACGCGACATCCCGAAACCCATCCATCGCATTGGACATGCCCAAAAAGAAGCGGCTGTTCCGCTCGCCTTATTTGTTCCCGTATTTTCAAGGGCTACTCCCGGAAGGGGCTAACAAAACTTTCTATTGCGAACGTATCGGCATTAAGCGCACAGACAAATTTGCAATGCTCTTGAATCTCGCTAATCACGAAACTATCGGTGCGGTTACCGTACGTAAAAGGAGTCGCTGATGGGTCTTTGCCGCTGTTGCTTAAAAGAATCGGAACAAGATTTTTGCCGAGCCTGCTCGAAGGCTTTGTTCGGCGTTTCCAGATTCAACGCCACGTTAGATTTTGACGTTCCGCAACTTGCATTTGCGAAGGATGGAACAGTCAAGAGAATTTCCATTTCCGGGGCACAGACAAAGTTTTCCGTGAAAGTCGAAAACAAGAAACTGGTCAATACAGACCGTGGCGGCACACACATTCTCAAACCGACATTGCTACCGTACTACGAGAACTACCAAGACGCACCCGCCAACGAACATGTAACTATGCTGATGGCACGCATCCTTTTCAAGATTCCGACAGCGTTATCAGCTTTAATGAACTTCAAAAATGGCGACCCCGTCTATATCACCAAACGATTCGATGTCATTGAAACCGGTGAGCATGCTGGAGAACGTTTGAGTCAAAGCGACTTCGCACAAATTGCAGGCCTTATTCCCGAAATAAACGGTAGCGACTACAAGTACAAAGGTATTTCATACGAGGGAATCGCCTCATTGATTCGCGAGAACGTGAGTGCCGCCGATGTCGCCGTTGAAGTGTTTTTCAGGATAGTCCTATTCAATTATCTCGTATGTAACGGCGACGCTCATGCAAAGAATTTTTCGCTACACAATTCCGTTGAAAATCCCGATGTCTATAATTTGACTCCTGCATACGACTTGTTGAACACGTCGCTCCATATTCCATTTGAACAATCGCGTACAGCACTAGATTTATTCAAGGACGAAGACGATTTCAAGACCCCTTTTTATGAGGCTAACGGTTTTTACGGCACTCCAGATTTCATGGAATTTGCCAAAAGAATCGGAGTTGTCGAGAAAAGAGCCGCACGCTTCATAAAACAAGCCATCGAAGCCGTGCCCGCGATGGAAGAAATGCTAGACAAGTCCTTTTTGAGCGAACAAGGCAAATTAAAATACAAAGAATCTATTCGAGATAGAGCGAAAGCGCTAGGGCTGTAGAGAATTATCTGACCTATTCAAATTTGACAATCAGTGATTGTCAAATCTCAGACACCCTATTTTTACGAGACCTAAACTTTAGTGAAATTGACTTTGCCTAAGGATGCAAATATCTACGCCTCCGTTTATGAGTTGTATCTGCCGGACAAGAAACTTTTGCAAGAAGCGATGGGTTATGTAAAATTTTATTAAATACCTTGCCAACTTTTCAAATATTAGGTACATTAATGCAGCACGTGGTTCTCTGTCAAATGGAGAATCGCGTCTTTTTTTATTTCGGAATAAAGGGACGCCTCTAACATCAACTGTCCGCAATATGCGGAAAATGGAGGCTGTATGGTTAAAAATAAAGAGAACATCCCTGCAAAAATGGTGGAGTCGCTGTTCAATAAGGTTGCGAACTTGATTGAACAAGCCCGAGCCCGTGTGGCTACAGCAATGAACGTTGCCGAAGTTTACACGAAGTACCAAATTGGGCGATACATTGTGGAAGAAGAACAATCCGGGAAAAAACGCGCGGAATATGGAAAACAGGTTCTTGAAGGCTTGTCGGAACGCCTCACGGCTCATTATGGGGATGGATGGTCTTACTCGAACTTGAGACAGATACGGCAATTTTTTCTGACCTATTCAAATTTGACAGACACTGTCTGTCAAATCTCGGACACCCCAAATTTCACATTAAGCTGGAGCCATTATCAGGTGCTCATGCGCATCAAGAATGATGAAGAACGCCGCTTTTACGAAATAGAGGCCACATCCGGGAACTGGTCCGTTCGTGAATTGCAGCGGCAGTATGGTTCAAGCTTGTACGAGCGTCTTGCGTTAAGCCAGGACAAGGAAAAAGTTGCTCGTCTGTCACAGGTTGGCAATGTGGTCGAAAAGCCCGAAGACATCATTAACAATCCGGTGACACTGGAATTTGTGGGTTTGAAGCCAGACGCGTCGTATTCAGAAACAAGTCTGGAAACCGCCATTATCAATAAGCTGCAAGAATTTTTGCTTGAATTGGGAAAAGGCTTTTTGTTTGAATCTCGTCAAAAAAGGTTTTCTTTTGACGAAGACAACTACTATGTGGATTTGGTTTTGTACAATCGACTGTTGCAGTGTTATGTGCTTGTTGACTTGAAGGTTGACAAGTTGACTCATCAGGATCTCGGGCAAATGCAGATGTACGTTAACTACTATGATCGCTATGTAAAGCAAGATTTCGAGAAGCCAACCATTGGCATTTTGCTCTGCAAAGAAAAGAAAGATGCCTTAGTAAAACTGACTTTGCCTAAGGATGCAAATATCTACGCCTCCGTTTATGAGTTGTATCTGCCGGACAAGAAGCTTTTGCAAGCAAAGGTCAAAGAATGGATTAACGAATTTGAGAATAAGTGATTCACTGAAAATAATTCTATTTTACACTATCCCAAAGTCGCACGAACGTTTCCCGAATTCAAAACGATGCCTACCCCACGTGAAATTTTAAAATCGGTTTTTGGCTACGATTCCTTCCGCCCCATGCAGGAAGATATCATCAACCATGTTGTCGCACACAACGACGCTTTGGTATTGATGCCCACGGGTGGCGGCAAGTCCATTTGCTACCAGATTCCGGCATTGATTTTCGATGGAATTACGGTCGTTATTTCGCCGTTGATTTCGTTGATGAAAGACCAAGTCGATGCGTTGAATGCTAACGGCATCGGGGCAGAAGCTCTCAACAGCAACAATGACGAAAGCGAAAACGCGGCAATCCGACGGCGTTCAAAATCGGGCGAAGTCAAGATTCTCTACATTTCGCCGGAGCGTCTGCAACGCGAAATCCCGTGGTTGCAGCAGCATTTGAACGTTTCGTTATTCGCCATCGACGAGGCGCATTGCATTTCGCAATGGGGGCACGATTTTCGGCCAGAATACACGCAACTCGGTGGGCTACACCAAGCATTCCCGAAAGCGACCATCATGGCGTTGACGGCAACGGCAGACAAGCTAACAAAAGAAGATATCGTCCGGCAGTTGAATTTGCAAGACTACAAACTTTTCATAAGTTCTTTCGACCGCCCGAACTTGAGTCTCGATGTGCGACGCGGATATTCCGGCCAAGACAAATTAAAGACAATTCTATCCATCATATCGAAGCACGAAAACGAATCGGGAATCATCTATTGCCTTTCACGCAAGAACACGGAGAAGGTCGCGGCAGACCTTATTGACGCAGGAGTTTCTGCAAAGGCGTACCATGCAGGGATGAGCGCCGAAGAACGCAATCAAGTGCAAGAGGATTTCATCAACGACCGCATTGACGTGGTGTGCGCCACAATCGCGTTCGGCATGGGAATCGACAAGAGCAACGTCCGTTATGTTATCCATTACAACTTGCCCAAAAGCATCGAAAGCTTTTATCAAGAAATCGGGCGTGCAGGCCGCGACGGCCTCCCCTCTGAAACGGTGCTGTTCTATAATTTCCAAGACATCATGACGCTTCGCGGATTCGTAAACGAAAGCGGACAAAGAGAAATCAACTCCGAAAAGTTGGACCGCATGCAGGAATACGCCGAATCGCAAGTCTGCCGCCGCCGCATTTTGCTGAACTACTTCGGCGAGAACAATAGCAGCAACTGCGGCAACTGCGACATCTGCAAGCATCCGCCACAACGGTTTAACGGCACCATCCTCGTGCAAAAGGCACTCTCGGCCATCAAGCGAACGGGCGAACATGTCGGCTTTTCGATGACCGCAGAAATCCTCAAAGGGTTCCGCAGCGAAGAGATTGTCCAGAACGGTTACGACAAAATAAAAACGTTCGGCGTAGGTTCCGGCACAACGCTCAAGCATTGGCACGATTACCTATTGCAAATGTTGCAACTGGGCTACATCGAAATCGCCTACAACGAATCGAGCCACCTCAAGATTACCGAAAGCGGAAACGAAGTGCTGTTCGGGAAGAAAAGCGCGGAACTCGCCGTACCGCCCCAAATCGAAACAAAGCCAGACGGTAAGCAACGCAAGCCCCGGTCCAAATACACACTGTCTGGAGCAGCAAGATTCAACACAGACGACGCACGGCAATACACCGATGCCCCCGACAATCCCTATAACGACCACATTGCAAGCGAAAGCAACCATGCAGACAAGACATTATTCGAAGTTTTACGGAAGGTTCGCAAGCAAATTGCCGACGAAAACAACTGGCCTGCATACGTCGTGCTCTCCGACAAGACGCTGAAAGACCTCGCCTACAAAACTCCCTTGTCGCTAGACGAACTGCAAGACGTGTTCGGATTCGGCGAAGTGAAAATTCAAAAGTTCGGGCAACGTTTCATCAACGCCATTTTGGAATACTTAAAGATGCACTAACGGCAGCACAGAAAACACATCGTAAACTCATTCCTCAATCTAATATATTTCAGCATTACAGCTATAAAAACGACGATGCGTGAAGCTGTACCAAAGATTCGGATTTTCGAGAAT
Organism: Fibrobacter sp.; assembly: GCF_017545445.1. Lineage (GTDB taxonomy): Bacteria > Fibrobacterota > Fibrobacteria > Fibrobacterales > Fibrobacteraceae > Fibrobacter. The sequence goes on from NZ_JAFWOM010000004.1 coordinate 6,777, forward strand.
GCGCTGCTCAAGCCACTTGTTGAATTGCGTGTTGACAACGCTCAATTGCACTGAGGATTCATTTTTTAACGGGACTCGCTCCACTTCGACAGCATGGAGCACATGGACTCCGCAAACTTCTTCCATCCAACATATATATACAGGAGTTTGTGGGCGATGTTCTAGCAAAAAATCTGGCAACGGGTTCACATTCGCCGGTCGCCCCAGCAAAGTCCCCTGGATCGCGCTCGGGATGCGAGAATCCTGATCGGCGAGCAAGCAGAAAAGTTTTCCACCATTCAAGATCCGCAAAAAATCACGCGGAGTCTGGGCATCCACGGAATAACTCCGGCCATCCACAGCACGAATTTTACTTTCAAGAATGCGATTCAGCCACTTCGGTTTTACGGGAATGTAGCTTGCCACAAGCGGTATTCCAAGGCGGCAAAGCCATGGCCCCATAGCCTCGTAATTGCCGTAATGCGCCGTCAAAAAAATTCCACCACTCCGCATTTTTTCAAGCACCAGAGCAGAACCTTCGGCAATATCGAAATCCCAGCCATCTACACGACACGGGTAAGCAGAAAAATCATGCGGCAACTTCTTGAAAGTGCCAAAGCAGAACAAGAGTTCACTCACATGACGTGTCAAGTTTTTCAGGAGGGTATCGTAGATGACAGGCGTGACGGTCGATGCACCCAAAATCGAGTTCGAAAAGGCATCCGGATTCGTTTGCGGAAACGCACTAGCCACATGCTTCGCATTTGCCAAAACAGTTCCCCGCTTCCAACCAACAAGTTTGAGCACAGAGTAAGTTCCCCGTGCAAAGATTGCAGCCACTATTTTACGCATAAAAGACATCACGTCATAAAGATACGAAAAATAAACAAGTTTTGAAAAAAGTATTTCTATATTAGTTCATTGAGGTTTGTTATGACTGAAGAAGAAATATCCACTCAAGAAGAACCAGAAAACATTCTGCGCGGCAGAAGCGCCATCGTCTGGTTAAAAATTTTCATCGTTTTCGCTTTTATCATAGGGCTGTTCACTGAATATATAATCGTCATTTTTAGGCCCTACATGAATTTAACAAGTGCTGATGCAATACCTCCAATGGAATTCTCATCAGCAATCGCATTCCTATGCTATCTGTTCCTGCTCTTAATATTTGGAATAGTAATGTGCATTTCGTTATTCAAATTCTGCAAATGGATGTATATCAGCATCAAGACGGTACGCAATTCCACACCAACGAAATTTTCACCCATCGTAGCCGTCATTTGCACATTGATCCCGTGGGTATGCGGAATCTTCGACTACTTCATTTTTAAAGACATCCTCGCCCGTCAAGAAGATGTTATCAAATCGCACAATGCCAAATTTGAAGCTCTAAAGCCCGGGGTGCTTAAGTGGATTCTCATATTGACGATTCTCTCATTGGTTCCATCAATAATCGGCGATTTCTTCGTATGCAGACTTATCAGCTTATTACTGATGTTCCCAATTTGCCTACTCTACATTAAATCCATGAACGCCATCATCGAAAACGAAAAAACGCTTTATTCCTTAGACAATCACGAAAACACCTAACCCTCCTTTTACTACTATTATAACACTATGAGTGAAAATTGCCTTTTCTGCAAAATCATCAAGGGTGAAATCCCTTCCAAGAAAATCTACGAAGACGACGACGTTTTCGCCTTCTACGACATCGCCCCGCAAGCTCCGGTACACTTTTTGGTGGTGCCGAAGCGCCACATTGCAACCATCATGGACATGAAGCCGGAAGATTGCGAACTCGTAGGCAAGATGCTCTACCGCGCACAGCTTATCGCGAAGGACCTCGGCCTTGAAGAAGGCGGCGCCCGCTTTGTGTTCAACTGCAAGGCTGATGCCGGTCAGACCGTGTTCCACATCCACCTGCACGTGGTTGGCGGACAAGAAATGGGCTGGCCTCCGTTCCCAGCGGTTTAGACGAAAGAACGCTCGTAAAACTCGCTATAGACTAAAGACGAGAGATTTATAATGGCGCTTCGCGCTTGAATAATAAGTAGAATCAAGCTAAACCCATGATAACACAAATTAAGCTCGATCATGCCCAACTTTGTTGGTCGCGCCTCTCGCTTTTATCAGTTGTCGTCTCTCGTCTTTCGTCTCTCGTCTTTCGTCTATGATAAAAACTCGTGCCATTGTTCTGCATCGTTTTCCGTACAGCGACTCTAGCTTTATTGTTAAAGTCCTGACGGAAGAGAGCGGGATTGTTTCGTTCATCGTCAAGGGCGGCAAAAAAAAAGAATCTCCGTTCCGGGGTGCTCTGGATCCGCTCGCGTTGAGCGAAGTTGTCTTTCGACAAAACCCGAATACCGAATTGCAGTTCATCAAAGAAGCGACGCTCTTGGACTGGCGCAAGGACTTGCGAAATGATTTGCTTTGCCTCGCAAAAGCGCAAGTCATCACAGAAATGATTTTGCGCTACGCCCCGCAAGGAGTTCCTCTCCAAGAAGAATTCGAGCGGCTAGAACAAGCCATCCGCGAATTTAACGAAACTTGCAACAACTCCGCAAACACCCACAAATCAAATATTTTCGCACGCTGGCTTTTGGATACATGCGACATGTGGGGATACAACCTCGACCTTGAAACGTGTTGCCGATGCGGTCGCGCACTCGACAAACCCGCCGCAGACTTTTTCCCCGAAACAGGCGGATTCGTATGCCACGCATGCCTCGGCGTCGATACACCCCGTGCACGAACAGAAACGCTACAAGGTCTTTGGGCTCTCCGCAATGGTGGAAAAATCGAACTCCCCGAATTCACCGAGAACGCACTCCTCACCTACTTGCGCCACCACATCGGATTCTTGAAAGAAATTCATTCCCTCAAATTCTTGAACGAGACAAGAAAGCTTTTTGGTCATTAGTCATTGGTCAGTAGTCAATAGTTAGTAGCTATCAATCGTTAGCTGAACCAATGACTAACAACCAATCTCTAAGTTCTACCAAGAAATGGTTCGTCTCAAAGTTGGTGAGTTTGTTTCACTGGATCCTTCCTCCTTACAGTCGTCAGGATGACGTTCACATCCTACTGCCTACTGTTTACTAACCACTGTTTACTAACCACTGTTTACCAGTAACCAAATAGCCACAGTTTTACAGTATTTGTATATTTGCCGCTAGTAAAAATATTTAAGAGGTTATCATGTTAACACCAGAAGATATCAAAGCAAAAAAATCCAAGCACGAAATGATTTCCATGATCACCGCTTACGACTTCGCTTTCGCAAATATTGCAGAAGCCGCCGGAATTGACCAGATTCTCGTAGGCGATAGCCTTGCAAACACAATGCTCGGTTACAAGAGCACCCGTGAAATCGGCATGACCGAAATGCTCATCTTCACAGCAGCCGTCTGCCGTGGCGCCCCAAACACTCACGTAGTCGCCGACATGCCCTACTTGAGCGACAAAGATCCGCAAACCGCTTACGACAACGCCCGCCGTCTCATGGATGTGGGAGCCTCTAGCGTAAAAATTGAAGGCACACCCGCTGGCGTTCTCGAGTTCTTGCACGAAAAAGGAATTCCCGTCTGCGGGCATCTTGGACTTTTACCGCAGACCGCAGAAAACTTCAAGCAGAAAGGCCGCACCGAAGAAGAAGCTCGCGCCATTGAAGAAGCCGCCAAGTTTGTAGAAGGGCTTTGCTTCGAAACCGTTCTCGAGCACATTCCCGAAGAACTCGGCAAAAAAATCACCGACGAAATCAGCATTCCCACCATTGGCATCGGTGGCGGCAAGTTCACAGACGGTCACGTTCTCGTGATGCATGACGCTCTCGGAATGCATCCGAATAAAATTCCACCGTTCGCTACAAAATTCGTAGATATGTATTCTGTTGGTGTTCAAGGAGTTAAGAAATACATCGAAAGTGTACACGCCAAAGCATAGCGTTATATTATTCTAAATAAATTTTAATATAAAGTAATAAAAATTTTATTTAAAAAAATCGATCTCATTGAATTTTTCATGAGATCGATTTTATTTTATTTAAAATCATTTCGTACTAACCATTTTTGATACAAAATTTTTCTAAAAAAAATTTGAAAAAATTTAAAATAACTGTTGATTATTTGTGAAAAAGAAGTTATTTTTCAGATATCAAACAATAAAATAACATAAAAGGAAGAAAAAAAATGGCTGAAACAAAAACTGAAACGAAACCGGCTGCTAAAAAAGCCCCTACAAAGAAACCGACTGCTAAAAAGCCGCCTAGCAAAAAGAAGCCAGTTGCCGCTGCTAAGAAGCCTGCCGCTAAAAAGCCAGCTCCAGCTAAGAAGCCCGCTGCCGCTAAGAAGCCCGCTGCCGCTAAGAAGCCCGCTGCCGCTAAGAAGCCTGCCGCTGCTAAGAAGCCCGCTGCTGCTAAGAAGCCTGCCGCTGCTAAAAAGCCGGCTGCTGCTAAGAAGTAATCTTCTTTTTGCCCCAACGATTTTGGCCCGCAGATTTCTGCGGGTCTTTTTCTTTTTTCAGCCATTAAACAAATTTGCACCTTTGGCGCTGAACCACACGTTTACTATTTTTGTTAGTATGATTTCAGAAAAAGATTTGACCAACTCGCTAAACATTCCCTACGAAGAACGCATCAATCGCATCGAAAAGATGGTCGAAGCAGAAGCGGAACCGAAAGCATTCGAGCTCGGGCTTTTGCTTGCACTCAAGATGGGGCAGGAAATCCGCGATAGGAAGCCGCTTGGCAGCACTACAAGCGACCTCGTAGCCGGTTGGACTTCCAAATATCCGGAAAGCGTTGTCGAAGAAGCCATTTCACACGCAAGGCAGTTCCTCACAAATCCGGGAACTCTCGCTGAAAAGATGAAAAACATCATATTGAAAATGAAGCAAAGCGAAACTGAAAGCGAGAGTGAAAATAAAGAAACTGGCGAGGATCAAAGTGGAAAATAGACTCCAAGCAACCATCGACATTGGGAGTCACAGTTGCATTCTACTGATTGCAGCTTTTGATGACGTTCCCTTAGAAGTTGCAAAACCCGTTGAATCCGCCGAGATAAAAAACGAAACGGAAGTTCCCGCTGAAAATGACGAAGCGACTGAAAATGTCGCATCTACAGAAGCAGAAACTCCATCAACTTCTGAAAACGAAAATAACGAATCTACAACTCCGGCAGAGCAAGCAACGACATCTGAAGCGCCGACCGCTCCGGCGACCCGCAAAGTCCTCATTCCGAAACTGCAAAAAGTAGAAGTCTGCCGCCTTGGTGAAGATATTTACGAACACGGAAAAATCACGCCAGAGCGCATCCATGAACTTGTGCAAATCATGACCAAGTTCCGCATGGACTTGCACGCTCTCGGCGCTGACCTCAAAGCAGTCGCCATGACAGAAGCCATGCGCAAAGCCGAGAATCCAGACGAAGTCATCGAAGCTGTAGAAAAAGCCGTGTGGGTCAAGCCGCGCGTCATCACCGGCGAAGAAGAAGGCAAGCTCACCTACCGTTCCGTCAAGGAATGGCACGGTTCAGGCTTTGTCACCATTGACATTGGCGGCGGTTCCACGGAACTCAGCAATGGCGAAACGACGTTCTCGATTCCGGTGGGAGCCCTCAAGATGTTCAAGGCGATGGGTCCGATTCCCGGTCCGGAATACAAGAAGTTTATCAAGGAAACATTCAAGGATTTGTCATTCAAGGGCATGACGAAAAAGCCTATTTACCTTATCGGTGGAACAGGCACTGCACTTGCAATGGTGTTCTTGAATAAACAAGTGTTCGACTACAAAGCCATCGAAGGACTTGAATTGAGTCTTTCCGATCTCGAAGCCGTCACCACGCGAATCACGAACCTTTCAAAAGAACTCCGCGCCATGCTTCCGGGGCTTGAAAATGGTCGCCACGAAGTCATTATCTGTGGACTTTTCTGGTTGCGCTCGCTTCTTGAAAAACTCCGCGTTAACACGTTCAAAATCAGCACGGCAGGGCTGCGATTCGGCTTGCTCTACCCGCCCGAAAAAGAACCAGAACAAAAGCCGAAGAAGAAACCCGCTTTTTTGAAAAGTTAGTTGTTAGTCATTAGTTATTAATTATGCGTATAAACAAGTACATTTCTCTCAGTGGTTTCGCTAGCCGCCGTGCAGCAGACGAACTCGTCGCAGAAGGTCGCGTTCAAGTGAACGGAGAAACCATCTCCGACCTCGGTCATCAAGTGGATGAAACGAAAGACCAAGTGACGATCGATGGCAAGCTCCTCAAAGTTTCCACGAACAAGAAAAGCAAAGTCATCATGTTGCATAAGCCCGCTGGTTGCGTCTGCACCAAAGACGATCCGCAAGGTCGCCGCACAGTTTATGACTACTTGCCGCCAGGCTACCAGACGTTCAAATACGTCGGGCGACTCGACTTGCAGAGCCGCGGTCTATTGCTTTTCACCGACGATGGCGAATTGCTTTACCGCCTCACGCACCCGAGCTTCGAAGTGCCACGCAGTTACTACGTATGGACAACACGACCGCTCAGCGAATCAGCGGCCCAGCGACTTGTCGAAGGCGTAGATATCCGCGACCCCGAAGATCCGGACGCACCAGAAGAAATTGCATTTGCCACAGACGTTTATCTCGAAAACGGATTTGCAGAACTTGTGCTCATCGAAGGCAAGAACCGCGAAATCCGCCGCATGATGCGAGCTGTCGGTTACGAAATCCGCGACCTCAAGCGCGTAAGCTATTGCCAAATCCAGCTCGGCGACTTGCCCGCAGGCGAATACCGCGAACTTACTGCAAACGAACTCAACAAATTGCGACAAGCAGTGCATTTATAGACGAAAGAACGCCGCTATGCGGCTACAGACTAGAGACGAAAGACGAGAGAGAGGCGAGAGTCACATCGGCAAGTACGATTGCCGATATAACCGAGCCGAAAAGTTTTGACTCGAAGAGTAAAGACGAGAGATTATAGCAATGTGCAACGAGCAAAAAATTTTTACTAGGCGGCGAAGCCGCGATTATTCCTCTCTCGTCTCTAGTCTCTCGTCTTTCGTCTAATTAAACCTCATTACCTAACCACTAACCACCAACCACTAGCCACTTTGACAAAACGTACTCTCTACATCGGCGATGTGCACGGCTGTGCGGATGAACTTTCCGAGATGATCGACAAGTTCGGCTTCGTTCGTGGAAGCGATACGCTGTACCAGACCGGCGACATCATCAACAAAGGCCCCGACACGCTGCGTTCCATCCGCATCGTCGAAGAACTCGGTATTTTGACCGTTCGCGGAAACCACGAGGAACACCTCGTCCGCATGATGGAAACTCCACAAAGCCAATGGACCGAAAAGCAACGGAAACGATTCAAGGCGCTCTCGCTCGACGAATGGGTCTATATCCGCGATACCGTGAAGAATTGGCCGCTTTGGCGAGACACGCCGCATGCATTGCTCGTGCACGCAGGCCTTGAACCGGGCAAGACGCGTCTCGAAGACATGAGTCCCGAAGTGCTCCTTTCCATCCGTTATTGGAATGACAAGCCGTGGTTTGAACAAGTGAAGTGGGAAAAGAAAGTTGTCTTTGGACATTGGGCCAAGATGGGCTTTGTGAACATCCCCGGATTCATTGGTCTCGATTCCGGTTGCTGCTACGGCAAGGCTCTCACCGCCTGGTGCCCCGAAGAAGACAAGTTCTACACCGTCAAAGCACTCCGCGAATACACGCCCGTCAAAGACAAAGCGAAAGAATCCGAAGTCGCCCCCTGCAAAGTGCTTGGCGACAACACCCCCGATTCTATTCCGCCAAAAACGTTCGACGAAATCAAGGCACGCATCGCAAGCGGAGACATCGCCCGCAAAGACGAAACCACCGAAGAAAAAAACATCCGCGAAGCAAGCCCCTCCATCAGCGCCGAATGGGCGGGGTATTAGCGCCTACGGCGCAGTAAACAGTAGACAGTAGGCAGTAGACAGGATTAGTTTGGCGGCAAAGCCGCGATTATAAAAAAACTTCCTACTTCCTACCGCCTACTTCCTACTAACCACTAACCACCAACCACTCTAATTTCTATCTTTACACTAGGCATTTAACCACGGAACAACAATGACAGCAGAAGAACTTTACAATCGTCTCAAGTCCGTCAAGCCGGGCGCAGCCCTTTGCACCTACACTATGGAAAAGGTGGAAAAGATGCTCCCGCTCATCAACGAAATCAACGAGCTCAAAAAGCAGCAGGACACCGTTATCCTCGCCCACAGCTACTGCGCTCCTGAAATTCTTTTGGGCGTTGCCGACTTCACGGGCGATAGCTTTAAGCTCAGCAAGGACGCCACCACAGTCCAGCAAAAGACGATCCTCTTCTCTGCAGTGCGTTTCATGGGCGAAACCGCCAAGATTTTGAACCCGCAGAAGGATGTGATTATCCCGGGCCCGCTTACAGGTTGTAGCCTCGCCGATTCCATTACCGGCAAGGACGTCGAAGAACTCCGCAAGCAAAATCCGGACTACACGTTTGTCTGCTACATCAACACGACTGCCGACGTGAAGGCCGCCTGCGACGTCTGCGTGACTAGCGGTAACGTGATGCACATCGTCGAAACGATTCCGTCCGACAAGATTTTCTTTGTGCCAGACGCCCTCATGGGTCAGAACATCATCGACGAAATGAAGCGTCGCGGTGTCAGGAAGGACATCAAGCTCTATAACGGTTGCTGCTACGTTCACGAAAACTACGACCCGGACTTGATCCAGTTCTTCCGTAGCCAAAACCCGAATCTCAAGGTGATTAGCCACCCGGAATGCAACCCGTCTGTCGCCATGCTCAGCGACTACGTCGGAAGCACCGGTCAGATGGTGAGCTACATCAACCAACAGCCCAAAGACAGCTGCATTTTGCTCCTCACGGAATGCGGTCTCAACGCACGCATGCACTACGAGCACCCCGATATGAACTTTATTGGTAGTTGCTGCATGTGCAAGTACATGAAGTCGAACTCGCTCGAAAACATCTTGGAAGCACTTCGTCACCCCGAAAAGGCAGAGCACATTTCGCTTGACGAAGGCGTACGCGTGAAGGCCAAGAAGTGCATCGACGCGATGTTCAAATACGCAGAATAACCCACTATAATAAATTACAGTTCACAACAAGCGGCCATCAAAATTCTATCTTTATTGCAACTCTATTGGGATACAAAATTCTTGGGGGTAAAAAAGATGAAAAAAATTTTATTGGCCGTCGTTTTATTGTGCGCCACAGCTTTCGCTCAGCCAGACGGTAGTGATTTTACCTACTGGCCGCGTTCCTATTTTGCAAGCATCGGTTTCGGAGTCATCGCCAACCGTGGTGATTTTTTTGACAAAACCCTAAAAATCAAGGGTGATGACGACATAACAGAAACAGTCAATTTGCCCCAAACCAAAGTCCTCATGTCCCCCAACTACAACATTGGCGTGAACATTCGAGAATTTTCACTTGCAGCAACATTCCAGTACTGGTCTATGAACGTCGCCATTAACAACCTTCCAAATAATATCTCAGAACAAAAAATGCGTTTTTGGAGATTGGGAGCGGATTTCACTTACAACTTTTTCTACCCCGAATTTTTTCAAGTCGGTGTAGGCCTTGGATACTCATTCTCTTCGCTAAATATCAAGGATAATGCGACAAGCACAGAATTGGGACTCACAGATTCAGAACTAATGGGTTCATCAATCGCACTCCTCACAAACGTACGTTATTACATTACGGATTTCTTTTGCCTAAATCCGTCTTTGCACTTTTACGAGACTTGGTATAAAGCAGTCAATACAAAAAATGCAGGGACTCAGGATTTAAAAAGTTACGTATGGCAAACTTACATAGCCATATCCATGAACTTAATGGTCCAGTTTTAATTAACTAAAGAAGGCACAAAAAATGATAACATTCCTAATTGGTGTTGCAATCCTCATCATTGGATATTTCACCTACGGCAAGTTTGTTGAACGTGTATTCGGCCCCGATGACCGCAAGACTCCGGCGCTTGCGAATCCGGATGGCGTTGACCGCGTCCCGATGCCGCACTGGAAAAACGTTCTCATTCAACTTTTGAACATTGCCGGCATCGGCCCCGTGATCGGCGTGATTTTAGGCATCAAGTTCGGCGCCATCGTGTTTATACTGCTTCCGCTCGGCAACGTGCTCGGCGGGGCGGTACACGACTACTTTAGCGGCATGGTAAGCATGCGCAACAACGGTTACAACGTGCCTGCCCTTTCCCGCAAGTTCTTGGGCAAGGGGCCTGCTAAGGTTGTGATGACACTGATTTCGGTGGCGCTCATCCTCGTCGGTGCGGTGTTCACCAACACGCCGGCAGCACTCGTGAACACACCTATTCTCGCCGGTAGCCACGTTTCGCCGACACTATTCTGGATTGCGGTCGCCGTCATCTTCGCTTATTACTTCGTAAGCACGTTCTTCCCGATTGACAAGATTATCGGTCGTATCTACCCAGTTTTCGGTGCTCTTTTGATTCTCGCTTCGCTTGCGATTTTCATAGGCATTGTCCCGAACTTGAACGTTCTCGATGAATTCTGCTTCAGCGATATCATGAGCAACTTCCACAAGCATCCGGCAGGCCAACCGATTATCCCAATGCTCTTCGTGACGATTGCATGCGGCATCATCAGCGGATTCCACAGCACGCAAAGCCCGCTCGTCGCCCGCACTGAAGTCACCGAAAAGACAGGTCGCCAGACGTTCTACGGCATGATGATTATCGAAGGTTTGATTGGTATGATTTGGGCTGCCGGCGGCATGTTCATTTATCACCAGATGCCGGAACTTTTGACAGGCGCTTCAGGCGTGAAAGTTTTGAGCGTTCTCGTTTCGACCGTAATTCCCTGGGCACCGATTTCGATTCTCGTGGTTGTGGGCGTGATTATCCTTGCAATTACCAGCGGCGATACAAGCCTCAGAAGCCTCCGCCTCACTATCGCAGAACTCACGGGACTCGAACAGACCTCAGTGCGGAACCGCTTGATTCTCACTGTTCCGATGTTTGCTCTCTGCGCTGTGATTATTTTCTGGAGCAACTTGAACCCCGAAGGATTCAACATCTTGTGGAATTACTTTAGCTGGAGCAACCAGCTCATGGCCGTTTGCAGTTTGAGCGTTGCTGTAGTTTATCTCCGCAGCAAAAAGAAGAACTTCTGGATAGCACTGATTCCGTGCATGTTCATGACGTTCATCACGACGGATTACATTCTCTGGGTAAGCCCCGAAAACCTCAAAGGTGCTCCGCTCGGATTTGGGCTTGACTACAAGACAGCACTCGTAATCGCACTCCATGATGCCGCCATTCTCGGATTCCTGCTTTGCACTCGCGGTAAAACGCTTACCAAGATGGAAGGTTTCGATCCTGACGTTTGGAATCCGGAACTGGACGAAGGGAAAATTCCCAAGGCAAAATAAGCATTTCATAGCACATTGCATATTACAATCAATGCATGAACAATCCACAACAAATAAAGGAGATGCCCGACTAAATCGGGCATGACAACGGTTGTGGTCATAAAAGGCAACATAAAATCCATCACGTACCATAACCCGCAAAACGGGTTTACCGTGATGCGTCTTAACGACATCGAAAGCAAAAAAGTTGTTGTCGTCACGGGTTCTTTTCCGGCGTTTCAGGCAGGCGAATCCATCTCTATCGAGGGCACTTGGGGCAGCCACCCCAAATACGGCAAGCAATTTCAAGCAACCTCTTTTGAATACCTCACAACAGAAGATAACGATATCGTCGAATATCTTGCAAGTGGACAATTCCCGGGAGTCGGGCAAAAAATTGCCGAACGCATTGTCGAAGCTTTTGGCGACAAGACCGCCGACATTCTCGACAATGACCCAGACAAATTCCGTGAAGTCAAAATCAAGGGATTTCCGGCAAGAAAAGTCGAAGCTTTCCTTGCACGTTGGCAAGAGGCAAGGCACAGCCGCGAAACAATGCTGTTCTTGTACAAGCACGAAATTGTCGGCAGTGTAGCAAAACGCCTTTGGAACAAGTTCGGGCAAGCGACGATCGAACGCATCACGCAGAACCCGTACATGCTCTGCGAAGAAGTTTGGGGTATTGGATTTTTAAAGGCCGACGAAATCGCACAAAAAGTAGGATTCCCCAAAGACAGCCCCGAACGGTTCCAAGCGGCATTGCTTTACACGCTCCAAGAATCCTCCGTGAGCGACGGGCATGTATTCTTGCCCAAAAACGTTCTCTTGGAACGCACATTCCGCAATTTGCGGTTGCTGCCAGACGACGACGGCCCCATCAACACGCTCCTCGACGAATTCGAAAAAGCAAGCGAAATCGGACGCATCAAGCGAGAAGGCGACGACTGCTATTTTCCGCCGCTCTACAATGCAGAACAGCGAATCGCAGACAACATCAAGCTCCGTCTCCGCTACAACGAACTTGAAATCGACAACTTCGAAAACGACCTCGCGCAGTGGGAACGCGAGCACAAGTTCAGCTTTGACCCGATTCAAAGACGAGCCATCCAAATGGCGCTTTCGCGAAAGATTTCGATTATCACAGGCGGCCCAGGCACAGGCAAGACGACGATTCTCAAAGGGATTCTCTATCTCGCCCGCCAAATGGAAGAATGCGTAAGCCTCACGGCCCCCACCGGACGCGCAGCCAAGCGCATGGGCGAATGCTGCGGCGAAAAAGCACGCACAATCCACCGGTTACTCGAAGTCGATCCGATTTCGGGCAAGTTCCACCGCGACGAAAGCAACAAGCTCCAATGCAATTTGCTCATCGTCGATGAATTCAGTATGGTCGATACGTGGCTTGCCGCCTCGCTCCTCGAAGCAACACCGCTCAATGCACGAATCGTTCTCGTGGGCGACGCTGACCAGCTCCCCAGCGTGGGGCCTGGCAACGTGCTGAATGATTTATTACGTTGCACGCAAATTCCGAGCACGCGGCTCCAGCATATTTTCCGCCAAGCAAGCGGTAACGACATCGCCGACAAAGCGGCCAAAATCAACCAAGGCATTTGCCCCTCGCCTATCGAAGGTCCTAATTTCCACTTTTTACCCTACGAAACCGCCGACGAAGCCAAAGACCTCATCGCACGCCTCGTCACATACGGCATCAAAGAAAAAATCGACATCGACACGCAAGAGATGCAACTCCTTACGCCCATGCGCAAAGGCCCTCTCGGCATCTACGAGCTGAACACATTCCTGCAAAACCTACTCAACCCCGATAAAGAACGAATTAAAATTGCAAGCAACAACTGGAGCACGGGCGACCGCGTGATGCAAATCCGCAACAACTACGACAAGAACGTGTTTAACGGCGACGTGGGCATCATCTACAAAATCGGCAAGGAAAGCAAAAAAATCACCGTCTTTTACGACGACAAGACCGTCGATTACGAACCCGACGAAGTCGAAGAACTCATCCTCGCCTATGCCTGTACCATCCACAAAAGCCAAGGCAGCGAATACCCCGCCGTCATCGTCGTACTCGATTCAAGCCACAGCATCATGCTGCAGCGGAACCTCATCTACACCGCCATCACGCGAGCGAAAGGCCACGTATGGATTCTATCTGCACCCGGCGCGTTCTACCAAGCCGTGCGCAACAACCGCAGCACAAGGCGTTACACGCGACTTACCGAAAAGTTGACGTGAGGTCCGATTCTCAATCTTTTTAAAAGACAAAGCCTACAGACAAATTCGTTTCAAAGAAAATATTTTCAAGCAAGCGAGTGTAAATAAACTTGTTACTAGCACTCACGTTTATTTCATCCATGAATTGAGGCTTTTTCACAAAACGACCAAAATTTATTTCTGTACCCCAGAAAAAACGAGTCCCAATAAATCTCGTTCCAAAGCCAACCACAGCAGCAAGGCCATTTTGATTCCGATTAAAAATCCGTCCTTGATCTGTCGGGTCGGTAAGATCCGCTACATAAAAAACAGGATCCATTCGCAACTGCAAAAATAATTCCATTTGGGATTTCTGTCCAATTTCATGATTGCCACCAGCCGCATCAATAACTTGAGTCGTTCCCGAATTTCGACGTCCAAAATACCACCGAAGCATCAAGGGAATCGAAAAGGCATCCATTTCACCTTCGACATCCGTATAACTAGCAATATTTTTTTTAGAAAAACTAGAATAACTAAATCGTGCCGAAACACTCCAAAAATCGGCAAACAAATATTCATACGTTATCCCAGGAGCCAAATTCTGAGCTACAAGTTCCGCATATAACCGATGCCTTGTATATGGAGGAACACTCAAGTCAGACGGGTTATCGAGCGTCTGAGCTTCTGACACCGTCGTATTATAAGCAGGGGATGCTTCCTTAGGCTCATCATCAACATACGTTACCTTATGCGTGTCCACATAAAGCGTGTCCGATTTACTCAACTTTGACGTTGAAGAATCCCATCCAACGGCAAATGCAACCGACACCGAAAAAAGAATCGAAAAAAACAAGCAATATTTTTTCATATCAGAAACCCAATTTTATTTCGAAACCAAAGAATGCCCCCTTAAGAGAACTTCCATTAATAAGAGCAACATTTTCCGTATTCAACATCAATCGAGCTTTTTCGTCCCAATATTGATACCCGCCGCTGAGTCCAAATTCCCAAAGGAAATTTCCGAAATTTCCCACTACCCCCAAAGTCCCTTTAGCGAATCCTCCAAAAGCACACGCGCCCCGCTCTTCGTCATCACCTTCTACATTCCGTATTTTATCGTAATTCAAAGTAGGCCCGATCATAGCCTGAGCAAAAAGGGATAAACTGTTGAGCGGCACGTTCCTGTGTTTCACAGGATGTTTACTAGGATTCGCATGTGTCATCACGGATGTCACAAAATATTGTCTATAGCCTAATCCCAAGCTCCATATACTTTTAATTCCTTTCCACTCGTCCCAAAGGTCATGGAATCCAAAAAAAGCTGAAAAATTATAAATAACGGATCCTCGATACATGTTCTCTTGTTCTAACTCAAAACCCAAAACGCCAGCACCAAGCGCCAAAAGAATCAAATCCGCACCCAAGCTGCCATCAATATAAAAGTTTATCGCCGGAGGAATCGTATCCGTATCATAATACGTCACAAATTCATTTTTTTCAGGTGCATTCTCAGCCAGTTTTGCAGAAGCTTTTTTTATATAAACGGTATCTGGAGGATACTTTACAAATACAGTATCTGTCACATGCTTACGAACATAAACCGTATCGGTTTGCGCCATAGCAGCACTTGAGAAAAGCATAACAAGCAATACAGTCCATACCATTTTTTTCATAAAATTTATCATAGCATACCAACACTTATGTTAATTTTAAAATCAATCTGAATACCGTCCGCAAGGTACATAATATGATTCTTCAGAACATCCCCATGTTCTGACAAGGTGTTATATGCAAGTCCATATTCAAAACTACAAGTCACGTAATCGCTACGGCGAACAAATCCATGATGAATGTAAGGTTGGATTCCCCATTGATTACGTTGTACAACAGTCGGAACCATATCATATTTCCAATAAGGATGATACGTGTAATCCGAATTACGAAATTGAGCATTCAAGCCCAATTCTATCATCGACGATGTCTTTGCTGGGCGGAAATAATGGCGATACCCTAAGCCAAAAATGAATTGTGTTATATTTCCACTATAGTCTTCCTTTTTAAAATTTTCAGTATAATCATCCGAAGGCATCTTTTTTGCATAATGGAAATTCATCATTAAGGAATTCTTACGACTAAAAGCAAACTCAGCATTAGCAACAATGGTAATATTACCCAACAGGGAATTTAGAGCAGAAAAAATATCAGCGCCAATGTAAAGTGAATGCCGAATATAGTTCGTATCGTTGCGCAAGAACTTTGTCGTATCAAGCCCAAACGGATTGTCTTCGGTCGGGCGGCAGCAAGTCGGCACAGAAGCCGTTGCATTTAAAGCCTCGGAAGCATTCGCATTAGGTAAATCTCCGACAACATAAATTGTATCGGTTTTGGGTTTAATCGGAACATACACGGTATCGCGAGTCACCAATTCGACATAAACGATATCGTGTAATTTACCGATATCGGCAGAAAATGAATTGGCAAAAAGTGTCGCCACGCTAAAAAAAAGCAGTAAAAGATACTTAGGCATTTATCTAAAATTCCTGTTTGTTCGAGTTTTAATTTAACAATAACTTTGTCAAATCAAGTCCTAAACCGTGTTAACTTTCGTGAAGCACACAAAACAGGAGATTATCTGCTAATTTTGAGCGACAGATGGATTACAAGATGGGGCAAAAGCCCCAATCTAATGTTTTCTGTAAACTTTTTGGTATTTACGTGTCGTTTTCAAAGCACGTCCACCGGCATCAAAACTTTGTTCAAAATTACTAAAATTTTGCACATTTTCGCAACTTTCACTCGTGCGGATATTCGGTTTGAGTCCCGTCGTTTCTTGCACATCCATCGGCGCAGTCACAATCCGCGACAAACTTTTTTCATCAACTTTCACAGAAACCTTGTACTTGCCCACTCCCGAAATGGCAAGCGTTTCAAGCGTATCGCCTTCAAGCATCTTGCCGTTTTTGTACCACTGGTAACCAAAACCTTTCGGAGCCTTGAGCGTCGAGCCATCTTGCGTTACACGCAAAGTATCCATCTGCAAATGGGCATACACAATTTCTGCCAAGTGCTTTGCGCCTTCGACAGACGGGTGCACCATATCCGACAAATACCAGCTTGGATTTTCAAGTGCGCTAAAACGCGAATGCAAGTCAATCACGTTCACGCCTTTTTCGAGCCCCGCCCGCAAAATTGCAGGATTCACGCGCTTCACGACCGTCGTATCAATAATGTTCCAATCTACGTTATTTACATAAGGAGCCAAGCAAATGAAAACATGCGGTTTAGACTTCACTTGGAACGTGTCAATCAACGCTTCAAAATCAGCCGTAATCGCCGAATCGACCACAGCATTCTGTGCCGGAGTATTCCACGGTGCGTAAGCCTTGGAATCGTTCGTGCCCAGTTCAATGATTACCGTATCTGCCGCAAATTCAATCGCCGGAGCAAAACGGTGGCCCTTCCAGTACGAAGCCTGATCATCTTTCCGAACGGTTAGCGAACTCACGCCAAAATTTTCGACTGTATCGCCAGGTGCATCGCCACGCAACATCTCCTGCAAATGATGCGGATAACTCGTCTGGTCAGGCCAAGACACAATCCCGTAACCGTACGTAATACTATTGCCGACGCAAGCCACCTTGCCCGCCGCAAACGCCGACACAGCCAAAGCCGACGCAGCGACAACCGTAGCAGCCAAAACTATCTTCCCAAACATATTCATAGCCATGTAATAAATATAATCAAGAAAGCATCCGATAGATTGCGAGTTATGCCAACTTACGCAAATTAGTCGCAAAAGTTCGAGCTATTGCGCTCTTTGCACATAAGCATTATTTTTATCAGCAAAAGAAGGAATTATGTAACATGAATCGCAAGAAAAATAATTCAGAAGCAGAAACATCTCGCATCGTTCAATCGCACGACATCCACCTCGACAACGAATACGTCACATGGATTGCGGAACTGAAAGACCGTTACCGGTCCGCACAGACCAAGGCCGCAGTCAAGGTAAATGCAGAAAAGCTCATGTTCAACTGGCAGCTTGGTCGTGATTTGGTACAGAAAAAAGCCGAAGAACGCTGGGGCAGCGGAGTTGTAGAACAAGTCAGCCTTGATTTAAAAAAGGCTTTTCCAAACGCCGACGGATTTTCTACAGCAAATCTTTGGTTTATGAAAAAATGGTATCTATTTTATACCCAAAAAAGCTCCTCAGAAAAACTCTACCAAGCTGGTAGAGAATTTCCCCAGCAATTTGCATTCGTCCCTTGGCGTCACCATGTAGAAATCATTTCCAAATGCAAATCGGTCGAAGAAGCCCTATTCTACATCGGCAAAGTCATAGAACAAGGAATGAGCCGCGATGCCCTCATAAACTGCATAAAGGCAAACCTTTTTAAACATCAGGGCAAGATTAAGAATAATTTCACATGCAATTTGCCAGCGTCGCAAAGCTCTCTAGTTCAAGAGGTTCTAAAAGAAAATTACGATTTCGGCTTTGCTACAGTAAGTCACGAAATTTATGACGAAAACGAACTTGAAAATGCCCTTACAGAAAATGTGACAAACCTTCTTCTTGAAATGGGCACGGGATTCGCATTTGTCGGTCGCCAAAAAGAAATCCTTGTAGGTGGACACTCTCGCAAAATCGACCTGCTGTTTTATCACATCCGTTTGCGTTGTTATATTGCATGCGAACTGAAAGCAAAACCTTTTGAACCAGAATTTGTCGGCAAGCTTAATTTCTACGTGAATGCAGTTGACAATCTATTGAAAAGTTCAGATGACAATCCAACGATTGGACTTTTGATTTGCTCCGATATGAACAGCACTGATGTACAATGGTCATTTCAAGGCTTTGGCACACCATTGGGCATCGCCACTTACAACAACATCCGAATCAAGGACGCACTACCCTCCAAAAAACAACTCGAAGACCGAATGCAGCTCTTGCAAAAAGAAATACAACAGACCAAACGACTGATGAGCAAAAATAAGTGACTAAGAAATAACAAAAGGACGAGCTGAACTCGTCCTTTTGGATTTTCCCCTAAAAAAGGCGATGCCGGCACTATGGCCGGCATGACATTCTCAAAGCGAAGCGACCTCAAAGAGCCGAAGGCTCGACCCCAAAGCCCATAGCGCTTACGTATTGTATTCGCGGTCGGGATGTTCCGCCATTTCGTCGAGCTGGATTTGGTGAATCACCACATGGCCTTCGACGAGGCTCTTCTGCACATCGATAATGCGCTGGTTCCATGAACCGCGGAACTTGAGTTCAAGCGATTTTTTCGCCATGATGAACGGGCCGTCAATCAGAATATCCGCGAACGAAAGGAGTTCAAAAAGCTCCGGCTTTTCGGGAGTCAGCTTTATCAGCTGTTCGTACGTATAGCCCGTGAAAATCACGAGATTGAGTCCGCGTTCCTTGATTTCGCGGGCAAGCGGAACAAGTGCCGCCGCCTGGTCCATCGGATCTCCACCGCTAAACGTCACTCCGTCCAGCAGCGGATTTTCCTTGATCATCGTGATGATGGCTTCGCGCTCGATAAAGTGTCCGCCAGCAAAATCATGCGTCTGCGGATTCTGGCAACCAGGGCAGTTGTGGTGGCAGCCCTGGGTAAACACAGTCAAGCGGATTCCGGGACCATCGACAAACGATTCCGGCTCGATTCCAGCAATACGTAAAGGAGGATAATCGGACATGGTGAGGAAGCTCGCAAGCTCGCTTTAAGGTTGTTAGGTTTTAGGTTGTAGGTCTTAGGATCACTATCACGCGTTTCTCGCGTCCATTATAAGGCGGCTCTGCCGCGATTTTTCCTAATACCTAACCCCTATTACCTATAACCTCTTTTATTACACACCGTGCTTTACGCGATCGTTGACTTCGGCACGCTTGGCGTTGTTGAAGCGATCGACTGTACCGACGAGGTAACCTGTAATGCGGCGGATGCGTTCAAATCCGACACCTTCACCATACTGAGAGAGTTCTTTTTCTGACATTTGGTTTCTCCTTGTTTGCGGCTTCGCCGCAGTTGGCAGTTAACAGTAGGCAGTGGTTAGAAGTTATGCATCGTCATCCTTCGAAGAGAATCCATACACAGCAATCAGGTAATGTATGGATCCTCGCTACGCGAGGATGACTGCAATCCTGTTTACCAACCACTATTTACTAACCACTTTACCTAATCCCTCTGAATGCGGGCATTCCTGGGAATTTCTTTCTAAGTTCTTCGAGTTTTTCGCACGAAATCGCATGGCCTTCGCTACGTCCGCAGCGCGGGCAGACGTCGCCAATCACGCCCACGAATCCGCAAACCGGGTCGCGATCCACCGGATGGTTGATGCTTCCGTAGCCGATTCCGACTTTTGCCATGTGCTGCACAATCTTTTCGAAGGCTTCCAAGTTCTGCGTCGGATCGCCGTCGAGTTCCACATAGCTGATGTGGCCAGCGTTGGTGAGCGCGTGGTACGGGGCTTCGAGCGAGAGCTTCTTGAAGGCCGAAATCTTGTAATAGACCGGCACGTGGAAAGAGTTCGTGTAGTAATCGCGGTCGGTAACGCCCGGGATAATGCCAAACTTTTTCTTGTCCATGCGCACAAAACGGCCCGAGAGGCCTTCAGCCGGTGTTGCAAGCAAGCTGAAGTTGAGGCCAAGACGTTCGGATTCCTTGTCGCAGAATTCACGCATGTGGCCGATAATCTTGAGGCCAAGTTCCTGCGAGGCATCGGATTCGCCATGGTGCTTGCCCGTAAGCATCACGAGCGTTTCAGCAAGGCCGATAAAGCCGATGGAAAGTGTACCATGCTTGATGACTTCACCCACGGTATCTTCCCAGCCGAGCTTGTCGGAATCAATCCACACGCCCTGTCCCATGAGGAACGGGAAGTTCTTGACCTTGCGGCGGCTCTGCACGGCAAAGCGTTCCATGAGCTGGTCGCTCACGAGTTGCATCATGCGGTCGAGTTCCTTGAAGAACAAATCGACGGACTTCATCTTGATGGCGATACGCGGGAGGTTAATCGAGGTAAAGCTCAAGTTGCCACGGCCATAAGAAATTTCACGGCTCGGGTCGTAATTGTTGCCAATCACGCGGGTACGGCAGCCCATGTACGAAATTTCGGTTTCGGGATGCCCCGGCTTGTAGTACTGCAAGTTGTACGGAGCGTCCTGGAAGCTGAAGTTCGGGAACAAGCGCTTTGCACTCACGCGGCACGCGAGCTTGAACAAATCGTAGTTCGGTTCGCCCGGATTCAAGTTGATGCCGTCCTTGACGCGGAAAATCTGGATCGGGAAGATAGCCGTTTCGCCACCGCCGAGGCCTTCTTCGGTCGTCAAAAGCAAGTTCTTCATGACCATGCGGGCTTCCGGTTCCGTGCACATGCCATAGTTGATGCTAGAGAACGGAGTTTGGGCACCGGCACGGCTGTGCATGGAGTTCAAGTTGTGGACAAACGCTTCCATGGCTTGGAACGTTGCCTTATCCGTTTCTTCGTAAGCCTGCTGTTCGGCAAACTTTTGAGACTTCTTCACGATTTCAGCATCGTAAGTCTTGGAAAGTTCGCGGATTTCTGTTTCCCGGAACTTTTCGTTCGGCACGAGCGTCGCGACCATGCCCATTTCGGCCATTTCGCTATGAAGCTTCTTCACGACCGGCAAAATTTCCTCTTCTTCCTTGCCCGTATAAAGGATAAGAGCCTTCACCATGTTCGAAAGGTAGGCCTTGCGGTACGTGATGCGCACGCCGTTCGCCATGGCATAGTCAAAATTCGGCACAGACTGGCCGCCATGCTGGTCGTTCTGGTTAGACTGAATCGCAATAGCGGCAAGAGCTGCGTAACTGCGGATGTCCTTCGGTTCGCGAAGATGACCGTGACCCGTATTGAAGCCATTCTTGAACAACTTAATGAGGTCTATCTGGCAGCAAGTCATCGTGAGGGAATAGAAATCAAGGTCATGGATGTGAATGTCGCCATCCATGTGAGCACGGCTGTGTTCCGGCTTGAGCATCATCATCGTGTAGAAGTGCTTTGCGGATTCAGAACCGTACTTGAGCATCGTGCCCATGGCTGTGTCGCCGTCGATGTTCGCGTTTTCACGCTTGAGGTCGGATTCCTTCGCAGAACTGAACGTGATATCGTGAAGCGTATGCATGAGGCGCGTATTGACTTCACGCACACGGGTGCGTTCAGCACGGTACAAGATGTAGCTCTTGGCAGTATCGGCGTAACCACCTTCGGTCAAAGCCTTTTCTACAGCATCCTGAATTTCTTCGATGTCCGGCTTCGTCTTGTTTTCGGCTTCCAAGTGGCCAACAGCTTCGGCAGCAACTTTTAGAGCAACGTTTGTCAGAAGGTCATCGTTTCCAAGCAAATTCATCTGCGACTGTGCAGCCTTGATCTGCTCGTTCAATTCCCCGGAGGCTCTAAAAGCCTTGATAACGGCATCCGCAATCTTCTCAATGTTGAACGGCATTTCGCGGCCGTCACGCTTCTTTACTGTAAAGATCATCTAAAAAAAACCTTCAAATCCCTTTTCCTCAAATATAGTCAAATTTCAAAGAATTTACTATATCTTGTGTTCGAAATCGGACCACACCCACAAGATGTAGGTCAACAACACTACAAGTATAATAAATCTTGAACCATTTTGGAGTATTTTTTCCATTAAAGTTGTAATTTTTTTATAATATATCATAAACTTATCAACAGAAAAAAATAATGAACAATCAAATCACAATTCTTCTATCGCATCCTAACATTTGTAACTCAATGTTTAACAAATACTTAGTGGATATCAACAGGAAAAATCCAAATTTTTGTTTTCACCACCTTGACAAAAACAGAAATAATGGTTATTTCGATTTAAATGTTGAAAAAAATTTACTTCGAGAGTCTAAAGCGATCGTCTGGCAGTTCCCTATATATTGGTACAACTCCCCCGCAAGTCTGCGCGACTGGCAAGACCAAGTCATGAGTCCAATTGTCTATAGTGCCGACAACTTTCTGAAAGGGATGCCCGTACGCGTCGTGTTTACCGCAGGCGCCGCCGCCGAACACTACACCCACGAAGGCCTCAACCGCTTCACGGCAGAAGAAATGCTCATCCCGTTCGAAATGACCGCGAACGCCGCCGGCATGAAATGGTTTAAGCCGCTCGGTTTTTACGGGTGCAGCCCGGATATGCCAAAGGCCGCCCTCGAAAAGGCGGCCCAGGATTACGAAAAAAGTTTGTTAGAATTACTTTAGTTCAAACGTCACGCGGACGGAAGCACTGACCTCGACGGAATCGGCAATTGCACTTTCGTCAGGCATTGCAGCCTCCGCAGCACCGTCCATCATTGCAGATTTCGCCATCATGAGACCGTTCGTGCGGAGGCGAATCGGCCTGTAATAGACACCGCCGCCTTCGCCATTGATTTGAAGCACTCGGCCAAGGCTAGCTCCAACGCCTTCGGCGTATTCTTTTGCCTTGTTCCTAGCCTTTTCGCCCACAGCCTTGATAACTTTAGACTGCACGGCGTTTTCGTCCTTGAGCCCAGCCGACGTACGGCGGATTTCAACATCCGGTTCCGGAGAAAGAGCCTGCACAAGAGCGGCTGCATCAATTTTCCTGTTCACGGTAATGACAAAACTCTGCGTCGCCACATAGCCTACAAGTTCGCGCTTGTTGTTGCGGTAAGTCCATTCCTTGCGGATATCGACGCTATTCTGTTCCACGTCGGACTGCGGAATGTCCAGCGACTTGACGTTTTCAAAAATCACGGAGCGGCGTTCCGAAATGCGTTTAAAGACAGCTTCCTTGTCCTTGCCGCGGATTTCGAGGCTAAAGCCCATCTCGAACTTGTCGGCGGCGAACTTCTTGGTTTCGGACGCCGAGACCTCGATACGCGGGACCTCGATTGTCGTAGTGCCATTGGCATTGACCGTCGGAACCACCGCAGCGCGATCGTCCTTGACCGTGCGGATGAGGAAAATAACGCAAACAAGAAGCGCTATCAAATAAACCATGTTTAGCAGTTTTGATATCATTGTTTAGCCCTCTTTTTAATGTTTTGATATCATTTTGTCACCCCGGCTTAGGTCCCTGAGCTTGTCGAAGGGCCGGGGCCAACTTTTATGGATTTAAAATAGTCATTTTCTATAAGAAAAACCACTTTACTTCAGTTCGACGACCACATTGACGCGAGAACTGACCTCGACAGAATCCGCAATCATGTCACCGGCGCCACCTCCCAAAAGACCGGCCAAGCCTCCACCAAAACTACTTGAAAGCCCTCGTCTGTTTCCAAGAACGGTCCTACCCCTGGCATTGGATTCATAAGAAATCTCGTTGACAATATTGTAATCCTCAGAAGAGTTGTCCCCCACAAAAACAACATCGCCCAGTTTTCCACCAAAGCCCTCGGCAATCGCCGTCGCACGAGCCATGGCCTTACGCCCGGCAATTTCGGTCACGAGGACCTGAAGGGAATCTCGATTTTTCAACACGGACGAGATTTCACTAACAACAATATTGTCCGCACCACCGACCTCCGCCAAAAAAGCCGCCGCATCCTGCTTGGACGTAAAATTGACCGTAACAAACTGGCGGGCTCTAAAACGGCTCTTCTTGTGCGCATTGTTTTCCATATCCCATCTTGACTTGATTCCAATCCTTGCGGTATGGACTTCTATTTCGGATTCGGCAACGCCCAAATTTTTAGCAAGCGAAACGATAGAATCCTTCACACGCCCCACTTGGTTGTAGATTTCATCCCTGTTATTGCCATCAACCACCGCCCCCGCAGAAATAGTAAACAGGTCCGCCAAGAATTTCTTAGATTCATCCTGACTCACCTGGACATAAGATTGCTTGGGTTCATCACGTCCCTTTAGCTGCACAGACACATTCAATTCTGCGCGGATGCAAACGGAATCCGAATAGCTCGCATACTCTTTAACGTTGGAATTGCCTTCGGCAGCTAGAATTCTCCCCGCCGTAGCCCCGACGCTCCGGGCATATACATCGGCCTCTTTCAGAACCTTCTTGCAAGCACGCTTTATCGTTTCGACCTCTAGCGAATCTGCATTTTTCAATCCGCCAACAGTTTTAAGTTCATCTACAAAATCGAGAGTCGCCAATTTGCGTTCGACTTCGTCGGTACGGGACTTGTTCGGTAACTTGATTTCGATAACCTGCTGGGCCACGTAGCCTAGCAAAATTCTTTTTCCTTTGAGATAATCAACATCGGTAGAAATGCTCATCGAATGCATGTCGTAACTTGATTTTTCGACATTCAATTCTTTGAACATCGAAAGCAACTTTTCGCGGCTTTCGTTCAGCAAGTTAAAAGCGCGGCTCTTTTCCTTATGCTTTTGAACAATCTTGAACGTTATCTTGTACTCGTCAGCGAGAAACATCTCTTGCTCACTCGTCGAAAGCGAGATGACATTCCAGCCGTCCTTGACTTTAGTCTGTTCGCTCGCAACCTCAGGAGCCGTCGATGCCGCAACATTCCCCTTGTTCGCTTGGTCGTCACGCCCGAGTTTCATCGAAAGAATCAGGCACACGAATGCGAGCACAATAATAACGATGTACGAAACCTTGTTCTGCATATTTTTCTCCTATACTGATATCAATTTAATTTTTTCAAAGAATCCAAATTTATTTCCCAATGATTTCCTTTAGGTGGACCTAAAAAAAATCTTTTTTCTTCAAGTTTAACGAGTAAATCTATTACTTTATAATCATTACCATTAGTCAACTCCTGCAAACTTATTTGGTCAACAACATTTGAATCGACAAGCCACTGTACAATACAGCCATCTATACAAGTTCCACCAAGCATAGTTTCTGTCACTACATGACCATCTTTTTCTTGCTTAATCAAACAATCATTGACTTGTCTAACAGGATTACCAACATAAATAACAGAGTTTAAGCGTTGATCCTTTTTTAATTCATATTTACTACTGTAAATCAAAACATTACTAAACGCCATTGGGTTTTCAAGCGGCCACATGCACCCAGCCAAAAACAACAAAGCACAACATAGAAAACGCCCAATTTTCCACATCTTTAATTTCCCTAAATATATGGACTCCCTTTCCTATCCACCAACAGACATGAAGGATGAAATCACCGAATGATAAACTACTTAATTTCAGTACAGCAACGCATAAAATTAATTTTTACATATTTGGGGAGTCCCCAGCCACTTTCAGGAATAGACTTGAGGGGATCCAGCGATTCACCTCTTGTCTAAATTTCTATATTTGCGACGTAAAATTAAAGAGGAAATTATGTCTCAGTTTAACGCTCATTTCAGAAACATCAACGGCGACGACACCTACCCGCTGACCGACGTCATTTACCGCAGCAAGGTCGATGGGAGCCTGCTCGAAGTCGAACACGACCGCGCAGCACTTGCAAGCAAGAGCCCCGAAGAATGGAAGAAGCTCTTTGCCGAACGCCGCATGAGCTTCAAGCCCGAAGACATGAGCGGTATCTGGAGCAAGCGTGAAATGGTGCTCCCGGACATGCCGGTCGAAGACATCGTCACCATGCGCGAAGGCTGGAGCCCGCTTTTTGACGCAGCTCCGCTCGCAAAAGATTTAGGCATCGGAAGCCTCAAAGTGAAGCTTTGCGGTAACTCCCACACGGGTAGCTTCAAGGACCTCGGCATGACGG
>NZ_JAFWOM010000095.1 GCF_017545445.1 Fibrobacter sp.
ACTTCCTACTTCCTACTTCCTACTGCCTACTTCCTACTGCCTACTGCCTACTTCCTACTGCCTACTTCCTACTGCCTACTTCCTACTGCCTACTGCCTACTTCCTACTTCCTACTGCCTACTTCCTACTGCCTACTGCCTACTGCCTACTGCCTACGAATCTTCACGCTTGCTTCTGCGCCTAAGCAGCCGGGGACGGCTTGGGGTTTTACGACGGATGCTTCTACTGCGTCGGCTTTGGGATAATGCTCCAACACGTATTCTGCAGTTTTCACAACAAGCGTTTCGACGAGCTTGAAACAAGAAAGGCGGATGAACCCTTTCAGTTCTTCCGCCAGCTTTGCATAGTCGATAGATTCGTTTAAATCTTCAGTCTTTGCTGCTTGTGCGAAGTCCAACCAAAGAGTGAGGTTCAAGATGACTGGTTGTTCGTTTGTGCGTTCGTATGGAAGTATGCCAACGATGCAGTCAAATTGAATGTCTTTGAGTCGGATTCGCCCTTTTTCCATTACCATGCGAACAACACGATTGCTGTTGTCAAAGAAATTGCTGTGACGCCGAACCAAATATTGCGGCCCATGGCGTAGGAATCTCTTGTGTCGTTGTTCGTTTTGATTCTATTCTGGAGTTGTGCATAAGTCCAGTTTTCTGCGCTGAAGGCTTGGGGATTGTTTGTTGTTTTGAAGTAGTTGATGCAGGCATCAGGATTGCTAAAATCTCTACATGCGGTAACAATTTTTTTATCAACGACGTCTTGAAGGTCTTTAAGTTTCTTATTGGCGTCGTTAGCTTCGCTGGATTTCTTCTGCTGGAGAACACCGATGACTGCACTGCCTGCTGCAACGGCGGAGAGTGCAACAGCACTCCAGAAACGAACTTCGTCAGCGATACCGAAACGATCTTTGACATCCTGAGCTGCTGCGGCTGCGGAATAATCGCGAGCATCGGCACGAGAATTTGTATTGCTCAGGTCGCCAGAAACATCTACGTTGCTTTTGTTCTTGTAGGTGTCGATATCATCATCGCAAGACATGTCGAATTCATCTTCGCAAACCTTTTTCGGGGCATCGCTAGCTGCGGCTTCAGTTGTTGCAGGAGCTTCGGCCTTCAATTCTACGGGAACGCCCTTGACGACTGCGATGGCTGTTGTGAGACCCGGAACATATACGGACTTGCCATCGAAGTAAACCTTTTCAAGATCGTCACCCGGCTTCATGCCACGACGTTCATAGAATTTTGCCTTGATGACATCACTGTAAGCCGTGCCTCCAGGAATGCCCAAAGCGGTCAAGGAAGAAACATCGCCCTTGGTGCCCATGTAAAGCTGATAGACGTTAATGCCGGATTCGTGAGAGAATTTCTGGCGAAGAACAATGTTGCCGGCAGGAACGTTGGTTGCCTGATCGACTGTTGCTGTGCTCAGCGGGCTACCGCCGTTATCGGCAAAAATCTGATTATCCGAAGATACTGCATCTTTGGCAGTAAAATCACTGATGTCATAAGCTCCAGCGAATGCTGCAGCGGCGGAAAGGCAAATGGCCAATAAAAAAGAACGCTTCATCGTAATACTCCGAGTGTACCAATTTTTTTGGAAATATATAAAAAAATTTAGCAATAATGAATTATATAATTTTTTTACAATGTTTTATCACATAATTTAATGAAAAATGGAGGGGGAATAGTTAAAATAGCCATGAAAAATGATTTGTTTGTAAACAACAGTTTACAATATGCGGGACATCCGGGGGCTTGTAGGACATCATCCTCTTTTTATCTTCATCCCCTTGCTTTTCCATTGAAAAAATCTCTCGTCTTTGGACTTTGCACATGTGCTAAATGCTAGGCTCAATTATGTCAAAAAACAAGTTTTTTGCCGCAATATTCGCCTTACGCATTTATCGCTTAGCTCAAGTCCCAACCAATCGGCTCGGCCATGCCCAACTTCGTTGGTCGCGTCTCTCGCCTTTTACTATATTTCCCTGCGTAAAATTTTAACCCTAAAAAGAGGATTGCTATAATGGCAAAGCTTTCTATCGAAGATCTCGAACTCGCCGGCAAGCGCGTGTTCATCCGTGTTGACTTCAACGTTCCGCAGGACAAGGTGACTGGCGAAATCACCAACACCAAGCGTATCGAAGCCGCTCTCCCGACCATCCAGTACGCTCTCGACAAGGGTGCAGCCGTCGTGCTCGCTTCCCACTTGGGACGCCCGAATGGTGAAAAGAACATGAAATATACCCTCGCTCCGGTAGCGAAGAAGCTCGAAGAACTCATCAAGAAGCCGGTGAAGTTCCTCGCTGACTGCGTGGGTCCGGAAGTTGAAGCTGCCTGCGCCGCTATCAAGCCGGGTGAAATCATCCTCCTCGAAAACCTCCGCTTCCACATCGAAGAAGAAGGCAAGAGGAAGATCAAGAACGCCGATGGCACCGAAACTAAGGAAAAGGCCGACAAGGAAGCCGTCAAGGCATTCCGCGCAAGCCTCACCAAGCTCGCTGACGTTTATGTGAACGACGCTTTCGGTACCGCTCACCGCGACCACTCTTCCATGACTGGTGTTGAACTCCCGCAGCGTGCCGCCGGTTTCCTCATGAACAAGGAACTCAAGGCATTCGACCAGGTGCTCAACAATCCTCCGCGTCCGTTCCTCGCCATCCTCGGCGGTGCAAAGGTCGCTGACAAGATCCAGCTCATCAACAACCTCCTCGACAAGGCCGACAAGATCATCATCGGCGGTGGCATGGCTTTCACCTTCAAGAAGGTTCTCAACAACATCGAAATCGGTTCTTCTTTGTTTGACGAAGAAGGCGCCAAGCTCGTTCCGGATCTGATGGCCAAGGCCAAGGCTGCCGGCAAGGAAATCATCCTCCCGGTTGACTACATCGCTGCTGACAAGTTCGCTGCCGACGCTGCCACGAAGGCTGTCTCTGACGCCGAAGGCATTCCGGCTGGCTGGATGGGCCTCGATGTGGGCGCTGAATCCACCAAGCTCTTCGTGAACGCTATCAAGTCCGCAAAGACCATCGTTTGGAACGGCCCTGCAGGTGTGTTCGAATTCGAAGCCTTCGAAAAGGCTACCAAGGCTATGGCTGACGCTATCGTCGAAGCTACCGCTGCTGGCGCAATCACCGTGATCGGTGGTGGCGATACCGCTACGGCTGCCAAGAAGTACGGCGCCGACAAGAAGGTGACCCACACCTCTACGGGTGGTGGCGCTTCCCTCGAACTCCTCGAAGGCAAGGTGCTTCCGGGCGTCGCTGTTTTGACAGATAAGTAATAAGGTTGTTATTGTGCTAGGCACATGACAGGTTCGCCTCGGCAATGAACAAGTTAGCTTGTTTTCTGCTTTTGGCTCCCGTGTCATTGTGCTAGGCACATGACTGGTTCGCCTCGGCAATGAACAAGCAAGCTTGTTCGCAGCTCTCGGCTCCCGTGTCATTGCGAGGACACTCTGTGTCCGTGGCAATCTCAATCCAGAATTTTATAGGGACTCCCGTTCGCGGGAGTTTCTTTTTTTGCTCTACTCGCAACTGAATAATTCGTAAGGCGAGTGAAGCGCGAACGCATACGTTTGCAATTCCGAGCCTAGGATTTTGCATTCTTGCAAAAAATTTCCTGACTGTAAAACCCTGCAAGTCTTTGCAGGAATTTTTCTTTATTGCGCCGGACTGATTTTTTATCGCGTAAAAAAGCCCGCGCAGTTCACTCGCTGCCGGGCGATTCTAGTTCCATTAGATTTTCGCGAAGAGAAACTTTACTGGATCCTTCACGTTTTTCACTGTTCATGACGCAAAAATTCTGTCGTCATTCCGAACATGGTGAGGAATCCAGTTACTTTTTTTGCTATTCAAGACTTTACTGGATCCTTCGGCTTTGCCTCAGGATGACAGGAACTATCTTCTTACTGCCTCCCGTCTACTGTCTACTTCCTACTGCCTACTGCGGCTCCGCTGCCCCTAAAATTCTTTAAACGTAAATCTCAGCTCGCCGAACGGAGTGCGAAAGTCTTTGTTCTGGAGGTTGTTTTCTTCGATTCCTGCGAACAGCCTGTAGCCGCCGCCAATGGAAACTTCGAGCAATTTTGTAATGCGGAAATTGAACTGCGCAGAAAAGTCTGCGGTGAAAAATCCGTCGTCGGCTTTGAATCCGTCTTCGTCGCCCTTGTCCATAAAGTCCACTTCGCCGCCGCCGATGCTCACGGGGAGAGAAATAGAGAAAATACCATTACGGAAAACGGTGGGTTCGACAAATACGCCAAAGGCATGGTAGTCGATCATTTGCGAATGGTGAACTTTGGGGTTTTGCACATTGCTCAGGATGGATGAACTGAATGCTCCCAAGCTGATGTAGGGATTCAACGCAACACCGATGCGGATGTTCATGAAAATGGTTCCGTCTCGGGCAATCAAGGAGTTTCCGCCGCTCACGCCAATGAGAGCACTCCAGTTGGACGGAGTTTCTTCCTTGGGCTTGAAATCGTCAGACCCCTGGAGTTTTGCGTGGGAATTTACGGCAAGTGCCATTGCCATGAGGAGTGTTGCCAAAAATTTTTTCTTCATAGTTCGTCCGTGTTGCCTTCCCATCTCCAGTTCTTTGTGCTGACCGCTGGCCAGTGGCAAATCGTCCACACGAGACTGTTGCCACACAAGATAATGGACCAAACCCCAAAGAGCAAGAAGAGGAATAGTGGAATAAAAGCAAGCGATCCGTAGAAAATGGACATACGCGTGACCATCGTCGTCTGGATGAGCATCAATATTTTGACGTAGATGTTTATCGCGAGCCAGCAAATCAAAGTCGAAAGCATCGATGCCAAGAACAGCTTTTTGCGGGTGTAAGGCTTGTGTCCGTTGGGACGTGCCGGGAGAGCGTAGAGCATCAAGAAAATGACGACGAGCAGCGCGATGTGGTACGTGGAGTACCAGAAGGCGGAAATCAAGGCCTTGATCACTTCGGGTGAAAAGTGGAAACCGTCAACGATAATTTTGGTGAGCACGTCTTGCACGTGATTCACGAATCCGGCGAACATCCCGACGATAGCAGCACCGACGAGGAGGAACGGCGTATAGACTTTGACTTGACGAAGCAATGTTCTTGAAGTCTTGTTTTCCCAGACTACGTTGAAGTTCGTTTCCAGGCTGCCGAACGAGAGAATGAAGGTGACGAAAAGACCTGCTGCACCGATAATTCCGAGTTTACCGATGGGGATATGTTCTGCGTTTTCTACGATGGCCATGATTTGCTCGGTGGGCCAGTCCAGATTGAGCATGTCGAGCACGATAGGAAGGTAGTCCGAAATGAAGGTTCCGAACCCGACCGCCAAAGAAATCGAGGTGAGCATGATAAGGAGCGGGACGACTGCCACAAGTGTCGTATAAGTCAATGCAGCCGCACGAGTCGTTCCGTGATAGTAAAAGAACGACTTTCCAGTGACAATCATGATTTTTACAAATGTTGGAGAACGTGCTGCGATATTATCGAACAACCATTCCCAAGAAAATTTTTCCCACCACTGCGGCATACTCGAGCTAAATATAGTAAAGGATTAGCCTTTGTGATTTTTATCACGCAATTTTTAACTGTAAATGTAATTGCAACTGCATGATTGAAAGAGAAATGTGGACTTTTATATAATATCAATTGTGGACTTTTTGCGTATCAAATATAGGTGAAAGTAAAAAATATATTGTGCAATGTGGACTTTTTATAAAAAAATAGATTATATTAAGTTGGAACATCGGTTTGGTTTTTAACATCGTTAGGAGCGTTGTATATGGGATATAACCGAAATTTTAGGACTTTTTTCGCAAGTTCGGTGCTCGCTGTTGGCTTGGCCGTTCCTTCTTTTGCGGCCCCCCGTCAAATGGAAAACTTGACGCGCGGTCTTGTCGTATCCAATGTGGGCAGCGGAGTGCTGGTTAGCTGGCGCCTGCTCGGTACGGATGACCCTGCAACGGAGTTTAATCTTTACCGCGATGGCTCAAAGATTGCCTCTATTGCGAAAAACGCGGGCACAAACTACTTGGACAAGAGCGGAAAAACGACATCCAAGTATGAAGTCGCGGCCGTAGTTGATGGCAAAGAACAGGCGAAATCGCCTTTGTCTCTCGTTTTGGACAAGACTGTTTCGAATAGCGGAAATTCCTTTCCGTACAAGACTCTTAAACTCGAAGTGCCTGCTGCGCAAACGATGCCCAACGGCGAAAAGTGCACATACACTCCGAACGATATGAGTGCTGCCGACCTTGATGGCGACGGCGAATATGAACTCATTTTGAAATGGGATCCATCGAACGCTCACGATAACTCGCAGACGGGTTATACGGGTACGGTGTTTATCGATGCGTACAAACTCGACGGCACGAGGCTTTGGCGTATCGACCTCGGCAAGAACATCCGTGCCGGTGCACACTACACGCAGTTCCAGGTATTTGACTACGATGGCGACGGCAAGGCCGAGATGATCGTGAAGACCGCCGATGGTACGATTGACGGTACTGGCAAGGCGATTGGCGACAAGTCTGCGGATCATCGCGATGGTAACGGCATTATCCTCAAGGGTCCTGAATATTTGACGGTGTTCCGCGGCGTTGACGGTGCGGCAATTACGACAATTGACTATGTGCCGAGCAGGAACATCAACAAGCATGAGAAAGGCAAGAACGGCAAGGGTTACTGGGGTGACAACTACGGCAACCGCTGCGAACGCTACATTGCGGCGACCGCCTATCTCGACGGCGTGCATCCGAGTGCCGTCTTTATTCGCGGATACTACAGCGCCTCTTACGTTGTTGCATACGACTTTGACGGAAAAACTTTGAAACAGCGTTGGTACCACAAGTCCGAAGATCCGGGCAAGGGCCTTTACGAACAGGGTAACCATAACATTGCCGTGGGCGATATTGATGGCGACGGTTACGACGAAATCGTGTTCGGTGGTGCAACGTTGAACCATGATGGAACGCTGCGCTTTAGCACGCAGCTCGGGCATGGTGATGCGGGCCATTTGGGCGACCTCGACCCGGATCATCCGGGCATGGAATTCTGGGACGTGCATGAACATACGAACGCCCAGTACACCGAAGAAATGCGCGGCGCCGATGGCAAGGTTTATTGGGGTACGCCGCAGCCGAATCCCGGCGTGGATAACGGTCGTGGCATGGCGGCCGATATCGATTCCGAATACCGCGGTTACGAAGTCTGGTCGGCGAAAGGCGGTGGCATGAAAACCGCGTCAGGCAAAAAAATCGGTTCGCCTGCAGTTTCCCAGAATTTCCGCATTTACTTTGACGGCGATGTTTATGACGAACTCTTGGATGGCACGTATGTAACAAAGTTTGATTCCAAGGCCAAAAAATCGAATGTCTATTTTGATGGTGGGGCTGCTCTCGGTGCTGCCGGCTGCAACGGCACCAAGAATACGCCGAGTCTCGTGGCAGACCTCTTTGGCGACTGGCGCGAAGAACTTGTGGTGCGTTCTGAAAAAGACCCGACGACGATGTACATCATTTCGACTCCGGTTGCAAGCGAACATCGCGTCTATACGCTGATGCACGATGCGACTTACCGCGTGGCGATTGCCTGGCAGAATACCGCTTATAACCAGCCGCCGCACATCGGTTATTACTTGCCGGATGCCGTGAAAAACCTTACGGCTCCCGATATTTACGTTGTTGGCGAGAATGTGGTTGTGCCCAAGGATACGACTCCAGTTGTGAACAACGGAAAGTCTGAACTGGATGCTTCTACGCCGAAGGAAGGCGTTGGCTGGACGCAAAACGAAAACGCGGGATTCCTTGTGAACGGTTATTATAATTTCGATAATTCGCTTGCGAGCTATGGCGTTTGGGAAATATTCTCGCAGACCGAAGCCAAGACGACGCTTACGATCCGCTACGCCAATGGCGGAACCGCTGACCGTAACATGTCGGTGCAGGTCAATGGCAAATCGGCGGGGTCGATTAGCTTCCCGGCTACGGGCTGGACTACGTATGCAGATGCTAAAATCGATGTAAAACTGAACGCGGGCGTGAATACGATTAAGTTGTCCTCTATGACAAGCGATGGTGGCCCGAATGTCGATATGTTCACGTTCGGCATCGACGGTGTTGAACTTTACGATGGAACACAACAGCGGACCGTGAATCCTGTTATTCCGTTTAAGGGTGGTGTGCACTTCGATTTATCGACGGGAGTCTTGTTCACTCCGAGTGCCGGATTTGCCGAAGTCTATTTCTACGACCTCTCGGGTGCGATGCGCATGGGCATCTCGAAGTATGTTTCTGCCGGTTCTAACGAGATGGCTGCTGGTGGTGAATCTCTTCCGAAAGGATCGTATTTTGTGAAAGTGAAACTTGACGGAAAGTTTGTGCAAACAGGAGTGTTTAAAAATTAGGTATTAGGTATTAGGAGTTCGGTTTTAGGAAAAATCGCGGCGTTGCCGTTTTGATAAATAGGCACGAAGTGCGTGATTTATATACCTAAAGCCTATAACCTAAGACCTGTTACCTAAAGAGGTTTTCTATGGGCGTGTTTAGCAAAATTTGGCAATCTGCCGTTATCGCTTCGATGATCGCCACACCGCTTGCGATGGCGAAAGTTACCATCTATATGTGCGGTGACTCCACCATGCAGGATTGGGCGGAAGGTTACTACCCCAAGCAGGGGCAAGGACAGGATTTTCATTTCTGGTTCGACGTGAACAAGGCTGCGGTCGTGAACCGCGGCCAGGGAGGCATGTCGCTGGGTGGCGGCAGCAAGGACAAGTAAGGTGGCACGGCTGTTGGCTACTACGACATGTTCTTCAAGAAGGGCTGTTCTAACGGCAACTGCATTGCTGATAAACTTCAAGCCGGCGATTACGTTGTTATCCAGTTCGGCATCAATGACGTGAACTACAGTACAGAAGACTTTTTCGCCTCCAACATGAAAAAGATGGTGGCCGATGTCCGCGCGAAGGGCGCAAATCCTATCATCATGAGTCCGATACGTCGTCTGTACTACGATTCTCCGACGCAAATCCATAACAGCTATCGTGGCTACCCGGCGTTGAATCAGAAGCTTGCGACTGAACTTAATGTTCCGTTTATCGACATGAGCGAAATGGTTGCAAACTACATGATTTCTGTAGGTGAACGCTATGCCGCTCAGTTTATTTTTAACTATGCCACGAAGGCGGAATACAGCAATTTGGGCAGCGACCAGACGGACCAGGTGCATTTGCAGATGAACGGCGCGAACGCCTTTGGCCGTATCATCACCGAACAGATGCGTGCCCACAAGGATCCGATTGTCAAAAAGCTTGGCGACTACATGGCTCCCATGTACCAAGTGGATGTCAAGGTCAGCCCGGAAGGGGCCGCAGAAGCGACATCTCTCAATGCGTATTATCCGCAGGGGATGACCGTCATGCTGAAAACCATTCCGAAGTCAGGCAAGAAGTTCTTGGGCTGGTATGATGGTAACGGCAACAAGGTTGGCGCTCCGAGCCGTTCCAACGTGAAATCTCCGTACATCCATACATTCAAGATGGGGAGTGCATCGACGCAGTTCACCGCCGTGTATGAAGGCGGCTCCGCTGTAAAATATACCGGTGATGGAAAGGCTTTGACCGCGTTCCCGACAACGACTCCGAAGAGCCTCGATGACGTGACTTTTGTGCCGTTTACTCCGATGGAAGGCAGTCAGGAAACGACGACTCAAATTGATAAGGACATCAAGAAATTTTTTGATGCGAGCAAACCGGATGCTGCGGGAATCGGTTGGACACAAAACGAGTGGACCGGATTTACTGGCGAAGGTTACTACAACTTGGACAATACAAGCGAATCCTACGCTAGCTATAAGGTGAAGTTCCCCGGCGCGGGCAATGTGACGCTCGCCGTGCGTTATGCGAATGGCGGTTCTTCGGATCGCATGTTCAACGCTTATCTTGACCATGACTACTATCTGAGTGCTCCTCCGACGGGTGGCTGGGACAAGTGGGATACCGCTTATGTGGTTCTGGATGCCCCGCAGGGTGAAGCCGAACTCAAGTTCATGTCGGTGACAAACGATGGCGCTCCGAACCTGGATGCTTTTGGGTTCAGCGTAGAGGGCGTTTGCCGTGTAGGCATTGATTGCACGACGACGAAGCTGAATGGCGTTGTTGCAAATGCAGGCGTGAAACTTCGCGGCGATGTGCTCTCGCTGACGGAGCGTGCCGAAGTAACTGTATTCGATATGAGCGGTCGCATGGTGGTGCGTAAAGCGGTACAGACCGGCGATGTTGATTTATCCTCTATCGTGCGTGCAAATGGGCTTTATCGAGTGATGGTCCGCCAAGGTAAAACGAATTACGCCACGACATGGGCGAAGGTGCGGTAATAATTCGGAATTAGGAGTTAAGAATTCGGAATTGAAAATAATCGCGGCAAAACCGCCTGTCTAAATAATTCATAATTCCGAATTCCTGATTAACTTGTTCCTCACGCCTCGAAGCAACCGAAGGTTGCGACCTCATACCTCAAAGCTGAAGGGTTTATTATGAAATCTATACTAAAGTATCTCCTTGCTGCTTCTGTGTTCACGGGTGTCGCCGTGAGCGATTCTACGAGTTTCACGATTCATGTCGTGGGCGATTCGACCGTGCAGACGTACAAGGATAACGTTTATCCGCAAACAGGCTGGGGCCAGGTTATCGGCTACTTCTTCGATGGTGCACGCGTCAAGGTGAACAATGCGGCTCTTGGCGGTCGCAGCTCCAGAACCTTTATTGAAGAAGGTCGCTTGGATGGTGCGTTGCAGTCGGCCCAAAAGGGCGATTTCCTCTTTGTGCAGTTTGGCCATAACGACCGTGACTACAGCAAGGCCGCACGCTATGTGGATCCCAAGGACTTTCCGGGATACATTCAAAAATATGTAGATGCTGGCAAAAAGAAGGGTGTGAACGTCATTCTCATTTCGCCGATGAACTTGAACGGAAGCCGCAACGTGTTCTCGACGGGCAGCAACAACTACGATGCCCGTGGCATGATGCAGACGGTTGCAAAGAACAACAAGATTCCGTTTGTCGATTTGAACATGAAGTCGTACAACACGTATAACAATACGTACAAAGGCATGGGCGATTACGTGACCCGTTACCTTTACAAAAAACTTGAAAAAGGCGAATACCCGAATTACCCCGATGGCGTGAACGACGGTACGACGCACTTCCAGGAAATGGGCTCGATGGGCCATGCCCAAATGATTTGCGAAGAACTTGAAGACAATCTCAAGAATAACACGAATCTTTCTGCAGAAGCGAAGACTGCGCTCACGACGCTTGTTTCTTCAATCAAGAAACGCTATACAATTAAAGTTAAAACGAATCTTTCGAATTACAATGGCCTCATTACGCAAACGCAGTATTTCCCGGCGGGTTCTCCGATGACGCTTCGCGTGACACCGAACGGCCAGACGTTTGAAAAGTGGGTCGATGACGATTGTAAGGAACTTTCGAACAAGATGATTTATTACGGGTTCAAGACAAAGGCTCGTGATATCACTTATACGGCGATGTTCAAGGGCGGTGCTGCATGCACGCCAATTGCACACGGCTCCGAAGAAAGCGGCACGGCGAATAGCTCATCTTCGGGAGGACCGGAAAGTTCGAGCAGTGTCGCAGTTACGGAACTTGCAGAAGGACTTTGTTCGCTCGATGCTGGCACTGATGCGTGGCCGTCCGTGATTGATATGTCGAACCCTGAAATGGGCGATGG
The DNA here is from genome assembly GCF_017545445.1 of Fibrobacter sp. Classification (GTDB taxonomy): domain Bacteria; phylum Fibrobacterota; class Fibrobacteria; order Fibrobacterales; family Fibrobacteraceae; genus Fibrobacter. The sequence goes on from NZ_JAFWOM010000095.1 coordinate 11,738, forward strand.
CTGGACAGAAAGTAACCATGAAGGCTATACTGGCGGTGGTTTCTTTAACCTCGACAATTCCGCTTATAGCAAGGCGACGTACATGGTGACATCGGACCAGTCGGCAGAGCATGCCCGCATGATGATCCGTTATGCGTTTAGCGGTTCGTCAAGCCGCGACATGAAAATCACCGTGGATAACGGTACGTATGATGTCGTGTTCCCGTCAACCGGAAGTTGGGACAAGTGGGATACGGTCTATGTCGATAACGTATGGGTCGATGCACTGGACTTCAAGGTGATTTTGCAGTCGGCTACGGCAGATGGTGGCCCGAACGTGGATATGATTGCGTTTGACATGAAGGATGTCTATCGCACGGGTTGCAAGGCTGTTCGTGAAAAAAATAATCAAAGGACTTCGCTTGCGGCTAAAAAGCCTGCATTGTCTCCTCGAAAGAGTGGCTTTACCGTCAACGCTCTCGGGCAGAAATTGCAAAATGTGAACAATCGCGAAGACTTGAAAAAGTTGCCCAAAGGGAACTATTTCAGTTTTTAAAAATTGAACCCGTTCTGTTTCACTGTAGTTTCTGCGTCGGAGTTATCGTTTTTATAAATTAATGTGGACTTTAAATTTGCGGAACTGTGGACAAAAATGTATATTGTATTTAGACGAAAGAACGGCCTGCGGTCTATAGACGAGAGACGAAAGAAATGAAAAATTAAAGATGAAAATAAAATTAAAAATGAAATTTTAACTCTTAATTTTTAATTCTTAATTCTTAATTCATAAATCCTAATCACTAACCACTAACCACTAACCACTGCACTAACCTCATGCCTCAAAGCGATTTTACGAGCGACCTCATACCTCATCATGATTAACATCTTTGAATATCTGAACTATCGCGAATTTCTGAAAGACGCTTACGAAGAGCGCCACGCACGCGATTGGCGTTTTAGCCATCGTTATATTGCGGATAAGGCGGGGTTCGATTCTTCGATGTTCAATAAGATTTTGCAGGGCAAGCGTAACTTGACCGAAAGGATGGTCGAGATTTTTGCGTCCATTTTTTGCAGTGACGAACGTGAAAAGTATTACTTTGCCAACATGGTTTCGTTTAACCAGGCAAAGACGCATACTGAGAGCCGTCAATTCTTGGAAAAGCTTGTAGCGACCAAGGAATGCAAAGTTGAGAATCTGGCGAAGGATCAGTTCGAATATTTTGATCATTGGTATCATGCGGTAGTTCGCGAACTGGTGACGTTTTATCCGTACGTGGGCGATGCTGCTGCATTAGGCCTTATGGTGCGTCCGCCAATTTCTGCAAGTCAGGTGAAATCGTCGATTGCGCTTTTGGAACGCCTCTCGATGATTAAGAAAAATGAAGTTACTGGTTTTTATGAACAAACGCAGGGGCTTGTTTCAAGCGGCACGGAATCGTACAGCACGGCGGTAAACGCTTACATCCAGCAGAATTTGGATGTCGCGCAGACGGCGATGGACCGCTTTGACCGCAGCGAACGCAATCTTTCGACGCTCGCGTTTGGCTGTGACGAAGAAACTTACAGCGAACTTGTCGAAATGGTTCGCCGCTTCCGCCGTGAAATCCTCGCGAAAGTCGGACAATGCAAAAAACCGAATCGTGTGTTCCAGCTGGGGATGCAGCTTTTCCCGCTTTCGGACCCGTATCCGCCACCGCAACGCCGAGGCCGCAAACGCAGAATTCGCGGTGCCGAAATTCAGACGTCTCCTGCAAACGGGAGTATTGCGGATGACGGTGGCTTGAACGCTACCTCAATGGATACTTCTTGCGAAATTGCAGGATGTCAGGATGCTCGCGTTTTAAAAGAAACTGCCGAGGCAAAGGAGTGCAATCATGAATAATAAGTGGATGATGGTTGCTTATGCCCGCGTTTTGGCTTTGATGAGCTTGTTTGTTCTGCTTGCTTCGTGCGGTGACAACAAAGTTGCTGGAGGCACGGAAGCGGAATCGACAATTGCCTTGTTTGTACAAACGGCAGAAGGAAAGCCTGCATCGATGGCTCGCGTTCGCATTTTGCCGAATGATTACCTTTCTAGCGGCCTTGCGGAAAATGCTTGGAATGAAACAGATGAGGATGGGCAAGTTTCGTTTGAAGTTAGCAATGGCCGCTACACTATTGAAGCTCGAAACGTGAGTGATGATAAAGCTTCGGGAGCCGTGCATTTTGTTGCTCTTGAAGCAAAGTCTGATTCCAAAGTCGATACGCTCAAGCTGGGCGAGCTTTCATCTATCGAGGGTTTTGTCGTGCTGGGTGAGAATGCTCCTGTGGTTCGTGTCGCGGGGCTGGAACGATATGTTGTGCCGGATAGCGCGGGACATTTTGTGATTGACTCTCTCCCGGCGGGCAGTTTTGATGTCCAGATTGGTGAACCGTCCGAAGTTTATTCCGCTAAAGTGCAAGCGGCTGCTGGCGATACTTTGTTTGTCGATGTCTCGGATGCGGATGCGAACATCAAAGTCGTGACTTCGAAAAAATCCGTTGCAAGTGAATATCCCGAAGGCGATTGGAGCGCTCATGAGTCGCTGCTTAAAGAACTGAACGGTTTTGCTACGGGAACGTTGGGCGCTGCGGGCGTCGCAGACAGTACGGGAAAAATCAAGAAAGCCAAGGGCGAAATTTGCATGGTGACCACGACAGATGATTACGTTGAAGTTGTCGATTCCAGCAAGGTCGATTCTTTGGGGAACCCTGTAAAATCATACGTTGCTGCGGCGGGATCGCTCCGCGAATGCGCTGAAAAAGATGGTGCGATGTGGATCTTGTTTGAAAAAAGTGGAAAGTATATCTTGTATGCGCCGTTGCGGATAAAGTCAAACAAAACCATTGATGGGCGAGGACGCAATATCCGCATTGCGGGAATGGGCATTTTGACAAATGAATCTTCGAATCTCATTTTCGAAAACTTGACATTTACATCTCCTAGCATTACCGCTCAAGACACGACGAGCCGCCGGGCGCTTTCGATCCACAACTTGACGCACCACGTTTGGGTGGATCACTGCTTGTTCGAGGAATATCCGTTGATTGAACTGGATATAAAGCGAAGCTCGTATGCGGTGACGCTTTCGTGGAACCGCTTTGAAAATGCGCAGACGGGCATTCTCTTTGGGCTTGAACCGGACATCGTTGTGGATTCGTTGCAGACGCTTACGCTTCATCACAATTACTTTGCGAATATGGAAGCTCGCGGAGTGCTTGCCCGTCACGGAAAATTGCACGCTTATAACAACTTCTTCTATGACGTGAAAATGGCGGGGGTTGAATGTACGGATTCTGCTCAATGCTATGTAGAAAGTAATGTGTTTAATATTGAGAATCCGATTGCGGTCTATCGTCTTGAAAACGAGGATGGTTCGCCAGATGCGGCAACACGCGGTTTTGCCTATGCGTTCGACAACATGTTTAGCCGTGGTGGCGAAAATACACAGGATGCTTTGGTGTTTAAGCCGGAATACAAAGTGACCGTTGATGATGCCGACGCTGAACTTGCCGTCCGTGTCAGGAATGAATCCGGCCCCCGGTAGAAATTTATAGACGAAAGAACGGCTCTTCGAGCCTATAGACTGAAGACGAAAGAGAAATAATGGCACTTCGTGCGTGTATAGACAAAAAATCTTTCGTATTCAAGCATGTTTGGTTCAAAATCTTTCGTCTCTCGTCTCTCGTCCCTCGTCTCTCGTCTAAAAAAGCTATATTTGGGACGCGAACTTTAAAGGAGCTATAATGCTTAAATCTACATTGCAACAGACCGATCCGGAAATCTATAACATCATCCAGGAAGAAGCCGAACGCCAGGAATATGGCATCGAACTTATCGCTTCTGAAAACTACACTTCCAAGGCTGTGATGGAAGCCATGGGTTCTGTGCTCACCAACAAGTACAGTGAAGGTTACGTTGGCAAGCGCTACTACGGTGGTAACGAAGTTATCGACGAAATGGAAGCTCTCGCTATCGATCGTTGCAAGAAGCTCTTTGGTTGCGACCATGTGAACATCCAGCCGCTTTCCGGTTCTCCGGCTAACGCTGCCGTGTACTTCGCCGTTCTCAAACCGGGCGACAAGGTCCTCGGCCTCAAGCTTGACCACGGTGGACACCTTTCTCACGGTCATCCGGTGAACTTCTCCGGCATGCTCTACAACTTCGTGCAGTACGAAGTCGATAAGGAAACTGGCCGCATCGACATGGAC
>NZ_JAFWOM010000002.1 GCF_017545445.1 Fibrobacter sp.
GGTCGTGCCGACTTTTGCAGCGGTCCAACCAGCTGTTTTGACGGTCATCACGAATTTGGTGAACGCGCAAGCGGTGTCCAAGCAGGAAGTTCAAAAGCCATACAAAAAGCTTTTTGGTGCCATTGAAGATGTTTTGAAAACTGCGATTTGCACAGTCGTTGAGACTATGCCGACCACGCCGCCAAGCCCATCACCGTTCCCGGAGACTTTAAAATGAAAACTGACAAGATTAAAGAAGAACTCGAACTGTCGCTAAGTATTGCCAAGGGTAGTCTTTTCAAGAAACCCGAATTCGGTCATCGATTCAAAGAACTTGCCCGTGTTCCTGCATCCGAAAACACCCGGAGCCAAGCGGAATCCTTTGCCAATGAAGCTCTGCAATGGATGTTGGACTACAAACACCTTAGAAGCGTAAATGCCGTTGCAACATATGACCGCAACGACAGACTCTTGGTGCATGTGGAATGCGTCGCTTATAACGGCGATGTTATTGAATTTTCTCGTTTTGTGGAGGTTGGCGATGTCCATAACAGTTGATCAAATCTTGACGCGCATGCTGAATGATGCGCACAACTATAATCCTACTCTTGAAATATCGCAAGGAACGGAAACCTACATCCGCTTTGCAACTACCGCATCGGCCATTTGGGGGATTTACAAGCAGACGGACTGGACTGTTGACCAAATATTCCCGCCTACGATGAACAAGGAAAGTCTTGAACAGTGGGCAAGCGACCGTAATCTCAACTACGAAAACTTGACGGCAAGCGAACTCTTGACGCTTATCATCACATACCTCCGCAACCCGAAAAGCGGTGGTAAGCCTAGCGATTATGAACGCTGGGCGTTGGAAGCGTCTTCTACAGGCAAGGCTATGACCATCGAATCTTCGATGTTTAGCGGCAACATGCCCAATTTGAGCGGAGCGAACGCTGTCAAACCTCACGACCGCGACAGTCTGGCTTTTACTTGCAGCGGTTCTGATACGAACAAAACCGTCATTGTCGATTTTGGAGAATCCAAGAAAATCATAGGTCTTGGGCTAGGCTTTATCACGAACCGCCCCGCATCTTTCGGTGTTTTCGTTTCTGACGATGGTTCGGAGTGGTATCGCCTCGGCAAGATTGATGCCGCCTATTGGTGGGCTATGGCGAACTTTACCGAAACATCCACCAGATATGTCAAGTTGGTGCTTGAGTCTATTGAAAGCATTGCCTCGTGGCAAACGGAAGCCTTGAATGCAGTAAAGTGCTTTGGTGTTGAATTTTACGAATCGAGCGAAAAGGACGAAGCGCCTACATCGTCCAAATGCCTTGATAACTTCTATGGTGTGGGTACGGTTCTTATGCTGATGGGTCCGAACACGCTCTCGATGCGTTGTTGTGAGGCAATCCGTGCCAAGTGTGAATACGAAGGCCCTGTTGCACCGCGTGAAATTTGGGTCAATGTGCCCAAGGAAACTACGCTTTCCCTGCAAGTTGCCGTTACGGACTTTGACAGTTTGGACGAAGCCTCATTCCGGGAAGATATTACCAAGTATTTCGCAAGTCTCAAGGCGGGAGACTTCTTTATTCCGTCGCAAATCGTGGTGTACGCCATCAAAAATGGCGGCTCGGATGCATCTGTTCAGGTCTCTAAAAACGGCGGCGAATATCAGACCCAATCGACGGCCATGAAACCCGATGATAAGACAGAACAGTTCATTCTTGGAACTTTGGCGGTAGAAGATGGCGATTAACCCATTTGACAGCCCGCACTACAAGGCTTTTTCTCAGCTTTACCCGCTCAAGATGGATGCGGAGGAATACGCTGTTGCCAAGGAACTTGACAGAGCATTGGAATATACCGATGCCGCTTATCCTGAAATCTTCCCAAGCACGGCTACTGCAACGCTTGAACGCTGGGAAGACCTGTATGAACTGAGCCACACGGGCACTTTGGAATATCGCAGACAAGTCCTTTTGGCTGAAATTAACCGGGAATCAGGCATTGCGGAACGCCATTACATAGGCTTGGCCGCGTCTATCGGCTTTACTATCACGATCGTAAAGCCGCCTAGAATGTTCCGCGCAGGATTAAGCCGTGCAGGCTTTGAAGTCTATGACGAAGATGAACAATACACCTGGACCGTATTTTGCGACCGACAGAAATCATCCTGTTCGTTGCTGATTCGAACCTTGGAAACTCAAAAGATTCCATTTACCAAGATTAGATGGACTTTCCAAGCACCTCCGGCAGGCCGTCTGTTGCTCGAAAATGGCGGGGCCTTGCTGCTTGAAAACGGAAATCAACTTTTATTGGAGAACTAACCATGGCAGAAGAAACCCTGGATAAGAAAACATCAGAACTGGAAACATTAACGCTTGCTGAAGCAATCGAAGCGAACGCGATTGTCCCGGTCGCAATTCCCAATATAGGCAACGGCAATGTTGCCTTGGAAGATTTAGCGGGTCAAGACGGAGAAGACGGCAAATCCGCCTATGAAATTGCCGTTGACAACGGCTTCGAAGGAACAGAAGCTCAATGGTTGGCTTCTCTCAAAGGTGCCGATGGTTCTGACGGAGCCAAGGGCGATAAGGGCGACAAAGGGGATAAAGGCGACAAGGGAGACACCGGTGCGACGGGTGCAGCTGGTCAAGCTGGTTCCGACGGAGAAGACGGCAAGTCCGCCTATGAAATTGCCGTTGATAACGGCTTCGAAGGAACAGAAGCTCAATGGTTGGCTTCTCTCAAAGGTGCCGATGGTTCTGACGGAGCCAAGGGCGATAAGGGCGACAAAGGGGATAAAGGCGACAAGGGAGACACTGGTGCTACAGGACCGCAAGGAGCTGCGGGCGTGTCGGACTTCGTTCGAATTGCATTGTCCGATGATCCTAGATATGCTCAACTTACAACACTGATTTCTCAGGGAAAAACACCTGTGATTATTGACGATGTTGGTTCTGGTGGAGCTGTGGGTAGAATATATGCTTTGATGCATATTGATTCTACGAATAATCAAGTTCGGTTTATTGCGTCGAAAGACCATTGGTCCGGTCAATCTACAAAAACAGGTGCTTTCCATGGTTTATCAGTAACAGTGATGGATATTGGTATAAATGGAGCTTGTTTTAACCATTATTTTGCGGCATCAGTAGATGAAATTGGATTAATCATTCCCGATGCAAATAACATAGCGGGGTTAAAGAACGATGGTATATATCTAGCGTCCAACAATTCGCTAAACGAAATCGGTAGCTATAACGGAGCTACGCTAAAGTTAGCTGTCAAATCGACACAATATGATGATTCCCAGCAAGAATGGTTGACTGAAGATGATAGCAATTATGTTGTAGAAGTGACACCGACAGTTGATTGTACTGTAGAAGTGTACGGAGGTGCTGTTCATAATAAACCGCAAGTAGGTGATTCTTATTGGTCTGTTTTGGGATCTCAATTTAACTACAGTGCCGATGCTGGTAATGTAATGACAGCTGGAAAGACTTACCAAATTACAGTTGTCGGCCATTGCTGGACTATGGCTGAATTTGTCGCCCCTGCAGCTGCATCGTAGAGGTTCCTATGATTTACACTCACCATGGAATCAACTCGTTTCGTCGAGCGCCAGCAACCGGCTCGCTTACGCTCACGATGAATGTCTCTGGCCAAGGGTATGACCCCACTAGGTCATTTCACGTGATTGTAATCTTTGGCTATCCTGTGAACTATGCTGTTGATGGCGGCACTCCAATAGCTCAAGCCAACGCATATTATAACGGATACCTCGCTCATGGCGAGACTGTGACGCTCAGCAACCTCCCGGATGGTGTAGGTTTGACTATCGTCGAAGACATAACCTCAGCAGATGCTGCCGCTGGTTACGCTCAGGGCTCAATTACTGGAAATCCGGGAACTGTAACGGCTAACACCACTGCGAATGTGACAATAAGTAATACATACACGGCTCCGGGCGATGCTTTGACACCGTATGAAAATCGTGGTATAGGCCTAAGCTCTTCAAATGACAACTCTGGACGACTCAATGTACCGGATTCGAAGAATCAAAGCCTTTTTGTCGTTGTTCCCGGTGTTGCTGGCAAGGTTATTGCCTCGTTTGATGTATGGACCAACCAGCCAAACGCGGCGAATGTGTATAAAATGAATGAAGTCGTTGCCACAACATTTGATTTTGATTTCCTTGCTATGGATCCTGCTGTTGCACCAGGGCAAAAGTCTAGTACCCCGCCGACATACGCAGCTAGCTGGACAACCACGCAAGAATCAGACGGAAGCTATAAGCAGCACATTGTTTTAGACAGTCCTATTACGATGGTTGAGGGCAAAACCTACGGTTTCATCGTTACGACCCGAGGCGATGTTAACCATACCAATTGCGTTTGTTCTAGCCTGTGCTCGGCACAAAATCTTATGCTGACCAGCACAGAGCATTGGGAGCCTAATCCTCAAACGGATCCGCCAACAACAAATTTCAGTTGGTGGGAGGCCAATAAGTTCTGCTTCGCAGGTTCACACGCTCCAAGTATCAAATTTTACTCGGCATAAAACCCTATTCAAAAGGAGTTTAATATGAATAAAAAGGTCTTTAAAACAGGCGATATCATCACTCCGGAGTTCCTAAATGCACTTCAGGATCAATCTTTCGGCAAACAGCCCGGCGAGGTTGGGCATTTGCCGTTGCCGCCAAACTATTCAGAAAAACAACAATGCAAGACAATTCATGTTTCGGGAGCGAATAATACGGTAGATCTTCGTGGTTGGGGTTATAATGCTGTAATTTTTGTAACGCCAATCATTTCGAATGGAGCAGCCGCATTTCCTCAAAAACTGATATTGCAAATTGATAATATAACAGGAGCGATATTCGTAATTCCTGAATTGGGCAATGATGAATTTTATATCCAAAAGGGACCTGGCAATAACGAGCGAATTTGTACCTTGTACAAGGACGAAATGGCTATAATTTTTACAAGACAAGTAAATGATGAAATTTGCTTTGAATGTCGTAGAATACCTGGAGGAGCTAAATGCATATTTGGAGCAGGAATTTTTAGCTCTTTAACTACAGATTATTTAAAATTTGGTGATTCGGGTATTGAACGAATAACAGCCTCATTTGATGATGATTTTTTAACCTTCTCAAGGATTGAAGGTGATGATTCTGCAGAAATCAAATTTATAATGCCAATTCATGCCCCTTCAATTGATTGCGGACAGAGGCTTTCTTCATCTTCCGCTTTTGTCGGTATGGCAGCGAACCAAACAGAAGCACAAATTGAAGCAAATTCTCCATCTGGCACAGGCGGGAAATCTTTTGGGTACTCTACTAATTCAGGAGTCATGAATATTTTTGAAATTCCTTCTAATTCACCGCAAAAGGAATTACTATCGTCCTTTGCGGGAGGTAAGGGATTTTTTCAACAAACTGACTCAGGGAATGCTGCAAGCGGAATCTATTTCAATTTCGATGTTGATGACAATCTTGATTTCATAGATGCTGTGGGGACAATCTGTATTTTCAATAAGCCAAACGATACTGCTATCGCAGGAGGAACTCTCCCTACAAAATGTGTAATTACATCAACATCTATGACGTTTTATACTTATGGTGGATCTGCTTGGTTTACTATTTAAATCATCTATAGTAATTCAAGCAAAAAGGTGTAACTTTCGTTACACCTTTTAATTTTTGTCTCATTTAAACCGACAAATCGTCTCATTCAAACCGCCGCGTTATACTCAGGTAGCCCGCGCAAGGGCGGCAATACGGATTTGCTGGTAGATGCGTTCGTCAAAGGTGCTTCGCCAAAGCACCATGTCGAAGTCGTGTCCGTTCACGATTATAAAATCAATCCTTGCATCGGTTGCAATTCATGCTTTGTCCGCGAAGACCACAAATGCTGCCAGAAAGACGACATGCAGATTGTCTATGAGAAAATGGCGAATGCTGAAATGCTCGTCATCGCTTCGCCGGTGTATTTTTACGGTTTGAGCGCGCAGCTGAAAGCAGTCATCGATCGTTTCCACAATCCGATCCGCGATACATTTCACATCCACAAGATGGCTTTGCTTTTGGTGGGTGCCGCCTCGCTCCCGGAACTGTTCGATAGCATCCTTACGCAGTATGAACTTTGCCTCAAGTTCTTCAAGCTAGAAGATATGGGCCGCGTGCTCGTGCGTGGGGCAAAGGACAAAGGCGATGTCAAGAACGGCGACGCTCTAAAGCTGGCTCAAGAATTAGGACAACGTATTTGATGGAGCCTAAATGGCGGTCGCGTTTTACGTCCGCATTCTTTGTCAGCGGCTATAATCCACTTTTTCAAGAGCTTTGGGCTCGTTGTTTTCGAGCACCCATTTCACCGTCAACTCGGTCAGCTGATAGAGCGTTTCCTTGCAGCTCTTGTTGCTTATCGTTTCAGCGAGAGCGCAGGCTTTTTCCGCAGTTTCTCCGCCGGCTGTTTTAAAATATGCTGGCAGCGAGGCCGCCATTTTCCTGTAGTCTTCGTCCCAGTTGGCTCCGCCATTATCGAGGATTTCGTTCGTGATACGCCCTATGGCGCGTATCACTTCGCCCTGCACCGTGTCTGCATGGCCGCTGCCGGGGACAAGGAGTTCCCAGAGTTCGTCAAACTGTTTTTGCCATGTCGAACTTTTCACGGTTATCGGCTTTTTCCCGTTGAGGAGTTCTCGTCTCGGCACGGGCGTCACGTCGAGAATTCTGTACAGTTCATCAAGAGCGTCGCTGAACTCGTTTACCCGTTCACGTGCAAATTTCGAACGATAGAATTCAAAGCTCTCGCCGATTTTCGTGACAAAGCTTTTGGTCTTGTCGGAAATCTTTGCGCCTGCCGCAAGCAGAGATTTGGCGATGCATACCATGCTTACGATGTTCGCGTTGTTGCATGAGCAGAGAGATTCGTCAAGGGCCGTGAATTTATCCCAACCGCCGCAGGATTTGGGATCCGCTCCGCATGCGAGGAGATTCTCCACGGCCTGTGCCTTGTGATTGCGTGCGTTGGCAAAGAGCGCATTTCCGGTACGTGCATCGGCTGCAAAGTTGATATCGGCTCCGTGTGCGATTAGAATTTTCAGCAGATTCATGTCGTCAGCAAGCTTCGTCGCTGGCGTTTCGCCCCAACCGCAATCCGCATTCAAATCGATACCATTCTCGGCAAGGAATGCGACGTGTTCCTCAGTTAGACCTTTGAACGAAAATGCATTTTCTGTCGTTCTGCTGCGTGCTGTGGCGGACACCTCGCATTTCTCGAATACCGCCCTGAATTTGTCCATATCGCCGCTGTCGATAATTTCCTGAAAATCTTCTGGGAGCGTCTTACGTTTCTTTGCCATAATCTTTTGTCCTTAATTCTTGAAATGGAAATTCTACAGTTCTTCTATCTCAGCTTTACATACTTGCCTTTCAATGAATTCTCCGCTACATATTTAACAGGTACATCACCTGTAGCAATGCAATGCAACAAAAAATCTCTCACGAGACTAGGCTCCCACCCCGCACAAGCCGCCACCAAGCCATAACGGGGGTCGCAAAATCCTTTTCCTATATTTTTCCCGAAATCCCAAACCGCATCAATTATAGTCCTTATGTCTTCGTTATTGGGTTGCATTTTATCATATCCAAGAGCGTCGAGCATGCCATATCCCAAAGAATAACCCATGGTGCTTAATCTTTTGAGCAACTCGGAAACGTCTGATTTATCTTTTCTCTTGACTCTGATTAACGCTCTACCAGCGACATTCGTAATCGTATCGAATTCTTCATTTATGTTTGCGACGCACTCGAGAAACGGCGTGGCTTTCTTATAATCATTAATTCCAATACAGTGTATTAATTCACACTTTGTTTCCCAAGATTTTTGACTCCGCAACAACTCATTTTGCAACGCATCTATAACGAAATCTTCCAATTCCGGCATCAAATTTTTCTGCAAGAACTTTGCGGCTTTTCTCACGTCGGTCGTTTTCTTGCTTGATAACAACGTTTTTATTTCGTCCACATTTTTACAGTTTCCCATTCGCATATCCCTCTGTCGTTGCGATCAATCATTTATCTATGTTGTTAAATATATACTTCTTTATAGTTATTAGTAATGAGCGACTATCACATTTATATCGCAATCCAAGATTTTCTGAATAGATTCAATCAATGTTTCGTCATCGTCTATCAGTTTTTTTGGATTCGTAACATTTATACTGCAACAAGCAAAGCCACATTTAAAATCATATCTTAAGTCGTTCAGCGACGAAGCTCCGCCGCAACACGGAAGGGTAATGTCGAGCTTTTTAAATTCATCTTCACATGCGATATCCATAGCTTCATTCCACCAGTCAAAGCTTATTTCTTTTCCGCATTTAGGGCACGTTATATTCACGAGATTGCTTCCACAATCAATAAACTTCAGATTGTCCGTGATTACCAAATCGACAGAATCGCATGTAATCGCAGATTCAATAAACGACTTTGCGGCGTTTAACTTATCCTGAGAAACCTTCGTGTATGGATTTCTGGGTATTATCTTGTAAATTGAATCTGACATTTCGTCCCCCCGATAAATGTATTTTCAAGTCTTTCCAGGACTCAAAAACTTATGAATCCTGTGTTCTGAATAAAAAAGGAGCTTACTGGCAAGTCGGTTCATAGATGAACACGCACGAATATAGTCGTTTGGTTTCAACTCTGTAATGGCCGTCCCCTCTTTCTGCTAGCCAATGAGATTTTTTACAAGAAACTATTGGAATGGTATCAATGACAATATAGATATCATTCAAATTTATATGTTCAATTAAATATCGAAGTGAATCATTCAAAGAAAATACTTCTACTTCTATGGAATCTTTTTTGTTTTCTTCTGTCTTAAGCTGGTAACAAAAAGGTGTTTCAGAACATGTTTCATAAGGCGAGATGTTCGAGATAATGGAATCAAGTTCAACTGTTGACACAATTTGGACTTCGTCGTAACCATCGCTGGTGCATTCTCCAGGGCAACCATAAAAAAAGAAAGCACAAACTACAAGAATTAAAAAACTTATTTTCATTCGACAATCTCCCTAATAGAACATTGATGCTGTTTCTCAATTTATATAAATTTTTTTATTTTGAACAATAGAAATTTGAGGGAAACCGATTAAATAGATTAGATTCGCCAAATGAAAATCGTAATTGCAAATATTGAAGATGTTCCGGAGCTTTTGGAATTGCAGTACAAGGCGTTTCGCCCTGTTGCCGAAAGTTTGAACTGGCCTGATGCTCCGAACTTGACCGAAACAGTGGAGCACGCCCGCGGAGAATTTCCGAAATATACGACGCTCAAGATGCTTTCCGATGACGGGAAAATCATCGGCTCCGTCCGCGGTCGCGTTGAAGACGGCTCGCTATACATTGGCCGCTTGATGGTCCTGCCGGAATTCCAAAAGAACAGTTACGGACGTATCCTGTTGCGTGAAATTCAATCCATGTTGCCGCATATCCGCGCATGGCTCGACACCAGCGGCGACGTGCCTGAAACGGTCTCGTTCTACGAACGCGAAGGCTTCCGTACATTCGAAAGCAAACGCTTCGAAAACGGCGTCTCGTGGATTTTCATGGAAAAAAAGTAAGAACGAAATTATGGGATTCTTCTTGTGAAGTTTGCTTTTTTGAGGGGAAAAAAGTGTTTTGAATTGATTCTGTATGCATGATTATGTAAAAATGGTTTGACTTTAATTAAAAATTATATATATTTTACCCTGACTTTGTGTCAATATTGCGAAATTTTCTTAAAAGAGGCAAAAATGGGGTTTTATCGTTCGATCGTCCAAGATTTAGAAGAATGGAAGGCGGCTTCGGCCCGTAAACCGCTCATTTTACGTGGAGCGAGGCAAGTCGGCAAGACGACGGTTGTCAGGGAATTTGGCAAGCGCTTCGACACCTTTATCGAACTCAATCTCGAAAAGAAGGCTGATCGTGATCTTTTCGAGAACGATTTGTCCGTGAAGGATTTGTTCCGTTATATCTGCCTTGAAAAGAAGATAGTGCCGAATGGGCTTGTCCTGCTGTTTATCGATGAAATCCAGAATTCGCCGAAGGCGGTTGCGCAGCTCCGTTATTTTTACGAGGAAATGCCGGAAGTGTATGTGGTCGGTGCAGGCTCGCTATTGGAAGTGATGATGGAACGCCACAAGATCAGTTTCCCGGTGGGGCGCGTTGAATACCGCTACATGTTCCCGATGACGTTCGTGGAGTTTATGGCGGCGTTGGGCGAAGATGCCGTCTTGGAAATGTACCGCGAAAAGGAAATTCCCGAAATTGCGGAAAACAAACTTGCATCCCTGTTTCGCCTGTATTCGTTTGTGGGCGGAATGCCCGAAGTCGTTGTTCGTTATGTCGAGACGGAAGACATGTCACAACTGAATCCTGTGTATGAATCTTTGATAACCTCTTACAAGGATGATGTTTCGAAGTATGCGAAGAACGCCACGGAGGCAAATGTTATTCGGCATGTGATTGAAACAGCGCCTTTTGAAACAGGGAAGCGAATCAAGTTCGAGCGTTTTGGCAACAGCAATTACAAGTCCAAGGAAATTGGCGAGGCTCTCAAAATTCTGGAGCGCGCGATGTTCCTTTATTTGCGCTATCCGGTGAACGGGCATGAGTTGCCGCTCGTACCAAATTTCAAGCAACATCCGCGTTTGCAGTTTCTGGATACGGGACTTTTGAATTATGCGCTCGGGCTTTCAAGCGTGTATTATAAAGATGTCCAGTTGAGCGATGCGTACAACGGAATGATTGCTGAACATGTCGTGGGCCAGGAACTGCTTGCTTCGCAGAGTGACGTGTTGCACAAGCCGACTCTTTGGATACGCGAAAAGAAGCAGGCGAATGCCGAAGTCGATTTCTTGATTGTGAAAGATGGAAATGTTGTCCCTATTGAAGTCAAGAGCGGTGCGACAGGTTCGCTGCGGTCGCTACATTCGTATATTGACGAGGGTGGCTTTGAGGTTGCGCTTCGCTTGTACAGTGGAAAAAAATCTGTTGAAAATGCCGTGACGCCTCAGGGTAGAAATCCTTACAAACTAGTGAATTTGCCGCTCTATTATGCGGGAAAATTGGGTGAATTTCAGTACTAGTTTTTTTGCTATGCAAGGGATTGGAGTTGGAAAAACGGGAGTCTCGTGGATATTTATGGAGAAGAAGTGAGGCTAGGCTTATAATGAGATGCTATAAGTTTGGTTTCGTTAAAAAAGAGGCAGGATTTTAGATCCTGCCGTAAACTATCCTAACTTTTGACAGCCCAACTTTTGGGGTTCAGTTCAAATGCTAGAATTATAGTCTTTCTTCTTTTATCCCCGTTTTTCCCAACCGGCAAGAGAAATAAAGAAGTCGTTGAAGTCTTGGTCGTACGAATCTTCTACGCACATTCCGATTGTGATGCCAACAGGCTTGCCCTTCTTGTTCAGGATCATGTTTACTTGATGTTGCTCTAGGATTTCTTCATCTTCCGTACCATCATAAAACGTAATAACAATCTCCATATCCTCAGAAGGAATAAGGGCACTTCCGTTTCCGAGAATCTGGAGATTTGAGCTATGGTCTGTTTTTTCAATTGTCTGTAATACATTTCCGCCCGATTTAATCTGGACATTACCATTGTAATAGCATTGAGACGAAACGCTCCATGTAAGGTACCAACCCTTGGGGAAAGATTTAATCGGAACTATTAAAGGTTTTCTCATAGTAAATAACCTCCTATGAAAGGATATTGTTTTTGTTTTTTTTGTTTTCACTTTGCTCGTAAAGAGCCTTTATAAGGTCGCTGGCCTGGATGCTGTCCTTTCGAGAAGTCAAAAACTCCAGGATCGCTACTATTGTACACAAATATTATTTCTGGTGTATTTTCTCCTTGATTTATCAATTAAACATTGAGTTTTCAAAAGAACTTTTTAGTCCCTTCATTCATTAATTGCATGAGGGATTATTTTTTCTCGCTTTTTCGTTGTAAAAAAAATCAAACAAAAAAATATGTTTTTCGAAAGGAATTTATTTCATGACAAATCCCAAAATGATAACGGATTAAAGAACTGATATTTCATTTGGGTTCGCAAGCGGTTTTGCCCAAAGAAAACGGGTTGACAGTGACGATGTTCCTGAAACGGTCTCGTTCTATGAACGCGAAGGCTTCCGCACGTTCGAAAGCAAGCGCTTCGAAAACGGGAGTCTCGTGGATATTTATGGAGAAATCTGCATAAAAATATTGAATGATTATGCAGATTTTACGTGTTTTCTGCATAAAAAGTGCTATATTATATGCAGAAAAAGGCCGGGCTATGCATAAATTTGACTATTCTTTCCTGAAAAACGGGGTTCTGCCCGCAAGTTTGGTCAATACGACGTCTTCTATTGCGTCGTTAAAGACTATGGCTTCGTTCCGCAAGGAATCCCATCAGAAAATTTTCACGGAACTTGAATCAATAGCCAAGGTTCAGTCCGTCAAAAGTTCAAACGCAATCGAGGGCATCATCACCAGTGACGACCGAATTGCTCAAATCGTGAACCAGAATAGCGCTCCGCTCAATCACGACGAAGCCGAAATCGCCGGCTATCGCGATGCGCTTTCGCTTATCCATACCGGCTATAGCGATATTCCGTTTTCGGTGCAGAGCATGCTTTCTCTGCACCGTACGCTCCTCGCGCAAGTGGCCCAAAGTCGCGGCGGCGTGTTCAAAAACGAAGACAATGTGATTCTGGAAATTGACAAGTCGGGAATGCGCAAGATTCGTTTTGCACCTGTGCGTGCAATAGAAACGCAAAAGGCGATGGAACAACTTGAACTCGCTTACATGGATGCCGCGGCTGATGACTCGATAAGCAAGCTGTTGCTGATTCCATGCGTGATGCTTGATTATCTGTGCATCCACCCGTTCAGGGACGGGAACGGCAGTATGTTGCGATTGCTCTCGCTCCTTCTTTTGTACAAGAGCGGCTACGATGTCGGCAAGTACATTTCATACGAAGAACAAATCAACAAGAACAAGTCGTGGTATTACGAATCGTTGCGTGAATCGTCCGTGAATTGGCACGAGAGTCGCAATGACTATTTCCCGTTTGTCCAGCATTTTTTAAGCATGCTTTACCAGTGCTATCAAGAATTGGACAAACGTTTTGCAACGGTAAATTCGAACAAGATAACCAAGTCTTCTCGCATCGAGGCTACCGTATTGAATAGCCTTCTCCCGATATCGAAATCCGAGATATGCAAAATTCTCCCTGATGTTAGCCCGACTACTGTCGAATATGTTTTGGGAAAGATGCTGAAAAGCGGAGCCGTCACGACCGTTGGCGCCGGGCGCGGAACGAAGTATTTGAGGAAGTAACGGCGTCTCATGGATATTCATGGAAAAAAAGTAAAAGCGGTGATCATTCCCCCTCTCGCAGTAGCCTCTCGAACAGTGCGCGATACCTCGCGATATCTTCCAGCTGCATGATGGTCGTGATCTTGTTGCCCGCGTCTTTGCGTCGCCAGGGCAACCATCCCCGCAGAAACATCCGGCGCGTTCTCTGCCGCAATGTAGTCCTTCATCTGCTTGAAAAGGCGGATAAGGGCTATACTCTGTTGTATCGCCAAATCGCCTTTCAACACAGTCATGAGCATGTAAATGCCTTGCTCCGTAAAAACGAAGGGATTGGAACGGCTCATTGTGCTGATATTTGCGGTGCAATTTTGGGGATGCGGACGAATAGTTGGACACGACTAGAGGACGCATCATGCATTTTACAGAAGTACAAATTGCCAAAGCCCTGGAAACCTTTCACGATCTGAAATCAGCGACCAAGACTGTAAGGCTTTTAGGCTATCCATCGACAAAACAGCTATATAAGTGGATAAAGAAAGAAGGTCAGCCGCGCCAAGAACAAAGAAAACGTTATAAATTGACAAATACACCGGAACATCCGGCTCATGCTCCAATCAAGGTAAAGCTTGACGCGATCCACAGATGCTACGAAATGGGCGAACCGATGATTTCTGTAGCCAAGGATATTGGATATACGTATGCAAGTATCTATTATTGGTACCAGAACTATAAAAAGTACGGACTTATGGGACTACAGAACAAACCTAGACCAACGAAGCGGAAACAGGCGAAAGAAAAGGATCTTTCTTCCGAAGACGCGAAGGCGCTGAACGAAAAGATTCGAAGTCTACAGCTGGAAGTTGACATACTGAAGGAGACGCTGAACATAATAAAAAAAGACCCAGGCGTTGACCTGTCTGCCCTTCGGAACAGGGAAAAAACACAGCTCGTCAACGCCTTACGCAACCGCTACGAATTAAGGGATATCCTGCTCGCGCTGGGAATGTCCCGAAGCGTCTATTACTACAACGTAAAACACCTGGACGACCGGAGCAACAAGGATCGTCGGCTGCTCAAGGAACTCGTTCCCATATTTGACGAATCCAATAAAACCTACGGCTACAGGCGAATCCACAGTGAGCTTTCAAAGACCGGAAGGACGGTTTCCGAGAAGGTTGTCAGACGAGCAATGAAGCTCGGCAACCTCGTTGTCTACAAGCCCAAGAAGCAGAAGTACAGTTCGTACAAGGGCGAGATTACGCCCGCCGTCCCCAACATACTCAATCGTAATTTTCACGCCGATGCCCCCAATCAAAAATGGCTGACGGACATAACGGAATTTCCCTTGCATGACGGCAAGGTTTACCTGTCGCCGATTATCGACTGCTTCGACGGAGCGCCAGTGTGCTGGACGATCGGGGAATCTCCTGACGCGGTCCATGTCAAGGAAGGGGTACACTCCCGACAATGCCGCCTGCGAAGGCTTTTTCGGGGTACTCAAGAACGAATTTTTTTACAGTAGAAATTGGAGAAAAGTCAACAAGGAAGAGTTCAAGGCTGAACTTGAAAAATATCTGGAATGGTTTTGCTCGAAACGGATAAAGGTCGGACTCAACGGAATGAATCCAACAGATTATCGGAAACTATATTTGGACAAACAATCTGTCTAA
>NZ_JAFWOM010000096.1 GCF_017545445.1 Fibrobacter sp.
CCAGGTAAAGCTCCGCTCCAAGAGCCTTGGCGAAATTACAACTGAATGGAAGCACTTCAGCATTCCTCTCAAGCTGTTCGGCAATACCGGTGTTTACTGGGATGCAAAGAACACGCGCGAAGTGATGCTCCCGTTCGCATGGTCCAACTTCAAGGGCTTCCGTCTCGAAGTCCGCAAGGATGAAAACGAATCCTTCAAGGTTTGGATTGACGATATTGTGATTAAGAAGCATGGCAAGCCGTACGAAGGCCCGGCTCATTATCCGTTCCGCAACGAGATTTAAGAGGATTTTATGCGCAAAACAGTTTCTTCCCTTTTATTAGCGTCTAGCCTCGGCGCTGCGTGGGCTCTCCCTCCGCAGTTGCAGCTTGATTCCCTTCACGCTTCATTGGATACTCTTTCCGGCAACATGGAATCAACTCTTCTGGGCAAGGACGATCTGCCACTGGCAGTCTCCGGTTACATGGCTTTCCGTTTGAAGAACTTCCACTATTCCGAAGAAAGCCCCGTGTTTCAGAGCGATAGAGCTCGCACTGCTGTCGATGCCGTCCTTAATGTGAACGTCGTCGCCATGCCGAACTCCTACATTACGTTGTTTACGAACCTTTCGTTCCCGTTTGACTTGAGCGGTATTTATACGAACAGGTTGGCCAAGCATCCGACTCAGGCTCCAGGCAATTATGACGAACGCGTGCTGTTCGACCACTCTACCGATTATTACGCTTCGACGATTAACGAAGAATTTAACGTCGGTGTCGATATCCGTGCCGGTGTGTTCGGTGCATACGTGACCGCAGGCGGTGTCATCTGGGCGAACGCCTCCCCGCTTACTATGTGGGAACGTGAAACGAACCCGCGTTTTGTTTGGCAGTACGAACTTTTCGAAGACGAAAAGACCGTTTCTACTTACTATAAGGAAAAGGCGTTCAAGCCGGTCAAGGAAGGTGGTCGTGCATTCTGGACGAACCGTTCCTTCGGTGGTGTCTTTGTGAATGTCTATCAGCTCCCGTTCGATATGAAGGCTCAGTTCCTCGTGTCCCAGCCGATGGATGCCGACATGGCGGCCCGCGACGGTTTGCGTATGTACGGCGGCCAGCCGGGCGAACTTGAAATGATGGGTGGTTACGATCTTCGCGCTTCTGTTTATCATGGCCGTATCGCGAAGGAGAAGATTGCGGATAATCTGACCGTCGGCTTGAACTACATGGGCGTACTCTATGACGAAGGTACCATTTATGAAGATGACGAATTCCGCAAGCAGTGGACTGATCAGGCTCATTTGAGCGAAGTGCCTCTCCTCAATACCCATGTGGCATCTATCGATGTCAAGGGCAATGTCACGCCGAAACTCTTCTTGATGGCGGACTTGGGACTTAGCATTACGGATTCTACCTTATTCTACTTGCCGAAGACCGTTGATTCGACAGGGCAGGTTGTTCCCTTGAGAAACTACTATACTAGCGACACCAAGAGATCCAGCATGGCTGGCCCGAAGGTTGGCCTCTATGTCAAGGCTCAGAGCAAGTATATCGAAGGCTGGCCGATGACTGTCGAAGCGGTGTATTTCCAGCCGGGCTTCTACTCTCCGTTTTCTCTTTCCAATCCGTCCCGTTTCCCGGGCTGGCGTAAGGATGAAACCTACCTCAATGCAGGTGCTCTCCGCTACTC
Source organism: Fibrobacter sp. (assembly GCF_017545445.1). Lineage (GTDB taxonomy): Bacteria > Fibrobacterota > Fibrobacteria > Fibrobacterales > Fibrobacteraceae > Fibrobacter. Next base: position 1,669 of record NZ_JAFWOM010000096.1, read on the forward strand.
CCCGAACATGGCCGGTATCAACTTCAAGTTGGAACCGAGCTTCAACCGCGGCTACTTCGACTTCCAGTATGCTCAGCATCGCCAGATTGATCCGGGTCAAGACGTGATTGCTTTCAATTACCGCTTAAACGGTCGCAATATGTGGGAATCTTCCAATTCCTGGACCAAGCACAAGCCGCTTTTTGTTGCCGACTCCGGTAACGGCACCAACTCGGCTCGTTACGTCGCCCGTGCAGGTGTCCAGAGGGATGCTAAAGAAGGTGTCAAAATGTACCGTCAGCGTGGCGGTCTTTATGGCGGTACTTGGGAACTGTGGGAATCTTTCGTTGCATACGAAAACGGTACTCAGGTTGAAAAACAAGAAATTCCGTCGCATGCCAAGTGGTCCACTTACATGTCCTTCATGGGTGGTTACGATATCGGTCACTGGTTCGGCACGGATCGCAACATCATGATGACGGCGTTCCTTGCGCTTTCTGGCGTTTCTACTTCGTTTGCCCCGCTTGCCGTTTCTGAGAAGTCGTTCAACATGCTTATGATGAGCTTCTACGGCCAGTTTGAACCGACGATTGCCGTGACTCCGACCTTCCACATGGTGGGTATTCTAGGTCTCGAAACGTTCAGATCCGATAAGGCTTATAGGCTTTATGAGGTTCCGAATGTTATCAATAAGTACAATGCACAATCGAATCCGTCTTATGCAAATGAAGTTGCTTCTTACTATTACGGAAAGGCTGCCATCAACTATAAGGATTTCGCCATTGGCTTAGGCTTTGACTGGGACTTCTCTGACCGTGTGGGGCTCCACTTCCGTTACAAGTTCATGACGCACTCTGATGAAACCGTACCTGATAATAATTGGCATTCTCATTACATTGCTGCTGAAACCAAGGCATGGTTCTAAGGGAGGATGCTAAAGATGAATATGAAAATGAAAAGAACTTTAATCGCCCTTCTTACTGCTTCGGTAGCCGCATCGGCATCTGCTATTGCGGATAATCAAAAGGCTTTGCAAGCCAAGGCGGATAGCGCAAACGCCAAGCGCGGTGTTGAAATTGGTGGTAGCATCCGTGCTGTAGCCCAGCGCTCCAGCTTCAAGACGGATCAGGACCCGACGGGTCTCAATAAAATGCCGGATGTTGAACGCAACGAGTTCGTCAGTGCGGACTTGAGCTTCGGTTTCCGTCCCTACGAAAGTGTCCGTGCGAACGTGATTATGCGTCTCGGTGGCGGTATGCAGGAATACTTTGCCTCGGCGTCCAAGACGCTCGAAGCTAAGTGGCTCAATGTCGAAGGCAATGTCGGCAAGAATTTCTATTGGACTGTCGGTGATTTCCGTTCGGCAATCTCTCCGCTCTCGATTTACAATCCGGGCATTGATATTATCTACGAACCGACGATTTTTGCTCGCAAGCGCCATATGGCCCAAAAGGAACAGCTCCTCGAAGGGAACAAGCGTAACCTTCAGGGTATGAACCTCCAGTTGCGTCAAGAAATCGACCCGATGGTTGGTGAACTCCGTGTCGAAGCGATGCTTGCCCGTGTGAATCGCGTGTCGGTACTCGACTTGAGCGGTGCCGAAGGCAATATTCTTCCGTACGACACGATCCCTGGTGCATCCCTTGCCGCGAATACGGACAAGTGGCTTGTCGGTGGCAACATCGAACTTTTGCCGATGCAGAAGAACGTCTATGTCGGTGTGACTCCGATGTATATCTTCGATAATGAAAACTCGAAGTCCTATGCGTATCGTCATCCGAGAGAGGTCGATGCAAAACCAAGAGACTTCGATCCTAGCGAAGGCTACGAACGTGAGGCTATCAATCCTTACGAAAACGCTCCGCAGAAGACATTCGTGTTGAGTGCCCGTGCCGGTGGTGATTTCGCAGGAATCATGCAGAACAAGAACCTCACCTTGGACCTCGTTCTCGAATATGCTATGTCCATGAACAAGGTCAAGCAACCTGGCGAAGCCATTGATCCTACCACAAACCTTCCTGTCGTCGTTGAAAATGAAGAATCTATCAATGGTTCTGCATTGCTCGCTACGTTGAACGCTGGTTACAAGGTCGATAGCTCTTGGAGCGCAAGCCTTGCCCTCGACTTCATCCGCAACGATGAAAAGTGGTTCAACAACCTCGCTCAGTCTCCGAGTTTCTTCGCCCAGCGAATCCTCAACTCCGACAAGGATGGTAACACGGTCAAGTACGGTGTGAACTCTCCGCTTTACTCGACGTTTGATGCTCTCTATAACTATTCTCCGAAGTTTGCTCCGGTGTCCCGTTCTCTTACTACGGATGGTAATGCTTTCTTGGATGGTCAATCCAAGAGTTACAACATTGCTCTGTACAACAAGAACTCTTGGGGCTCCAACGTTTATTCCATAGCCCAGTTGGATCTCCTTAGCAAGTTAATGGATCCGGCAGTCCAGATGGCCTTGCCGAACGGCCTTGCTACGGCAAACCGTATGGGTGTCCGCGCTGTTATCAAGGGTGATTGGCAGCAGAAGGTCGAAGGCCAGGTTCTTGTAAGTTCCTTCAATCAGGTGAATAGCGATATTCCGGGAATGGACAAGGCTTCTTACATGGAAATCGGCGGTGGCGCCAAGGTTGATATCGCAAAGATGGCGGGTCTCGGCAAGCCGATGGAACTCTCTGGTTCTTTCAAGCAGTCCACCAGCAAGAACGGCATGCTTAATGGCTTGAACGCAGAAGTCAAGAGCAGCTTTATCAATGCCGGCTTCTCCGCCCAGTTCTTGCCGCGTGTAGGCTTTACGGCTGGTTTCCAGATGATCAATTCCGATTATGGTACTCGTCCCGCTAATTCAGATGTCGGTCTTGATGTTCCTCTCTTGAAGAGCAAGCAGACTCACTGGATGGTTGGCTTTGACTACACGGTTGCCGAAAATGCATGGCTCTCCATCAACTATGGCATGATCAACGTTTCGAACGACTACAACATTGCAAATCTTGCTGGCGCAGGCCGCAACATGCCGGACTACTACACAGCTCCTGAGGCTGATCCGAATGCTCTGCCTGCTACGACATACAAGCATGAATTTAGTCAGTCTATCTTTGAAGCTTCCATTAATGTGGAATTTTAATGGGAGGTAACTAGAATGAATTTCAATATGAACATGCGCAAATTTTTACTGACCTCCGCTGTGGCTTTCTCGGCTGCGACTGCGTTTGCTGCTGATAATCAGGGTGAGGTTGTTACGCAACAGAAATCCCTCTTGGAAAAGTTGGATTCTCTTAATGCGGCAGTGCTTGGACTCAAGATCAATGGCTCGGCAAAGGCCGGCGTGTTAGCCTCCTTTAGTTCTTCCGACCAGTATGCAGAGGAATCTCCGACTCAGGAAAACCAGGCGTTCACGGATGTGAATCTCCGTTTGACTGCTCGTCCGAGTTCTGAAACGATGATCGATGTTCAACTTCGCTTGCACAAGGATTGGCAGAGTGCTTATGACGAGAACAACAATCCGGTAATCGGTCATTGGTTCAGTTACGATGGTACGATTCTGAACAAGCATGTCGATTTCAACTTGGGTTACATGCGCGTCGGTTATACTCCGCTCACCGTTTTCACCCCGCAGACCGAAATTCTCCAGGAACCGGAAATCTTCTCGGAGAAGCGTCGTGAAGCTCTCGAAAAGCGCAATCTCGACACGACAAGCCGTCGCTTGTTACAGGGTCTTAACGTTATGTATCACAGTGGAAGCCTTGGTGGCGGTGTGGTTGACAATATTACTGCACAGCTTACTGGAGCCCGTCTCCGCAATACGGCGAAAAAGGTCGATCAGGTGTTCTTCGACTTCGACTTTGCGGACCGTTACATGCTCGGCGCCCGTGCCGGTGTCGATGCCTACGGCGCTCACCTTGGTTTGAACTTTGTTAACTTGTTTGACCGCAAATATGGCGCTCGTACCAAAGATATTGATCGCTACGATACGGTTTTCTACGATCACAACAGGGTAGTTTCAGTCGATTTCGCTTTCGATTCCAAGAAAGTGCTTCCGGATCTCCCAGTTACGTTCGGCTTGAATGGCGAAGCTGCATTCTCCAAGTGGGATGTTAACTACGACTATATGGGGCAAAAATTCAAGTCTTCTTATAAAGTCGTTGAAACTCGAATCAATGTTAATGGAGAAAGTCAAAGATTCGTCTATATTAAAAATGACGGACTTCTCAGTTCTGCGCGCTTGAACAAGGATTCCATTGACGTGAGTGGTCAGAGTTTCTATGCTAATTTGTTTGTGAAGGGCGATGTCAATGATATTGATTTCAATGTCGATGCCGGATATCTCAAGACCGATAAAGATTTCTGGTCTGAAATGGCATCTTCCCCAGTATATCAAGGCCGTTCGGTAATCCTTAACGCAAATGCTTTCTATGGCAGCACGACGGATAGCCTCCTCCTTGCGACCTTCGGTGCATCTAGCCTCGAAAATCTCTACTTCAATGTCTATAATTCCACGACATTGCAAGCGGCGAATTTGATGACGGTGGGTAGTTCTAACGCTCTTAGTGATAATTCCGAAAGCGCAGAACTTTATGCTCGTTTGAACAATAACTACAAAAATGGCCATTTCTACCGCAATGGTTACACGGGCTCTATTGCAAAGCGTTTAGAACTTGACCCATTGATGATGCTTGATCCGTCTGTGGGTCTCGCCTTGCCACTTGGCCTTGCAACTCCGAACCGTAAAGGTGTTGTCGCCAAGGTCGATGTCAACTGGGCTGATAAGGTGTCTTTCAATGCCCGTGTGAATATGCTGAGCGAGGCTGACGTGGTGGTTGGCTACAGTGTTGATCCCACGACTCAACTCACGGTTCCGGTAATGGGTGAGAACAAGTTTACCGAATTTGCTGTGGGTGTAGGTGCCGATATCGGTGCTATCGCTGCTCTTGACCGTCAGATTCTTGTACAGGGTTCTTTCTCTCAGGGTAAGGAAGATGCAAACTTCAAACGCTCGGCGACCCGCATTATCGCAGGTGTCACTGCTGATGTCTGGGGCCCCATCGGTTTCCTTGCCGGATTCCAGCAGTACGAGAAGAAATTCGAAAACGGTTATGGCATCTATAATCCTGATGATGGAGCCCTGCTCGCTTCTGTGACCAAGGCTACTGAACAGCTCCTTCTGGCGGGTATTCGTGTCAAGCTTGCTCCGTTGTCTTACTTGTCTGTTCAGTATGGCATGCTTAAGAACGAACTCGAATACAATGCGTTTGGGGCGAATGGTGCGCCGCTTCTTGATGCTAGTGGTAATCCTGCAGGTCCTAAAACAGTCTCAATCAGCAAGAATGTTCTCATGGCTGATGTAACGGTGAATTTCTAAGAGGTGCTGAAAATGAAAAAATTATACCAGTACACAATAATTCTCTTGGCAGGTGTTTTGGGTGCTTGTTCCTCGTTGGATGTGAGCGACCCGTATTCAGAAAACCTTCCGTCCGATTTCTCTGTTGGAACGTACATGCAAATGTATCCTCTTTTGCGTAAGTACCAGTTTAAGGATTACGTAAAAGCTCGTAATATCGTTGTCGAAGATTCCTTGAAAAAGTTGGGGATTAGCTATAGTGACGTAAAGGCGCAAGATGAAGCTACTTTTAAGGCGGATATTGCGGCTCTTTCGACCATTTGCAGCGATCCTTACATGGGCGGTTATCCGGCTGAATCATGTGTCAATCCTACTGCTAATGCGGATATAATGAAGGATTTGGCCGAATTCAACTTTATCAATGTTCCCAATGATACGATTGCGTTGCGCAGTTTCCCCATTGACTCTGTAGCCATTTCGCAGCAGTACATTATTTTTGGTCGAGATCACGGCTGGGCATACCGTTGGTGTGTTTCTCAGGAAGATTTGGCTGGTCCGGGACGTGATCAGGCGACTGTGGTGGTGAACAACGAAATCGTTCAGATTATTGTGGCTCAGGCTGCCCCTGTAGATGACCCTGCAAAATTTGTGGCTGACCCTTGGATTTATTGCAAGGATCCGGCGACGGGCATTCTCCATAAGGTTAACCCATAGGAAGAGGTATTCAAATGAATTTTAAAGTTATTGCATTGGCTCTTGCGATGGGGGCTGCCGTGTCTGCACAGGCGGCTGCCGACAAGGTGATTGGCTTCTATCCTTATTGGAGTCAGTATTCCCAGTTCTATGCAAAGGATATCCGCTATAACCTTGTGACGGACATTCACTACATGTCTATCGCTCCGAGTGCCGATGGTTCCGTTGCTTTTGCCGATGAATACGATGCGGACAACTTCAAGAATCTCGTCAGCATGTCGAAGGATAACGGCGTAAAGCTCATCGTTTCGGTGGGCGGCATGGAAGCCGAATCAAACCTCAAGGCTATCGCTTCTTCGGATGAAACGCTCTCCACGTTCGTTTCTAACGTCAAGAGCTGGCTTTCAACGAATGGCGGCGATGGTGTCGAACTCGATTGGCAGAACCTCACGACGGACGATTCCGAAGATTACGCCAAGATGCTGAATGCATTGGTCGATGGTCTCTCCGGTTCTACGGTGACCGCCGTGATTTATCCGGCTGCTGGTATGGACGCCTACAAGGCCGAGGCTTTGAACCGTACTGCTTATGTAGATGTGTTCATGGCCGACCAGATGAACGAAAGCGAAAGCAGCCTTGTTCCGAACCAGAGTGCAAACTCCGTGCAGGAAACTCTTAATGCTGTTGTTTCTGCTGGCGTAAACAAGGATCTCCTCGCTCCGGTGGTGTTCCTCTATGGTAAATCCTTTGCTGGTGCCAAGGGCCTTGGTTCGGGTCATAGTGGTGTAGGCAGTGGCAATGAAGGCTACCTGCCTTACGCAGAACTCATGAACCGCTTCGATACGCCGGATTACACGGTGACATTCGATGAAGCAACCAAGTCCGAAGTTGCCGTGAGCGAATCTGAATCCATCGTGTTCATGGGAATTCCTTCCGTGAAGGCTGTGGCTCAAAACGTAAAGAGCGAAGGTATGGCTGGTGTCGCCGTCTATGACCTTTCGCAGGATCATTACGAACCTGTAGTTTCCCTTCTCGTGACGGTTGGCCTCGAACTCCGTCCAGGCATCAACTACAAGGCCTCCAAGAAGTAATTCGCGTACAGCGCAAAAGTCTAAAGCCTCGTGGGAAACCGCGAGGTTTTTTGCATTCAGGCTCTGTTCCACTTGGCTGTTCATTGACGCATTCATCTGTCAGAGGATGAAGGGACGAGGTAACTCAAGTTTTCACTGGATCCTTCCCCTTACAGGGTCAGGATGACGCATTTTGCGATGTCGTTCTGGATGAATGCTGCTGTATCGTTTTCGTCATCCTGAGGACCGAAGGGACGAAGGATCCAGTTATTTCTTGTATCGCAAATACGAGATTTTCACGATGTGACGCAAAGCGTTAAAAAGAAATTACATAAAATCCTTGGACAAAAGCCTCAAAAAAGCGTGTTAAATAAATAGAGACTCTTTAAAAATAGGAGGTTTTATGTTGGTCAATAAGTCCATATTGCGGATTGGTTTCTTTTTGGATGGCTATACGCTCAAAAAGGTCAACGAATATTATTTCAAGTACCACAGGTTTCATGCGCGTTTAGATTTCAGGGAACTGAAGCAGTGGGTAAGGGATTATGTAGCGAAACTTTTTGGCAAAGAAGGTTTTCCTGTTGAATTGGAAGCGCATTACTATCATCCCTATGCACGGTTTACGGATGTAGCTGAAGCTCCGTGTGGCGGTAAGATGGAGCGTTTTGAAAGGCAGCTTGAACGTGCCGGTTTCGAAGTCCACTATAATTTACCCGAAAAAGATGCCGGGATGGGCCCTAACATGTTGTTGGTCGAAGATGCCTATCTTTACGGCTACTACCACAAAATCGATGTTCTTGTTTTGCTGAGTACACAGGGGCAGTATTCGACTTTGCCGGAACGTCTCAAGAGGGAGGGCGTTCCGACGTTGCTCATGGGCTGGAATTTCATGTACGAAAAAGAAAATACGACAGTTTGTTGGAAAACTGATCCTTCTTTGCGTGAACTTTGTGGTTATTATGTTGCTATGGAGCAGGTGGCAGAAAAGTATCCCCCTAAGCGCTATGCTTCTAGGAATTTGTTCCTTGTGCCGTTCAGCTCGCGTTCGTCGAATGCATCCAACGTATGGAACACTTATTTGAAAAATATTATTGCGTCGATTGAAGATCCGAAAAGCGGAAACAATAAAAGCCCCGCAGTAGCGAGGCTTGATTGCTGAAATAATTTGTTCCGTATATTAGATTTTGTCCAACTGTTTCTTTTCCCAAGGGCTTAGGAATGTCCAGGTGACGCGAAGACCGACAAACCAGGTATCACCATCATTGTCGGTATCATTGCGTAGCGGATGGAGCTTTGAACCATCGACGTCCAGTTCATTATAACGAACAACGTGATAGCCTGCATAGAGGCCTACAGAAACAGGATTGAATTGCAAGCGGGCTTCAAGTTCAGCATTGAACGACGCTGCCATTGTGCTGTAGTAACGATCACGCATGATGGATGTTTGTCCCTTGTTGTCCATGCTGTATGTAACCCAGTTTGCAGTGAAGTGGATGTTCATCATGCTGAAGCCGATACCCACGGCAGGAATCAGGTTGAAGAACGCTTCTTCGCCGAGAAGCTTCCAGCCAAACATCCAATCAACGCCGTAGCTAAACCAGCGACCATCATACAGTGGGAACGACTGTGCGTTGCCGCTTGTATCTACTGCTGTTACGTTTTTGCTTGGGCGTTCGGAAGTTTGAGTTATCATGAAGTTGAAGTTTATCCACGTCATGAATTGCTTGTACTGGGCACCAACATTGAATTGGAGACCTGGGTAGATGGAACTGTCAAATTTCTTGTACTTCGGGGATGCGTAGTAGAGGGATGTGTCCGCGCCCGAGTTTGCCTTAAGTGTGCTTCCGACGAAGACGGTGTTATTGATATAATCCTTGAATCCGGGCATCATGCCACGGACATCAGCACCGAAGGAAATGAAACCACGGATGTGGTCTTTGTCATAAAAACCGGGATCGGCAGCGGACGAATGGGTCGCAAGCGTAAGAATGCTAAACATCACTGCCATGCATAAAGTGGCTATTTTTGTCTTCATACAGACTTTCTCCTAATAGGAACCTCAAAAGAGATATAACGTCAAACAATAAAATACATTATCTTACGGTTTTGTGCATGCTTTTTTATCGTATATGGTTAAAAATCAACAAAATACGCCCATTTTGTTGCTCGTTCCAAGGGGGGCGGTTTAATTTTTTGGTTTTCAGATTGCAAATTTTGTATCGGGCTTCGTTGTTGTTGCCTGTGGGTGTGGCCTTGCTCAGCTCTATCTTTGTGACGGGGTGCGACCGTGAGTCCCATGAAAAGTCGAGTGCGCAGACGTGCGGCACGGTGCAGTTCGAAGTGGTCGGGAGCGACTATTTTTCAATCGGCAAGTTGTGCGGGGTAGATGTTGCCGTTGTGCGGTCCGTGGTAGGCAAGGATACGCTTGTCCATAGGTTTGTGATGATGGATTCTTCGACCGCATCTCTTGGAACGGACTTGCGCCGTCGGAGTTTCCCGGAGGAGTGGCTTTTGGCGAAGGTGTTGCGGATTCCGCTCAAGCGGGTGGCGGCACTTTCGACATCGCAGGTGGGCTATTTGCTGCGGCTTGGGTTTCGCGACAATATCGTCGGTGTTTCGGATGGCAATTACATTGTCGATAGTGTTTTGTATGAACGTGCCCGGCCCGACCATGGGAGTGCGTCGGATTTCGTCCAAAGTATCGGTTACGATGCGGATGCGTTGGAAAAGCTCATGGCTTTGCATCCGGACTTGATATTCGACTTCACTACGGGAGGCGATTATGACAACTATGAACAAATTGCAAGAACTAGCCTTCCGCTGATGCTTACGTCCGAGTGGCAGGAGAATAGCCCGCTTGCAAAATTGGAATGGATTAAATTGTATGGAATTTTATTCGGTGTCCGTCCTTTTGCTGATTCAATCTTTGAACAAGAGAAGAATAAGTACGAGACCCTGAAAAATCTGATAGCATCTTCTGTCACAAATGATAGCGTAAACCCCAAAGCGACCGGAGGTCGCGACCCCATAGCCCATAGCCCACTTCTAACTTCCAACTTCCTACCGCCTACTAAATCCTGTCCCCGCGTTTTGGCCGGCATGTCTTACGGCGGCGTGTGGCATGCTTCCGGTGGCAGTAGTTTTACCGCAAACCTTATTCGAGATGCAGGAGGTTGCTATTTGTGGGCGTCCGACAGCTCACGTGAACTGACTTTCTCGTTCGAGCAGGTCTTTGCGCTAGCAGAAAGCGTCGATGTCTGGGTCAATCCGTCGATGTTTGCGACGGTCGATGAAATTGTCGCTTTGGAACCCCGCGTGAAAAGCATCAAGGCGTTCAAGGAAAAGAGGATTTTCCAGAATGACGGTCGCAGGGGGAGGGGTGCGGGCAACGATTTTTACGAAGGAGCCATCACTCGGCCGGCTGAACTCTTGTGGAATTTTGCAAAATGCATAAATGGTGTCGTTCCGGGGGTAAATTCTTTGGACACGACCTACACATGGTACAGAAATATTTATAATTTCTAGCATATGATGTCACATACTGGTATTGGAGATTGGATTGCAGCTCAATATGACCTCGGTGTTCCATTTTTACAATTGGTTCCGAGGGATTATGCGGATTTTTTGCTGCTGAATGCGCAGATTTGCGAGTATGACGCCGGCGATATCATTATTCGTGGTGGTGTCGAAGGCGAATCCTTCTGCGTTTTGCAGAGCGGGCGTGCTACGGTTTGCGGTCAGATTCTTTCTGACGGTCATTATAGTTCTCTTACAACTTTAGAAAGTGGATCTTGTTTTGGTGAAATGTCCATTTTGTGCAACGAGCCTACGAGCAATACGATTATTGCTGCCGAAGACGGTTGTACGGTTCTTCACATTCCGAAGGCGGAGTTCGTGAAGTTCCTCGACAAGAATCCAAGCGTCGTGGTTTACCTTTATAAAGTGATGGCACATCGCTTGCGTGCAAAGAACGAGGCTTTTGACGAGTTTGAACGCTTGTCGCTTTTGGCTTCGGCAAAGGTTCTTCCGTTTATTGATTTCGCCCAGACGATGGAAAAAAGCCACATTACCGGGACGGTTATTTTCGAATGTGCCGGGGAATCGGGCTTTATCGCTTTCCAGGAAGGCCGAATTTGCTGTGCCAAGTGCGGTAAACTGGCAGGGCCGGATGCTCTCGAAAAAATGCTTTCGTGGGGTGACGAAACCTTGTTCAAACTGGATACGCACGTGATGCCTGATGTGGTGAATATCAGCCAGATGACGGACACGACAAGCCTCATCCTTGATGCGCTCAGAAATATTGATGAAAAACAAAGTGCCCGTAAATAGGGCCGAACAGCTGCCCGCTCGTAGGGCAAAGGAAAAAAGATGAATTACGCAGACGCAGGAGTTTCCTTGGCACGTGCCGACGAGGCAATGGTCGGTGTCAAGAAATCCGTTCGTACCACATTCAACCAGGGCGTTCTGGGCGACGTAGGCAACTTCGGTGGCCTATTCACTCTGAACCATCTCGGCATGAAGGACCCTGTCCTTGTGAGTTCCGTGGATGGCGTGGGCACCAAGCTCAAGGTCGATATTGAAATGGGTACGCACGAACTGCCGGGCCAGGACATCGTGAACCATTGCTGCGATGACATTCTCGTGCAGGGCGCTCGTCCGCTGTTCTTCTTGGACTACGTGGCTACGGGCCGCTTGGAACCGGGCGTTATGGACAAGCTCGTCGCCGGCATGGCCAAGGCTTGCCGCGAGAACGACCTTGTTCTGATTGGTGGCGAAACGGCTGAAATGCCGGGCTTCTATGGTCCGGGTGACTATGATATCTCCGGTACAATCGTAGGTGTCGTGGAACGCGAAAACATCATTGACGGAAAGAAGATCAAGCCGGGTACTATCATCCTCGGTCTGCCTTCTACGGGACTTCATACAAACGGCTATTCGCTTGCTCGTAAGGTGCTTTTCGAAGTGGCCGGCTACAAGGTAGATACTTTGGTCGATGGAATGGACAAGACGATTGGTGAAGCTCTTGCCGTGCCGCACCGCAGTTACTATCCGAGCCTCATTGATCTTTGCAACAAGAAGATTATTCAAGGGCTTGCCCACATTACGGGTTCGGGCTACCAGGGCAACATTCCGCGTATCCTTCCAGACAACGTTGATGTGATTATCGATCGCACCACTTGGGATCCTCCGATGATTTTCAAGCTCATCCAGCAGGCAGGCTCTGTTGAAAAGGACGAAATGTACTCGACGTTCAACATGGGTATGGGCATGCTTATCTTCATCGACCCGAAGGACAAGGACGAAGTCGTTGCTCATCTCGAATCGAAGGGCGAAAAGTGGGCTCAAATCGGCGAAGTCGTAGAGGGCTCCAAGCAGGTGAAATTCAGAGACTAGGAGTTAGGTAATAGGTATTAGGCGATAGGTTAATTATCGCGACTTCATCGCCCTTTGGCAAGCTTAGAGATCTTAGTAAGGTTGGTGAGCTTGTCGAACCACCTAACCCCTATAACCTACAACCTGTAACCTCAAAAGGCTTGCACGTATGTGCGGCCTTTTTTTGTTTTTTTGCCTAGCCACTAATCACTAACCACTGCCTACTTCCTACTTCCTACTTATTCTTGATTCCCCTCACATATATACTTTTAAAAAACTTTTTTTCGTGATTTTTGTTGCAATAAAATCTATTTTTAAAAAAGTGTGAAAAGGAAAAATATGAAAAAACGTTTATTCAGTTCTTTATGCGCGGTGAGTGCAATTGCCGTGTTTTTCGGTTGTGGAGATGATTCCTCTACGCCGTTCGCTCCCACGCAGTCGAATAATTTATCTTCCTCGACGAACTTTGTTCCGGGCGTTGAAAGCAGCTCTAGCGTGACTGCTTCGGATCCGGGTTTAAGTTCTGCTGTTGTTCCAGGGTCCAGTGTTTTTGAACCCGCTTTGTCTAGTGCTTCCGCTCCGGTTTTGAGTTCTGCAGTGGATTCTCCAGTTTCGAGTTCTGGTGCCGAAAATCCGGGCTTGAGTTCCGCTGTTGTTGTTCCAGGCAGTTCTGCTGATGCCCCGGCTTCAAGCTCTGGCGCAGCTCCTGTTTCGTCTGCTGCCGAAGTTCCCGTCAGTTCGGCGGGTCCTGAGTTGGGGCCTGACGGTTTCCCGACGCTTGAATCTTACGGGCCGCCTCCTGCCGAATATACCAAGAATATTTTGAACAACGGAAATAACGGTTGGAACAGCCGCTACTGGGATGCTTGCAAGCCGCACTGCTCATGGATTAGCAATGGTCAAGAAGGCAAGACCGATACGACGACCGAGGCTTCTTACCAGAAAGGTATGACGACCGCCCGTAACTGCAACATCCATGATGTCGAAGTTCCGACATTCACTGTGGGTTCTGGCGCGAACGTTTATTGGTTCGGTTACGAAGGTACGAACAACGCTTGCGGCAATGCTAAAGAAAAGGGTGTGTTCACTTGTACGGACATGGCTCCTATCGCCGTGAACGATTCTCTCTCTTACGCTTATGTGGCTGGCCCTGGATCGCAGACAACGTGTGGCAAGTGTTTCCATCTTCAGTACAACGGAAGTTTCAAGGATGCGAGTGCGAACAATGCCGCGAAGGAAACTCACAAGGCGCTTAAGGGCAAGCATATGGTCGTGATGACCTCGAACATCGGTCACGACGTGGAAAGAGGTCAGTTTGACTTGATGGTCCCAGGTGGTGGCGTGGGAGCCTTCGATGCTCTTTCTGTACAAGTTAACGGAAAAAACATTAAATGGGGAGCCGGTTTCGGCGGCTTCCTTACTGAATGCCAAAGCACGCTTGGCTATGACAACACTCTCGAAAAGTATCAGCAGTGTGTCAGGGATATGTGTGATGCGGCGTTTGGTAATGCGGGTTTCCCCAACCTGTTGCGCGGCTGCCACTGGTTTGCGGACTGGTTCATGGCGGCAGATAATCCGACCTACAACTGGGAAGAAGTCGAATGCCCGCAGTACTTGATTGACCATTATTTGACGCGTATCAATACCACTAAGGATAACAATTATAAGTGGCGTGACGACTGGTCCACCTTCAAGCAAGGTGATGTGTTGGATACTGCAGTTTGCTGGAAAGATGGTGAAAATCCGCATGATCCAAAGGGCAAGGGCGCTGGTTGCGAAAAATAATGACGAAGAAAATGATTGAAACACTCCTCGCAAACGCGGGGAGTTTTCTTTTTCGCCACATCATTGTCACCTCGGCCTTTCTTCCTGCTGTCATGCCGGACTCCGTTCCGGCATCGTCATTTTTCACTCCTGTCACCCTGAACGAAGTGAAGGGTCCAGTCATTTTCCGCCCCTAGCTCGTCATCCTGACGCCGAAGGCGGAAAGACAACCTCAAAAGGCGAGCGTCGCGGCCATAGTTGACGCTTCGCGTCCGCAACTTCAGCTTAGCCATATATACGAAACTTAGAACATCTGTTCTCTAGTTGAGTTATCCTCTATGAGGAAAAAAAAGCAAGCTTTTTTTGCGGCATTCACTTTGTATGCTCTTGTATGGACGTGACCGAGCCTAAGAGGTTGGGGCTTGCCCCATTCAGTTATTTTTCGTCTTGTGTCACCCCGGCCTAAGGTTGGTGAGCCTGTCGAACCATGCCGGGGTCGGCATTTTGAATAACCCCTCGAAAGATTTCTGTTAATAGGATGTTGATATTGTGTAATGCCGACGGCATACATCCCGTTTTTAACGAAAAAAGTGAAAAAAAGTGAAATTTTTTCACGATTACCCCTTGACTTTTTCCCTGAAAATTCTATAATTGGCTTCACCCTCGAACGAGACGGCGGAAACGCCGAAACGGACGAGACGAAAGCCCGCGAGACTTTCGGGAATATTGAAGGAATCGGAGATGTGCTTAGTGACGGCCCAAGAAAATTTCTTGGAAGTCTATTTACGGAAAACAGGACAGACTATTTGAAAAATCAATGAAGAGTTTGATCCTGGCTCAGAACGAACGCTGGTGGCGTGTCTTATACATGCAAGTCGAGCGAGGCAGCAATGCCGAGCGG
>NZ_JAFWOM010000097.1 GCF_017545445.1 Fibrobacter sp.
CGAAGGTAATCGTCACGTGGTCAGCCTTGTTCGGGGCCTTTTCATACGTGTTGGTGTGCTTGAGGAATTCGTACTTGTGCTCCTGTTCCGGGAATTCCAGAACGCCACCTTCGTGAGAGAGGTGCCACAGGTTACCATCTTCGGAGTAAATCTTCTTCTTGCTGATGCCGTTCAGCGGAATCTTGTGGGCAGCTGCGTAGTCGATAGCGTCTTCGCGGCTGTGGAACGTCCAGCGCGGGTCCTTCCACGGAGCGATGACTTCGAGCTTCGGGTTGAGTGCAGCGTAGGTCAGTTCGAAACGGACCTGGTCGTTACCCTTACCGGTAGCACCGTGAGCAACAGCGTAAGCGCCTTCCTTTTCGGCGATCTTTACCTGGTACTTAGCGATGAGCGGGCGAGCAAAAGACGTACCGAGGAGGTAAGTGCCTTCGTACTTTGCACCGGCGCGAACGGTCGGCCAAACGTATTCTTCAAGGAATTCCTTCTTGAGGTCGAGAACGTAGCACTTGGAAGCACCGGTCTTGAGAGCCTTTTCTTCGAGAGCCTTTGCGTTCGGGAAGTCATTCTGGCCGAGGTCGGCAGCGAATGCAATCACTTCGACGTCGTAGGTTTCCTTGAGCCAAGGAATGATGATGGAGGTGTCAAGTCCACCGCTGTAAGCGAGGACGACTTTCTTCTTGGATTCTGTTTTAGCCATTTTGAATGTCCTTTAAGAAAATTTTTTTAGACGGAATAAATGTAGTAAAAAAGTGGTTAGTGGTTAGTGATTAGTAGGAAGTTAGAAGTTTGCAGCGTCATCCTGATGACCAAAGGGAGGAAGGATCCAGTAACGGTTTACAACCCTAAGCCCTTAGCAATTACTTAAACTGCAACTGGATCCTTCGGCAAAGCCTCAGGATGACAATCCTATCACCTCAGGATAATGCAATCCAAACACCTCAGGATGATGCGATCCTAACACCTATCTTTCGTCTAACTCACCTATCCGTAAACTTTACAGCAAAGGGGAAGCGTCTGTGTTCTTTCGTTCGCACAAAGCGGCCCAGCAAATCGAAATAGCGTATATGCAATCTTTCGTGAATCCTGCTGATTGCAGATTTTCCAAAGCGGTGTGCAAAGGTACGAATTGCCGTCGTCGATTGGTTAGACTTTATCGGTAACGCAGGGTCAATTTCACGAACCGTCACGAACTTGTAAAACGGATGGTCGTTATCGGTACGCATCAAAACAACTCCACCGCCATTCAAAATAGCATCATACGCATTTTCAAGACCGTTATAGTCCTTGCAGCCTTCAATCATCGCGGCCCCGTAGCTCGCTCCCGACCAATCTCGACCGGCATCTTCGGCAACGCCGACAAGTTCCCATTTACCAGGCGGAGTCGCATTGCTCGTCGAGTCTATATAAAGTTCCAAGCGAACCGTCGATTCATCTTTATTATAGACAATGTATTTCATGCCAATCCACTTGTTCAAAGGCAGCGGTTTTCCGCCCCAAAGCGGATCTTGCTTGCCCACGCCCGAACCGCTGCGGTAATAGCTTCCGGGATGTTTCCATTCCTTTTCGAAATCCCACTTTCCATCATTGCGGAACCGTGCGTAATACGTGTTCGCATCGCAGTTATTGCCACCGCTAGATGCATGCCCAAGAGCACCGCTGCGCACACCGACCACCATGCCACCGTAATCAGCTCCGCCCATTTCATTTCGCATAAAATAAGCAGTATATTCCGTATTCAAAAAAAACTGATTCTTCTCGGTCCAGCTAATTTGTCCGTTAATATGGAATCGAGGACCGTTCCCCAGCATCTGCATCACGCCTTTGCCATCAACTTTAAAGCCGCCTTCATCGCTGCTATGGTCGTCCGTCCACTGCAAGGGATCTTCTTCATCTCCCGACCAATCGGAAAAAGTACGTTCGTGGCCGTTCGCCCAATGTTCCGAGGTCCAAGAAACAGACCCCGCCTTTGTCTCAAAAAACTTCTGGAATCCAAAAACATCTACAGATTCTTCGGCAAAAGATGCAACGGCACAAGCGCAAAACATCCAAAACACTTTCATTCGATTTGTCATCGACCCAACCTTTAAAAGCCAAAAAAAAAGTTGTCCTTAAAAATAAAAAATCTATTAAAATTGCGGACTCCATTTGCAGAATTTTTAGGGAGAAAAAGATGTCGCAAGTTTGTTCCCACAAGGGGATTCCTTACGATGATGCTACGAAAAACATCTTCTTTTTAAATGCAAACACCTCGCCCACTCCTATCTCCCATTCATTTTTTTCTATTTTCAACTCCATGAAGATTTCGGACAGAGCACTTGGCTACATATCTCTTTTCGTATTTGCATGCATTTTTAGCGGCATTTCTTTTGGCATGTGGTCCGCCCACCAGAACGTACACCAAACAGCCATTGTCGATTTCAAGGAACTCGGCTCATTGCAGCCCGAAGACCCTGTTGTCGTCCGCGGCTACCGCATTGGAACGATTGGTCAGGTCACATGGCTTAAGGACCGTTCACGCGTTCAAGTCAAATTCAACGAACCGCTTACGCTCCGCGAAGGTACGCAATTCAATAACGTCAATTACGCTCTCATGGGGCAACGCCGTCTCGAAATCATCCCCTCGAAAAAGGGAACCATCATGCCCGCAAATCACGTGTTCGAAGGGCATTTTGAGCCGGGAATCGCAGAGACTTTACGATTGATCGAAAACGTCAACGAAGAGCTGGAAACCATTCGAACGATGGTGCTTTTGCTAGCCCAAGGCGATTCCACACACAAGTCAGCAACACAAGTTTACGAAGAAGCGATGTATTCCATCGAGAATCTTTTCGCCCACACCGAAAAGACCGTCGAGACACTCGGCCCCAAATTGAACAAGCTATTCAAGCAAGTGGACAAATCGAGCAAGGTTTTGACTAAGACAACACTTAAAGCGGATACGGCCATCAAGACCGTCACGGCAGCAGTCAACGAAAAAGTCTCGCTTGTCGATTCCGTCATCGTCACCATTTCGGAAAACGCCCAAAAGGCCAATCAAATTATCACGAACATCGAAAAAGGCATCGACGACGAAACGCTTTTGAAATCTAAGGAACTTATCGAAAACATCAACAACCTCATTACGGGTCTGAACAAAGCTATCGCTGCTATCGACACTAAGGATCTGGGCTTCAAAGATGAAAACGGCAAACCGATTCACCTCATCACGTGGAAGAACATGAACATCATCGGCGACAATGCCAGGGATAAAGCCCGCAAGCGCCTAGAAGAAGCCAAGGCCCAACAAGAACAGAAAAAAGCGGGCAAGTAAATGGACTTATCGAACCTGCCCGGACTCGGCCCCAAGAGGCTTGAAAAGTTACGCAAGTCTGGTTTGAATACAGTTGCCGATCTTTTATACAACATTCCGCGCACGTATCTCGACCAAACTAAAGTTTCTAAAATTGTGGACTGCCACGACGGCGACCGCGTTGTCTTGATCGGAATTATCACGCGGGCTGGGATTGTCAAAGGACGCATGTCGCGTTTTATGGCGGTCCTCACAGATGGAACCGCCGAGATTTCGCTTTTGTTCTTCCGAGGCACACGCTTTATCTCGAATCGCGTCAAGCCCGGCACACGTTGGCTTGTATCGGGCGTTGTCGGTTCGTACCGCGGACTCCAGCTGGTACATCCGGACATGCAGCCCTTCGACGAAGGCG
The DNA here is from genome assembly GCF_017545445.1 of Fibrobacter sp. GTDB lineage: Bacteria > Fibrobacterota > Fibrobacteria > Fibrobacterales > Fibrobacteraceae > Fibrobacter. The sequence goes on from NZ_JAFWOM010000097.1 coordinate 3,702, forward strand.
AAGCCTTCAACGGACAAATTCTCCCCGTCTATCCGATTAGCGAAGTTTGTCGCGAAGCAAAGATGGAACAGCGGTTCTTCCGCAATTTGTACAAGACGATTTTCAACTTTCCGGGACTCACGCTTCCCAACGCTTGCCCGCGAGAGCTCACAGATTACTTGCATTTTGCACCGGTGATGGACAACCTCCGCACGATGCACATGCCGAAAAATTTCGATTCCATCTACAAAGCAAAACGTGAACTCAAGATTCTAGAGTTGCTTCCGTTCTGCCTGCGCATGGTGAAACGCCGCGAAAATCAGAAGATTCGCGGGCACGAAAGGCAAATTGACTTGGGCAACGTAATGGTGGCCAAAGCCCGCCTACCGTTCCAGTTGACCGCAGGGCAAGACGCAGCACTCAACACGATTATCGACGGGCTCAACGGAAAAAAGCAATTCCACGCATTGTTGCAAGGCGACGTGGGTTGCGGAAAAACGGTCGTCGCGATGCTTGCAATTATGGCTGTTTGCGGAGCTGGCGAACAATGTGCGTTGATGGTGCCGACCGACATTCTCGCAAGGCAGCACTACAAGTCGCTCAAACCTTTCTTTGACGCAGCCGGAATCCGCGTACACCTGCTTGTCGGTGCAACATCTGCCGCCGAAAAGAAAGTCATCTTGGGCGAACTCCAGATGGGACTCTGCAACGTCGTCATCGGAACGCACGCACTCTTCAGCAAAGACGTATTTTTTGCAAAACTCGGATTCGTCATCATTGACGAACAACATAGATTCGGCGTAAGCCAACGCGAGGCTTTACTCGCCAAAGGCGACTATCCCGACATGCTCGTGATGAGCGCGACTCCGATTCCGCGAAGCCTCGCCATGACGTTGTACGGAGACTTGAAAGTCATCAGCATCAAGGAAAAGCCCGCCGGACGCAAACCCATCAAGACACGCCTTGTCAACGCTGCAAAGCGTGAATCGATGAAACAGTTTATCTGCAAAGAAGCGGCTAGCGGAAATCTCTGCTACTGGATAGCAAGCCGCGTGAACGCCGATAGTTCGACAGGCTCACCAACCGGTGGTTCGGGCGCTTCGGCAAGCTCAGCAACCTTATCGTCAACAGATTCAACAGCAAGCGACGGAAGTGCTCGCAGCGTCGATGACATCGTGAACGAAATGCGATCCTTTATCGAAGCCTTCGGACACGCCGATCCAAACATCGCAAAACTCAAAGTCGCTGGTGTCCACGGTCAAATGGACGACACGCAAAGAGACGAAATCATCAAACAATTTGCCGCTGGCGAAATCCAGATTCTTGTCGCGACAACAGTCATCGAAGTCGGCGTGAACGTCCCTGCCGCAAACCTCATGGTCATCGACCAGCCCGACCGTTTTGGACTTGCGCAGCTCCACCAGTTGCGCGGGCGCGTCGGACGCGGCAATCAAGCCGCATGGTGCTTCTTGATGGTCCCCGAAGGCGATGCCGCCGATACAAGCATGGAACGCCTATCGCAGTTCGCCGCCACCGAAGACGGCTTTGAAATCGCGGAACTCGACTTGAAAACACGCGGAGCCGGAAACCTCGAAGGCAACGAACAAAGCGGAGCCTGGGTGTTCCGCTGGTTCGACTGGATAGCCGACCAGGAACTCATTTCACAGACGCTCGAACGCGCAGAGCACATATTAAAAGACGGCTCCGCCTTTAGCGAAACCGCAAAAGAAAAAATTCAAACCTGGTACAACGAAAAGCCCTCCGCCAACGAAGACGGAGTCCATTAAATCTAAAGTAAACGAGTCATGGTGCCAATCACCAAAGCGACCAAGACAACATTCAAAAAGAACATCGCACGGCGTACAATCAAAAAGAAAATCGCCTGCCAATGAAAAATGTGATCCGTCGGGTTAACAAGTTCCTTTGCAGCCAAGAACACATTGATAAGCCCCGTCATGACAAGCATCAAAGCCCCGATATAATAACCATCTTTCCACACAAGGACTGTAAGCGCGGCACCGGCAATCATGGCGATTATACCGATGATAATTTCAACACGCAAAAAAATATTCTTGACAGCGCGGGCCCTTTTTTGGCGGTCCGTGCGAACATTTTCTTCCGATTTTTTTTCTTCGTTTTCTGCCATAAGTCCGCCTTTCTTCAAAATTCATTTATAAAAAAGAATTTTAAAGTGAATAAGAGGTCGTTATCGAGTAATGCGCTTCACCTTTACGTGCACCATTCAACGGGAAACTCACATCAATTTTGTTGATCAAACGGGAAATAGACTTTGTCTGAGCCAATCGAACGCCCAAACCCGCCACATAAACTAAATCCTTGCGTTTAATATCCGTCACGCGAGAAGCCGTCTCGCCCACGCTTCCAAACGCAACAACAACAGGAGCAAGCGTCAAAATTTCGACATTCGGGAACCAACGTTGTTCCAAGTTCCCGTAAACGCGAGCCTGCCCTGCATAGAACCCCGTTGGGAATCCCACAAAGCCATCGGAACCGCCAAGCGTCAACTGGTGACCCAGTTTCGCGTCATCATACAGATCCAGCAACCCCGACAAAGCCGTCGAAAAACGATTGCTCGGATGGAAAATATATTCGCCACTCATGCGTCCATAAAAATCGCGACGTTTGCCGTGATCCAAATAGAAATACATGTAGGACTTGAGCGTCAAATGATGACTTTCACGCCCCAAATAAAGGTTCGTCCAAAAATCTAAACGGATATCGTTATCGGCAGCTCCAAGTTGTTCATAATTCTTCGAAAGTTGAGCCTTGACGGAAAATCCTTTGTCAATATCTTCCGTCCATTTGACGTTATGCAAATTCTTGATTTTTTCGTAACGTATGTTGGAATACATCACATAAAAACCGAGACGGGAATCCTTGCGTTCCGGCACCCATTCGTTATACGCGCTAGCCGAATCAATCGCATAAGCCTTTTCGCCGTCCGTGAACAAATAACGCAGCACTTGGCCCTTATCAGCCGTCATACGTTGATAATCGTAAGTCGCCCCCAAATAAAATTTACGCTGCGTACCGCCAAAAGAACGCGTCAAATGGAAACTCAACGAATCCGAAATAAAGTCTTCGATACGGATAAGTTCAACCGTCTTTTTGCCGTTGAACAAAGGAAGCGAATCTACCGATTTTTTCGGTTTGACTTCGACCGCTCCACGCGGAAGTTCACCACTCCCGTAAATGTAATTGAAACGCTTGTTCTTCAAGCCTTCAAGCGTGTAAGCCCACTGATTCATGCTACGGCTGAGGAACGGCACATACATTTTCCAACTAGCAAGGTAACCATCCGTATTATAGCTGTACAAGAAATCCAAATGGTTGTAGCGGAAAAGGAAATGCGGGTCGCCATACTCCACTTGCAACATGTTACGGAACTCGTCATGGCCGTAGTAGAATCCGAGCTTCTGCCCTAGCCCAAGGAAATTGCTCTCCTGAATGCCGATACCGAATATCATGTTCTTGTACTTCCATTCGCTACCCGAAAAACCAAAGCTCAGAGGAATCGTAAGCGTCCAGTTGTCGCTCGTCTTTACATCCACGACATTCTTGCCGTTTTCGCTTGCCACGGAAATATTCGCATCCGAAAGGAACTTCTGGTCGCGCAAGAACCGTTCCGCTTCCAAAAGCAAGTTCAAGTTGACCAAGTCGCCCTTGTCAAAAAGCAAAAGCTTGCGGACCGTCGCCTCGCGAGTCTCGATATGCACCCAGTTCAAAATATCGTACGCCCAGCGGTCATACTTCGTGTGGGCACGCGAATCGTCAAAAGCATCGCCGATATGGTAACGAATATCATCTACGCGAAAGACCGCGGAAGAATCAACCGATTCAGAAGGAGCGTTCGCAGAATCAACAGAAGCAACGTCTGCAGCAAAGGATGCAGACGCAAGGCACAGCAAACAAAATACAATTTTTTTCACGGGGATAATATACAAAATTAGAGAAGATCGGGAGAGTGAATTTAGACAAGAGATACTTAAAAGCCTAGCAGCAACATCAGCCCGCCTCCGGGTTCGCTAAAGTTTATCGTCGGAGTAACACGGAGTTTCCATTTTTCAGCTTGTTGGTTATACGTCGAAACCTTTTCAGATGGAGCATCATGAGCAAATACGGAAACCACTAAAGTCGCTAGCGAAACCGCCAAATACAAGCCACCAGTCACCATTAAACCTCCGCCAACGACTTTACCAATTCCCTTTACTACTTTATTGTCAAAATCCGGGAAAAACAAAAGTGCCCCCATTCCTGTTGACAAAGCACCCATTGTTAAGCCATAAATAATCACACCGGAACGGGAACGAGATTCCGCTCTTTTGCAAGAATCGGCCCAAGCTTTATAAACCGCAGAACTATCAGCAAGAGGTTCCGAGCCATAAACGCGAGCAAGCAACTGTTCCTGCGTCTCGTTATCGCCAATTTCTTCCGAAACAGGAAATACATTTTCAGCACAACCGCGCACAACAATAATATTTGCAGGAGATTTTTCACGTCCTACATAAACAGTATCGACATCAGGAATTGGCGACGGATCATACGCCGCGAAAGAGCATACCCCACATACAAGCAACAGAAGAATAAAATGCCGAATCACAAATCCTCCGAACCACTTAAAAACAACTGCGAAAAAAATTAACGAGTTACATCAAAAGCAAATCTATACCCGTAAGTCTTTAATTTTTTGATTATAGGGGCAATATCTTTCATCAGTACGTCTTTTTCAAAAACAAGCGTTATGTTATTTGGACCATGAGCATCAGCAAGTAGTCTTAAAACCTTATCCTCTTTTTTACCTAGCATATTTCCAATTTGGCGATCCACCCTCGAACGGACATCCTCAATAAACTTCCACAAATCATTTTCGTCATTAAATGTATAGAAGTTATAACCGTCAAACCGGCCACCTTTATTGAAAAAAGTTTCATTCAAACTGACGACATAGGCGATGCCATCATCTTTACGATAAAACGACAATAACAAATCCAAAGTTTCATGATCTTCAACGCACTATCTATCCTTAACATCTATATCTGACATTTCATCAAGCGATAACCTTTGACGGTTACGCAAATACTTATATCTTAACCCCATCATTTGTCCAACAATAAGACCGCACCACATATAGTCAACTGTAGGAATACTTAACTGAAAAACATCCTTATAATTAGCCCCAATCGCAATATCAAATACCGAATACCCACAAAAGAACATTGAAGAGAAAGCTTTATAGAAATCCCCATAAGATAGATTTCCATCCACATGTAATTTGGCAAAAACAAATCCATCCCCAGGCTCACCGCGCCTTAAAGCATCTTCTTGAAACTTCGTCCTTACCCTGCATACTTCTTTATGAAGAGGCTTGTCAAAGACATCATCAATAACGGAAATATCGGTAGCGGTCTTGCCGATAACCGTTCCATTCAGCAAATACTCTTCCGTGTTGACATCGAGGATTATTTCATCCTCTTTCAATGTCTCGAATTCCTTTTTGGCGCTGTCGCAGGCCGCAAGGAGGAAAAGGGAAAAAAACAGGATGTATGCGGAAAGTCTAGTCATTTGTATGGAATATACAAAAAATGCCAAATCGCGACAAAGAGCTGTTAGGGGTAGGGATTAGGGGTTAGACATTAGGAACGCGAGGGGAAACGTATCCGCAATGGGATTCGCTCCTTTGCGTCATCCTGACGCCGAAGGCGGAAGGATCCAGTAACTGTTAGGGAGTAGGTTGTAGGGATTAGGTATTAGGATCGCAAGGGGAAACGTATCTGCAATGGAGACCGTGCAAGCCGGTCCCCGCCTTCGCGGGGATGACAATCGCGGGCGGGAACGTATCTGTAATGAGTGACACTTCTGCGAGGGGAACCGTATCTGCAATGGGTACAGTGCAAGCGGGTCCCGGCACGGGGGCCGGGATGACAATCGCGGGCGAGAACCGTATCTGCAATGGGTACAGTGCAAGCGGGTCCCGGCCCTTCGACAAGC
>NZ_JAFWOM010000098.1 GCF_017545445.1 Fibrobacter sp.
ATTTTTGCGTTGGGCGCGAGTTTCGCAATCGCGGTGATGCTCTGGCCAAAGCGCCCGCCACCGTGGGAGCAGAACGGCAGAATTCGCTTGCCCGTAAAGTCGTAACTTTCGAGCAAAGTCGCAATAGGCATCGGGATACTCGCCCACCAGTTGGGGTAACCGATGATAATCGTTTCGTAGTCGGCCCACTTCTTTGCGTCGGGCTTTTTCTTGAGGGCTGGGCGCGCTTGTTTGTGCTGGTCGTTCTGCGCCTGCTTCAAGACGGTATTGTAGTCGTCGGAATAGGGCTTGACGAGTTCTAATTCCACCATGTCAAAACCGGTTTGCTTCTTGATTTCGCGGGCGACACCGCGGGTATTCCCGCTCCAGGAATAGAAAACGATCAGCGCACGGGAACTGCCTTTCGAGTTCGCCGCCGCTTGCGTCTTTTCGCCCTTAAAGCCCGCCGCTTCCTGGGTCACAAAAGTTCCCTTGACGCCTGCACCCGCATTCATGGCGAGTCTGAGCCCCACATTGTAACTCTTGCTGGATTGCTGCATGGCTCCGCGATAGGCGCTGCGGAGGTTCTTGCCGAAATCGTTCCAGCCGCCACCGCGATGCACGCGCCTTGTGCCCGAAGGCTTGCCCGCCGGATCGACCGTCACGCTTGTCGAACCCGCAGAAACACCATAATCGCCGTAAAAATCAAAACACCATTCGCCCACGTTCCCGTAAATGTCGTAAAGCCCGAAGGGATTGGGCTTGAATTTGCCCACGGGGAGCGTGTTCCCGCGGTAAACGCCGGGGCGGGTTTCCAGAACCTCGTCGTTGAAATAGTTCTGCTCGATTTGATACGGATAATGCCCGTAAAAATTCACGTCGTCGGCACCGGGAGCCTTCTTTGTGTAGAACGGCGTGGTCGTGCCGCCCCGGGCCGCGTATTCCCATTCCGCTTCGGTGGGGAGCCTGAAGCCGTTCGCCTCACGATTCCAGCTGACCGCATCGCCTTCGATAGCGTAAACGGGAGTGCGTCCGTCGCGTTCGCTTAACTTGTTGCAAAAACGAGCCGCTTCGAGCCATGTGATGTTTTCGACGGGCAAATCGTCACCCCTGAAACTGGAAGGATTTTCGCCCATTACCTCGCGGTAAAGCTTTTGCGTCACCTCGTATTTGCCCAGGTAAAAATCGGAGACCTTCACCTTGTGGAGCGTCTCGTCGTTGACGCGCCAGTCCTCGTTTGCGGGGCTTCCCATGTTGAAAGTCCCGCCCTTGATAAGCACGAAGCCGTCGGGCGCAGGTGCCGCCGCAAGCGACACCGCCGAGAACCACAAAATTGCACAAGATAAAAGTTTAGCGAACTTCATAAATTTTCTCCATTATACACCATTTCCATTGCGGATAAAAAGTCGCAGGCTGTATGAATTCTCCTTTGGAGAATGACTCGTGTGAAAATTATTTTATTTCAACTTCCCGTAATCTTCGTCGCTCACGGGCTCAAGCCATTCGTTGCGACCGCCTTCGCCGGGAACTTCGATTGCCAAATGCTGGAACCAGGAATCCGGAGCCGCCCCGTGCCAATGCTTGACTCCAGCCGGAATGTTCACCACGTCGCCGGGTTTCAATTCCACCGCCGGCTTGCCCCATTCCTGGTAGTAGCCGCGGCCCGCCGTCGCGATGAGAATTTGGCCACCGCCCTTCTTTGCATGGTGAATATGCCAGTTGTTGCGGCATGCCGGTTCAAAAGTCACGTTCCCGACACCCACCTGTTCCTTGCTGATCATGTCGAGATAGCTCTTGCCCACGAAATACTTGGCGTAGGCGTCGTTCGGCTTGCCCACCGGGAACACACTCCAGTCCTTGCCCGGCACGCTTCGACCTTGCTCAGCGACCTTTGCGTCCGACGCGTTTACAGCACCAGCCGCGTTCAAGGTCCCTGAGCTTGCCGAAGGGCCTTGTTGGCTTGCCGTCTCAGCCACCGCTTCCTTGAGCAGTCGCAACGCGTTCAGCGTGCGCGGGTACCCGCAATACGGCAAGCAGTTGTAAATCGCCTGTTCCACGTATTCGGCCGTACGAATCTTCAGGTTCGCGCCGATATGTGCCTTGAGCTGCGGCTCCGTTCCCAGGTTCACGAGAATCGCCATCGTCAAGAGTTCGCGGGTATTCAGGTCGAGCCCCTTGCGGGTGTAGTAATCGCCAAAGCAGTTGCTCGCAAGGAAGTAATTGATGGTCGGCATACCGCTCTTGCCGTTCTTCGCCATGTCGCGGAAAGTCTGGCCGAACAGCGTTCCCTGCGCGTCGGCACCCGCCTCCAGGCGGGACTGCGCCGTCACCGTCGCACGATTCTCGTCCACCTTCACGTTCTTCGCCTTGAACACGCTGCGGGCAATTTCCACCGCATCCACCGTCCGCGGGAACCCGGTGTAGGGGGCACACTGGTAAATGGCCTCGAGAATTTCTTCGGGAGCAAGCCCCTGCGCAAGCGCCGTCGCCACCTCTTCTTGCAAAAGAGCGCCCGACTGCTGCGTCACAAGCGACACCAGGCGAATCAACTCCACCTCGCGCTTTTCCACAAGCGGAGTCGCCGCCGGAACCTCGTTCTGCGTGAAGTTATCCATCACGGCACGCAGTTCCTTGTCCTGCGAAAGTGCCTTCGCCTCGCCCTGCGGGCAGCAGTCACATGCGGCAAGCACCGCACCCATACCAAGCATCGTCATAATCGTCCCTAGTTTCATGGTTTATTCCTTTTCTTTCTACGCCTTTAATATAAATAAATGCGCAAATTCCGCAAAATACCATTTTTTCATGCTCAGTATGCGTGAAACGCATAGTGAAAACGATACAATTCCGTTTCTTTCCCATTTTGTCATTTTATGACACTCTAAAAATATATTTTTGCTCTAGCACGGTCAAAAGGCTTCATTTTCCTCAAATAAGCCAATTGACTCAAGTTTCACCACTTGCACCGGCACGAGGAAAAATGTATATTGACTATAGTTCAATTCAACAATGGAGGTCATCATGGCACTAGCAATCGCATCAGTACCGATACTGACCGGCGAAGCGTCGGACAGGTTTGACCTCATGATGGAAGAAAGCGAAAAGCGTCGCGGTTCCATCGATTTTTCCAAGCAAATTGAACAGGCCAGGGACATTCTCTCCAAGGCCGATTTTAGAGAATTTAAGTAATGAACTTTCTCCAACAGAATTGCCGCTTTGGGTTCTACACTCAAGGCAAGGTCGCCCTATGCAAATCATTCAAGTGCGGGGACAACGATTTGGATGATTTCTTCACGAAAGACGCCTTTTTGCAGAGCGAAGAGCTGCTTTGCAAGAATTATTGTTTTTCTCTTGTCGATGACCCGGCTCAACTGGTGGCGGTTTTTACGCTTTCCAATGACAGCATCAAGAAAATTCCCGGATCTCGCAAAAGAAAGATTGAGAAGAACATCCCCCGCGAAAAGATATACAGCAGCTATCCGGCCGTCATGATTGGCAGACTCGGCATAAGCCTTGATTTTCAGAGCAAACATCAGACAAGCCTTTAAACAGTCGCCTGATGTATTTCGACTTGATTGAATTAAAGAAAAGGACCAGCAATCCTAAGTAAGGCGCAAGCCTACTTCACCCACTTATCGACTTCTTTTTGAGCCTTGTCAAAAAGCTAGTTTATTCCAAGGAATGACGTTTGCTTCTGTCAGCGACAATTCCTTTGCCCCCGCGTATAAAACGGCTTTTTGCTCGTGGGGATATCCAGAAATTTTTCCCCAGAAATTCAGATTGTCGAGGAACTCCCAGTTGAACGTTTCCGCCGACTTGATTTCGTAAGCGTACGGTTTTCCACCCCGGTCCTGAATCAAGTCCACTTCATGGCCGACGTTATCTCTCCAAAAAGAAAGCCTTGGTTCTTTACCCTGATTTAATGAACTTTTCATAAATTCATTGATGACCAGATTCTCGAAAAGACTCCCTCGGGCAAAGTGCGATTTTAGTTGATTCACACTATCAATTTCAAGCAGCGAACAAGCAAGACCGGTGTCGTAGAAATAAAGCTTGGGCGTCTTTACAACCCGCTTGTTGAAGTTACGGAAGTCAGGCCTTAAGCGGTAAAGTATGAAACTGGCCTCCAGCACGGAAAGCCATGAATTTATCGTTGGTGTAGAAACGCCGCACTCGTTTGCAAGCGATGACTCATTTAACAGTTGCCCAATTCTTCCGGCACACAACTTCAAGAATTTTACGAATAAATTCAAGTTTCCCACATTCTTGAGTGTACGCAAATCGCGTTCCACATAAGTGCGCAGGTAACTCGCGTGGAATCATACGCACACCACCCTCAGTTCGCTACTTTTTTACAAATATAAAATGCAATTTTAAAATTGTAAAGTTTTCCCCTCTTTTCGGGGGGGGGAAGGGAGACGTAAAACTCCCGAATCCATTCGGATCCGGGAGTTTTCTTTTACGGAATTCAGTGTAGTCAGCCTACTTCACCCACTTGTCGACTTCTTTTTGGGCCTTGTCGCGTTCGTTCTGGGCCACGTGTCCGTAGATGGCAAGGCCGGGGGTCACATTCGCGCCGGTCACCTTCTTGAGGCGCGCAACACCCGAGAGGCCGCTGCCTTCGTGGGTCACGAACGGGTGAATCGTCTTGCCCTTCAGGTTATACTTCTCGAAGAAGGTGAACATGGGCATGGGCATTTCACCCCACCACACCGGGTAACCGACGTAAATCTCGTCGAATTCTTCGGGGTTCACGTTCACCGGCTTGATGGCCGGACGCGCGTCCTGCGCAAGTTCCTTCTTGGCCACGTTGATGCAGTCGTCGTATTTCTTGGGGTATTCCTTCGCGGGTTCCACGTGCAAAAGCGTGCCGCCCGTCTTTTTCGCAATCATCTCGGCAATAATCTCGGTATTGCCCTTGGAAATGTTTCCGACGCTGTAGTTTTCATCGGCACGGGAATAGTAAACGACGAGGATTTTCTTTTCTGCTGCCATAGAGACTCCTAGAAGAAGTGATAAAAGAATCAAGGTGATTTTTTTCATGGGATCCGCCTTTTCTGTTAAAAATTCCTTTGAACCGGTTGCCTTTAATATAAATAATTTCAGGACGACCGCGTAATGCGTAATTTTTATGCCCAGTATGCGTGTAGTGCATAGTGAGCAAACGGTCGGCGACAATGAAGGTCTTTAGTCACCGGGATTCCAGTCCTTGAAATGCTGAATTTCGGCGAGGGTCGAGGTAAAGAAACGCTTTTCCTTGTCTAGGCCGCGAATCTTTTTCATGTCGTCTTCGGAAAGCTTGAAGTTATACACCTCGATGTTTTCCTTGATGTAATCCGGGTTGCGGGCCCCTGGAATCGTGGAGAAGCCTTCCTGCACGTGCCAGCGGAGGATAATCTGCGCGGGCGACTTCTTGTACTTTGCCGCCAGTTCCTTGATGGTCTTGTCGCCAAAGAGGGTCGCGTTGCCGCCGGTGCCGCCCAACGGGAACCAGCCTTCTACCGCGATGCCAAGCTTCTTGCACTTTTCTCGGAAGGCCTTGCGCTGCGCATACGGGTGCAGTTCAATCTGCACGATGGCGGGCCGGATTTTTGCCTTCGCGATGATTTCGTCGAATGCACGCTCGTCCATGTCAAAGTTCGAAATCCCGATGGACTTGATCTTGCCCTGCTTCACCGCCTCTTCGAGGCCGCGCCAACCCGCCATGTAGTCGCCCACAGGCTGGTGCAGGTAAACCAGGTCGATGTAATCCACGTCCAAGCGTTCCAGCATCTTGTCGATAGATTCAGCGGCGTTACCGTGATCGTAATCCGTGGGCCAGAGCTTGGAGGTAATCCAGATTTCTTCGCGGGGGATTCCCGACTCCTTCACGGCAGCGCCAACACCACGCTCGTTGCGGTAGGCGTGAGCCGTATCCACGTGCCTGTAGTCGAGCTTGAGCGCCACCGCCAAAGCGTCCTTCGCCTCGGCCACCGAAGAATTGTAAGTGCCTAGCCCGAACTGCGGAATGGCACGCCCGTCGTTCAACGGGATGGTGACAGGATTCACCTTCGGGGTGGCTGTCCCCGCCGCAGCAGCGAGCGCCGCAGTCGAAAGCATCATAGCAACAGTCTTGTTCATTTTGGTTCTCCTTATTGATTTCCCGCCGGGCGCACATCGGACCATTCAAAATGGGAAGTGCGTTTTGCGATATACCACTTGCCGTCAATCTTTTGGTATTCGTCCTCATAACGGACTCCCTGTAAATTCTGCGTGTGCACGCCCTCCGCGTTTTTCCCGATGAGCATCACGGTGCAATAAGACACGCCCTTGGCACGGTCGCCATCGATGGTCACTACCTGCTGGCCGTTGGAATGGTAAACCGTATCGAACAGCGAGAGGAACCTGGCACAGGCCTTCTCGATTTCGTCACGCCCCTTGAGCGTAGAGGCATTCCCGCCCACGATGGATGTCATGGTGGCATCTTCGGTAAAAAGCATGCTCTGGGTCTTGGTGTCACGCATGTCGGCCAAATTCGAGAAGGTGTCCACCAGTTCTTTCAACGCCTGCTTTTCAACAAGTTCTTCCATTTTCATTTGAGCCTCCTTGTTGCAGTCGCAAGCAGAAAACAAAAGGGCCGCTGCGACAGTTAAAAGTGTAACGAGTTTTTTCATTTTGGTTCTCCTTGCGGCAAGTGCCGCGGTTATGCGAATTTCTCCGGATCAAGCATGCGCACCACCTTGGCGGGGCTTCCTACGGCAACGGCATAATCGGGAATGTCCTTCGTGACCACGGAACCTGCGCCCACCACGGCATGTTTGCCGATACACACGCCGGGCAACACGGAAACACCCGCACCAAGCCACGCGTCTTCCTTGATAAGCACGGGCTTGCACTGCAAAACCGCACGGTCGTAAAGGTCGTGGTTGTTCGAAAGCAACTGCACATTGGCCGCAATCCAAGCGCCGTCCTCAATGGTGATGCCGCCGCGGGCCATCAGGAGCAGGTTGCTGCCGATATACACGTTCTTTCCGATTTTCACACGCTCAAAGCATACACCCTGAAGCGGAGCCGTGAGCATCGTCCCTTCGCCGATATTGTCGCCGAACAGTTCCTTGACCACCTTGCCGTATTCCTCGGTCATGGGCATGGTGTGGTTCAACTTGAACAGAATCTGGGCGTTCTTCGAGCCGATTTCAAAGGCCTCGGGGTCCGGGATTCGGGAATCGACGATTTCTTCTTTGCAGTCCATAAGTGCTCCTTGCTTGCGCATTTTTGTTGTTTACACTTGAATTATAGGTTGTTTTGACCCGAATTCAAATGGCAAGTTATGGGCTAGTGCAAAATAAGCGACAGATGTTCAAAAAGTGCATATTATTTTGTATATTTTACGGTATGAAACCAGCCGCCCACAAAGAAGATTTGCGCATCCGGCGCACCAAGGAATCCATCTACACGGCGTTCAAGCAGATGGTCTGCGAAATGCCCTACGAAAAGATTACCGTCAAGGCCCTCGCCGACCGCGCCATGATCAACCGCAACACGTTCTACCTGCACTACGAAAGCACCGACGACGTGCTCCGCGAAATCCAAGCGGGCTACATGGAGCGTTATATTGAGCTCGTGAAAGACTACAACTACCTCGACAACCAGAAAGAAATCGTGCGCTCTTTTTTCGAGTTCATGGAATCGCAAGACGAGTTCTTCAAGAAAATCACCTGCGACAGCCGCCTGGACTACGTGCGCGAACCCATGCAACGCAAGGTCTTGGCCCACACCCATTCCAAAACGACGCGACTCCACACCAAGCAGGTCTGCATCCAGAATATCGTACGGGCGTTCAACAACACCACGCTCGCGCTATACCGCCAGTGGGTGCAAGACGGCCGTAAAATCCCGCTTAAACAAATGATTGAACTTGCCGCAACTCTCATGGAAGGCGGCATCAAGGCTTTCGCAAACAGGGAGTAAAATAAGGCGTTCCATTGCCTAGTCCCTGAGCCAACGAAGGTGAGCGAGGGTGAGGCTTCCCCCACCTATGCCTTCAAAGCATATCTTTTATGCGAAATAAGTATTTTGATTTGTTGCGGGATTTGGTTATTTTTAGGGCATGAGGTGGTTCAGTTTCTTGTTCGTTTTCCTGTTCGTGGCGTGTTCGAGCGATGCTGCGTCGCAGGCAGTGCCGAAGGTTTCGAACAAAGGAGATTCAAGCGTGCAGAATAGCAAAGGGGCGGCCCCAACGGTCAAGTTGAATTCGGGTTTCGATATGCCGGTTCTCGGGCTTGGCACTTGGACTTTGCGCGGCAAGGTGGCTGAAGATGCGGTCTATGTCGCCATCAAGAACGGGTATCGACTGATTGATACGGCAAAATATTACGACAACGAAGAAGCCGTGGGCAAGGGAATCCGCCGGGCGATTGACGATGGGCTTGTGAAGCGTGGAGATTTGTTCGTGACATCGAAACTGGTGCCGTGGAGCAACTCCTTGGACGAAGACATCGACGACTCACTCGAAAAACTGGGGCTTGAATATATTGATTTGATGCTGTTGCACCAGCACGGGAGCGATGCCGAGGACAAGGCGGTTTACAAGGCTATGGAACGCGCGGTGAAGGCGAAGAAGATCCGTTCCATCGGCATATCGAATTACTACACCGAAAAGACGGCGAAGCGCTTTTTTGCTGATTTCGAAATCAAGCCTGCCGTGGTGCAAAACGAGAACCATGTGTTTTACCAGAACACGGAATTCAAGGATTACGCAAAGCGCTATGGCGCTGTGGTGGAATCTTATTACCCGCTGGGCGGGCGCGGCCACACCGAAGATGTTTTGGGGAACAAGGTTGTCGCAAAGATAGCGAAGGCTCATGGGAAATCGGCCGCACAGGTGGTGTTGCGTTGGCATGTGCAATCGGGCTACATTGCCATTCCGGGCTCCAAGAACCCCGACCACATCGCAGAAAACATATCGATTTTCGACTTCGAGTTGACAGACGACGAAATGAAGCAAATCGCCGCCCTCGATACGGGACACCGCTACGAGAACTGGTGAAAATCGTCAAAATTTTAGTCATAATGGATAAAAAAGTACATTTTTTATCCAATACAGTGTATTTATTGAATAAAAAAGCTATTTTTATGGGTGAAGGACGGTTTCTCTATGAAGATAGCCATACAAAACCAGCGCAAGGAGCGGGACAGACTTCTCGGTCTGCCGTATATCCCCCGTCAAACCATATACAACTTTGACGAATTGCTGAAAAGCCCGAACATCAAACTTTTGACGGGGCCGAGGCGTGTCGGAAAATCCACCCAGGCCCTTTTGATGTTGCGGGGCAAGAACTTCGCCTACCTGAATTTTGACGATAACGAACTATTAAAAAAATGGGACGAACAGCAGGCGGAGATGTTACTTGGGGAAATTTACCCGAATTACGAGTACTTGCTGCTGGACGAAGTACAGAACATTGACGGCTGGGATGTCTGGGTAAATAAACTATACCGCCGTGGCGTAAATTTGGTCATAACCGGCAGTAACGCCAAAATGCTTTCTGGCGAAATGGCAACCGTACTAACTGGCCGCTACCTTGAAATCAACATGCTGCCATTTAGCCTTGCCGAGGCATCGCAGTTTGCGGGGCGCCTGGGTAATGCAGAAAAAATACAGGACGACTTTTTGAAAAACGGCGGTTATCCGGAGACTTTTACTCAAAGGTCTATTACCCAAAGTTATTTACAGACCCTTTTCGACTCCATTCTGTACAAGGATATTGTCAGAAGACATAAGATCAGAAACGCAACAGACTTGAACAATGTAGCCATGTTTCTTTTGTCCAATTTCACGGGAACATTTAGCTACAATGACGTGGCAGATGACCTTGGGCTCTCTAGCGTCACCACAACAAAAAAGTTCATGGATTACTTGCACGAGCCGTTTCTATTTTATTATCTGGACAGGTATAACAACAAACTAAAGCTGATGAAAAAAGCGCCTCGCAAGGTGTATGTGGTTGATAATGGTTTTGTTGCGTCGAAGGCTTTCAATTTGAGCGAAAATCTCGGGAAATTGCTGGAAAACCAGGTCTTTGTGGAGTTGCTCCATCGTGGGTATAACACCGAAAAGACTTTGTTCTATTACCATTCCCGAAACGACAAGGAAACCGACTTTGTACTTCGTGAAGGTAACAAGGTCAAGGAACTTATCCAGGTTTGCTACGACATGTCCAAAGAAAAGACTATAAAGCGGGAAGTGGACAGCATCGTCGAATGTGCTGGAGAACTAGGCTGCGACAACCTAACTATTGTGACATGGAACGAGGAAAGGACTATCGAAAAAAAAGGCTACACCATCAAAGTTGTGCCTGTGGGTAAGTTTTAAACGTTCACTATTCACTTGACGCATAGCGGATTTATTATATTCTCCCCAAAAGGGGCTTTTTATGTTTGTCGAGACTTACATCTTGCGATTGCTGGCCGGGTTCCTGGAATACGGGACGCTTTCGGCCGTTGCGGACAAGCTCTACACTTCGCAGCCGGCGGTGAGCCGCGCGTTCAAGAAGCTGGAAGACGAAATCGGCGCTCCACTTTTCGAGCGCAAAAAGAACCGCATCGAGCTGAACGAGAAGGGACGCACAGTCGCCGAATACGCGAAGCGCATCATGGACTTGCAAAGCGAGATGATGGAAAAGGTGAGCCCGCAGGGAGCGAGCACGCGCACGTTCTCTATCGCGTCGGTGGCCATTCTCCCCGCCATGCGGATGGTGCAGGAACTGCAGGAGAAATACCCCGGTGCGCAAGTCACTTACGAGATTATCGACAACGAGGCGG
The DNA here is from genome assembly GCF_017545445.1 of Fibrobacter sp. Classification (GTDB taxonomy): domain Bacteria; phylum Fibrobacterota; class Fibrobacteria; order Fibrobacterales; family Fibrobacteraceae; genus Fibrobacter. The sequence continues at coordinate 10,780 of NZ_JAFWOM010000098.1, forward strand.
GCGTGCTAAAGGCGCTGAACGAGGGCACGGCGGATATCGGCATCACGCTCAAGGCCCCACGCGCAAAGAAATACCGCGCCGAAAAATACATGCAGGAGCGGCTCTCGATTGCGCTCCCCAAAAAGCACCCGCTGGCCAAGCGCAAGTCCATCCGGCTCCGTGAACTCAAGGGCGAGACCATCATCCAGCGCAGCAACGTGGGCTTCTGGGAGCAGGTCAAGCGCAAGAAGATTCCCGATGTCACCTTCATCAAGCACGACAGCACGAAGGGCATTTCAAAGCTCATCGAGCAGTCTTCGCTGTTGACCTTCGTTTCGGACCAGAAGTTCGACTACGACATTCCCAAGAGCCGCAAGATTGTGCCGCTCGCCGACCGCGAAATGAACGTGGAATTTTTCAAGGTGACTCTGGCGTAGAATCTATTTCCCGCTGGTCGCCTTATCGCCAAACAGCGCGCGGGCATTGCATTGTCGCGACTTATTTCCTGATGAACTTTTCGTCGGTCTTGGGCATGGTGTTGTCGGGCGTGTAGCGTTCGACAGTCATTTTCAAGTCGTACTTGTCGCGGAGTTTCGCAATCGTCTTCATCATGGGCGAAGCGTGGTGCACGTCGATGGCCGCCTGGCTTTCCCACGCGTCAATCAGCAAGATGGTCTCGGGATCGTCCAGCGACTGGAAATATTCGTAGCGGATGTTGCCATTCTCGGCACGGATTTTCGCCACCGTCCCGCTAGAAACCATCTCTTCGGCGAACTTCTTTGCCGCCCCGTTCTTACCCGTATAGCGCAGGTTTACCGTAATGTTGCTCATGGCACTCTCCGCAAACACGCTCGCAGCGAGCGCAAGGATTGAAAATAGCGTTAAAAACTTGAGTTTCACTTTGCCACTCCGAAATGCTTTGCATATAATATAAATTTTTTCGGAGCATGCACAAAATGCTTAATTTTCATGCTCAGTATGCGTGTGACGCATAGTGAAAGCAAATGCTTTTATGGTTTGCTGTCGGAAAAATCTTCTTCAGATAAAGCAATAGCCAATCCGGTTGAATATGGCATTCCCAGACGCCTTTGAAATTTCCCGTCAATTCATGGTTACGATGCTTTGCCTCAAGCGGTTGATCAAGTCGCAATTTTTCAATGACATTTTCTAGAAGCGAAATGTCCAACCCCCGCTTCCGAGCAAGTTTCACTCCCGCCTTAAAACGAGATGTCTTAATAAGCTCATAGACCATTACTTGCAATCCTCAAGGAGTTCCTTGGCAGAAGAATACCTTTTTGTCCTGGGGTTCCTAGCAAGGCCTTTCGCCTCTTCAATAGCGGCCAACGTCGAATCCGAGAACTCGCGTTGAGGCGGAACGATATCGAAAGGGATGCAGCGCTGATTAATCGCCTGCTTCAAGAAAAGTCTAATAGCCGTAGTGATATCCAGTCCGAGTGATTCAAATAAATCTTCCGCCTGGTCCTTGGTGGCTTTGTCGATTCTTGTCTGCAAAACTGCATTTGCCATATGAATTACCTCGTTTTTGTACAAATTTAATTCATTTTCAATGCAAATGCAATACATTTGACCGTTAATTTGCGAATTTGGGACCGATTTAGGCCATTTATCTTCACACATCTTTCCTCCCTCCGCCTACATGCATAAAAAAGGCGGGGCTTTGCTTGTTTTACACTGTGCGAGAAAATAATTTTCTACACACTTGTGCACTAAATATAAATTACCAGATGGCGGTTGTCAAGAGGTTTATGCATTTTTTGAAGGGGAATGTTTTTGCCTAGGGGCAAGCCCCCTCCCCCTTTCATCGTTACACAAGGTTGTGTACCAGGCGTTTGACTTATATCCTCACGCTGAGCACGGCGCCTTTGGTGTCGCTGTAGAATAGCGGGGCGATGGTGACCTTGGGCGGGGTCTGCTTTTCGCCGACTTTTTCCTTGTAGAACACGCTGCCGATGTACCAGCCGATGGAGGCTCCCATCAAGGTGCCCGCGACGGCGTCGGAGAACCAGTGGGCCTCCCCTTTTGCGCCGAGCACCATGCTTGTCGCGATGTAGCCCGCATACAGGGCGCAGCCCGCCACGACGAGAGGCTTGTCGCGGTTGTAGCTTGCGATGCTCATGGCCATGGCCGCGTTGGTCATGGAATGCCCCGAGGGCCAGCCGTAAAATACTCCGCGCCTAAAAAATCCCCACTTGAAATCGCGGGAACGCTCGCCGCTGTTGAGTTCCGCGTCGGGGTGCTCGCGAGCCGAAATCGCCTTGAGGATGTTGTTGTAGAGGAACGCCACGGCGGTGGCCTGCACGGCGACGGCACCGGTGTTGTTCAGCGCGCGGTTGTCGCTGATAAAGTACATGTAGCCCGGAACAAGGATCGGGAAGAACGTTCCCATCATCATGCCGGGAGTGAATGCGATGCCGTAAACAAGTTGATCCTGACGCGCTGCAAAACGGGCCACCATCAGGTCGTTGTTTTCCATCGAGAACTTGTACGTAAGCGCACCGCCGAGGATGTGGAACCCGAGCGGCCAGCCGAACACACTCAGCAGCATGTTGTGGCCCAAATGATCGAACGGGGAAAGCTTTTGTGCGCTATCGATGGCTGCGGAATCCACGGTTGTTGAATCAATCGAAGGCGTTTCGGCATGAGCATCGGCAACATTTACGCTGTCGGGAAATTCGGCAGAGGGATCCGCGGCGTACGCCACCGTCGTGAACACGAGCGAAAGCAATACCGTCTTGAATGTCGTCAGAACTTTTTTCATCGATTATCTACAAATTCCCAAAATTTAACAGCCTTGTCAAGCCACCCTTCCGCAACCGTACCCGTTCCTAGGCCAAAACCATGGGAAAGACCCTTTTTTCCCGCATTCCTCCCCCTATTCCGACTTTGCAGAGAGAATATACCTGACAACTTCGGGATTGTTATGGTCGATGATTTCGCTATGGCCTATGTCCAGAGCATCAATCTGCTTCATGTCTTCGGCGGTAAGTGAAAAGTCCCAAATGTCAATATTCTGTTCCATGCGTTCCTTATGAACGGATTTCGGAATAATGGAAACCCCGCGCTGGGCATTCCACTTGAGAGCCACCTGGGCGGCGGTCTTGCCGTACTTTTCGCCGATGGCACTCAGGAGCGGGTGCGTGAAAATGCCGTGCTTGCCTTCGGCGAGCGGTGCCCAAGCCTGCGGGACGGTGCCGTAGCCCTTCATGTTTTCGATGGCGGCATACTGCGAAAAGAACGGATGCAATTCGATCTGGTTCACGTGCTCATTCTCAATAGCAGTCTTTATTATCTCTCGAACGATTGGCCAAAGATAGTCTGTAAGTTCATCATCGTCTTCTGGGGTGAAATCAGTAATGCCGCTACGAATAAGTCCCATTTTCAAATGGTCAATTGAAAAATAAGGGTATTTGTATTTCTCAAGCATCCGTTGTGCCAGAATCGTTTTCCCGACATGGGATGCTCCCGTTATAATTATTACCATCTTTACCTCCGCAACTGGAATTTGTGCGATTAACTTCCGGTTTATTCTTCCATCAAGGATTATGAATTACATTTCTCTTTCCACTATTGGCAGTTCCTCTTACTTCTTCGTGGTAAAAGTAATCTACGATTGTTGGATGTCCTTTCTCTACTCTCTCATACGGAGTTTCATTATCAACAAACCTGCAATCATACTTTTTAGCCAGCTCTTCTGCTTTCTTTTCCAGCGCTTCAAAATAGCTGCGGTTCTTTTTGTTATAAATTTCGTCA
>NZ_JAFWOM010000014.1 GCF_017545445.1 Fibrobacter sp.
TACGCGGAGCAAAAATACGGAGACAAGCCCGAATATCTGTGGGAACGGTTTCCGCAATTCGCCGCCATCCGTAAGCACGAAAACAAGAAATGGTATTGCCTATTGGGGACTGTCGAAAAATCAAAAGTTGGCCTCAAGGGCAACGAGATTATCGAAGTGGCGAACTTCAAGATAGTCCCGAAGGAATTGCCGGAACTCCTGAAAAAGCCCGGCTACCTCCCCGCATACCACATGAACAAGAAAAGCTGGGCAACGGTCATCCTTGACGGAACGGTGCCGCTAACAGAAATCAAGAAATTGCTGGATAAAAGCTATACGCTGGCGTGAGAAAGCGGCCCTAGTTCTAGTTTTTATTTAATATCAATCAAATCAAAATACATCAAACGTGTATGCAAAGGTTTTTCTCCCAGCATTTTCACGTTTATTCCAAGAGCCCTTGCTTCGTTAATTTCGGAACTATAAAGGAATTTGAAATTGTTTTTCTGATAGTAATGAATGACTTCCGGTTTATTGATTGCATCAACGATGATAAACCGGCAACCGGTCTTGTTTTCGTCGCTACGGAACCAAGCTTTGATGAAGTCCATTACTGCAGAGCCAAAACCTTGTTTGGCAAATTCAATATTCGTCCCCAGACGACCAACCAAAACTCCGGGATAGCGGCGAAGATTCTTCTCGCCATTCTCAGTGACATATTCAATCTTCGCCTTGTCTTCAGGAGCAAGTTGTTTGATTCGAATTGAATCGTTTGATATTGTAAATGCAGCAACGATGCTTTCGGGACGCTCTCTTAGACGAAAGACATAAGTCTTTCCCAAAAGTTTTTCACCGTATAGTCGAAAATCCTCTCTGAAAAATTCGTCAAGGTCTTCATTTCCGCATTTGAAGGGGTTGCAACTTTGCAGCAATTCCGAAGAAAGCCGAGCAAACGAGCATCGGTTCAAAAAATCGGCAAGGGTCATGTCTAGAAACCTTGTTCGCGGAGGAAATTCCTAACGAGCAGAATTTTATCTCCAAAATCCTGTTTACGCTCGTTCTTTTCGGCGTATTCGGCTTCCTTGAGAAAACGTTCAGCATCTTCCCCTTGAAGCGTCGGTATGGATCTTATTGCCACTGCCATAGGTTTATTCCTCCGCTTAAAAATAGGTTTTGAATGTCTAATTGTCAATATGACATTTACGCACATATCCTTAAAATAGCATTAAAAAATGGCAAAAAATGACAAAAAGCAACCAAGGTCACATTTGTGACCTTGGACAGCAGCAATAATCGTCGCGGTTAGATGGCTTTTGCTTACTTCAAGTTCGTCTTGAAGAATTCGTTCAGCTTTTCGAAGGGGATTTTTTCCAGGTTGTCGTAGAGGTCCACGTGGGAGGCTCCAGGGATGACGAGGAGTTCCTTGTTGCCGACGGTCTTGCTCCAGTTCTTGGTGGCGTCGAGTTTTGCGGGGACGTTCGCCTTCTTGCCGGTCATCTTTTCGAATGCGCCTTCGCCGAAGTAGCGGCTGTGGGCCTTTTCGCCGTGGATGATGAGCACCGGATTACGGATTTCGTCGGCGTATGCGAGGAGTTTCGTGTTCATGAGCGAGGTGCCTGCGGAGGCGGCCCAGCCCTTGTTGCTGTTGAGGGAGCGCTTGTGGTAGCCGCGCGGGGTCTTGTAGTAGGCGTAGTAATCCTTGACAAAGTAAGGAGCGTCGTCCGGGAGCGGGTCCACCACGCCGCCAGCCAGGTCGTAGGTGCCGTTCTTGAAGTCCTTGGTGCGCTGGGCCATCAGTGCCTTGCGGGCCTCGTTGCGGGCGTCGGCGTTGTTTGCGGAATCGAAGTAGCCGTTTGCGGATACGCGGCTCATGTCGTACATGGTCGAAGCGACGGTCGCCTTGACGCGGGTATCAATGCCGGCAGCGTTAATCGCCATGCCGCCCCAGCCGCAAATGCCGATGATGCCGATGCGTTCCGGGTCAACGTTGTCGCGGGTCGAGAGAAAATCTACGGATGCCATGAAGTCTTCGGTGTTGATGTCCGGGCTGTTCATGTAGCGCGGCTCGCCGCCCGATTCGCCGGTGAAACTCGGGTCGAATGCGATGGTCAGGAATCCGCGTTCCGCCATCTGCTGGGCGTAAAGGCCGCTGGACTGTTCCTTGACGGCACCGAACGGGCCAGAGACCGCGATCGCGGGAAACTTGCCGTTCACCTTGAGGCTCGTGTCCTTGGGCACGAACATGTCGGCGGCGAGTTCAATGACAAAATGGTTCTTGAAAGTGACCTTGGAATGTTCGACCTTGTCGCTTTTGGGGAATACCTTGTCCCAGTCGGCGGTGAGCGTGAGCTTGTTCATATTTTCGTCCTTTGTCTGTTGTGCTGCGGAGGCTGTTTCTGTTGCGGACTGCGCGGCCTGCGTGGCGGCCCCCTGCGCAGCATTGTTTTCTTTTTCAGGGCAGCATGCCATCAGGGTGCATGCGGAAACCACGGCGAGCGCCGCTTTTAAGAATTTGGATTTCATGAGTTATCTCCTTGTTGTTAAACTTTCTTTCCCATGGCGAACGCCTTTTTCAGGAGCGCGGAATTCTTCTGGACATCGCCTGCGCTTTCGGCACCCGTGGCACAGAGGGCGCCCTTGAGCTTCACGCCGTCGAAACA
>NZ_JAFWOM010000099.1 GCF_017545445.1 Fibrobacter sp.
CTTGGAGTGAAAATGTGTCCGCAGGTCTTACAAAGCCACCGCTGCTTGCCCTGTTTAAGACCCTTCTTGATGACCTTGTTTGACCCACAAAAAAAGCAAATTTTTCCCATAAAAGAAAAATTTGCTACAACGCCTTATAAATCAAAGGGTTACGAGAAATTTAGGTACCCAAATGTCATATAGGCCTATTTTTTACTTTATTCGATGTAAAATCAACAATGCAAGACAACTTTGTGCTACCAAATCGAATGAAATTCTCATTTTGGTAGCACAAAAGCAATCCGACAGACCATAAATCGCCCTACATCTGATAATTTTATATGTAAAAAATGCTACCAAAACAGCAATCTTAGCTGATTTAGTAGCATTTTTTCGCAAAAAATCGATTTTTCGTCTAACTAGTCTTTCACACAGCGAACAGAGTACTCATTAGATGCATTGTAAATCATTATACTCGGTGTACTTTCATAGTAATTAATCCACATAGCAGATGCATTATTGCTTGAATTACCGTTATCAACCCAGAAGTAGGCACTGGAATTCAAATCAAAGTAATCGCCACTTTCGAGACCTCCAGCGGGCTTCGCGTCAAAGCCCCAGAAATTAAGTCCCTTCGAAGAATTGCTGTTCCAACCCGAAGTAGAACGTAAAGCAGGACTGGTCTTTGCAAATTTAATCAAAGATGTAGCGTCATTAACTGTGGGCAATCGCCAATTTTCAGGACAAACTTTCTTTGCCGTTTCAAACGAATAAAGACGCCCATATTCCGTGCAGTTATCCTTATTATCCTTATAGCAATGACTCCCGTCTGCATTATAATTCAAATTATCCGCCATCCATGTCTTTCCGTTGATATTCACGGTTCTGTAGGTTTCGCCTTCATATTTCAACGAGCCGTAATCATGCGGAATTTGCTCAATATACGAAGAATCCAAAGTTCCAGTAACCTTGATATCATTGGGGTTTGCAACGCAGCGAACAGACAATCCATGATCTTTGTAGAAAAAGCCATTTTCTAAAGCATTTATTTCATGACGGAGCTGAAAGCCGTATGCCGTTCCATCATCCTTATTCTCGGATGTCCAGAAGAGAGCGATTCGCCCTGTACTTAAGAATGTTTTGCCATCGTTATTGCGACGCCCTGAAGCAACTGCATTAAAACCAAAACGATTGGTCGGCGCATTAGCACTATCGGACTTGTTCCATGTTTCTAATGATTTAAGGCTTGTGCCAGATCCTTCACCCCCGTTTTGCGATTCCACATAGGAATTCAAATTGTACCAATCCATTTGTGTTGGAAGTTTCCATCCTGGAGGACAGATGCCCTGAATCTCTGAACTCGCGTATTTTGATGAAAGATATTTTTTGTCAATGTCCATTGCGGCTGTCCAAGAATAAAGACGACCGAACTTGGAACATTTTTTATCATCTTCATGGCACCAAGAATTTCCTTTAAGATTTTCCATGCTTGAAGAATCCGCGTAGCGAAGGTTTTCTGTCATCCAATAGAAACCATTAATCTTAGCAACTCCATACTCATTACCGTCGCGATAATCCACAAGTTTGCCATCTTTAATATCAGCACTCTTTTGATAACCATGAGGAACAATTTCTTCAGCTGTATGGCAGGCCGCAAGTGTCAAAAAAGAAGTTGAGGTCGCAAGCAAGAAGATTTTTTTTAAATAAAACTTATTCATAACGAGACCCTTTATGAGTTTAGCCATGAATAATGTACAATTATTTTTTGTCTTGGGGTACTAATCTATCGACAATTCTGAACAAATCGTTGTAAATTTCGAGGAAATCTTCGATCCAAATCGGGTCGTGTTCGCCTACGATGTGGAATGTTTCTTCGAGCGTATGAAGCGAATTGTAGAGACCGACCGCAGAACCTGTCGGTTGTACATAATTTCCCTTGTAAATAGAGGAGGCAACGACACGAGCGCGGTAGCTACGGCGTAAGCGAGCGATCAACGCACTACGAAGAGCTAAAAGTTCATCATGGGCAACGAGATATTCGCCTTTTTTTATCCAACCATCGACAAGGTTCAAGCGTCGGTTGATGGAATCACGTTCTGTCGAAGGAACGAGCATTTTTTTTGCTTCGAGTGTCGCACGGATTCTGGCGACAATTTTATTTAAAAGCTCCGCATTCCAAAAAATCATAGGCGGACGGACATCGCCTTTATTTTTTTCAAGTACCGGTTTATGTGCTTTAATCCAGCGTTCTAACTTTTGCACAACCAGACAAGCTTCCGGAAAACGCTCTACGGCCACGTACTCTTGTGCACGAATGTAAAGCGTATCTGCATAAACCATCCGCCAATGCGATAGCTTGCCCGATTTGCGAATAGCATCGATGCTTTGTTTGATATCAGAAAGCTTTTTGGTAAGCACGATTTCCATTAGCGTGTTACCTCGATTTTGGCAGTTTCTTTTGCACCGTTGTTCGACTGGAGCGGAGTCACGCCGATTTCGACACGGCGGTTCAAACGTCGGTGTTCTTCGCTATCGTTGGGGTACTTGGGGCGGTGTTCGCCAAAGCCTGCGGCAAAGAGCCTGTCAGGTGGGAATCCCTGCTTTACAAGCATTCTGACGACATTCACTGCACGTTCTGCAGACAAGTTCCAGTTTGTGTAAGTCTTGGATTTCACCGGAGTGTCATCCGTAAATCCGCTCACCATGATGACATCTGTGGAATCGAGCGATTCGAGAAGGCCCTTGCTGATTCCGCGAATCACCCCCTCGCCTTCTGGCGTGAGGTTTGCGCCGTTAATCGGGAACAAGAAGCTTGCTTGGATCTGAATTTTACCGTCTTCAAGCGCGATAAGGCCCGCTTCGATGGAAGTCTGCAAACTTTTGGACAAAAGCGCGTTGCGTTCGGCTGCAATCTTTCGCATCTGTTCTTGGCAAGTGAGCACTTCTTCTTCGGTACGCGTCAAATCTTCGGCCTTTTGTTCCTTGAGGGTCGCCATCGCTACAAACGCAAGGATAAAGAGCGAAACGAGGGCTACGCCCAAGTCCGTATAGGCCATCCAAGGATTGCTGTTTTCGTCTCTATTGCGACGCATGATTAACCTTCAGCTTTAGGTTGAGCGGGGATTGCAGAACGTTGAGTTTGTTCGAGAACTTCGAGCAAGATTTCCTGAGTCTTGACCGCATTTTCCATGAGCACTTCGCTCGCACGTTCGTGGAAGGCTTCGAGAGACTGGTTGAGATGCTCGACAAAGTTGTCTTCTTCTTCGTGTTCCGCCGTATCGCCCGAGAGCTTTTCGAGAATTGTTTCAAGTCCACTGCGCAGCATTTCGAGGTTCGCGCTGAGTTCGGACTGGTTCACGCGCATAAGTTCTGCGGTTTCCACGATGTTTCCGCCAAGAGCATCGGTCGCTTCTTTCTCTTTGACGACACGGTTGTCGATGCTTTCGGTAAGAGCTTTTTGGGCTTCCAGGAGAACGGTCGATGTTTCGGAAAGTTTCTGGAAAGCACCGAGAATATCGGAAGAAAGGGCTCCGAGTTTTTCGGAGACGTTCTGCGAAAGTTCTGCTGAACCGGCCTGAGCCTTTTCGGCCACCTGCAAAGCGACGTTCTTAAGAGTTTCGAGACCTTCACGCTGGGAATCCACGTTGGCAGTCGTTTTGTCTTCGAGGCGCTGCATAAAGCTTTCCCACTGTTCGTTGGATTGCTTAACTTGTTCGGCAACGGAATCACCAATGCTCTTGGAGGCCTCGTCCATAGCATCCTTAGTAAGGTATGCCACATCCATCGTGCCTTTCGCCACATCCTGAAGCCCGGCTTTAACATCGGAAGCAACACCGTCGAGGCCTGCCTTGACATCAGATGCGACCTTAGAGAGGGATGTTTCCACATTGCTAGAAACACCTTCAAGCGAAGACTTCACGCCAGACGAAATTCCATCGAGGCCTGCATTCAACGATGTAGAAATACCGTTCAGTTTTTCATCTAATTTTTCCGGAATCGCTTCAACGGATTTAGAAAGAGCAACGATATTTTCATTAATCGGATTGAACGCGTTCGTCACAGACGCTCCGACAAGTTCGCCAAACTTCTGCGTTGATTCGTTCATGTTCGCTACAGCACCTGCGAGAGAATCATTGACCGTCCTGATGGACGATGTCATTTCCGTAGAAACTTTCTGAACAGATTCAACAACATCCTGATTCAGCTTTGAAGTCATGGATGAGAGTTCCTCGCCCACCATCGACACAACGCCAGCCAAGCCTTCTTTCACAGAAGACGCAATCACGGACAAATTCTTTTCGACAGATTCAAAGAGGCGTTCGAGTTCGCTCTTGTCTTCTTCAATCACGCCCTTTTCGCTTGTAGCTCCTTGCATGTCAAGCGTAAAGGCATCGAGGTGCGCCATAAAATCATCGCGGCGGGCACTCAAAACGGTGCGGCTTGCATTCAAAATTAACGCGGCGAACAAACCGCAAAGGCTTGTACCGAAAATGCCCTTCATGTTCTGGAACAGCACCTGGATCGTATCGAGCGTGCCTTGCGTCGTCGAATTGTCAATAGCACCACCTGCGGTTGCCACCGATTGCATAAGGCCAAAGAATGTACCCATCAAGCCGAGAAGAATGACTGTCGAACCCACGCTGCGGTTCAGCGGAATCGAAGAACCCGACGAAAGCACGTCAAAAGCAATCGGAGAATCGAGACGAATATCCTTTTGCAAAAGGCGCTTGGCAAGTTCAATTCTTTTAGCGACAACGCCCGAATCCAAGTCAGGATAAACGTTCTCTTTTTCGCAAGCGTCAATGATTTCGTCTTCGGCAATAATCTGCTTCATCTTGCGGATAGCAGAAAGCTGTTCAACAAAGTAAACCGCAATAATGGCTATCATGATGATCCAGCCAAATGCTGGTGCGCCAAAATAAAGGGCCCCCGCGATAAGAGTCACAAGACCCACCACCGTCAAAACAAGAATTATATTGAATGAATTTTTCATTTGTTACCTACACATTCTGCGCCTGATAGGGAGCTACAGTTTCAAATAAGTTCAACTGACCGCGAGAAAACCCGCGAAGGAATAAAGACCATTTACTTTGATACCATTCGATAATCTGCGTCGTAAGGCCTTGAGCATAATCGCAAAAGTCGTCCGTAAAAGCCAAAAAACAGTTTTCGTACGCGTAATGCGGATTCCAATAACGCCCGACGTTCCTGGCGCAAGACATCGCCGAAGAATAGTAGCGTATCGGGCCCTTCGATGTGAACGCTGCCGCAAAACGTTTTTTGGCAAGCGTATTCAACGATGTTCGGAGCGAGACGACCATCGCGTTTTCTTTTTCACGCAACGAAGCCTCCAAACACGGCAAGAGTTTGGAAACAGGATCGACCGCACTTTCAGAAAGCCAGTACTTGCAAAGTTTTTCTTGCAATTGCATCACGCGGCCATGCATACGCACGAACAAAGGTTCAGCATCACTTACAAGCAAGTGAATCGTTGCCGAATAGAAGTTGTTGATGTCCTGCTTGTTGTTCTTGACCGTCAAAGCCCAGCCTTTTTCTTCGTCATGCACCAAGAAATTGCCGCCTTCCAGCAAGAGCCGGAGCACTTCGTCGGTCGAAAAGCGCTGGATCCACTTGGCTCGGAATTCGCTATAAAGTTTTTCGCAATCCTTGAAAATTTGCGGGAATCCGGATTCGCAAAGTTTCCATGCGGAATCACTGAACGATATCAACTCCGAACTGCCGACGTTAGCCGAAGGATTGTTTAGCATGGCATCGAGATGTTCAAAAAGCGCGATGGACCATGTGACCATCATGGACTGCGAAAGCGTTGCGACGACAGCCGAACGATTGGGACGAACGGCCAAGCGAACACTTGCACCGGTCATCTTGCGTATGGCTCTACGGAAAGCTTCTTCCACGAAATCCCCTTAGAAAAACGATTCGATGTAATGCCAAACGTTACGGCGGACGCGTTTCTTGCTTGCCTTCAAAGCATTCGCTTCACTGCGGATATCCGATTCAAGGTTGTTGCGGATTAAATCGGTATCGCCTTCAACCTTGCCTTCGGTTTCAAGATAAAGTCCATATACGTTTTCTGTAACGTTAGTTCCATTTGAAATGACTCGCCCAGCCCTGACTGAGAGTGCATAACGATTTCGAGACATTGTACAATGGTTCAATTTTACATCGGGGCTTTCATCAATCCAAAGACCGTAGTAGTTGTTGGTAAAGCGAACATTTTCAAACGAACCACGTGAACGGAACACCGTATTGCGAAACGCGTTCTCGACAACCAAGTTCTTAATTTCAAAAGGTTGCGAACTCGACATGATGTGGAAGCCATTCCAATTAACTGAAGAATCCGCACCGCAAAAAACGACCGGCTTATCACTCGAACCAATAATCTTTACTGTGCCTTGAAGCATAAGCTTTGCGAACTCCCCCATCTGGACAGTCACGCCCGGTTCAACGACAAACGAATCCGTTGCAGCAACAACCACGCTCTGTTCAAGCACATAGGGGCTATCTTTTTCTTGCAAAAAGACCTTTCCGTTTACCGCCGCTGGGAAAGGCATCCCCGAAGCAAAGCAAGAAGTCGCCATTGCAACAACAGATGTGAGTGCGATAAAAGAGGATCGAATTAAAAGTTTCATACAAATCATTGCAAATTCTTCAAAGTAATTTTCTGATTGACATTCATGCTCGGAAGCGTATCACCGGCAACGAGATCAAAAATATCGAGTTTTGCCAATATGTCCATTTCGGCAGAAGAGAGCGTTCCATGCGTCACGTCAAAAAGCACAATGCCGTCACCGATAACGTAGTCGCTACTCTTCAACTGTAAATTCGAGGTCGTGTCCGGGAGTTCCAAATACTTCATGCCCATGTGGATCTTTGCCATTCGCACTCCATCTTGCAGATAAACATCTTGCAATGTGAACGTCTTATAGACGGTCGTCGAACTGTTGCCTTTGCCGTGAATTGGCATTTGACGTTCCCACGATTCGCCAAGCTTGACCGGCTTTTCTGGGAGAATTGGCTGAGCTTTGAGGAACAGCGGTATCAAGTTCAACTCGTCTTCTGAAAGCGCATCCACAGCATTTTCGACTGATGGATTCGATATGATTCCATCACGGTCTAGCTTGAACTGGAAGTTTTGAATTGAAAGGTATTTTTCGATATTGCGGAATTCGTCAACGGAACGCTTGTCGCTATTGTAATTGACGGAATCGATTTTCATTTCAAAGCGGCCCGAACCATCGTCGTATGACATGAGGAGACTCATGGTGCTGCGGACGCTCACGTGCGTTCGCATGGATTCAGGAACTGTATTGGAATCGCCCGGCAAGCTGGCATTCAGCGTTGATTCAAGAACGTATGACTGAGGAGTCGCTGTTTGCGTATTAAAGGCGAGATGAATTTCGTTCCGTTCACAGGAACATAGGCTGAACAGCGCAACAGAAAGTGCGGGAATAGCATAAATCTTCATAAAATTCATGCATAGAATATAGATATTAGACGAGAGACTAGAGACGAGAGACTAGAGAAATGTAAGGCGAAATAAGTGATTAGTGGTCAGGGATTAGGGGTTAGGAGTTAGGGATTAGAGGGCTTTGGGCTCGCTCGTTTCACTCGCTTTGGGGTATGGGGTCGCACCCAAAGGGTGCTTTGGGGTATTGTAAGTGATTAGTGGTTAGTGATTAGTGGTTAGTGGTTAGTAAACAGTAGGCAGTAGGAAGAAGGAAGAAAGCAGGCCCCGGCACACTTCGACGTAGCTCAGTGCATCGCTTAGGCCGGGGTGACAATGTAATAGAAACCGTATCTGCGTGAAGCGATGCGTGTTCAAAGCCCAGAGGAAGCCGCAGGCGACCAAACACATTGCCCATACCCCATAGCCCAGAGGAGCTTTAGCTCCGTGCCCATAACCTACTACCGATCGCCTTTGTTGCCGGAGTCGCCTTTTTCTAATCGCATCTGCTGGAAAAAGCCTTTCAAAAGGCCGAGGCATTCGTCGGCAAGAACGCCGCTCGTGACTTCTACAACGCGCTTGAGGGCATTGCCGGTAATGACATCTATTGTCGTACCGCAGCCGCCAAAGCGAGAATCCGGCGAGCCATAGACCACACGCGAAATGCGACTATTGAGAATGGCTCCTGCGCACATGGGACACGGTTCGAGCGTCACGTAGAGCGTACAGCCGTCCAGACGCCAGTTGTCGAGCGTACTTGCGGCAGTTCCAATCGCGATGATTTCGGCATGGGCGGTCGCGTCCTTGAGCTGTTCGACTTGGTTGTAGCCCTTCCCTATCACCACACCGTCTTTCACGATAACGCAACCGATGGGGATTTCCTTCATGTCAAAAGCAATCTGCGCCTGACGAAGCGCCATACGCATGAAACGAATATCCTGTTCGGAGGTATGGGCTATGGGCTCGCTCGTTACACTCGCTTTGAGGTCTGGGGCTTGAGAATCTTTGTCAGTTACGTTATTCATACTAAAACCTATTTATTTTTATCATCATTATCGTGTTTAAACAAACACCAAATAAACAAATCCCAAATATACCATCGAGGAAAAAAAAGAGCATACCAAATAAGTAAGGACAAAAAAATTGTAAAAATTAAATCATCCCTAAAACAAGGACCGTAATCCGTAACAAAAGCTACAATTGCACAGATTACAGGCAAGGCTATCAACCTGACTTTCCGCCGTATTGACCTATGCTTCGTAAATTGACCAGCATCCGTCAAGATTCCAATTACTATACAAACCACAAGCACGGCAAGCCAGACGATTTCATCATGGTATAAAGTCAAAAAATCAGTCATAACGCATTAATGTAAAAAAAATATCGACACCCATAAAATACCTTACAACTTGTCGATCCATTCGCGAACGCCGTCACCGGAATTACGGTATTTTTTTACAAACTCATAATATTTTTCTTTATCCAAAGTATCCTTGCCTTCGCGTTTTTCCTTGCTTATTTTCATCGCTACATCAAAAGGATCTTCACCTGCAATATCATACATATCTTCATCCATCATTTTTGATGCTTCATCATATGCCACTACTTTTCCAGAGATTTCCTTCCCGTCTCGTTTTTCCTTACCCACCTTCAGAGCGATATCAAAAAGGTCATCAGAAATTTTTTGCGACCTCGCAGGATCAGGATTCTTGTAGTCATTCCAAATACGGAGACCCATAATGAGAACTGCAAGTAATATTAAAAGAACCGTTTCCATAAAGCAAGCGACCCCAAAGCGAACTTGTGAGCGTGCTCATAGCCCACAGGCACGAAGTGCCGACCTCACACCCCTCTCCCGTACGCGCAGTAGCTATCCTCTTGCATGTAGTCGCCGTCGTGGTAGTAGGCTGCACGGGCACGGCAGCCACCGCAGCGGTCGTTGAACTTGCACTTTCCGCAAGCCCCGTCATACGCCTTGGTGCGGAGTTTCTTGAACACTTCGGCATTCGCCCAAATTTCGTCAAACGGTGTATCGTGAACATCGCCCGCTTCTTCCATCATGTAGGCGCAGGGACGAACCTTGCCGATCGGACTTACGATACAATAGTCAAGACCTGCGAGGCAACCGCGGCTGTAACGAGTTTTGATGTCGAGCTGGTCTGCAATGCGGAGAAACTGCGGAGCGCAAGTCGGCTTCACTGGGATTCCAAGCGTACGGCTCTTTTCCATAATCTTGCGCAACAAGCCTTCGTATTCGGCAACGCGGAGCGCATGTCCTTCAATTTCCTTGCCGCGCCCCACCGGAATCAAAAAGAAAATCTGGTGGTTCACTGCACCGATTTCCTTGACCCAGTCCATGATGTCGAAAATTTCGTTCTGGTTCCAATCCATGATAGTTGTATGAATTTGGAACGGAAGGCCAGCCGCCTTGCAGTTTTCGATACCCATCAACGTGAGTTCAAACGCATTCGGAAGGCCGCGAAAATCGTTGTGGCGCTTGGGATCGATGCTATCGACGCTGATACCCATCGCCATGGCCCCCGCTTCCTTGAGCTTGAGCGCCAAATCGTGCGTGATAAGCGTTCCGTTCGTGCCAAAAACCGGGCGAAGCCCACGCTCACGGGCATGAGCCACAAGTTCCACGATATCCGGGCGCGTCATCGGTTCGCCACCACTAAAAATCATGATTTTGAATCCGGCTTTGGCAATTTCGTCAATAAGCTTGAGAGCCTCTGCTGTCGTCAACTCGGCAGCCTTATTTTCTCCTGCATCCTGGTAGCAGTGTTTACACGTCAAATTACACTTATTCGTAGTCATCCAAGAGACGATCATGCCATAGACCTCATTCAAAATGTTTTAGCCACCAAGAAGTATCTGTAACAAATACCGTGTATGGCGATCCCCGAATAAATCGGGGATGACATCGCAAATATAGAAAATGCATTCCTGATAAAAAAAAGCCCGGTCGTTTGGACGGTCGGGCTTTAATGCGAAACGCTTTCCGAAAAAGACTACTGCATTATTAAAGTCTGAAGTTCAGAACAAGTCAAACTTGAAAGGGTTTCATCATAAATAAGAACAGTCAAATGCGCACCATCCATTTCATAATTACATTTGGACTTAGATCCTTTCGGGCATCCAGAACCAAAAGAGACGTCGGGTGTACCCGGCACGGCTGAAGCCAATTCTTCCTTGCATTGCTTTTCAGCATCTTGCATATCATCCGATTCGATACATGCATGAATATTCCCTAATACAGGAACTGTTGATTTGATATCACAAGATTTAACAGAACCACCGGTGGAGGAAGTGGAAGAAGAATCATCATCACCACACGCGGTGAAAATTGCAGCCGCGGCAATCATGGAGGCAAGAATGAATTTTTTCATATTTATTCCTTTTATACAGTTTCACTTTCTATAATGTAATAAAAATGTTCAGATGTAAAAATACAAGCAACGCAATAATACCTATTGCGATTAAAATCCGCGAATTCGCCTACAATTCATTTGTGCAATTTCTTCATTATAGACATAAATTGTATAAGGATGCCCCGGAACAAGTTCCGCATCACATATTTTCAAAGCACCACTGGGACATCCTCTCCCAGGTGTAAAGATTGTTTTATACGAAAAAGGAACGGAATCTTCTTTACAATCCGTAAAATCCTCTTCAGCCGATTCGTAACAAATGTGATTATCACTTGGACCTTCAACAGAAAGCTGCTCGCACGAATAAACGTTGCTGTTACTTGAAGAATCACTGCAAGCCATGAAAATAGCGACTCCAGAAGCCATAGAAACAAGAATGATTTTTTCATATATTTCTCTTTGATACAAATTCACTTTATATAATGTAATAAAAATGCCCGGCAATTACAACCGGGCGGATATAGAATTTATTTCAAATAACTTTGTTACTAGAATTCTTTCATAAGCTGATCACAAGACATTGATGCATACATTGCATCATAGAAATATGCAGTGACTTCGATGCCGTTTCTTGTACCCGTGCAAGTTTTCTTGTGGCCACTAGGACATCCGCTTCCAAACGTTCCTTCATATTTCATGGTCATACCTTCATCCGTCTCTTCACCAGTAATTTCTTCACATTCTTTCTTTGCGGCTTCAGACGAAGTGGCTTCCATGCAAGTATGGGCCATTTGTACGCCACCTACAGAGACCTTTACATCGCAAGATGCGAGTTTGCCGCTACCGCCGGATGTTGAATTATCGTCATCGCCGCAAGCAGTGAACATTGCTGCTGCAGCAATCATGGATGCAAGAATAATTTTTTTCATAGTTTTTCCTTGTTGGGTTATAATTTAGTCCTTAATATAAATAAAAAATAAGAGAAAAGTATATAATTTCTGTAATTATAAATGAAACAAACTTGGTTTTTCCATTTTTTTGATAAAAAAAGCTATTTTAAGTCCATATGATGAATAGAAGAAGAGTTGTTATTACTGGTATGGGTGCTGTGACGCCCATTGGCAAGTCCGCCCCCGAACTTTGGAACGCCATCAAAGCAGGCAAATGCGGCATCGGCCCAATTACATTGTTCGATGCGACGAACTGCCCTGTGAAAATTGCAGCAGAAGTCAAAGATTTTAAACCCGAAGAACACGGCATCGACCCGAAAGAAGCCCGCCGCATGGCCCGCTTCACGCAGTTCCTCGTCGCAGCCGCGAACGAAGCGGTCAAGGACGCAAACCTCAGCCGCGAACAGCTCGCCGAAGACACGACCGGCATCGTCGCAGGGAACGGTCTTGGAGGCCAGGACGTAGTCGAAGAAACGTACAGCAAATATCTCGAAGGTGGCCGCCGCAGAGTCTCTCCGCTTGCCATGCCGGAACTGATTGCAAACGAAGCATGCGCAAACGTCTCCATCGCGCTTGGCATTACAGGCTCCGCCTGGACAGTCTGCACCGCTTGTGCCTCCGGCACGGATGCTATCGGTGCAGCCCTTGACGCAGTTCGCTCCGGACGTTTGGACGTCTGCCTCGCCGGCGGTTCCGAAAGCGCAATTACAGATTATTCCATCAAGAGTTTTGCGGGCATGCACGCCCTCACCGACAAGTTTAATGACGCACCAGAAAAAGCATCACGCCCGTTCGACAAGGACCGCAGCGGTTTCGTCATGGGAGAAGCTGGTGCTATCCTCGTGCTCGAAGAACTCGAACACGCCAAGGCCCGCGGTGCAAAGATTTACGCCGAAGTCGCCGGTTACGGTTCTTCTGCCGACGCTTACCACATTACAAGCCCGCGCCCAGGTGGAGAAACGTGTGCCAAGGCCATGGTCAAGGCTTTGAAAGACGCTGAAATCGCCCCGACGGATGTAGATTACTATAACGCCCACGGTACTTCGACGCACTTGAACGACCTCACCGAAACGCAAATGCTCAAAATTGCGCTCGGCGAACACGCTTACAAGATCAAGGTTTCAAGCACCAAGAGCATGACCGGCCATTGCGTCGGTGCAGCAGGCGTTATCGAAGCAATGATCAGCACCCTCGCCATCTGCGACTCGTTCTACCCCGCGACCATCAACCTTGACAACCCGGACGCAGAATGCGATCTTGACTACGTGCCGCACAAGGGCGTTGAAGGCAACATTGACGTTGCCGTGTCTGCCTCGCTCGGCTTCGGTGGCCACAATGGTATTGTGGTCATCAAGAAGTTTAAGCCGTAGGCTCTGATTCGGGTTGGTGGTTCTGCCGACAGTTTTCTGTTGTTTTTCAACAATATTGGAACTAAATTTAAGTAGGATATGATTGAAAAAAAACGGAAAATTTTAGGAAGCCTGATTGCCATGTTGCTGATCGTATTGATTGGCTTCGCAATTGTTGATGTCAGACAAAAAGGCGTTTTCGATTCCGTAATCAAATTAAACCATGGCTGGACTCTCATTTTTCACGGCGACACAACAGATGTCAAATCCACTGAGAAATTTGCGATACCCGAAAAAATTGTCCGCGGCGACTCGCTCATTTTAAGGAGAACTCTTTCTAAAGACATCCCTGATAACCCGGTGCTTCGATTTAAGACCTATCAAACTTTTGTAGAAGCATTCCGCGATGGCAACAGGCTTTATTCAAACGGGGAATCTGACTACTATAATCACGGCCTAATCGGTAGCGGCGTTCATTTTGTGTATCTAGGCACAACGGCATTCGAAGGCAAAACCCTCGATATTAAATTCCATTTTTCAGAAAACAATGCGTGGAACGTACTTCCCACTTTTGAAGTTCTTCCGACAAACTATGCCTTTGGAGATTTTTACGCTCGATATTCTCCAACCTTGGTCGTCGGACTATTCCTATTGCTGTTTGGCATTTTGATGCTATTCCTAAGTGCTGGAATGGTGTTTTATGGAATGAAATTTTTCCAGATCTTGATGATCGGTTTTCTGTCGGTCTGTCTCGGCATTTGGACTCTATGCTTTACCAAGCTATTCCAATTATTCTCCTTTAATTTCACATTCAACTCTTGCCTAGAATACATCTCCCTATACTTGGCACCAATACCACTTTGTCTGCTTTTGCTCCACATGCGTTACAAGAAAATCAGCAAAAAACGCTGGTGGGGTCTCGTTGTCGTCGCAAGCCTAGATGCACTGATATTTGTAGTAACGACAATCCTGAACTTTACCCATATTCTCCATTACCCGCAAACTTTGTGGATTTTCCATGCTTACGTGGTTTTGTGCATACTTTATTTATTTGCTTCGGAAATTTCAAACAAAAACCGTTTAGATACCCCGACAAAAATATTAACCGCAGGAGTTTCCACATTTAGTGCATTTGCGATACTTGAACTTGTGCGTTATAAATTGATGCTATATTTTCATCTGGACAACACCATTCTTGGAATAACATGGCTCCCTTTGGGAACACTCACCTTTGTCATTCTGCTCGTCATCAGCTATATCGTTTATATGTACCGTTTGATTTCTGCAAAAGCGGAAACAGACGTTTTGTCGATAATCGCTTACAAAGATTCTTTGACGGAATTGTACAATCGTGCCAAGTGTCAGCAAATTTTTGAAATTTTAGACAACGCTACAGCAGATTTTGCAATCGTGTGCATCGACATAAACGGTCTCAAGCTTGTAAATGACAAATACGGACATAACGAAGGCGATAGACTGATTAAAGTTTTCGCATCTATATTCCAAAACGCTTTTGCGGGAATCGGGACATGCATCCGCATGGGTGGCGATGAATTTTTAGCCATCGTACGTTATGAACACATTGATGAAATAGAAACGACTTTAGCGACAATGGCGGAGTTCCAAAAAAAGCAACGCGAAAATTTGCCTATTCCCTTAGAAGCGGCATACGGTATTGCCTATAGGCATGAACTTCTGAATAACGATGTTATTTCAACTGAAGGAAATGTCCGTGTCAGGGCTGAAAAAATTTATCAAATGGCTGACGAACGCATGTATGCGATGAAATTCAAGATGAAGTCAGAACTCGTGAGACGATAAAAATAGACCTCCAAACGGAGGTCTTTTTTGACCGTTTAAACTATGGTTTTAGCAATTCTGTGCAACCTAGACTAAACGTTTTTATTCACGATAATCGTCTTGGCTTCGAAGGTTTCGCGGTCGATCCACTTGACCATGAGCGAGACCTTGTTGTCTTCGTTGAGAGCGTCCCAGTAAGCCTTGAGCGTTTCTTCGGCAGTATCGAAAATCGGCATGAGCTTCGGGAAACCGTTGAAAGACGGAATCGGCTTGCCGTCTGTTTCGTACGTGCTGATGAAGTGGCCAAGCCCCGGGAGAGCCTTTTCAAATTCAAACGTCATGCGTTCGCAGCCAGCATCTTCGCTGTTGTTACGGCTCTTGAGGATGGAGAGCTTATAGACTGCCGGTTCTGCATTCTTGTAGTGGATGCCGGAAATACGCGGCGTGAAGTTCGGAGCATCGTCCTCGTACTGGCGAGTGCGGAGAGCGCTTTCGAACGTGCCACCGAGATTGATGGCGTTGTAAATCGTGTCCGTCTGGTCGCCGTTCGTGATAATCTGCACGTCTTTCGTGTGGCGAGCCGGATAGTAAATGATGAGGTGCGGGTCCGTGAGCTTCGATTCGTCGAAAGCCTTCGTCTTCATGAATCCCGTATCGGCTTCGATTTCGAAAACGCGGTTGCGACTGTTCACGCTGCGGCCCATGATCCAGTAAACTTGCACAAAGGACTTGCCGTCTGCGCTTGTGCCAAGCACGATGCCGCGTCCCGGATACGGATTCTTGGAGAGGTCGTTGAAATTCTGTTTTGCTTCGTCGATGTAAGACATAGGTTTTAGGTTGTAGGTATTAGGTTTTAGGGTGGTTAGGGCGGCTTTGCCGCGTTTTTTCACAAAAATAGAAAAAAGGAGGGCGAGCCTCCTTTGAATTTAGAGAAACGTGAACACGATTCGAAATCCTAATCGCATTCGGCTTCGATTTTATCGAGATGCTTGTTCAGCGATTTTTCAAAATATCTGGCAAATCGGTCGGCGTTTTCAATTTCCTTGTTCAGATAGACGGAATCGACCTTGACGTGGTTGTGAACGCCATCGCCGCACGCTCCGGCATTTTTAATACTCACGAATACGTGCGGGTATGATTTCATAAAATACGTCGAATCCCCCGGAATGTAGTCATCCATGCTGTAACAAGGGCTTATCCCGTATTCTGTTGCAGAATGCGTCATAAAAAAGAAATTGTCTCTGATGTTCTGGAGGCAACTCCTGCGGCTTTCGGGGAAATACTTCGCTTCTGGGCTATCCAGAATCGTCTTTGCCCGTTGCGTAACAATTGCGTCGGCGTATTCATCGCCACCGCTTCGAGCCTCGTTAAAAAGTGTCTTGCAATATTGCTTTGTGGTCACGCAACTATCCGTAGTAGGATTGGCTTCTTTTGAAGCTGCAATCAAGGAATCTGCATTGAGGAACTCGCTTCTAGCGAAAGAAGCCTTTTTCGAGCTGGAGCCGTTTCCATCGCCGGAACTAGAAGAACCTCCCTGACTGGAACTGGAATCGCCGGACACGACACCTTCCGCCCCCGTGCCATTGTCGCTGGTACAGGCCGTCCACGCAATAGCAGCAAGACCGAGCAGAATTTTATTGAAGCATTTGCACAACATCTTTTACCTCCTGCTATTTACACTCTTCCACAATTTCATCAAGGAAATAGTTCATAACATCCTCGAAATTCTTTGCATATCTTTCATCATTATCTTTTACTTTATTTAAATATGTAGAATCCACCTTGACATGGTTCTGAACCCCATCACCGCAGATTCCTGCATTGTCTATTTTCTCGAAAATATAAGGAGCCCCATCTCTTATTATAAAGGATGTAGTATCGCCGGGAATGTAATTATCTGCATTATAGCAAGGGCTAATTCCATATACGGTTGTCGGATGAGTCATTGAGAAAAAGAATTCCTTTTCCTTTTGAAGATAGCTTTTGCAACGTTCAGTGAGACTCTCCGCTTGTGGACTTTCGAGAATTTCGTCAATCCTTTTTTCGAACAAAACGTTAGCGGCATAGGGACCGCTAGCATTTTCGCCAGTAAGAGTTTCGCAGTAATTCCTAGCAGTGACGCATGAGTCCGTAATCATTTTCGGTTGCTTTGCCACCGCAATCAGAGAATCCACATTGAAGAAATCAGCCCTTGTGAGACCAATCTTCTGCGAACTAGAGGATTTGTTTTGGCTAGAACTGGAGTCCGCCAAATCACCAGAATTGGAACTCGCAGGAGTGAAAGCATTAGCCCCTGTGCCATTATCGCTAGTACAGGCCGTCCAAATAAAGGCAACTAGCCCAAGCAGAAATTTGCTGATATACAAGCGGAACTTCATATTTTCTCCCTGATTATGACAAATTATAGTAAACGTAATGAGTAATGTTTCGATTGGAGAAACTGATGCCGTCCCCATTCGCGGACCATGACTACTAAGCACTAAATAGCATTCAAGGCGAATATCGCAAAATCAAGCTTGCTTGATTTTATGATTGAGCCGAAATTGCTGACGCGAAGCGTCAACTGCAAGTAGTCAAAGTGAATAAATCCGGCATGACAAACCATTTTTTTTTCAGTACGCCTCCCCTATCTATTTTCCAATGGCATTACCAAATCATTCTGATATACAAGATAATTTATATTTGAAAATTTGGAAGTTCTCTCTATATTGAAAGAAACAAGCGTCGGACACAAGCATGTAGGAACAGGACCCGAACCATCTATTTTCAAATTTATTTTTGGATCAACATAAATCGTGTCATTTGACGCGGTAACATCAATCCCTTTAAAAACAGCTCCACATTGAACGTAAACATCGTCTATATAAATTCTGTCGAATTTGTCATCTTCGGCAGTGCGTATTGCAACTTTTTGATTTTCCGTGGTGTTTTCCAAAACGTCTGGAATCAAATTTTCGTTTGACGCATCAGACTTGGCGAGTAAATTCTTGCATTCGGCACTGATGGACGATGCCGATTGAGTCGCCGGAGAAACGGACTGCGAATCTTCGGGAATAGGCCCTGGCACCACATCATAGACAGTCCCCCAATGTTTCAAAAACTTGATATCGGCATCAAGAGGATCGATGTTAAAATAATGGTCCGTAATGCACATGCAATCTGTTACAACCCCAACCGTGTAAGAAAGTATCAGTGTATCAAGAGAACGTTGGTTATTGAATACAACTTCACCAACACCACAAGCGTCCGTCAAATTCGGGATGACGACCTGATAGGCTCCATTTTCGTCAGTAATCAAATACGCTTTGGGATTTTCCGATGCATCTTTCAGCAAAACTTCATCATAAGGATGAACGTTGCACGCCCCCATTTTGAGCGACACATTCCGCGTGGAATCCAATACAGCCGTACCACCGCCAAGTTGACGGTTCTCAGGACCGTTCACAGAAGAATCATCCGAGCAGGCAACAAACGACAATATCATAGTAGCAGCAATTATCTTATTCATATTATTACTCCTTCCGATTAAATCGTTTTTCAAAGCGAATTCTTTGGTGTTATACCGTTTTCATGTTTATAATATAAGTTTTACAATTAAGAAAATCAATAAAAATACTATACAAAACGCAATATTTTATTTAATTTTAGCCACTTTTTCTAAAAATTTTAAAGCAATTTTTAAAATACTATACAATTCGTATAATACAAAAAAAAAACAGCCTTCCAAGAAAGCTGTTTTCATTTTTTTGCAACATTTAAAATTGCTGTTCGTTTGCAGCTTATGGGGTTTGCACTAAAATGGGTTGTTTCTGGTCGAAAACCGTATAGTTGAAATTTGAATAAGCCTTATCGAGCGTAAAAGATGCATTCGCGGCACAACTGCAATCGTAAACCATCCCTTTGCTCCGGGAGAAATTCACGTACAACGTATCCAATTCAAAACCGACGACCGGATTCACTTCATCCATAAATATTTTCTGTTTTTCCGCATCACAAGGAATATCGAAATAAACGTTCTGCAAGGACAAATTCACAGAATCGCCTTCGACACGCTTGTACGCCACAGGTTCGCCGACATCAGGCGTAACTGCCGGAGCGCTCAAATCCACATAGACAACGTCTTCAACGCACTGGATGGAGAAATTCCTCGCCTTCGGGGAATCAGTAACATCAACCTCTTCTGACGAACTGCTCATAGCATCGCTTAGCTCGCTCGATGAAAAAGTCGGAGTAACAACCGCATTTGAAGAACTACTCCATACACTCGCTTTTTCAGACGAACTAGAAGCATCCGAAACTTCTTTGGAGTCACTGCTTTTTTCAGCAATGGTGTTAGGGTCAATAGTTCCCCCAGCAACGTCATTACCGGAGCACGCCACCATGAACATTGGGAAAAGAGGGCTTAATGCATAAGCAATTTTATTTAGCATGATGTGACTCCTTGATTTTATCCGTAACTGGGAAAAATTGAAAATTAATTCGACAAACTTGATTCAAATCTTTGTACTCATTCGCGATGGCAAGAACTCTTCTACAGCAATCATCTATTTCTTTGACAATCCGCTTGCTTGCCGCCTCGTTTACGCTAAGCGTTACCCCAGTGAAATGACGCTCTTTTGCTGTGTAGCGGTCTATAGCCCGCATGGCCATGCCTGCCATTTCCTTTTGCATCGAACGGATGGCTAAGGGCAAAGCTTCCTTGGACCCGATGACATTTTGTTCTGTTTGCGAATAAACTTTTTCGTCATCCTTTTTCAGGAATCCGGCCTTGACCAAAAAATTCAAGATATCACGTACTTCTTCGGCAGAGACGTGTTCCTTACATTCATCGGCAATGTCGCGAGGACAAGCACCGGGCATCATCGGAACAAGTTCCCTGAGCACGGGATACTTCCACGATTCGTAATACTGGAACGCATCCGCATCAACGACGCGCACTTTTTGCTCCAACGCGATTCTTTCCATTTCAAGAAGCGCAGCCTTTTTGATAGCATCCTTTTTAGCGTTGCCGAACGTGACCATTTCACGAAAGTAATCTTCCTCGAATCCGACCAGCCCCATCGCATGCGCCACATTTGCAATCTTCGGCTTGCCTAGCTTGCTCTCGCCCTTGCATACAAGTTGCAAAAAATTAGGCGAAGAAAAACCGGCGTTCTTGCAGAATTCACGCCAAGAAAACGCCCCCTGACGTTTGCGTTCATCGTAGTAATCCTGTATATAGAGGCGGTAATCTTTATATTCAAGAATAGACTTCATGTATGTAAATATAGGTTTTTATCGTTCGGCAAGCAATAGATTTTTACTATACAAAAACGTAAAAATTGAGAGATTTAGGTAAAATTAGGGATTTTTATTTTAAGGTTTTGGGAAAATACTATACATTTGGGAGGAGATGATGAAGGAAGAAGATTGGAGTATTGACTTTTGCTGAAAAAGAATTCTATATTACAATCATAGCTGGTTTCACGGATTCCGTAAAAATCCGCTTAATTTGTCATTCCCGCGAAGGCGGGAATCTCCTTTTTAATGATCAATATTTTTCCCTATTTCCTTTACTATATGATAAGAACATCCTTTTCAGGAGCTGAAAATTTAGAGATGGCAAAAACCTTTTCCTTCCAATACTCAAAATCTTGTTGTGGGAGATTTTTTTCATTAAAAATCTTTATTAAATCCTCTTTCCATTTGGCAATATTGAGTATGATTCTGGGAACTTTTATTCCATCAATATTTTTACAACCTCCAGCAGAAAATGTGTCTCGAAAAGACGGGTTTATTATGCCCTGCGTTTGAAGCAGCCATTTGGACGCATCATTATAATTTCCTTCAATAATATTTGGAAATGAAATTAATAAATACGCTCGAAGAAAATGTTGTTCATTTCTTGTGAGCTGGTTCCAAAATTGCATTTCAAGACCAACCATCTTGTTTGCAAATTTTTGGTCTTCTAATTCAATTGAGTTAATTTGATTGGAATTTGGAGAATACCACCAAAAATCATCATCTACTTTTCGCTGTTTTAAATTTGCTTTACGTTGTTCCACAATAAAATCTTTGAATGCATCAAACGGATTTTTCATTTGACGAATTTCTTCGTATGTTTTTCCCAATTTAATGAACAAGGTATCTTGCTTTGACGCATCCATATCAAGCATATAACGGGGACTATGTGTAACAGCAACATTTTCAACACATTCTTCAAAGGGCTTGTATTTTATTTTAAACGGTTTTTGTTTAGCACAGAAAATATGAATTCGGCTGACATCGGGGATTCTTGTTGATTCCATTATGCTTCCGCCCATCACTTTCCAAGAATTATTGCGAGTACTGATAGTTTTTACTTCTATTCCCAATGCTTGTTTTTCATTTATGCGTGCGACAATATCAGGAAATTTGTGACCGCTTATATATTCTATTTTCCACGGAATATGTAAATCTTTTGATGACTCTAATAAAGCGACATGCACATCTTCTTCAAAGGATTTCCAAAAATCTTTTTTTTGTGAAACACTTGGCCGCGACTCTAATTTCTCTTTAGTCAGACTTAACAAGTTGTCAAAGGATTCCTTGACATTAGCCTCTTTGATGTTGATATTTTCGCCAATAGCAAATGAATTCATCTTTATTCTCCAAATAAATCTTTCCAAAGAGTTTCAATCCTTTTTCCTATGGAATAACCCAGCAAAGGAGGAACTGCATTTCCAATAACTTTATAGGCATCGGATGAATTAACTTTATTGATTCCATCGTTAAAGATGAATTCGTAATCATCAGGAAAAGTCTGAATTCTTGCACACTCGCGGACGCTCAAACGACGCTCTTGTAACCCTTTTGCCAATTCAGATGCAATCTTGCCCCCATGTTCTTTGCATAAACGACGGTATTCGATATTTCCATGATGTTCGCTTCGAATAGTCGGCCCAACACCATTCATATCAACTTCAGAACTGCCCTGCATTTTTCCGTAATATTTCGCTTTTGAATAAGCTTTTTGTGCAGCATCAGAACTTTCATCTGGTTCTTTCAATCCAACGAAAGCGTCCTTGCAAGTAACGATTTTTTGAAGACCTTCTCCATGCGTCTTTATTGGGTAAGGATAATACAGCGATTGTTCGGATTTCTGTTCTATGTCAGCAAGAATTTGAGGGTTGGCATATTTTCTTGAAATGCCTATGAAAACAACACGCTCGCGGCTTTGTGGAACTCCATATTCCCAGGCCTTCAAAACTTGGGCGTCAACAACACAATAACCCTTGTCAATATTTCTAAAATCTGTTTCGATTATCTTCTTTGCATCGCCTAATGATACAAGACCTTTCACATTTTCCGCAATAAAGATTTTAGGTTTGACAATTTCAATGACCTGCTTCATCCAAAGGTATAGTGTACCTCTAGATTCATTTTCGGCATGATCTTCATTGACCCCATTATGGCTTTTAGCAGAATCAAAACCAAGTCGTTTTCCAGCAACAGAAAAATCTTGGCAAGGGAATCCTCCCGTAACGACATCGATATTTTGAGGAAATTGAAATAATCCTTGCTTACTATCTTTTACCAAATCCACAATGGATTTGAGTCGATAAACATCTTCAATGTTCTTTCGATTACCAAAAAAGTGATTCCACGCTTTTTGAGCACAAGGTAAAATGTCGTTCGCAAAGACGGTCTCAAAACGGTTCTTTTTCAACCGAACGAAATTTCTATTAACGTTATATTCAATCCAATCTGGATGGATGTTTTCGTTAACAGATTTCTTAAGAGTGATAAAACCACCCTCTAGCCCAAGATCTAGTCCTCCACAACCGGAGAACAAAGAAAGCACACGAAGTGCATTCTTATCAGAAGCCATAACGCCTCGATGTTCCAACGGAACAGGTGAAATGTTCTGTTTTCACTTCTGTTCACGAAACATCGAGATGCTTCGACAAGAGAATGCCCAAATAGAACTCACCCCAAAGAGGTGAGTTCCATTTGTCCAATTCCTGCTGCGTTAAAAAATTGGTCGTATTTTAAGGACGCAAGAACGGGAGCAAAAACGTTTGTCTTTGTTCCTACCCTCAATATTCAATAAAACAAAAAAGCGTGGTATCGAATACCTGTTCGTCCTTAGGCAACGACCAAGAAGCCCTACGCAAAACAAGCAAACGACCCACGCCCAATTCTGGATGTGCGTTGTAAGCCTTATTCTTTTTGCGTAAAACTTTGGTCGTGTTTTAAGGACGCGAGAATAAGAGCAAAAAACTCTAAATGTCAATGTAAATATACATTTTTGAGCTAGAAAAAAAAGATGTCGCATCGAGTGCGGCATGACGTTTATAGCGGACATGTTGGGGTAAACGGAGTTTTTAAACGCATCCCCTTAAGCAAGGGGAAATTCTCCCCCACCTACCGTTTCGGATTGTAATTGTTCATCAGAATCATCGCGAGGGTGACGCAGAACATCACGACGCTGCCGACAACGACTTGCTGTTTGTGGTCATATTCACGCTTGACGTAAGACGGATTTTCTTCGTTGAGTTCCTGGAGCGTAGGTCCAGTAGCAAGCTTCGTAGAATCGATGCCATAGACTTCGGCAATTTGTTCGTCAGTCATGTTCAGCGTCGTCATGCGGGCACTGTCTAGTTTGTCTAGCTTGTCCGCAGCGGCGGCAGGAATTGCAAGGAAGAATGCGAGAAGAAGAGCGACTAGTAAAGAAGCTCGTCGCAACTGCAGAACAAGAAATAATGGATCCCCTCCCGTTGGTCGAGGATGACATACGTTCTGGATTGCCACGCCCCCACTTCGACTACGCTCAGTGACCTTGGGCTCGCAATGACGATTCCTCGATTTCGCCGCATTCTTCATTGTTCAATCCTAGATCCTTCGACTCCGTGCTACGCACTTCGCTCAGGATGACACCTTTTTGTCTTTCATCTCTCGTCTGTAGCCCGCCGTAGCGGGCGTTCTCTCGTCTAAACTAGCCTTCCTTCGCGAGCTTGTCGAGAATCTGGTTCACGAGGCCCGGGTTAGCCTTGCCGCCGGACTTGCGCATGGTCATGCCAACGAGGAAGCCCTTGAGAGCGACCTTCCCTGCCTTGAATTCAGCGAACTGGGCTGCATTAGCGGCGCAGACTTCGCGAACCACGGCTTCGATAGCGGCGGTGTCGGTCACCTGCACGAGGCCCTTTTCCTTCACGATGGCTTCGGGATCCTTGCCTGTTTCGAACATTTCAGCAAACACAGTCTTTGCAATCTTGCCGTTGATGGTGTTGTCTGCAATGAGGTTCACGAGCGTGCAAAGCTGTTCCGGCTTGATCTTGAGAGCGGAGAGACCGCCTTCCACATCCTTGAGCTTGGCCAAAAGTTCCGTGATGACCCAGTTGGCGAGCACCTTGCCGTTCTTGCAGTTCTTCGCGGCGGTGTCGTACCATTCGCTCACGTCGCGGTCTTCGGTGAGCACCTGAGCGTCGTATTCAGAAACGCCGAAGTCCTTCATGAAGCGTTCGCGGCGGGCATCCGGCAGTTCCGGAAGCGTGCGGCGGATTTCTTCGACGAATGCCGGGTCAGTCACGAGGCGGACCATGTCCGGTTCCGGGAAGTACTTGTAGTCATGAGCGTCTTCCTTGCTGCGGATGACGATGGTCTTGTCCGCATTGGGGTCGTAACGCTTGGTGCACTGTTCCACTTCCTTGCCGGCGTCGAGCGTCGAGGCCTGCAAGTTCATTTCGCAGTAGAGAGCCTTTTCGAGGTTCGTAAAGCTGTTCAAATTCTTGATTTCGGCACGGATGCCGAACGGAGCGTCTTCCGACGGACGGAGCGAAATGTTGCCGTCGCAGCGCATGTTGCCGTTTTCCATGTTGGCGTTCGAAACGCGTGTGTATTCGAGCGTCTGCTTGATTTTCTTGAGCACGAGCACGGCTTCTTCCGGGCTACGGATGTCCGGTTCGGTCACGATTTCACAAAGCGGCGTTCCGCAGCGGTTCGCGTCAAAATGGCTGTTTGTCGGGCTCATGTCGTGGATGAGCTTGCCCGCGTCTTCTTCCATGTGGATACGGGTGATGCCCACGCGCTTTTTGGTGCCGTCAGCCTTCACGATTTCGAGCCAGCCGTCCTTGCAAATCGGATGGTCATACACCGGTAGTCCGCCCGTCTGCGTAATCTGGTAGCCCTTCGGCAGGTCCGGGTAGAAGTAGTTTTTACGGGTCCACATGGCGTTCAAGTCGATTTCGCAGTTGAGGGCAAGGCCCAAGCGAATGGCGTATTCCACGGCCTTCTTGTTCGGCACAGGCATTGCACCCGGCATACCGAGGCAAACAGGGCAAACGTGCTTGTTCGGGGTCGTATTCACTTCAATTTCGCAGCCGCAGAACATCTTCGTTTTAGTAGCAAGCTGGCAATGGATTTCAAGACCGATAACAGGACAATAATTAGACATGTTAAACTCCAATAAATTTTACGCGGAAAAGATAAAAAAAAGTAGGAAGTAGGAAGTAGGAAGTAGGAAGGAATTTGGCTTTATTAACGCGATTCACAAAGAGGAGTCTGTTGGTGGTTTGGGGAATGGAGGAACGGAACGTTAATATTTTGATTTGAACAATGTTGTGATGGTGAGGGAATCGTAGTCCCCTTCAAATGAACCGCCCAAATAACTGTATGTCAGCTTCCAAGTAATAACCGTATCGCGTTCCAGCGGTTTCTCAAGTCCGTTCACAAAGAAAAACGCCTTTTTTTCATAATCCGAAGGATAGCACTGGCCAGGACAATACTGCAACTTTTCCGCCACATAATGGCCTAAAGAATCCTTCTTATAAATTATTCCCTTCGTCACCCAATCCGGCAAGCCCTCCATCGTAATGTAATAGCCCGTCTGCAACGTGTCCATGGCAAACGTCGGATGTCGAGTATCCAGAGTGTCTAACGCAGCACGGAAACTGGCGGAATCAAAGAGCGGAGCGTTTATCCAAGGAATATAATTTGTCCAAGCTTTTTTGCCATAATTCAAACGCGTTGTTTCCCACTTGTGATACGTGCCGTAAGCAACTTTATCTACATAAAAAGTATCCCTGATGCAAAGGACATTACGGTTATTGCATCTCACGAAATTCACACGACTATCAACGACAGCTACGGTGCTTTGGGTTTTATAAACGCGGCAGACGTACGAAGGCGTGGCACAAGAAAAATTCTTTTGTACAGAATCAAGGCTGCAAGAAACACGTCTCTCGCATTCACTACCTACATTCGAGGAATCTGCCGTAAGAGCCGTCAACGTATCGTAACTATTGTCATTACGCCTTCCATAAACGAAACTTGTATAGCGATGCACAAGAGTATCGTTGTAGAGGGTATCATAGACCAAGAAAGAATCAACAACGAAAACCGTGTCGCAAGCAGTCACCAGAGAATCCCATCCCCCATCTTGCTGAATATGGTACAAATCAAAGCCATGATGCGAGAATACGCACCCTTCGACAAGTTCATGCTTTGCGGATGCCGAACTGGACGGAGAGTCAGAACAAGCAACAAAAAATAAACCGACAAACAGAAATAAAATAGAAAGCATAACGGAAATATACAAACTTCGATGTATGGTTGCTCCATTTTTTCGACTTGACATTCCAAAATTATGCTATATTCGAAAAGGAATAATTTAAAACAAAATATTTTTATGTGCGAAGAAGAAATTGTCATTACAAAACGTTGTGCGGAATCTTGGCTGAAAAGAATCCGTAATTTGGCGGGATTCTTAGGAATGATCCTCCCCTGGATTGCACTGGTCGGAGCCAGCATCGTTGCAAAAGCAAAACCAGAAGCTATTCCCGACGACTTCTGGGAAACGTTGTCCATATCGGCGACGTATTACTTAACCCCCTCGCTGACAGGGATTCTCACGACGGCGGCAATCGTACTGATGTGCTACAAAGGCTACGACTGGAAAGACGAGCTGGTGACGACCATATCCGGCATTTTCGGTTTGATGGTTGTCGTATTCCCTTGCGATTGTTCGCTTGCGAAAGGGACGGTCGGATTTTTCCAATTACCCGTGAGCGTTTCAGACAAAATTCACTGCACCGCCGCCGTCCTGTTTTTCTTGCTTTTGGCCATCAATAGCATTTTCCTATTTACGCTCGGCGAAAGCAACACTCCGCAAAAAAGAATCAGGAACATCATTTACAAAGTTTGCGGAATCGGGATGTTTTCCACTTTAATTTTGCTACTTCTGCCGATCGAGTTTTCTGCAAAAATTTTCGTAGTCGAAACGATTGCGCTCACGTTCTTTGGCGTGAGCTGGCTCGTGAAAGGGCAAGTATTCGGATTGCTTGCCGATAAGCCGGCGTGTTGCACCGCCGCCTCCCCCACCGATGTTTCCGCTGACGCAACCGCAGAAACATCCTCCGACATATCCTCCGATGCAGATGACAACCAAGATGTCGGATGCTAACAACATATTTAAGCAATGTCATTTTTGAACAACTCTAAAAATAACACTGCGGATTCCAACGACGAGGACGACGTTCTCAAAGCCGAGAAATGGTGCGCGGACTTCAAGAAGAATCCCCTGAAAGCACTGCTTTTGTTCTGCATCTGGATTGTGCTCATCGCCATTTGCGCCAAAACAGTATGGGAGCACTACCTCATAGGCTGGGAACTGCTCAAAACCGCAAAGGGAGGCATAGCAGAATTTGTCTTGATTTTATCATTCTGCATGATTTTCAAGCAATCTGCCAAATTATTCAAGGGTTCCGGG
Source organism: Fibrobacter sp. (assembly GCF_017545445.1). Lineage (GTDB taxonomy): Bacteria > Fibrobacterota > Fibrobacteria > Fibrobacterales > Fibrobacteraceae > Fibrobacter. Next base: position 27,645 of record NZ_JAFWOM010000099.1, read on the forward strand.
CATGATGCGGCAAAATTTTTACTCCGAGCTGTAGGCGTAATTATGGTCTGCGCAAGTATCCTTACCGCGATTATTGCAGGCCCAGCCACAAGCGGGTACGGCTGGATGGAAGACGAAGCGAAATCTTACATCAACGAAGAAATCCTCAATAAAGATCCCATCGAATGCACCGCAGTCAGCATTAACAAGAAATCAAACAACACCTACTACGGCAAAGCGAGTTTTTCTAACGGCACGACCAAAAACGTTGTCGCAACATTCTTATTGCTGGAATCGCACCGTCGAGCAATTGTGTATAAGGTTAAGGTGAATTTATACTAAATATTAGCAGAAAGTGAGATGTTATCAAATTTCGATTATTTCACAATAATTTTTGCCAAACGAACAGCGTGAGCACTTTCGATACGCACTACATAGTTACCCTTAGTCAGGTATGCAAGACTGAAGTTCTTCACAGAAGTGGCCGATTCGGTGAACGTTTCTACCACATGACCCATGAGGTCGAACACCTGCACGCGAACCATGGCGGAATTCGGCGATACGACCGTCAGTTCGTTGTTGGCGTAACTGAACACGAAACTCGGCATGGCGGCAACGATATTCAAAAAATGATCGCTGCCCGAAGACATCGCAGAACTGCTCAATAGATCCTCGATCGGGGTCGAGGATGACGAGGCAACGACATTAATCTTGCCCGTCACGGTCTTTGTGTTTTCATAATAATCCGTCAATTCGAACGTATAAGTATATTCATGGGTTGCCGATTCAGGATCAATCGTTCCAGAAATCTTAACTTGCTTCTTTTCTTTATCTTGTTCCACCTTCAAATTAGCAGGAACATTCCCCTTCACAGAATACATGTGGCTGTACTGATAGACAATCGGAGCAATATCTTGGCCAGCAACAACCGTCTGATTATCGCGACCTTCAACGAGATCGAACGTCATAGTCGCTGGAATTACTTCAATCGTTGCTTTGGCACTCGCTTGATTTTCGGGACCAATGACAGAAAGCACAATAAGGTCCGCTTCACCGCTACGACCACTCAACTCTAAAGAGATCGAAGGAATCGGTTTTTCCTTCACTATAAATGTAAATTCGGTCTTGGCTAAATTGCCTTCATCGTCTTTGACTACGATATAAGCATTGTACGTACCGGCGGCAATATCTTTTCTCATCTGTCCAGAAATTTCACAAATAGGGCCTTTAGTCCACCTTTTCGTCAAGCCAAAATTATCAGTCAACTTGTCGATCCTTCTTTATATTCAGGATCGTAATTCTCACCGAAGCCAGTATTTTCATACAGAATTCGAATCGTCTCAATATTTTCGCCCGCAAACACAGTCTGTTCAAGTTTGCCTTCCACAACAATTTGATTAATCTTTTGCGAAGTATAATTTTAAGCAGCGGCGACAACCGCAAAGAATAAGAACATTGCCAACGAAATCATTTTTTTCATGATTTCCTCCTTTATCTAGCGAATGAATCCCCAAATTTCTTGTAAAAATAGAAACTTTCGAAAAACTTTGCTAGATGGTTTATGGCCCGGACATTTTGATTTTGAGGCTGTCTAACCCCAATCGCTTGTGAATCTATACAAAATAATGTATATTGAAAAGGTCGGTTTTATAGAAGAGTTTTTCAAGCGTAGATTAAATGACGTCGCGTACTAGATTCATCAAGACATTCGCTCTCGGACTTGCCGTAGCCTGCACATCTTTGTTTGCAGAGTTCTCCTACACGTCGAGTAAGTATCAGCAGGATGACTGGTCTCCCGAATATGGTAGTAACACTTGGATGTATGAGGACCCAACAGGAATCTTTGAAACGGATCCCCTCGATGTATTCCATGCAGCTATAAATCTTTATTTAAACCGTCAGTTTTTGGATGCTGCATACGCTTTCGGAAAAATCCAGACCAAGTACCCGAAATTCCGCTTGGCGGACGAGGCTGCTTTCTACATGGCAAAGTCCTTTGAAAACCTCCGTATGCACAAGGCTGCGAAGTCCATCTACGAAGACGCAATCAAGCGCTATCCGCAGAGTGACCTACTCGCCAAGTTTCACTTCCAGTTGATGAACATCGACTATAAGGAAGGTAAGTACTCGGAAGCAATGGCCAAGTACCAGTACATCGTTCAGAATTTCAGCAAAAGTGATGCAAAGATTGATGCAGACTACATTGCCGGCCAGATCAAGTTCGAACAGGGCCTCTATCAGGAATCCATTGATCTGCTCGCTTCTATCCTTCCGGGTAACGCCAACTACCTCTACGCTCGCTATACCATGGGTATCGCTTACAGCCGTATGAACAAGTTTGACGAAGCCGAAAATTGTTTCCGCACTATTACGGAACAGCCGGTTTCCAACAAGTCCGAACGCGACACTCAGAATGCGGCTAAGGTGAAGCTCGGCCACCTACTCTTCTCTGCCGAAAAGCCGGACATTGCAGCTGCCGCTCGGATGTATCTCCAGGTCCATAAGGAATCTCCAGTGTTCGGCGAAGCTATGCTCGGTATTGCATGGTGCTTTCTCAAGGTCAACAAGCCGGACGAAGCTATCAAGCCGGCCAAGTGGATTATTTCTAACCTTCCGGAATCCTTTCACGTGCCTGAAGCATATCTCGTGATGGGTTACGGCTACTTCTTGAAGAAAAACTACCAGAATGTCCTTGAAGCTTTGACTCAGGCTATAGAGCGCACGGAACAGCCGATTGTGCGTGTTGCTTCTCGCGACAGCGCCCGTCAGGCTTTCGATGCAATGCAGGGCCAGTTCGACTCTGTTCAGGTTCTTGCCTTGGATCTAGCTCGTCAGTTGCCGACTTCACGTGTGGAAAGCAAGCGTAAAGCTTTGCGTCCGACATTCAATAAGGTTCACAAAGCTATTGAAGATTATGCATCGTTCATGCAAAGATCCATCCAGAGTGACCGTTTTGAACCTATCCGTCAGCGTATTAGAGATGACGCTGGCTTTACACTAAGCACGCCTCGTCCCGGTCCCTATCGACCTCCTAATTACGGTAGGCCAGATATTGACCCATCTGAATTAGAAGACTTTGATGACTTAGAGTAGGGCAACAACCAATATTCGGCATGACCGCAGCATTGTAAAAAAATACAGTTTGACTTGACATTTCCTTCAAAAAGGCTCTGTCAAGCCTTTCCGTATTGCTGCGTTAAAAATCTTTATTGGCTGTAAATTGGCTGCGGTTTCTTGGCGGGCTCTGTCAAGCTTTTTCGTATAGTCGCGAACCCGCTACGGTTATGCTGCGGCGGTCAAAACAACCTAACATTTTTGGTATGAATTCGCAGATTTCGATGGGCTGACGGATTGGGAAATTTTTGTTAGCCAATGATGGGCGTATAGAACGAGCCTACGACTAATCCTTCAAGCAACGAACATAAAAACCATCAGCCTTATAGGAGCCAACCAGGCGTGCACCATCATCCTCATAAACTAAATACAAGCTATAAGCACCATTGCTATCATTTTCAGAGGCGCTCCAGAATTTGGTATCGAAACCAATGCTGAAAAGGTCTTTGCCAATTTTGTAGCCAGCAGGAATCGCAGAGAAGCCAAACGTATCCATACCATTGCCACCAAGATTCCAGCCAGTCTGCGACTTGAGAATCTTGCCTGCCGTTGAATCATCACCGACTTTGGTTATCAGAATTTTCCATTCAGTTTGCGTCGGCAGATGCCATCCGTCAGGGCAAATGCCCTGCACCTTCGCTGGAATCGTACAGGTTTTGCCGAAACCGCAGTCTACGCCGTTGCCACCATCGTTTAACATAACAGAGTCAATTGCCGCCGCCCAGGAGTAAAAGCGACCCACCACGGCACAGTTTTTCGGTTCGTTTTCAGAGCACCAGTTGCTTTTCAACAGACTCGGAGTTTTCGTGCTATCGGCGTAGTTCAGGTTTTCGGCCATCCATATTTGGTTGCCAATTTTTACAGTCTTGTAGACCTTATTATCGCGAGAGTCAGTCATTGTGCCATAGGAAATTTCTGGATTGAAGCGACATTTTTTAGGAACATCCCAACTCCATCTATTAGTCTCCCCCAAAATCGCAGAACAGCTCTGTTCGCCACTGGCCCCTTTAGGATTGTTTTCTAGACAACGAACAGAATACCCGCGACCCTTATCTTTGCTGCTCAGATACGCACCGTCATCGTCGGATTCCAAGTCCATAAAGTAACCTTCATAGCGATCATACTCGGCGGCACTCCAGAAACAGGCGTATTTGCCATCACTAGAGAAACTGCCATGCCTGTTACCTGCAGGAAGTCCAGAAAAACCCATGCCATCAGTACCATTACCACCATCAGCCCAACCCGACTGAGACTTGAGAACCTTACCGGCCGTTGACCGTCCTCCAACTTCAGTAAACAAGATGTCCCATTCCGCATTCGTCGGCAAGTGCCAGCCATCAGGGCAAATTCCCTGCAAATTCGCAGGAAGCCTACAAGTCTTGCCGTGACCACATTCCTGCGGGTTGTCGGCATCGGTCGGAAGTTTCACCGAATCAATAGCCGCAGCCCAAGTATAAAGGCGCCCCGCAACATTACAGTTTTCCTCCTTATTGTCATAGCACCAGTTGCGTTCCAATAAACTCGGAGTTTTCGTACTGTCGGCGTAGTTCAGATTTTCAGCCATCCAATTTTGGTCACCAATCTTTATGGTTTTGTAGACCTTCTTGTCTCGACTGTCTGTTATAGTGCCATAGGTAATATCCGAGTTGAATCGCAATTCTTTAGGGACATCCCAACTCCATCCATCTACCACAGTCCAGTTTTGGTCGATACAGGTGTAGGTAGTTTTTTCATCTTTAATGTAGGCGGTAGCCCTCTTGCGCTTTTCAGTACAAACAGGCAAATCATCAAACGATTCCCCTATAATGAAGCGATCTGCCAGCGTCCAGTCTCCATCGATGCAAGTATAAGCAGTCTTTTCATCTTTTACATAGGCCGTCACACCTTCACGTTTATCTGTACAGACAGGCAACTCTTCAAATGTCGCTACCGTAATGTCGATGCTTTTGGTCTCTTTGGTTGGTTCAACACCATTGCTTGGACCACTAGAGTTGCTGTCACCACCACAAGCAGCAAGCAAAAGCAAACCAGAAATTGCCATAGCTGTTACGCAGCCACACAAAGATATTTTTCCACACCAAGAATTCATCAATGACATAAGACACTCTTATATAAAGATTTTTACAAATATAGTTTATCGGCTCTGTCAAGCTTGGCAGTATGGTCACGATCCTGCTATGGAAATCGGAAATGGCCAAAATAACCTAAATTCTGTAGTGAATAAACAGCTTCGGAGGGGCTTACGAAACTGACTTTTTTTGCTATGACAACGGAACCGTATAAAATGACTTGACAGAGCCACAAAAATGGCTCTGTCAAGCCTTTCCGTATTGCTGCGTTAAAAATCTTTATTGGCTGTAAATTGGCTGCGGTTTCTTGGCGTGCTCTGTCAAGCTTGGCTGTATGTTTGCGAACCTGCTACGGTTATGCTGCGGCGGTCAAAATGGCCAAAATAGCCTAAAAACAGCATTTCCGAGGTGAATTTGCAGGTTTCGATGGGCTGACGGATTGGGAAAGTTTTGCTAACCCAGGGTTGGCGTATAAAATGACTTGACATTTCCTTCAAAAAACTGTATATTTGTGCAGTAGCTCAAAAGTGCACAAAGCAGGCTAATAGGAGAAATCATGATCGAGCGAATCCGTGGCATTTTAGTACAGAAATCCCCTACATTTGTCATTGTGGAATGTGCGGGCGTTGGTTATGGCATCAACATTTCAGCCTACACGGCGGGAAAGCTCCCCGAAGAAGGGGTCGAGGTTACGTTACATACGAACCTCGTTGTACGCGAAGATTCCATGACGCTTTTCGGATTCGCCGACACGACCGAGAAAGACCTGTTCCTGATGCTTTTGAGCGTGAACGGTGTCGGTCCAAAGATGGCCCAACGCATTTTGAGCGGAGTGACTCCGTCCGACCTTTTAAACATGATTGCAAGCGAAAACAAGGCCGCATTGAGCAAAATCAAAGGTCTCGGCAAAAAAACTTGCGAGCAGATGACGCTTACGCTCAAGGACAAAGCAGGAACGATGATGCAGTCTCTAGGGAAAGTCGAAGGGAGCGGCATCACAAACGTCGGAGCACTGACGGGAGCAAAGCTCGAAGCCGTCCTCGCCCTCCACACGCTCGGCGTAGTGCGCCCGTGTTCAGGGCGTAGTGCGGCGTGTCCGA
>NZ_JAFWOM010000100.1 GCF_017545445.1 Fibrobacter sp.
AGACAAGTTTGTACCGCAACTCTACAAGCCGTTTTTCCTCCCCCGCCGCGCTTTTGGCATGGCAGTATTCTGGATTTTGAATGGTCTAGCCAAGAAGATCATCTTGAGCGACTACCTCGCCACGAACTTTGTGGACCGCGTTTTCGATACGCCGCTCCTCTTTACCGGCCTTGAAAACCTGATTGCCCTTTTCGCTTATTCGCTACAGGTTTACGCCGACTTCTCGGGTTACACGGACATTGCTATTGGCGTTGCACTTTTGATGGGCTTCCGTCTGCCGCAGAACTTCAACAGCCCGTACAAGGCAAAGAGCCCGACCGAATTCTGGCGCCGTTGGCACATTTCGCTTTCTAGCTGGTGGCGCGATTACTTGTACATCCCTCTTGGCGGTAACAGAAACGCAACCGTCGGCACGTTCTTCTGGATGGGTTTCTTGAGCCTTGTAGCCATCCTCCTTTCTGGCAGCATGTGGGTCGGCATCGCACTTGGCGTGTTCTTCCTCTACATTGGCATTGTGGCCTACTTCAAACCGGATTCTCGCAAGACGATAACCACGAACATGAACGCCATGGCAACGCAAATCGTGGGAGGCTGGTGGCATGGCGCTAGCTGGAACTTCATTATCTGGGGCGGCTTGAACGGCTTTGGCCAAGTGTTCAACAAGCTCTGGGTCAAGCGCAGCGCGACCGTCCGTGCATCCATCGCTTTTGGATTCTTTGCATTGAGTTCGATTCTCTACAAGCATTACACAATTCCAATATGCGCAATTACCGCTGTGTGGTTCGGCGTGCTTTTCGTGGGCATTTACTCTACGATTATTTATCATCTGTTCTGCACTAAAGCATTGCCGTGGCTCACGACCGCCTGGAATGTGACGCTCACGTTTGTGTTCATCACGTTCACGCGTCTCTTCTTCCGCGCTGGTTCGAACCTCGACCCGGCAGAAGCAAACGAAGTCGCATGGAACACGGCTAAGAACATGGTGCACCAAATGGGAACGGCCTGGCGTTGGGATTCCATCTTCCCCATCGCTTGGGAACACATCAACATCATTCTCGTGTTCATCGCGGGCATGCTTATCCACTGGATTCCAAAGCGCGTGAAATCCCGCTACCGCATCACGTTTGCATCGCTCCCGCTCCCAGCCATGGTGGCGGCAACAGCGTTCATCATCTTCGTGATTTACCAGTTCATGAGCGCGGATAGCTGTCCGTTCATTTACTTCCAGTTCTGATTTAGACGACAAATGCGTAAGGCGAATGAAGCAGACTTGCTTGCAAGTCTATTTCTGAGCCTAGCATTTGGTACTTGTACAAAGAACGGACCTACGGTCCTACAGACGAAAGAGGCGTGCTAAGCACGCCTTTGATTTGTGGTTAGTAAGCTGTGGCTGCGCGGCTTTTCCGTCATCCTGGAGGGAGCGTCGCACGTCGTCATCCTGAGCAACGCGAAGGATCCAGTGAATTCTAGTAATGCGTAGGCGGAACGAGACTGGATGTTTCCTGGCTTCGCCCCTCAACATGACGGTGATTAGTGATTAGTAGGCGGTAGGAAGTGGCTGCGTGGTTTCTTCGTCTCATCAATAAGATTGTTCTATATAATACATTTAGCTAAATAAATTCGGAATAACATTCAAGAAACTTTTTTTCGAACCCAAAAGTTACATTTCTTTACATTCCACTAATTTATTTTAATGATTAACCAGTGGTTATTGATCGTTGGCAATAACAAGACTTTGTCAAAAATCGGGAGAACCCATGTTAATCAAAATCAATAAGTTTTTAGCTAAAGTGCTTCTTTCTAGTACCGCATTTCTGTGGGCTGGTTGCGACAACGATACAACAAGCGCACCAAACGACACCACCAATGGGCCGACCTCGTTCTTCGACATAGAGCAGGAGTTAGCCAAATTAAAGAAAAATGATACAGAAAAAATGGAATTATTGGGGCAGTGCACTTCAGCAAGAAACTATTGCGAAACGATGCTTAAAGGCGACCCCTATTATTTTAACGACGGTCAAGAATATATAAGGCCAAGAGGTTCTGCAAGAAGGGACGTAAAAAACAAAATCGACTCTCTTTTAGCCACTCCCCAAAGCGCTTCTTTTTCAGACAAAAAAAAAGAATGCTATGCAAACATGAGTTACAATTATCTTGACCCCTTACCCGTTTCCGATTACGGCGTTCCCGCTTGGTATAATTGCTACGCAACCAATTCTCAACAAGTTAATTCAGAACCCTGTGGAACATCCGAAGACTCCGTGCGCATAGACAACGATTACATACAAGCACTCGCTAGTTACGATAGCCTTTATAACAATGCCTACATAGGAGTTTACCAGGATGCCAACGAAAAAGCCGCCGAATGCGAGAAGATTAGTGATTAGTAGGCAGTAGGAAGTAGGAAGTAGGAAGAGAATGTTATCCTAGAGGGAGTGTCGAACGTCGTCATCCTGAGGGGGTTGCCCCGAAGGAACCAGTGAAGGTTTGTGCCGTTTCGATTTGGGGTTTGGGGCTTACGTTGTCATCCCGGACTTGTTCCGGGATCTCCTTACGCAGAGTTCTTTGCAGATGCGTTTCTTTTTACTTTTACACATAGGACTGTACTATCTGAGCAGTCCTCCTGGAGGGAGCACAGCACGTCGTCATCCTGAGCAATGCGAAGGATCCAGTGAAGGTTTGAGCCGTTTCGATTTGGGGTTTGGGGCTTACGTTGTCATCCCGGACTTGTTCCGGGATCTCCTTACGCGGCATTCTTTGCAGAAGCGTTTCTTTACTTGACTTTTTGATTTTTTTAGCTTATATTTATTTTTATGAATATAAAGTTGCGTAAATTCTTGGGGAAAGTTTTTCTCTTGTGCACGGCATTTCTGTGGGCGGGGTGCGACAATACAAACAACGAGATTCCTGTAATCCCGTCTAACATTGCCGATCAAAATTCATCATCTAGCAGCCTCGTCAATGAGAATGCATCATCGAGCAGCCTCGTCAGCGAAAGTTCATCGTCAAATGAGCCGCTTTCATCAAGCACGGTGCAATTTTCAAGTGCCAAGGAAAAGTCGTCAAGCACAACAGCCTTCAGTTCATCCAACAACGCACAATCAAGTTCATCAAACACCCCCGTAAGTTCATCGAGCAAACTTACTTCAAAAGATTTACCCAAAGTATCTTTTCTTGATATCAATCAAATTATAGAGAAAAACCATGCCCTCTCCGATACTGCTGGTTTAATGGGCAAAAAAGTTTCCGCTTCGGACTATTGCAGAATAAAATTGCAGGGGGTCCGATATAATTTCTATGACAGCGCATTCCCCACTTCATCCAGAAACACCGCAAAAGAGATGATTGATGACGAACTGGATTCTCTTCTTGCAAGTCCTCAAGCAGCCACATTTTCAGAAGAAAAACAAAAATGCATTCTGGATTTAAAATACAGTTCGTGGGAAGGCCTTCCTGACTATGGAATTCCAGCATGGTATTCTTGCGAACACGAAAACGAAGGCAAAGATTCCGTAAAAATTGATGAAACATACATCAAAGCACTTGAAGCCAGAAATGAGCTTATTTACGAAGAATACATGGACGTTTTTAAAGAAACAATCAATAAAGCGGTTCGTTGCGATTCGCTCAAATAACGAATGGGAAAAACTCATGTTCACGAAAATTCATCAAATTTTAGGGAAAATATTCCTTTCAGGAGCATCTTTCTTTTGGGCGAGTTGTGATTCTGCTTCGTCAGCGGAAGAACTGGGGCCTTTAATCGACATCGAGCAAGAAATGGCCAAACTGACTCCGCCGGATACCACCGGCTTAAGAGGACAATGCACTTCAGTAAAGGACTACTGTGATGTCATTCATGATTATCACACCCCTCTCAGCAATGGATATGACGCAAAAGCACCTGCAAGAGATAAAGTTAACGAACGTCTCAATTCAAAAAATCTTTCTGACGCAGAACGTAAATGTTATGAAAGATTAGCTGAAAGTTTATCACTAACGGAAATGCCGTTGTATGGAGTCCCCTATTGTTATGATTTTTCCTTAATAGAAGAGTTTCAAGATGTCGTTTTACCGCTTGAAGACGCTTACGATAACGATTTTATTAAATCCAAGCAAGAAGGTTATCAACGTTATCTAAAAGACCACAATCTGACAGCATGCACCCCTGTTACAAAAGGTGTTCTTATTGACGACCAGTACATCAACGCCGCACATGAAAATGAACAACGTAGCCGCGATTCGTTCCGAAGCGATTTAGAGTCTATCAACAAAAAAGCCGCCGAATGCGACGCTCTAGAGTAGCCTTTGAAGATTTAATCATGCTCACGAAAGTTCGTCAAATTTTAGGCAAGTTATTTCTCTCTAGTGCGTCATTTTTCTGGATTAGCTGCGACAATGCAAACAGCGATTTTCCTGTAAACCCGCACAACATCGCCGATCAAAATTCATCATCTAGCTGTCTCACTAACGAGAATACATCTTCGAGCAGCTACTTCAATGAAAATTTATCGTCAAACGACGCATTTTCCAGTTCTTCTGCGGAACCCACAAAAAAAGCGGAACCATTTATCGACATTGAACAAGAAATGGCCAAATTGACTCCACTAGACACCACCGGACTTCGGGGTAAATGCGTTTCAGAAAAAGTTCATTGTGAGACCATTGAAAACTTTAATGGTTCTATTAATTACGAAAATAACGTAATCATGATCGCTAAAACAAAATTCAATTCGCTTATCAACAGCGAACAAAACGTTCCATTTTCGGATTGGAAAAAGAGATGCTACGAAAACGCAATCGGCAATGGGTTTTATCCGCTTTACGGAGTTTCTTCGTGCAGCTATTCAAAGCGAGAAAGAAAATTTGATGAATCTTGTGAAACGGTAGAATCAGTCCGCATTGACGAAGCTTATCTCAAGGCACTTCAAAAAAACGACAGTCTTGAGCGTTATATATATCAAAAAAAACTAGAAGAAATCAACCAAAAAGCCGCCGAATGCGAGGAAATTAGTGATTAGCGGATCTTTTTTACCATAAATACATTCCAAGCCCAATATTAAAAAATACATTTGTACCAGAACCGTTAATAAACTCACTATCAAAGCTAATAGAAGAAAAACCAATTTTACCCACAACGGACATGCTGATCAAAGCACTTTCCGAATTAAAGAATCTAGCTGTTAAAAATTTAAAATCAAAATTAAAAGCAAAAGTCAACGAACGTCCATACGATTCATGTTCCGATCCCTCCAACATGATTGTATTGCCCCTCTCATCATTCAATGTTTGTTTGGCTTCATAAATTATATCAGGGAATCCTATTGCAAAATAAGGGCGAATCTTAAGGTAACGACTATCATAAAGGGCTATGCCAAATCCTAAACTATAAATAAATATATTTTTCATGGAGTTGCCCATAATCTCAGCATTTAACGAGAATTTTCGCCACTGCAAATACAATTCCAAGTTTACATCTAGAACATCGTATTTTGACTCGATTAATTCTTTATCATACAAGTTGTCCAATCCAGAGCTAAAGCCGTTGGAGAACATAAATACATTTATTCCAATGCCCCCGGTATAAAGTTTATCTTCAATAATTTTTTCTTTGCGATTAGCTTTATCTTGCATATACATTTCTTCAACGTAAATATGCGAGTTGGGAAAACCGATGCATTTTTCAATCCATTCCGCATCAGGATGTGAAGGGTATCTTGCAGCAAATGTCCGAGAACGTTTTGCCAAAATTCCCTTTACCTCGAAGTCGTTGAATGCATCATGCAAGAGAAGTAAAATTTCAAGTTCATCTTTATCAGAATCTAGTAATTCCGAATTCACGATTTTCTCAGAATACCGATTGTACAAAGCACCTCGCAACTTTGAAATAACTTTATCTACAAAAATTGAAAGTTCATCCCCTTCTATTTTACCCTGTTTTTTCAACGAAATAGATTTATATAGATTTTTATAATAAGCTCGTTCATATTGAAGAAGGTCCTGCCACATTTCCATTTCCAAAAGAACAATCTCTTTTTCTATTTTAGAAATGGAATTAACATTACCATAATTCATGCTATCCAACCGGGCAATATTCAATAGGACTTCTGCGGAATCATGTTTATGGAAAGATCTCATGAGTTCAACACGACTACGAGAAATAAGATCTATTTCAAAATCTTTTTCTTTCAATGACAAAAATTCAGCATCGTTCGTTTCCGCAGTTGCCAGCGAGAAAAAAGAAAGCATCAACAAAAAAAACGTAATGTATTTTACCATTTGGACACCCCCGATTCAATTTCATCAAAGGCATCTGGTTTTCCATAATATTGGCGAACTAACGATTCATCAACATTCAAGAAATCAGCAAGTAAATTATTGCACAACGGAACATTTTGTTTTGCATCGTAAAGGTCTTTCGAATGTTTAATATAAACCACATTGGCCCCGACCCTGCGAGCCTTTCCTTGCAAAAAAGCAAGCGGTTCAACTTCACAACGACGCCACTTTTGGTTCATCCGAATCGTTCCCAAATAAGTATAAGGCTGTGGATAAACCGGAAAATCCGAAGCAGAAAGAACAATCACTGGAGAGCGTTGGTCTAACGAATCTGGTTTTGGCGGCATATTTACTTCTATAAACAAATCCTGCGAAGGATCGTTATAGCACGATGTACAAAAAAGCATCGCCAAAAGCAGAGTAATAAAAACGCCAAATCTCATTTATTGTCAATATATAAAAAAACGCAAACGGATTTGTTTTAGGTCACAGATTATACCCCGGCATTCCCCTAATTTACCGTTAATTACATAAAATCGTCCAAAAAAACATTTCGTCAGAAAAACACACTATAGGAGAACAGTGTATTTAATCTTTTTGCTATATATCAATGTGATGAAAAACTGGACGCTTATTCTATTATTTTGTTTTTCCGCAATATACGCTAAAGCACCACGCGATACTGTTTATGTGGAGCAAATTATCCGTGATATCGTTTATATCCCCATAAAGTTCAAAACAGACACAGTCTATATTCAAGAAATGACGGCAACACAAACAAAAAAAAGAAGAAATCGAAAACAAAAGATTGACGAATCTTGTGAAATAATAGAATCAGTCCGCATCGACGACGATTACCTCAAGGCTCTTCAAAAAAAATGACAGTTTGGAACGTTATGTGAATCAAAAAGAATTAGAACAAATCAACGAGAAAGTCGCTAAATGCGAAAGTTACGATTAAAGTAATCATAGTAAATGACATTAAATTTTTTCGTTTACAATTTGTCACCCCGGCCACAGTGTGCCGAGGTCGTTTTTTACGATAATTTTTTTGTCGCTTACACTAAGTCTTTGATACTCCGTATTTTACGAAAATATGCGGAGCAAAGGCAAGGTTTTGGCTTTATCGAAACTCACTTTTTTATTACAATTCACATACGTAACACAGCGAACAGAAGTAGGGACTTTATGCTTCTTCCGCCTTATTTTGAACATTTTTTTACACACAAAAAACGCAAAAAAATCCCCGAAATTGGCGAAATTTCACAATTTGTGAGAATGTCAGTTTTAAATATGTTTATAACTAGTGACAAAATTGAAGAAAATGAGTATAATTGAACCCATATATATAATACTTGTTTTTTATGAAGATTAAAACTATACTCATTGCAGGAATCTTGCCAATTACGCTTTTCGCAAAAGATGACGCATTGGCCGGAAAAATTGTTCCTCGACTCATTGAATCTCGAAACACGGATTTAATCGAACCCCTCGACGGAATCCAAAACGCAGAATTCGCTCCCGAAGCCGAATCTCCCTCCGTTGGGAAGTTCTTTATCAACGAAAGCAACTTCACCAACAAAAAGGGCAAGTCTCGCAAGTCGAAGCTCAGCGCCAAGGCAAAAGCCAAGCAGAAGGCCGACGAAGAGGCAAAAGACTTAGGCCACGAAGTTTTCAACAGCGATAGTCTCGATACAGAAGAAGCTGCACGCGAATATGCCGAAGCGGACGCCGATATCAAGGCAACGACTGATTCCGCTTCGACGGGTGCCCCTGAAAAGCTTTTTGTGCTTGACATGACGACATCCATCATTCCGACGGAAAGCCGCCGCATTGCCGGTCATTACGGTCCGCGCAAGCACCGCATGCACCGCGGTGTCGATCTCGGCCTCTGCCATGGCGAAAACCGCGCTATCGTCGCCGCATTCGCAGGCAAGGTCGTCAAGGTCCGCAATCAGGGCCGCCGCAAGGGTTACGGTCGCTATGTGATTCTCGACCACGGCAACGGACTCACGACGCTTTACGCTCACCTCGAACGCTGGAAGGTCAAAGTCGGCGACGAACTGCAAGCAGGCGATACGCTTGGCATCGGCGGTAATTCTGGCCGCTCGTTCGGAGCTCACTTGCATTTCGAAATGCGCTACAACGGTGTCTATATCAACCCTGAAACTGTTTATGACTTTGCCGAAGGTACGTTCAGGGACATATCCATCACGCTCGACACCGACAAACTTCAGGAAATCGAATCCGCCTACCAGAAGGAAATCGGCAAAAGCAGGTTCTACAAGGTCCGCCGCGGCGACTGCCTTGGAAAGATTGCCCACAAGTACGGCACGTCCATTGAGCAGATCAAGCGCCTGAACAACCTTAAGTCGGAAAAGATCCGCCCAGGCCAAATTCTCCGCTGCTCGTTGTTTGAATTTCTATACTCCATTTAACAGCCCCTGGATTCCGGGGGCTGTTTTTGTATGGGCTGAAACTGCGGATGTGTGCGTGCGAGTGAAAAACGCCGCGGAAAAGCCAAAGTGCTAAGAGTGCAACGCCATGAGCGCGAGAACGCCGCGGGAATTGTAAAGCCAAAGCGCAAACGGGAGTACACCGCGGGAAGCCAAAGTGCGGGCCGAAAAAGCGCTTTTGCAGGACACTAATGGCGATTTTGGTGTTTTTCTGCTACCAAATCGGTGTTTTTAGTCTGTTGGGTAACAGAATTCCCCCAAAAGCGGCATCAGCAATAGATTTTCACATCTATATTACATACTAAAAAACGTTTTTTCGCATTTTAATATGTAATCGGCAATCAACTACTTTATACATTACATATCAAAATGCCATTTTAGCGAATTTAGTATGTAATTTTTGCTAAAAAAAGTGATACTTTGGGTGTTTTTTTGCTAAAAAAAGCAGTAATAAGCGGTTTTAAGGGTTCTACAAGAGCTTTTTCAACCATTTTTTACATACTAAAACATCAAAAATCCAAATTTAGTATGTATTGCAACAAACTAACCACCAACTATTTTCTACTTTCCGCTGATCTTATTATATGCTTGGATGATTTCGCGGTCCATGTCGCGGCGGTGAGCCGGGGATGCAAACTTGTTGAGCACTTGGCTCTTGTAAATCGTCCAATTACGCGAGAAAGCCATGTGCATGACGGCAGCAATCAAAAGCCCCGGTAGCAAGCTGTAACTCCCCGTCATTTCGCAGACCATCACGACTCCTGCAATCGGAGCTTTCGTCGCCCCCGCAAAAAACGAAGCCATCCCGACGAGGATAAACATTTCTGGCATGCGGATAACCCCCGGCAGTAGCAGTTCGCAAATTCCGGCAAACATTGCTCCGACAACACCGCCAATAAACAGCGAGGGGCCAAAAACGCCGCCAGAACCGCCAGAACCGACCGTCAATGCGGTAGCCACAATCTTCGCAAGCACAATTCCAAGCAAAAGCAGCACGCCCCATGCAGAATGCGGCACAAGCCCCGACATCAAGCTATTGATATATTCAAATCCGCCGCCCGAGACTTCAGGGTATGCAAGCACCAACAGCGAAATGGAAGCCCCGCCAATCGCAGGCTTGAGCCAAACAGGAATCGCCCACTTGCGGAATCGGCTTTCCGACGCATAATAGCATCTCACATACATGTACGAAAACGGGAAGCAAAGAACGCCAAGCAGCGCGCATGCAAACAGCTCCACGCCATTCGTAAACGGGAACGCCGCCACACCGCCGATAATCGGCGCCGTGCCCACAAACGCAATATAGACGGTAAAAGCAACCACAGATGAAACAATCGATGTCGCAAAAGCATTCGACTCGAAATCCTCGCGGTAGAGCATTTCGACCGACGTAAGCGCCCCCGCGAGCGGAGCCTTGAAAATCGCGCCCAACCCTGCCGCAGTACCCGCCAGCAAGAACTGTCCGCGCATCATCCGCGGCATCTTGAAAAATTTGCAAATCGTCGAAGCGATTCCGGAACCCATCTGCGATATCGGCCCCTCGTAACCCGCGGAGCCACCCGTCGAAAGCGTCACGATGCTTGCAAGGAACTTTACCGGAGCCACACGGGCACGCACGTTGCCGCCCTGATGATGGAACGAATAAATCATCTTGTCGGTGCCCTGCCCTGCCGTTTCTGGCGCACGAGCGACCTTGTGGATGAAAAGCCCGACCACAAGTCCGCCAATCGCAGGAACCGCTGCAAAAGCCCACCACGGAAGAAGTCCAAGCGTCCACGGCTTGCGAACCCACGCCACCGCTGAGTCTAGCCCCAAATGGAAGGCCACGGCGACAAGCCCCGTCACAGCACCAATCACCGCCGCAAGCCCAAGCTTCGGCAAGTAACCGTTCACTACGAGAATTCTCGCAATCGTCCTATGAATCCGTTTCACGGGCCGCAAGATAGAAATTTCAAGTTTTTAAAGCAAGACTTCGATATCTGAGCCGAAGCCAAGGATGCCGAAGGCTTTAATCTAAGGCGCAAGAGAAATAGTAATGCATGGACCCTATCGCCTGGTTCTATCGCTTCGCTCCAGAATGACGAGGCTCCAGGGTGACAATCGCGAGATGGCAGATAATGCTTCGACATGCCTCACTTCAATTGAACTCAGTGCAAGCAACACAAGAGTCCGCGGCATTCCATCACAGGCGCAGCTGTACCTGATATCGTGCAGTCTCCAAAATTCCGCGCGGTTTCAAAGAAACAGTGCGGTTTCAATCATTTCTTGAGTGCCGATAGAAATTCCTTGAGGCGATCATCCTTCGGGTTGTCGAAGATTTCTTCGGGCGAGCCATCTTCTTTGACGATGCCATCCGCAAAGAACAGTACGCGGTTAGCGACTTCGCGCGCAAAGCTCATTTCGTGCGTCACGACAATCATCGTCATACCGGACTTCGCCAAATCCTTCATAATCTTGAGCACCTCGCCCACCATTTCGGGATCCAAGGAGCTCGTCGGTTCGTCAAAGAGAATTGCTTCGGGCTGCATCGCCATCGCACGGGCAATCGCCACACGCTGTTGCTGACCGCCAGAAAGCTGTGCCGGATAATGGTCCGCGCGTTCCAAAAGTCCCACACGCCTCAATAGATCTTTTGCGCGAGCTTCGGCATCGGCTTTGGAAAGGCGTCCGAGCTTCACCGGCGCAAACATGATGTTCTTGAGAGCCGTCATGTTCTTGAACAGGTTGAACTGCTGGAATACCATACCAACGCGTTCGCGAATTTCAGGCTTTGAAACATTCTTGGCCAAAATGCTCTTGCCGTCCAAAAGAATGTCGCCACTCGTCGGATACTCAAGCAAGTTCAGCTGGCGCAAAAACGTTGACTTGCCGCAACCCGAAGGGCCGATAATGGCAATCACATCGCCGCGATGGATGTCGAGCGAGATTCCCTTGAGGATTTGCTTGTCACCGTAAGATTTGCAAAGGTCCTTGACCTGGATTAAAGTTTCAGCATTAGCGTTCATTTTTCTTCAACCTCTTTTCAAGTTTTGCAACACAAGCCGAGAGCCCGGCGACAAGTATAAAGTAGATTGCAGCAACAGCAAGGAGCGGGAGCATGGCTTCGTAAGTCATACTGCGGATGATGTCGCCACCGCGCGTCAAATCGGTCAGGCCGATGTAACCGCAAATGGATGTTTCCTTGATGAGCGATATAAATTCGTTCGTAAGAGCTGGGAGAGAATTCTTGAAAGCCTGCGGATAGACAATGCTGTAAAGAATCGTACGGAACTTGAGGCCAAGGCTGCGACCCGCTTCGATCTGTCCCGGATCAACGCCCTTGATGCCGCTGCGGATAATTTCGGAAACGTATGCGCCCGAGTTGATACCGAATGCAACAATCGCCACAAGAATCTTGTTGACATTCACCGACGAGAAAACGATGTAGTAAATGATGAGGAGCTGGATCATCATCGGCGTGCCGCGAATCACGGCGAGGTAAGCTTTCGCAAACCAGTTCAGCACATTGAAACGTCCGTTGAATTCATTGCTCGTGCGAATCTGCGCAATCACAAAGCCAATCATAATACCGAGGAGAGCCGCAAAGAACGAAATCACAAGCGTGTTGCGGAGACCTTCGACAATGAACTTCCAACGTGATTCCTTCACAAAGTTCTTGTAGAAGTGATCGGCAAAGCTTTCATCACTTTCAATAGCCTTGTCGCCACGGACAATCACGACAACTTTAGAAAGCGTGTAAGGAGTGGTAAAGTTGATGGACTTTTTGCGTTCTTCGGTAACGGTGAAACCCGCGAAACCGACATCAGCCTTGCCCGATGCAACCGCATTGATAATCGCATCAAATTCAATATCTTGCACTTCGACGATGCGGTGCAAATAGTCGGCAATGTAATTGACGATTTCAATATCGAGGCCTACAATCTTATTGTCCTTGTAAAATTCGTACGGAGGGAACTGAGCATTTGTCGAAAGCACAAGTTTCGGGCCTTCCGTCACCTTCTTCTGGTAATGATAGTCGCTAGTGTGGTTGATGTAATTGTTGAAAATCGAATCGTAAACACCGTCGAACTTCATTTGCGCAATCGCCTGATTCACAGAATCAAGCAAAGCAACGTTTCCCTTCGCGACAACGCCCGCATACATCTCTTCGACAAAGACTTCTTCGAGAATGCGAAGTGACGGATTTTGGCGCACAAACGCCTTGGCCGGTTGGTCATCGCTCATGACCGCGTCAATCTTCCCCTGCATCAAGGCCTGCACAGCATCGGCAAGTTTCGTGTAGCGCTCAACATCAATTTTCGCCGTATCGCCACCATATTCGGAAGCATAGATATCGGCGGTGTTGCCAATCTGCACGCCCACTTTTTTGTGACCGAGATCGCTAATGGAATGAACCTTATTGGGGATGACCGCCTGCTTGTTATCGCAAGAGGTCAAGGCAAGCGAATAAAACGCAATGAGAATAGGGAGTAAGAACTTTCGTATCATTTTTTAACCTTAATTTTAAAGTTAGTTAAAAGCCGAAAGTTTGGGAACCCTTGTGAGTTTTATTTAATAAATCAACCTCATTTCGTCAACAATAAGGGTCGCCCCTTTAGCTCCTTTGTAATGGTTGCCATCGGCACTCGAAGCAAAAACCACTCGGATATGCGTCACAGGCTCGTCGCCCGTCCCTTGCACCAAGCCATTATTGATAGCAGACTTGTTCGAGGAACTGAGATTCGTATTGAACGTCGAAGAATTTTCAATCGGAGAGCCTGCAAGCGGTTCGCCGTACTTGAGCTTGAGACGGAGCGTGCGCATCTTATTTTCGTCGGGTTCCGATACGCTTACGACATCTGGATTTTCGCGACCGGAATTGTCCGCCTTCGTGGAGCGGAACCAAGCGGATGCAACAAGTTTGTTCACATCGTCCGATTTGCGGTTTACATTTTTATCGCCGGTGCGGTTTTCGAGCAAGATGTAAATGTCGCAGCTGTCGCCCTTGCCGTCGTAACTGAACTTGACTTCCATAAATTCTGGGCGTGCGGCAAAAGGCTTGCCGAAATCCAAGAGTTCATTGCCGTCAGGCCATGTCGCAGAACTCGCCATCGAAAGCGTGCCGACTCCATTCGGGTTGAAATCGGCGGTGTAGAGGCTTCCGCTTGCCACTTTTGTAAGGGCTGAACCCGTCTGGATTTTAGCGCCAACCATCGAACCAGACGAGGTCTTTTCGGTCGTCGTCAAGATTGTATTCGCGTTACCCCAAATGGAATCGGGAGTTACATCGTCACCTTTCCAAGAGTTGAAGTTCTCTCCCGGGAGCTGGTAGCCAGCCTTAACAGAATACGTCTCGGTTTTGCCGCTTGCATTTGTCACCGTCACTTGGACTCCCGCGCCAAAATCATAGGACTTTCCCTCAGAAACATTTGCAGTCGCTCCTTCCGAAAGCGTGATTTCGGAAAGTTCCAACGACGTGAGGTTTGTGCGGAAATCGAGATCATCGACATGAACCGCTTTACGTTCTTCGTCAATGACAGCCGACTTCCCGGCTATAGAAAGCGAAAGGATTTTCGGAGCTGTTTCTTCGCGAGAATCGCTAGATTCACCGGAATTGCTAGATTCCACAAACGCACTGGATTTCGGAGAATCATCTGCGGACGAAGAACCGCCTTGTTCACTTTTTTGGGAGCTGCTAGATATGGATTTTTTTTCTGAATTGCTAGACGTTGCCGCTTTTGCAGAACTACTTGATTCCGCCTTTTTTATAGAGCTGCTGGAAGCACCATTTTTCACAGAAGAGCTACTTTCTGGTTCGACGTTCGGGATATTAAATTGCAACTGCCAAACAGATTTCATTCCGCTTTCAGAAATTAAAACAACATAAACGACATGGCTAGAAGGCACACCAAATTTTTCGCCTTCCTTAATAGCCTCTTTAGTATAAGAAACCTTTTGTGCAAGAGAATCGAGTTCCAACGAATCTGTCGGGAAATCAGAAATTTTTTCAGTCACCAAGTGAAGCGACGCAAAATGGCTCATGTCAATATTTTCCACCGTCACCGAATCCCAAGTTTTTTTCGACTTAGACGGAGCCACCAAATCAAATTCCATGCGGTGTCCTGCAGCATTTACCATAGGTGATGCATCCTGTTCCGCAAGCGTCAATTCATTAAAGTCGCAGTAATCCGAAGTACCAAACGTATCGTAATCCGCCGTACATCCATTCAAAAGAGCAACAGTCAACAGCACCGAAACTGTAAACCATATATTCTTAATTTTAAACAACATACTTACCCTTTAAAAGAAATACACCAACGAAAAATCAAGAGCCAATAAGTTTATCTTAAAATTCACAATGTTGTAAGAAACTTCACTGCGAGTCTCGCCATTTTCTTCCACGACCAACCAAGACGAGTTCAAGCCCAACAAGCCCACCGAAGTTTCGAACGCCAAGCGGTCTAGCACCATAATGCAAAGGCCCGGATTGATACCAAACTTAAAAGTCCATCCGTGATTTCGTGTTTTCGAGATATCCTCGCCATCATCCGACTGCGAAATTCCGTAAGAATATTCAGCCGTAAGAGAAGTCTCGTTAAAGAAGTAAATCGTTCTTGAATCAAAAACTTTCAAATAATTTTTAAGGAACGGCTGGACAAAAAAACCATTGCTCACGTACTTGCGGTGTTCCTTAATATCGGCTAGATCTTCGAGAATTGAATAATCGACATCGACATAAGTGCGACTATAACCAGCACGCAACCCCACAGCCATTGCATCACGAACAAAATATCCGCCAAAAGCCTCCGCAGTGAACGTGTAACCCTCGGCCTTGTAAATATCGCCAAAGATAATGTTCAACGCATCATCATCGGAATTTACTTGAAGCAAAAAAAGCGTTGCACCCGTGAGAACATTTCCCTGATGGATTGCCTCATCTTGTTCAACTGCAAAAAGGCTGCCAAGGAGCCCGCCTTTTTTAGCAGGAGCATCCGCAAAAATGTGCGATGCGAGCATCAACACAGCAATAAAAAAAATAGGCCTAATTTTCATAGGCCCAAAGATAAAAAAAGATTAAAAAACGATTAGCTACCTAAAAGAAGTTCACATTGAACCAACCTTTCTTGCCGTCTTCGGTGAGGGCAATGCCGCAGGAGACGGTTTTGTAATTGCCTTTCATGTTGAGATAATGGCCAATGTAGGGGTAATCTTCGTCTTTTTTCGGGTCGCGTTCGCCACTTGTGACTAACGCCTTTTCGTCTTCCCACATCATTTTAAGGTAAGCGTCAGAGACTTCGATTGCGGTTTTGCGCCAAGAGGTATTGAAGTTCGGGCCGGAGTTCTGCGCCCATTCGCCGCAAGCTTGGAAATGGCCGTGAGCCTTGTTTTCAGCAAGATCGTCGCCGGCTTGCTTGTCGGTACAAGTCTGCTTTTCTTCGGGGGCTAATGAGAGCGGTGGCAAATTTTCAGTTGCACGGTATTCGTTGATTTTATCGAGGCAAGCTTGACGCCAATTTTCGCTGAAGAACCCGCTTTGTGCAGCGGATGATGCAGGGGCTGTTGCAGAGGATTTCGGAGCTGCTGCGGAAGAAGACTGGACCGTCACGGAGCTTGCAGGTGTTACGGCGGATGACTTCGGGGCCACCGCGGACGAGGATTGAACGGCCGCGGAACTTGCGGGAACCTTTGCAGAAGAGCTAACTGCTTTCGCAGAGGATGATGCGACTACGGACGAACTCACGGGAGTTTTCGCTGACGACGAAAGCACGCTCGCGGACGACGCGGGACGGGCCGCAGAACTTGTCGGCTTCACAGAAGAGGAACTTACGCGCCTTCTTGTAGACGATGAAGAAACCTTCGCGGATGAAGTGGGTGTAGACGGTACAAAGAATGAAGAACTTGATTTTCTATGAATACGAGGATCAACAGAACCTTCATCACTAATACCATCAACATCAACGATTGTAACGTCAGAGCCGTCGGAGCACCCTGCAAAGGCAAGAACAAGCGCAGCAATGGAAGCGCATTTTACAAAAGCAGAAGTTTTAAATAAATTAAAATTCATAATAAGACCTTACTTTTTTCAGGAGATACCCGGTCAAGCCGGGCATGACAATCCTATTACATCCATTTTCAAATTACATTATTTTTGCGGTTTTCGTCACGCTTGACTCTAATCTACCCTACAATCCACCCCCATTTTTTACTATCTTTGGCGCCATGCTTAATGTATCCAATGTCAGTCTCCAATATGGTAGCCGCGTCCTCTTCAAAGAAGTGAATCTCTCCTTCAAGCGCGGCAATTGCTACGGTGTTATCGGCGCAAACGGTGCCGGCAAATCCACCTTCCTCAAAATTCTTTCGGGCGAACTCGAACCGAACACGGGTGAAGTCACGAAGGACCCGGGCGAACGTATCGCCGTTTTGAAGCAGGACCACTTCGCCTACGAAAACAACACAGTTCTCGAAACCGTGATGATGGGTTTCCCGGAACTTTACGAACTTGGCAAGAAGCGCGACGAACTTTACGCGCTCCCTGAAATGACCGAAGAACAGGGCATGCAAGCCATGGAAATCGAAACACGCTTTGGCGAAATCGGCGGTTACGAAGCCGACTCCAATGCAGCCGTGCTCCTCAAGGGCCTTGGCATTCCCGAAGAATTCCACTACAACTTGATGTCCGAACTCGACGGCGGCCAGAAAATCCGCGTGCTCCTCGCCCAGGCCTTGTTCGGCAACCCGGACATTTTGCTCTTGGACGAACCGACGAACCACCTTGATTTGGAAACCGTCGGCTGGCTCGAAGACTACCTCGAACGCTTCGAAAACATCGTGATCGTGGTGAGCCATGACCGTCACTTTTTGAACGCCGTCTGCACGCACACCTGCGATATCGACTACGGCAAAATCAATATTTACGGTGGTAACTACGAATTCTGGTACGCAGCAAGCCAGCTCGCCCAGAAGCAGCGTAAAGACCAGAACCGCCGTGCCGAAGAAAAGATTGAAGAATTGAAGGCGTTCATCCGCCGCTTCGCTTCGAACGCCGCTAAGGCTAAGCAGGCCACCAGCCGTAAGAAGCTTTTGGACAAGATGACCGTCGAAGAAATGCCGGCCTCCAGCCGTAAGTTCCCATGGGTCAACTTCAAGATGGACCGCGAACCGGGCAAGATCGTGCTCGAAGTCAAGAACGCCACCGTTGATGGCGGCGACGGCATCGTCTGCAAGGGCCTGAACTTCTCGCTCGGCAACCAGGACAAGGTCGCTCTCGTCGGCGAATTCGACACGCTCAAGACAGCCTTCTTCCAGCTCATTGCCGAAGAAATCAAGGCTCCGGATGGCGTGCTCAAGTGGGGCAACACCATCAGCTACAACTACTTCCCGAAGAACAACGACACTTACTTCAAGACGGACCTCTCCCTCGTGGATTGGCTGCGCCAGTACAGCAAGGAACAGGACGAAACGTTCATCCGCGGATTCCTCGGTCGTATGCTCTTTACCGGCGAAGAAGCTTTGAAATCGGCGAACGTGCTCTCCGGTGGTGAAAAAGTGCGCTGCATGCTTTCGAAGATGATGCTCTCGAACGCAAACTGCTTGCTCCTCGACGAACCGACGGCCCACCTCGACTTGGAAGCCATCACCGCTTTGAACAACGGTCTCAAGGCTTTCCAGGGTCCGGTCATCTTCTGCTCTCAGGACCATGAATTTGTCCAAACTGTCGCGAACCGCGTCTTGGAACTCACGCCGAACGGTGTTGTTGACCGCAGCATTACCTTCGACGAATGGCTTGAAACCAAGAAGACGAAGAAGAAGTAGTATAGGTGTTAGGTAATAGGTTATAGGTATTAGGAATTAAGCTTCTTGATAATCGCAGCTAACCTTATTGCGTTCACTATAACCGTTCATCAAGAATTTCACACCCAGCGCTAAGCTGGGCGTTTTTTATGCACCGGCGGCTTCAAGGCGTTTTACATGACAATATGCAAGTTCTTTAGTTTTCTGTACTTTCGCTTTGCTCAAGTACCAAATGCTAGGCTCGGTCATATCCATGCTAGCATGGCTGCGACGCTCGCCTTACGCATTTGTCATCACACCCCAGCAGCTTCTAGTCTCGCTACATGACAATATGCAAGTTCTTTAGTTTTTTCATCACGGAGATGTAGGCTGGAGCCTTCGCAGTAACGCCAGAACTTGCAATCCTTGCATTCCCCAGTCTTAGCCCAATTGCGGTCTCGCATGACTTGGTATCGGTTCTGCCACACATCCCACAAATCGTCTTTGTAAATGTTCCCTTGGATGTAATCCCCACGTAAGCTGGGGCATGCAGAAATGCTCCCGTCGCAAAGCACCGATGAAATATTCACGCCCGCCCAACAAAAGAACGGCTGGTCGCGAACAACTTTTTCGTAACTGCCGAGAAACCCCTCGCAATCGTAATTCACGTTGATGATGTTTTGCTTTTTGGCTTCACGGATAAATTCAAACACCTGACGGAATTCTTCGTTCGTGAGTTGGAATAGCGGATTGTCTTTGGCACGGCCCTTCGGGAACACGTTCGAAACACGCCACCGCTTGACACCGAGATTCACAAGCAAATTAAAGAGTTGCGGCAATTCTTTGAGGTTCTTGCGATTCACGCAAGTCATCACGTCGAACAAGATGCCATCGGTATGCGACGCCATGTTGATGGCTCGCACCGCACGTTCAAAACTGTGAGGATTTCCACGGAAATGATTGTGGTTGTCTTCAAGTCCGTCAAGGCTAATCGTAAGTGATTTGAGCCCCGCATTCAAAAGTTTCGTATAACGCTCCGGCGTCAACGCAAGAGCGTTTGTCACCATCCCCCACGGGTATCCGCGTGCCTTGATTTCCTTAGCGCATTCTTCAAGATCAGGCCGCATCAAAGGCTCGCCGCCGGTAATCACCACGGCAAAATCCTTAGGGTCGATATGCGGAGCGAGGCTGTCCAAGACGCGCATAAAGTCTTCACGCGGCATGTCGGGAATCGCATCGACAACGCAATCACTACCGCAATGCAAGCAATGCAAATTACAGCGCAACGTACATTCCCAAAAGAGGTACGTTAACTTGTGCGTTTTGATTTCGCTATGACGATAAAGGCGGTACGCCTCAAGGGCAAGTTTTTTCTTTAAACCAAGCTGCATATTTAGACGAGAGATTATAGTGGTTAGTGGTTGGTGGTTAGTGGTTAGGAAAGCAATAAGAACGTTCTTTATTTATCCCTGTTTACAGCCTAACCACTGTTTACTGCATACTGTTTACTAACCACTGCTTACTAACCACTGTTTACTGCTCACTACCTACTTTTCCTCATCACACGTTCCGTTGAACATGCACGGAGGGCCGTAAAGAGCAGGAGCCATTTCCAGAACTTCATATTTTTTCAAAAAATCTTTTTCACTCAAATCTACAGTTTTACTACGGTAGATTACATTCCCGCTATCATCTTTTGAAATTTCAAAGGACTCTCCATCGTCACAATCCATGCTACTCCCATTCTTGTAGCAAGGGACTTTTTTCTTGACATTTTCGACAACAGTCAATATGTCATAACGAGCCTTGAATTCAGCTTCGTTATAGACCTTGCCATCGGAACATTTATATGTTTTATCCTTGATGATGACAACACCGTATTTTGCACAGATTTGGTCACCGGAACAGCTCGGGAATTGCGTATTTTCCGTTACAGATTCCGTGCAAGTCACCCCGCCATTACAACTCAATGTTGAATCGTTTTCTGCTTTTACACAAACGTTTGAAGAGACTCCATACAAGGGGACATCCTCAAAGCCCTGACTAGAGCTGGAGACTATCGGAACGCCGTACTTAGGTGCAATCATGCCCCTGCTGCTCGAACTCATTTGAACACCGTACTTGGGGGCGATCATGCCAGCACTACTACTAAGTTCGGCACCGCAAACATCTGGCGGACAACCGTAAAGATCTGCATTTTGATCCAAACTGCTGGAGCTTACCTTTTCTTTGACAGAACTCGAAGCCGGAGCAGTCGCGGAACTGGACTTAGCCGTTACGGAACTGGAACTTGTTTCTCCAACTGCGGAAGAAACGGGAGGGGGCGTCGCGGAACTCGTCGCATTAACAGTTGAACTAGAACGGGATTCCTCAACAGCACTAGAAGTCGTTTCGGCCACAGAACTAGAGGCGGGTTCAACATTAGTTCCCGAACTTGAATTTGGCGTAATTTGCGGAGCGGTCGGCGTACTGTTATTGTCGCAAGCGTTCCAAAAGAACGCCGTCATCGCAAGCAAAATTTTTTTCCAGTGTTTGTACATGTTGACAACCTCCAAAAATAAAGCCCATACATTACTAATATAAATAATCACATTTCCATCTGCAATTCTATAACAGCACCCATCAAACGCGAATTCTCTATTTTTCTATGAAAAAAAGCAAGTTTTTGGGGGGAATGTATTATATAGGCCATGAACGGCGAGACTGGAGCAGTAAGATATACGAGAGTGGTGAGATTACTTCGTTTTTCGAGTCTTTTCGCGGCCAATATACGTGCCGTCTTTTTTATACAATTCGTCATATTCAATCCACATCGGATCACCGTGACTCAATTCTTCAACAGTGTATGAAAAGTCCTTTAAATCAAAGCGGTACAAAACAAGCCAACCATAATTAGGCGTTGCATTGTCGTTTCTGCGAACCAAGGCGGAAAGTTCACTGCAATGTTTCCCGTCCTTAGAATTGCAATAATGTTTGCAGGACATTCCATCCAAAGCAAAATCGTTCAGCATAAAGCATCTCTGGTAAGTGACGGCAACTAAAGTATCCCCTTCTTTTTCTATAGCTTTCTGTATTCGAAAATAATACTTTTTGGTCAAATTACAAGGTGTCGCAAAGCCGTTTTCATAGCACATTTCAAATGGAATCAAGGAGTCCTTTTGATTCATTTGATGTTTGTGTTGTGGCATATGATATCTGCGTTCAAGGCGTTCTTCGTAAATTGAAGAAAGAAAATCATCTATTTTGAAATTTTCGATAAAGCTCGATTCGTCAATGCGAATATTGAATTGTTCTCTTGGCCAATTCGTAGAACGTTCCGCCAAAACATTTTCAGGAAAGATCTTCTTGTAAACGGAAACATGCGCGTAGAGGTCGTCACATTTTTTCCCGTCTTTTGACAAGCAGCTTGTTTCAATAGAGCCGTCCTCGTTCAAGTACATTTCCGAGTAGTTCGCATATTCAGAAGATATTGAATATGAAATAAAGTCAATTTCAATTTTGAGTGCTTTCGCAGAATCGCTGAAATTCAGTTTTTTCACAACGCTTACAAGCAAAGTGGAATCTAAGGCACAAGGATGTTTCACTACGAATCCATCAACATCAGAAAAGCAAAATTTATAAAAAATTTCCTTGTCTATCGTATCTAATTTATTTTCTGCGTAATTGAATTTAACGGGAATCTTTTTTACATCTTGCAAAACTTTTCTGATACGGGCTGCATACTTTTCATTTTCATCATTCAATTCAAAGAACTCGCTAAGGTGCGCAGAATCCATCACGCTGTAGGTTGTCAAGGAAACTGGCTTTGCAGGGGTCGCATTTTTTGCATCCATTGCAACAGAAAATTTTGCTGCTGACAATTTTTCGACTGATAATTCCTCAGTCGCCGTCTTTTGGTCCATAGCCTCGCCTTTCTGGCCACAGCCAACCAGAGCCATCACGAAACAAAAAATCAAAATTCTAAAAAAAGATCTAAACATTTTTTCCTTGAGGAAATGCGCAGAAACAACCGGCTTCACGCCATTGCAGTGCATTTCCTAGCCACCAACCACTGTTTACTCGCCACTAATTTACAATTTTAACGTTCTCAAGTCTTACTCTTTCGTCTTTGCACTTCGTGCTAAATGCTAGGCTCAATCATGTCAAAAAACAAGTTTTTTGCCGCGATATTCGCCTTACGCATTTATCGTCTTTCGTCTAAAAAAGCTACATTTACACCGTTCAAATTACAAAAAAAACAAGGATTAACAATGAGCAAGAATTACAAGATTGCAGTGCTTCCGGGCGACGGTATCGGCCCCGAAGTCATGAAAGAAGCTGTCCGCGTGCTGGACGTGGTTTCCAAGAAGTTCGGTTTCGACGTGAACGCCGAATGGGCA